>DAOUFF010000042.1:0-72615 GCA_034430195.1 Anaerolineaceae bacterium | reverse complement strand
GAGATCGCCATACCCAGAGGGCACATTGCGCTGCGCTCGTTAGGACAAAGGCGAGATCGCCACGCTGCGCTCGTTAGGACAAAGGCGAGATCGCCACGCTGCGCTCGCGATGACACAATATTACTGTCATTGCGAGCCTGCGAAGCAATCTCTCTTTTATCCGTTTGCTGACAGTGGTAAGGCGAGATCGCTTCGTTCCTCGCGATGACAGATAGAGGCGAGCCTGCGAAGCAATCTCTCTTTTATCCGTTTGCTGACAGTGGAAAGGCGAGATCGCTTCGTTCCTCGCGATGACAGATAGAGGCGAACCTGTGAAGCAATCTCTCTTTTGTCTGTTTGCCAGCATGTGAAAGGCGAGATCGCTTCGTTCCTCGCGATGACAGGATAACCTGCGGAGCAATCTCGCTTTTATCTGTTTGCCTGCCCTGAACAACTGAGATCGCCATACCCAGAGGGCACATTGCGCTCCGCTCGCGATGACAAAGCACTGCGCTCGCGATGACAAAGTGCTGCACTCGCGATGACAAAGCGCTCCGCTCGCGATGACAGAACATTCGCTAGCGATGACAAGCCAAGCCTTGCGTCTATCGAACTCTTCAGACTCGAAAGCCCATTCTCACTCATCGTGATTGCCTCCCTTCCCGGTTCAAATCAACGCCACACCGGGCAGGATTTGATACAATTAGCTAAACTCACCCAAGAAAGGTTTCTGCCATGACCCGAGCTGAAGAAATCGGTGTTATCGTTCCTGAAATCCTGCTGCCCGACCCTTCCATAGACTTGCAAAAATGGGCCGTGATCGCCTGCGATCAATTCACATCGCAGCCCGAATACTGGGAAAAAGTGGCCCACTTCGTTGGAGACGCACCTTCCACATTCCATATGATCCTTCCCGAAGTCTGGCTGCATTCGCCAGACATCCAGGATCGCATTCGCGCCTCCCAGCAAGCCATGTGGGACTACCTCAACAGTGGCATACTCCATCCGCAGCGCGGTTTCGTCCTGGTGGAGCGCACAGTGCATGGTGAAGTGCAGACAGGTCTGGTGGTGGCATTAGACTTGGAAGATTACGACTACCACCCGGGTGCTCAGACCCTCATCCGTGCGACCGAAGGCACGATCCTCGACCGTCTGCCCCCGCGGATGGCGGTCCGCCGCGGCGCTCCGCTGGAACTGCCGCACATCCTCGTCCTCTACGATGACCCTGACCAAACCGTCCTCAGCCAAGTGGTCGCTCAAAAGCAGCAGCTGGCGCCGCTCTACGATTTCGAGCTGATGGAAGGCAGCGGTCACCTCAAGGGTTGGCTTGTGTCTGACCCCCAGTTGACAAGTTCGGTGACCTACAACCTGACTTCATTAATAGAACCGGAAAATTATACGCGCAAATATGGACTGCAAGACTCTGACCATCCTCTGCTTTTCGCGATGGGTGATGGTAACCACTCGCTGGCCACTGCCAAAGCCATCTGGGAGGAGCTTAAACCGCAGGCTGAGCCCCAGCACCCGGCCCGCTTTGCCCTGGTGGAGCTGGTAAACCTGCATGACCCTTCGTTGCACTTTGAAGCCATTCACCGCGTGCTATTCAATGTTCCGGAAGGATTCTGCGATCAGTGCGTCCAACACCTGGGTGAAGGCGTCTACCTGAAACCAGCAGGCAGTTTCAAGGAAATGGCCGAAGCTGTTGCACAGCCTCCAGCCGGTGTGCAGCGCCTGGGCGTTCTGAACGCGGATGGGGTTTCCCTTCTGGAAATACCACATCCAACCCAGCAACTGGCGGTGGGCAGCCTGCAGCGCTACCTGGATGAATACTTGCAGCAAAACCCCTCAGTCAAAATTGACTACGTCCATGGTGAAGAAGTGCTTACCCAGCTGAGCCAACAGGATCACAATATCGGATTTTATCTGCCCGCCATCCCCAAGGAGAGCTTCTTCAAAACTGTCATCCTGGACGGCGCGCTTCCCCGCAAAACCTTTTCGATGGGCCACGCCAAAGATAAGCGCTTTTACATGGAATGCCGGCGGATTGTCCCTTGACTTTCAAATTACTTTCGAACAATTGTGCTATAATTGCATCAGGAAATTATTCAGTTTGAAAATTTGGAGAAAACATGGCAGCAAAAAAAGTCACTCCCACCTCCGCCGGGCAGGACCCCAACCAAAACTTGCAGGATGCTAAAAAAGCGGTATTGGACAAAGCGCTGCAAGACATTTTGAAGCGCTATGGCGATGGCAGCATTATGCGCCTGGGTGAGGCGCAGCAAATGGCGGTGGAATCCATCCCCACCGGATCGCTGTCGCTGGATATGGCGCTTGGAGTTGGCGGTATCCCTAAAGCGCGCATCACCGAAATTTTTGGCCCGGAATCTTCGGGCAAAACCACACTCTGCCAACACATCGTGGCCGAATGTCAGGCACGGGGCGGTACTGCCGCTTACATCGACATGGAGCACGCGTTGGATCCGGTTTATGCCGCCCGCTGCGGCGTGAAAATCGACGACTTGCTGATTTCTCAACCAGATACCGGTGAGCAGGCCCTAGAAATCGCTGAGACGCTGGTACGCTCTGGCGCTGTCGACCTGGTGGTGATCGACTCGGTGGCTGCGCTGGTCCCGCGAGCCGAAATTGAAGGCGACATGGGCGACCCGACCATGGGCGTTCAAGCCCGCCTAATGTCTCAGGCGCTGCGTAAACTTTCCGGTGCCATTAATCAAACCAAAACCGCCGTGATCTTTACCAATCAGCTGCGCCAAAAAATCGGTGTCGTCTTCGGCAACCCCGAAACGACAACCGGCGGCATGGCACTTAAGTTTTACGCCTCAGTGCGCCTGGACGTGCGCCGGGTACAGTCCATCAAAGTGGGCGCCGAGATCATCGGAAATCGCGTCCGCGTCCGTGTAGTTAAGAACAAAGTTTCGGCACCTTTTCGCGTGGCTGAATTTGACATCATGTACAACGAAGGCATCTCTAAGGAGGGTGACATTCTCGACCTGGCAACCAACCTGGAAGTGATCGAAAAGCGCGGCTCCTTCTACTCCTACAAAGAAAGCCGCCTGGGCCAGGGCCGGGAAGCCTCAAAGAATTACCTGAAGCAAAACCCTGAAGTCATGAAGGAAATTGAGCAAGCCGTCCGCGACCTGGGCAGTGTCGACCAGCTTACCGGTGCTTTTGATACCAGCGAGGATGAAAGTCCGGAGACTTCGGAATATTGACCCGCAAGCAGCTCAAGCCAAGCGACAAACTATAAAAATCGCCCCTCTGTGAGGGGCGATTTTTTGTAGCTGAACTTAAGTAACCGAAGGAACGGTCTGTTAACTACGTACCTTCTTCCCAGGAATTCAAATAGTGCACCTGTTCCTCAGTGAGCACGTCCAGCTTTACACCCATCGATTCCAGCTTGAGGCGCGCAATTTCACGGTCAATCACTTCGGGAACGTCATAGACTTTTTGTGACAATTGACCGGCATGTTGGATCATATACTCCGCTGCCAGCGCCTGGTTGGCAAAAGACATATCCATCACCGAAGCGGGGTGGCCTTCCGCAGCTGCCAGGTTGATCAGCCGACCTTCGCCCAAGATATTAATTTGACGGCCATCCGCCAGCTCATACGACTCGACGAACGGGCGCACCAGTTTTTTGTTGACGCTCATCCGCTCCAATGCGGGCAAGTCAATTTCGACATTAAAGTGGCCTGAATTGCCAACCAGAGCGCCATCTTTCATGACCGCGAAGTCTTCTTCGTCAATGACGTTTAAATCACCGGTAACGGTAATAAAGATGTCGCCAACTTTGGCGGCTTCAGACATCGGCATCACCCGGAAGCCTTCCATCACGGCTTCCAGTGCGACCAGCGGGTCAATCTCAGTAACGATGACGTTTGCGCCCATGCCGCGTGCCCGGTTTGCCAGACCCCGGCCGCACCAGCCGTACCCAGCCACAACGAATGTTTTGCCGGCCAAAAGCACGTTGGTCGCGCGAATGATTCCATCGATCGTGGATTGTCCGGTACCATAGCGGTTGTCAAAAAAGTGTTTGGTCATGGCGTCATTTACCGCCATCACCGGAAAAGCCAACATGCCATCCGCAGCCATGGCGCGCAGGCGAATGACGCCGGTCGTCGTTTCTTCTGTGCCGCCGATGATATTCTTGATCAGATCACGGCGTTCCTTGTGGATGGTGCTAACCAGATCGGCCCCATCATCCATGGTGATGTGCGGCTGGTGATCCAACGCTGCGCGCAGGTTCTTGTAGTAAGTTGGGTCGTCTTCGCCTTTAATCGCAAACACCGGAATTTCATAGTGCGAAACCAAAGCCGCAGCAACGTCATCTTGCGTGGAAAGCGGGTTGGAAGCCGTGATGACGATGTCTGCACCGCCGGCCTGCATCGTCCGCAGCAGATTGGCAGTCTCAGTGGTGACATGCATGCAGCAAGACATGCGGATGCCATCGAAAGGCCTCTCGCGGCGGAAGCGTTCTTCGAGCGAGCGCAGCACAGGCATCTCGCGGGCTGCCCAGTCCATCCGGCGATGACCGCCCTCGGCCTGGTTGATATCTTTAATGTTGTAATTATCCATATGGGTCACTCCAATGATTGATTGTTCCGGTTCAGTTTTTCCAATTCGCCCCGGTCGTCAAAGTATTTTCGATAAGAAGATTTAAATTCGTCCCAGGTAAAGAAATGATTTTGTGGGCCATCATTTTGGATGCAAAATGCCGCTGCAATCGTACCCATTTCGCCGCAAACCTGCAGGTTCAACCCGGCCATATAGCCACGCAAAAAGCCAGCGCGAAAAGCATCTCCCACACCGGTCGGGTCCACAATCTTGACATCGGGCACAGCTGGAACATGCAAATTCTCGTCGGCAGTATACAACCTGGCACCGTCTTTCCCCATCGTGACCACGCTGAAAGCAGGATAGGAAAGAATTTGTTCCGCACTCAATCCAGTGCACTTTTGCAGAAGCTCAAACTCATAATCGTTCACAAACAGTCCGTAAGCGTTAAAAATGCCATCCTTCAAGATGCAAGGGTCTGCCCGCACGACTTGCTGACCTGGGTCAAAAATCATCCGCAAACCTAACTGAGCGCTTTCGCTAATGTAATTTTGCATGGCCCGCGGATCGGAAGGCGACACCATGACAAAATCGTCAGGGGCATAGTCCGCTTCTGCCAGTGGCATGTGGGCAGATTCTGCCATGGCACCGCTGTAAAAGGATGCGATCTGGGCGTTGGAAAGGTCGGTGGTAGCGAAGAATGAGGCCGTCAGTTGGCCGGGCACAATCTTCACTCCACTGACATCTACCCCCAATCTCGCCAGCTGATGAGAGTAGTCAACAAAATCGTCACCAGCCGATGAATAGAGATAGCTGTTACCACCTAAAAGCGCCAGCGTATAGGCGATGTTAGATCCGACGCCGCCAGCGCGGCGCGCCATGTCGTCCACCAGGAATGACAAGCTGATTTTATCCAGATGATCCGGCAGGATGTGATCTTTAAAAAGACCAGGAAACTTCATCAAATAGTCAAATGCCAGTGAACCGGTAAGTATGACTTTCATTTTTCCTTCTTCACATCACGTTTTTGCGGTGCAATCCGAGCTTCGCTCTGCCAAAAGTATAATGGATTTCAGCAGGTTTGGCATCCCAGGCGACCCTTCCAGCAGTTTACATAAAAAGACGCCCACCCTTTGGGCGTCACAAGCAAAACAGTCTACCATTGGGAACCCAGCTTGTCAAAGTCATTTCGGGGGTCTTGTTGTTATATTTGAATACTACGCGCAGCGGTCTGCTTTTCTTGGGCTTCCCAAGTAATCTATGGTTTCCGCTTTTTTTCTAGCAAGCCAAACTGCCCAGCGCCATTTTGGTAGTCACCTTTCATTTGAGACTCAAACGTCAGGTCGCCATGGCAGGGCTTGAGCATTGCAGCAGCAGCCGGGTGGGCTTTCAAAGCTGAATCCCTGCCCTGCCAACATCGAGGCCTTAGAATTGTGCTCCGCAAGCAATCCGTACCTCCGGCCAGAGATGTTTCAAATGCGTGGCGCAGTTCCCGTTTCTTTATTACAATCAAAGAAATTAGAATTGGCAGACGAACTCATGTTCAAAGTAAAAACCCTACAAGAAACACAAGCCCTAATCCACGACAAGTTTGGCGCATTGCGTGTACAAACGGAAATCGTGCCGCTCAGCCAGGCGCTCAATCGCTTTTTGGCCAGTGCGGCCGTCTCAGCTGAATTTGTGCCCGATTTTGATCGTGCCACGGTTGATGGCTTTGCAGTGCATAGCCGCGACACGCTCGGCTGTTCAGAGTCCATCCCGGCGTTACTGCGCAAGACCGGCGAATCGTTTATGGGAAAGGCGCCGGATGTCAGCGTCTCTGCGGGTCAATGCGTCTACATCTCGACCGGCGCCGCCCTGCCAGCTGGAGCGGATGCGGTAGTCATGTTGGAGCATACTGAAGCTCTGGCTGAAGATCTTTATGCCTTCTACAAACCGACCCCAGCCGGAGCCAACATCATCCGCAAGGGTGAAGATTCGGCCCCTGGTCAGGTGGTGATCCCCTCCGGCAAACTCCTGCATTCAGCCGACCTTGGGACTCTGGCTGCGATGGGCCTGACCCAAATTTCAGTTTCCACACAACCACACGTGGCGATCATTTCCACTGGCGATGAGCTGGTCACGCCCGAAGCCGCGCCCGGGCCTGCTCAAATCCGGGACGTCAATGGCCCTTTGCTGCAGGCAATGACCCTTGAGGCTGGCGGTAGCCCCCGCTTTTGGGGGATCATTCCCGACCAGGCTGGCCTGCTGGAAGAAACAATGTCCGCTGCGCTGAAGGAAGCCGACGTGCTGTTGGTCTCGGGCGGCACCTCGGTGGGGACGCGCGATCAACTACCCGAAATCATCACCAGGTTAGGCGACTTATGGGTGCATGGCATCGCGGTCAAACCCGGCAAACCCACCATCGTTGGGGCAATTCAGGGCAAACCGGTTTTCGGCTTGCCTGGTAACCCGGCCGCCGCTTATTTTATGTTCCGCACGCTGGTCCGGCCGCTGCTGGCAGCGCTGCAAGGCGGCACTCTGCCCGAAATTCAAATCTCCGCCCGATTGGATCGGGCAGTTTCTTCCAACCACGGCCGCGAGGAATTTATTTTGGTTTCACTCAGCCCTGAAGGCCTGGCGTTGCCACTTTTAAGTAAATCAGGCCTGATTTCAATGATTTCACGCGCTGACGGCTTCATCGTGATTGCTCGGGACGAAGAAGGCCTGCCTGCGGGTGCATCTGTTTGGGTTACACGCTTATGAGGTTACTATGCCTTTTCAATATCTGACAAACATTCCATTGGCGGACGCCCGCCAACAGTACCTGGACGCGCTAATTTCAGCCGGTATGGCCCCCCTGATTGAGGTCATCCCTACCGAAAGCGCCAATCATCGGGTCACCAGCTCAGCAGTATACGCTCAGATCAGCGCACCCCACTACAACGCCTGCGCAATGGATGGGATCGCCCTATCCGCAGCGCTCACGCAATTTGCCAGTGAGACTCATCCAGTAACGCTGGAGCCTGAAGCTTTCCGCTGGGTAAACACCGGCGATCCACTTCCTGAAGGCAGCGATTGCGTGGTGATGGTCGAAGACGTTATTGAAGTTGAAGGAAAGGTGCGGCTCTATGCTGCGGCAGTCCCCTGGCAAAACGTCCGCCAAATTGGGGAAGACATTTCTGCCGGCGATATGATCGTCACTTCTAACACTGAGCTTACCCCCCCTGCCCTGGGTGCCATGCTGGCGGCGGGCGTTCTGCAAGTTGCAGTTTATCGCCAACCTCTGGTCGGTTTAATCCCTTCCGGCAACGAACTGATCTCTCCCCGTGAAAATCCGGGCCCTGGTGACATTATTGAGTTTAACAGCACGATTTTCTCCGGTTTGCTGCAGGACCTTGGCTGCCAGGTGAAAGTTTTCCCGATTGTGCCCGATCAGCCCATGCAGATCGAAGCGGCGCTGCAGGCCGCGCTGGCAGATTGTGACATGGTCATCTTGAACGCCGGCTCGTCCGCCGGAGCCAAAGATTTCGCGCTGGACGCGATTCGCAAGGTTGGAACCGTTCTGCTGCATGGGGTTGCCATTAAACCGGGCAAGCCAGCCATTCTGGCCAGCGCCCAGGTTGGCCACAAAGTCATCCCGGTGGTCGGCCTGCCAGGCTATCCGGTCTCTGGCATTTTGGTGTTGGATCAGCTCCTCAAACCCGTGATTTCTCGCCTGACTGGCCGACTATACCCAGACGCGCCTTTTATCCAGGCTTCCATCTCGCGCCGGCTGACATCAACCCTCAAATATCTTGAATTTGTCCGTGCCCGGGTTGGCGAAGTGAATGGCCGATTGGTAGCCGTGCCCCTCAACCGCGGAGCCGGTGTGGTCAGCTCCTTTGTAAAGGCAGATGGGATCATTCACATCCCCCAGAATACCGAAGGCTATGAAGCCGGCGATCTGGTAGACGTCCAACTGATCCGCAGTTTGGATGACATTCGCCGGACGCTGGTGATCACCGGCAGCCATGACCCCCTGTTGGATGAAATCACCGACATCCTCAAGCGTCGCTGGCCAGAAACTCAGGTGGCTTCTTCGCACGTTGGAAGCATGGGCGGCATCATGGCGATCCGACGCGGCGAAGCCCATATGGGCGGCATTCACTTACTGGATGAGGAAACCGGAGAGTACAATCTGGCATACGTTCGGCGGTACTTCCCGCAGGGAGGCGTTGTGCTGCTGCGCTGTGTTCAGCGGACGCAGGGGCTGATGATTCAACCTGGCAACCCGCTCGGCATTCAAGGCATTGCTGACCTGCCACGCACGCGTTATGTCAACCGGCAGAAAGGCAGCGGTACGCGCATTCTGATCGATTTTCTGACCTCCCGCCAGGGCATTGATACCAGTACCGTGCTGGGTTTCGACCGTGAAGAAATGACCCACACGGCAGTGGCTGCTGCTATTGCTGCTGGCAGTGCAGACGCAGGCATGGGCATTCTGGCTGCCGCCCGCATTTATGGCCTGGATTTCATCCCAGTGGCCGAAGAGCAGTATGACCTGCTGGTTGCCGAATCGGCGCTGCAGATGGAATCGGTTCAGAGGCTGATTGAAGTTCTAAAAGGCCCCGAGCTGGCAGAACGCCTGCAGCGCATGGGAGGATATACTTTGGAACAGCCCGGAGAAGTGATTAAATGGAACTAAGCCATCTCGATCGTCAAGGAAAAGCGCAAATGGTGGACGTCAGCACCAAGGCGGACACCCTGCGTGAGGCTCAGGCCTCCGCTATTGTACGAATGAAGCCCGAAACGTTAAGTCTTCTTTTGAGTGGAGAGACAGCAAAGGGTGACGTTTTGGCCGTTGCCCGCGTCGCAGGGATTATGGCCGCCAAACGCACAGCTGACTTGATCCCGCTTTGCCATCCGCTGGCGATCACTGCTGCCGAAGTTCATTTTGAGGCATACACAAAGGAAGAGCTGCACATCACCAGCCTGGTCCGAACTACTGGCCCAACCGGCGTTGAGATGGAAGCACTGACCGCAGTCAGTCTGGCCGCGTTGACGGTATATGACATGCTAAAAGCCGTTGATCGGGGTATGGAGATCTGCCGCGTTCGCCTGGAGAGCAAGAAAGGCGGCAAGTCCGGTGAGTTTGTCCGGCCTGTGGAAGGAAAGCCCGATGATTGACGGTTTCGGCAGAGAAATCAGCTATCTGCGGCTCTCCATCACCGAGCGATGCACCCTGCGCTGCACTTATTGCCGCTCAGATGAGGGTTTTTGCCCACGCGCAGCCGAGCTGCACTGGTCAGAACTGGTGCGGATCACCGCCGCTTTTGCAGCATTGGGCGTTAGAAGAGTGAGGCTGACCGGCGGAGAGCCGCTGCTGCGCCGTGATCTACGCGAAATCATCGCCGGAATCCGGGCTTTGCCAACAATTGAGGATATTTCGCTGACCACCAATGCTCAGATGTTGGCTGAACAGGCCGCTGGCCTAAAACAAGCGGGATTGGATCGCGTGAATATCAGCCTTGACTCATTAGGCCGGGAACTTTTCCACCAGCTTTGTGGTGGAGATCTGGCTAAAGTTTTGGCAGGCATCGATACAGCCTTATCCGCTGGACTGCATCCGGTTAAGATCAATGTGGTCCTTATCCGCGGCCAAAACGATCGGGAAGTGGATGATTTCATCAATTTGACGATCGACCGCCCACTTGACGTGCGCTTTATTGAATATATGCCAGTGGGCACTGGCAATCACAGCCGCGAACTGCGCATCAATAATCAAGATTTGATCGCCCAGCGGCCAGAGCTGCAGCCTCTGCCGCCCCGCAACCCTGGCCAGCCCTCCCAGGATTTTCAGCTGCCGGGCGCCTTGGGTCGGGTAGGTTTCATCAGCCCGCTTTCCCATAAGTTTTGCAGCTCTTGCAATCGGGTACGCGTGATGAGCGACGGTCGGCTGCGCACCTGCCTCGGGCAGGAAAGTGAATTTGATTTGCGCCCAGCCCTCCAGAGTGGTGATGATGCCCTGCTGACGCTCATCCAACAAGCAGTAAGTAAGAAGCCCGAATCCCACCAATTTGAAGATCACTGGGTGGCAGACCGCAATATGAGCCGTATCGGAGGATGACAGGTGGCTAATGTTTTGGCTGTGAATATCAGTCTGGAACGGGGTACGATTAAGCAACCCGTGGACCAGATTCAACTGATCGAAAATTTTGGCATCGCTGGAGATGCACACGCCGGTGATTGGCACCGTCAGGTTAGCCTGTTGGATCAGAGCAGCGTCGATAAAATGCGCGCTTTGGGTGCAAGCGGCTTAACCCCGGGCATCTTCGCCGAAAACATCACCACGCAAGGCATCGCCCTTTGGGATCTGCCGATCGGAACGCTGCTTAATGTCGGAGAGGCACTGCTGCAAGTGACTCAAATTGGCAAGGTCTGCCACCAACACTGTCAGATCTTTGAACAGGTGGGCATGTGCATCATGCCTACCGAAGGGATCTTCACTCGCGTTTTGAAAGGCGGATCGGTAAAAGCCATGGATGAAATCACCATCTCTCCTACAATTCGTACGGCCGTTTTGACCATTAGCGACAAGGGCGCGCGGGGTGAACGTGAGGATCGCAGCGGGCCAGCGCTAGAGGCGGCCCTGGCCGGCAAGGCGACCATCTGCGCTACCCGCATCATCCCGGATGAAATAAATTTGATCTCTGCAGCCTTGGTTGAGCTGGCCGACAGCGGCGAAGTGGACCTGATTTTGACCACTGGCGGCACTGGCTTTGCCCCGCGTGATGTCACGCCAGAGGCAACCTTGGCCGTGATTGAAAAACAAGTTCCCGGGATCCCGGAAGCGATGCGCCAGGCCAGCCTTAATATCACCAGCCGCGCCATGCTGAGCCGGGCTTGCGCCGGCATCCGCGGGAAAACGCTGATTATCAACCTGCCGGGCAGCCCAAGAGGTGCGCTGGAAAGCCTGGAAGTTTTTTTGCCGGTCATGGCGCACGCAATTGAGACCCTTAGGGGTGAAACTGCGGAATGTGGCCGCGGATGACCAACAAATAATGCCTATACCAAACTCCTGAATTCTGTTTATAATCTTTGGCGATTATTCTTCGACCTGACTTTTCTTCCCGGGAGAAATCCGGATGGAATCTCAGGCGGCAGCATGAAGCAAATCCCAAACGCTCCATGCTCAAGGGTGCTGGCGGAAACGACGGCGCCTCCCATTTTGGAAAGGAGAATGGTATGAAAAAGTTCTGTTTGGTTTTAATCATGGGGGTAATGGTTTTCTCGATGGCAGCCTGCGCGAAAACCCCCGCCAACCCCGTCATCCGCATGTCTACCACAACCTCGGTCAATGATTCAGGCCTGATGGCCTATTTGCAGCCTGAGTTTGAGAAAGACAGCGGCTACAAGTTGGAAATCACTTCCGCAGGTACCGGCGCTGCTATTGAAAAAGGGCGCACTGGAGATGCAGATCTCCTCCTCGTGCACGCCAAAGCCTCTGAAGAGGAATTCATCGCTGAAGGTTACGACGAAGTGCGCATCCCGTTTATGTATAACTACTTCGTCATCGTTGGCCCAGCGGATGACCCAGCCGGGGTTGCCAACGCGACGACTGCAGCAGAAGCGTTCCAGCTGATCGCTGACAGTGGTTCCACCTTCATCTCACGCGGTGATGACAGCGGCACCAATAAGCAGGAATTGAAAATTTGGCAGTCTATCAACCTGGACCCCACCGGCCAGCCCTGGTACGTGAGCATTGGCGCCGGTATGGGTCAGGCCCTGACTGCAGCTGACGAACAACAGGCTTATACCCTTTCGGATAAGGCCACCTTCCTCGCCCACGAGAACAACCTGGCCTTGCTGCTTGAAGAAACTGACGACATGAAAAATACTTATTCTTTGATCGCCATTTCTCCCAAGCGTTTTGCCGACGTCAACGCTGAGGGCGCTCAGGCATTCATTGACTGGATAAAAACCGATAAGGCCAGAGAAATGATTGCCAACTATGGCGTCGCTGAATATGGAGAACCTCTGTTCTTCAACCTTGACTAATCATTGAAGCGGGAGGGAGGCTTATTTGCGCCTCCCTCCGCTAAATTCATTAATAGATACTCGTGCTGCAAGAAATCTTCAGCCTGCTTTTCGGGCCTAACCCAGAGCTGCGTGAAATTATCGGCGTGACGCTGCGCATGTCGTTTTTCAGCACGCTGATTTCCGCCTTACTCGGGCTCCCGTTAGGGGTGCTGTTAGGCGGGAATGAATTCCGTGGCCGGAGCTGGATCACCCGTGTGGTGAATACCTTGATGGGCCTGCCGCCAGTAGTGGCCGGGTTGATTGTTTTTTTGCTGCTCTCACGTTCCGGTCCACTGGGTTCACTGCGCTTGCTCTACAGCGTTCAGGCGATGGTCATCGCCCAGGTACTGCTCATCACCCCGATTATCACCGGATTGACGGCCAATTTGGTGTCGCTGCGCGCCGCATCCATTCGCGAAACTTGTGCCGGCATAGGCCTAAATGCATATCAAAGGCTATGGTATACCGTGCTCGAATGCCGCGTACCATTCATCTCAACTATCTTGGCCGGCTTTGGCCGCGCGATCGCTGAAGTTGGCGCGGTGCAGATGGTTGGCGGCAATATCCAGTATAAAACACGCGTGATGACTACGGCCATTATGATGCAGACCAACATGGGTCATTTCGAATTTGCCATCGCGCTGGGCGGGGTACTGCTGCTCCTTTCGTTCTTGATCAATTCTGCAGTTCACTACATTCAGGAGTTGGACAGCCGTGCTTGAGCTAAACGCCGTTGAAGTTCGGTTTAAGGATCGCACCACCTTGCAGATCCCCCACTTGCGCTTCGAAGAAGGGCGCACTTACGGCATCATCGGCGAAAATGGCAGCGGCAAGACCACGCTGCTGCGCCTGTTGGCCGGGACCCTGGCGCCCACTTCTGGGCAGGTGCTGCGTTCCATCAGCCGTGCCAACCTGGCCTACCTGCCGCAGTCCCCATACAGCTTTAGCTTTAGTGTGCTGCGGAATGTCAGCATGGGCCTGCCTCGTTCTGCCGAAAGGAAAACCCGCGCAGCCGAAGCCCTGGCAAAAGTCGGTTTGAGCGAACTAGCCGGAGCGCGCGGTGATCGCCTTTCTGGAGGAGAAGCACAGCGCATGGGTCTGGCCCGAGTGATTGCCCTACCCCGACGCTGCTTGATTCTGGATGAGCCCACTTCCGCCACTGACATCCGCGGAATGGACCGGATCGAGACGGTTTTACGCGAATATGCCCGCGAAACCGGCTGCCTGCTCATCTTTTCAACCCACGCCCCAGCCCAGGCCTTGCGGTTGGCTGAAGAAGTCATCTTCCTGGAGAAAGGTCAGCTGGTGGAGATGGGCAGCGCGAGCCAACTGCTGCGCCACCCGCAGGATGAACGCACCCGCAGCTTCTTGAAGCACTGGCAGCTCGGTGGAGTTGGAGGCACGGAGCCAGTTGGAGAGGCAAGATAACAGGATGGATAAGCAATTATTCCGGGTAAAAACCACGACAGACAGACCAAGCAATACCGTCAATCCAATGCATCTATAGATTAATTTAATTTGAAGATCAAAGCGATCCAAAAGAAGCGCAATTGATTTATTCCCATTAGGCGCCAAGGCATACCAGCTGAAGCTGTTGCCTGTAAGTGTGATGTAGGATTTACTCCCCCCGGCGCGATTCGAACGCGCAACCAACTGACACCTGCCCCCAGCTGGGGGTTCCAAGGCAAACAGAATGCCCCCGGCGCGATTCGAACGCGCAACCAACGGACACCTGCCCCCTTCTGGGGGTTCCAAGCCAAGCAGAATGCCCCCGGCGCGATTCGAACGCGCAACCAACTGACACTTGCCCCCTTCTGGGGGTTCCAAGCCAAGCAGAATGCCCCCGGCGCGATTCGAACGCGCAACCAATTGACACCTGCCCCCAGCTGGGGGTTCCAAGCCAAGCAGAATGCCCCCGGCGCGATTCGAACGCGCAACCAACCGACACTTGCCCCCTCCTGGAGGTTCAAAGCCAAGCAGAATGCCCCCGGCGCGATTCGAACGCGCAACCAACTGATTCGAAGTCAGGCACTCTGTCCATTGAGCTACGGGGGCGGGACTAGTCCCAGATTCTATCACGCTTTCCCCACTGGGCAGAGCGTAGATTACTCCAGATTGTAATAGTTATAAACAGCTCGCGAGAGGTCAGCCACCAGGATGTTGGTCTGATCAAACAAAATCTGGACTGGATGGTAAGCGAAGACCGAAAGCACATAATCGCCGCCGGCGCTATAAACGATGCCGGCATCTGCCACCACATGCACAAAGCCGTCTTGGACCTCATTTGCCCAGCCATGTTTATGCGCCACCTGCACATCAGCAGGAACCCCAGCTTGGATTAACACGCCAATTTTATTCAGGGCCAGATATTGCACCATCATCTGGCATTCGGCCTGGTTGATTTCGCCGGCAAACACCAGCGGCAGAGAGCCGCCACCATCCTGCGCGCAATAATAAATTTCTTCCAAAAGCAGGCCGAGATCTTCTGGCGTCGTCTGCCCGTAGCGATCAGGGTCGGTGACGTAATCGCTGCGCTGGTTGGCTGGAGTCTCAAAGTCTTGCAGCAGGGGCGCTCCCAGGCTGAAATAACCCGCCCAAAAAGTATTAGCCAAGCCGAGCTCCTGCATATCTTCAGTAACTCGCAGCGGCGCCAGGTTGGTATCGATTACCTGGCGCGCCACCGCATCGGTCGAAGCGTTGTCCGAGAGCTCGACCATCTTCTCAATTTCAGCCAAAATTTGGGGGTTGTAGGGCTCCTCCAATCGGCGAAAAAGTGAAATCAACACTGGAATCTTGATGGTGCTCCATGATGAATAGGCGATATTGACCGGCGGGGGTTCATCCATTACCTTGCTTTCCGTAAAGTGGATCATCATGCCGGTCTTCAGGTCCTTCAGATACAGCTCAATCAGTCCGTCATATGGAGACGCACTGATGATATCTTTAAGCATGATTTCCAAGAGATCTATGGTCGGGCGGACAGGGCGAGTGCTGACAATCTCGAGAATAGCGGTCCGCTTGGAGGGTGAACTGAGCGTTTCTTTGATGCGGTCTATGGATACTTCATAATCAATGCGCGTACCGGTTTGACCGCTATAAAAGGCGCTTTCCCCCGGGATAGGCATCGGCGGGGAGGCAGGGATGTCGTAGCGGACGGCAATGTCGTTCTGGAGGAAGCTGCGGATGCGTTCGTCGTCAAAAACGGCTTGCAGAGGCACATCTTGAGAAGAAATCGGGACGTTCCACAAAAAGCGCCAATAGCCGGCCCAAAAGGATTCGCCCGTGCGTTGTTTGTCGGCGGCAGCCAACATGTTTTCTACGCGCATTTCGAAGCCGAGCGTGGCTGGACGCACTTGAATGCGCTCTTCCCCGTACTGCAGTTCAATTGGGGACATATAAACTTGAACCAGGCGCTCCGCGGCTTCGTCATAACTTAGCCCGCCTACCGGCAGCCCGGCAATTTTTAGACCGGTAGGGAAAGTAGCCCGCACCTGGGCGTACCGCACCAGTTCAATAACCGCCAAAAACAACGCCATCAGGATCAGGCCAAGAGCAATCCAGTTGATCAGTGCACTTCTTTTTCTGCTCATGTCGATTCATTATATACGGAATAGGCAATCACGCCATTCAGGCTGTCAAATTTCGCAGCAGGCATGAATAGAGTGTTAGCCCAAAAGTCACTCAGGGAGCAGAGCGAATTTTCAACTTTGTCATAGCAAGCAAAGACTCTTTCAAACCCCCTTCTCGGCGTTTTGGCATTGCGAGGCACGAAGCAATCTCTCCTGAATCTTGTCAAGGCACCCTCTGGGTTTTGCGACCGGCAATTTTGTCATTGAGAGCTCAGCGTGGCTATCTCTCATTCATCATTGCATAGTCCGAAAGGCGAGATCGCTTCGTCCCTCGCGATGACAAGGAGGCGAGCGATGACAAATATCTAGTCCCTCGCTATCACATCTGTCATTGCGAGCGCAACGCGGCAATCTCTCTTTTTGTTTTGCCCGCCCCAAAAAAACGAGATCGCTTTGTCCCTCGCGATGACAAGGAGGCGAGCGCAACGCGGCAATCTCTCTTTTTGTTTTGCCCGCCCCAAAAAAACGAGATCGCTTCGTCCCTCGCGATGACAAGGAGGCGAGCGCAGCGCAGCAATCTCTCTTTTTGTTTCGCCCGCCCAAAAAATGCGAGATCGCTTCTTCCCTCGCGATGACAAGGAGGCGAGCGCAGCGCGGCAATCTCTCTTTTTGTTTTGCCAACCCAGAAAAGGCGAGATCGCTTCGTCCCTCGCGATGACAAGGAGGCGAGCGCAGCGCAGCAATCTCTCTTTTTGTTTCGCCCGCCCAAAAAATGCGAGATCGCTTCGTCCCTCGCGATGACAAGGAGGCGAGCGCAGCGCAGCAATCTCTCTTTTTGTTTTGCCCGCCCCAAAAAAACGAGATCGCTTCGTCCCTCGCGATGACAAGGAGGCGAGCGCAACGCGGCAATCTCTCTTTTTGTTTTGCCCGCCCAAAAAATGCGAGATCGCTTCTTCCCTCGCGATGACTCTGCTGTCATTGCGAGCGCAACGCGGCAATCTCTCTTTTTGTTTTGCCAGCCCAGAAAAAGCGAGATCGCTTCGTCCCTCGCGATGACAAATTAACCGAGCGATGACAAGGAGGCGAGCGCAGCGCGGCAATCTCTCTTTTTGGTTTGCCCGCCCAAAAAAAGCGAGATCGCTTCTTCCCTCGCGATGACAGCGTAATTGAGCAATGACAGAGTAATCGAGCGATAACAACGAACAGTCTCCCGCAAGCATAGGGGGCGGGAGCGCAGATTCCGCATCATCAACAAGGTCAACTTTTTCATCCCTCAATATATACTTTGATTTCATTCATGGGGGTGACATATTCGCTGGTTACTTAGAGGGGTGACATAATCGCTGACTAATAACATCATTCTTTTTTCCCCTTGTAATATTGATGGGATGGTGTAAAATAAAAAGGTTAAAGATTATTTATAGGAGTTCAAGATGACCCCATTACCAAAACGAAAATCTACTTCCGGCCGGCGCGACCGCCGGCGCGCTCATGACGCTTTGAAAACCCGCAACAGCGTCGCCTGCCCTAACTGTGGCGAGCCCCGCCTGCCACATCGCGTCTGCCCCAAATGCGGCTACTATCAGGGCCGGGAAGTACTTTCGATCGAAAAAGAATAACCTCAGAAGTCTTTATGCCAGCCACCCAGGCGGGTGGCTTTTTTATGTTAACGACTCTTTTCCCGCGGCAGTCCAGCGCGCTTGCGCGTACGAGCACTCCCCAGCAATCAGGTCATATCATTTAATCTGCCCAGCCCCGCCCACAAAAACCCTGCGCGTTCGCGGCGTCTTACACCAGTTGGCAGTCTGAGCCGATACCCCTCTTGGCAATAGGTCAATTGGCCTTGTTGCCTTTCACAGCAAAAGGCATAAACATCGGCACCAGCTGCCTGGGCAATGTTCCTTCCATGCGGATCCCCCGCGCCAGGTTTTCCACTTTGGAGACTTGACCCTTCTCATGGAAAATAGAGACAAGCTTCCCCTGGTCGTAGGGAATCAAGACGGTAACCCATTGATAGGCCAGTGCAACTTCTTTCGCAATCTGATCATTCAGGGCTTCCAATCCAATTCCCCGGGCAGCGCTTAGCAGCAACGCATCCGGCTCTAGCAGTTCTCTGACGCGCTCAATTTGATCCGCACTGAGCAGATCGACCTTGTTATAAGCGGTGATCATCGGGATTTCACCCGCGCCAATGCTTTCCAAAGTTTCCAAAACCGTCTGCCGCTGATGGAGCGCATGCTCCTGTGAGATGTCGACCACGTGCACCAACAGGTCGGCCTCGCTGATTTCTTCCAAAGTCGCCCGAAAGGCTGCCACCAGAGTGGTTGGCAATTTTTGGATGAAACCGACGGTGTCGGTCAGCAAGACAGTTTGCCCACTGGGCAGTTCCAACTGGCGGGTGGTCGGGTCCAGCGTGGCAAAGAGCTGGTCAGCCACATAGATATCAGCTCCAGTGAGCTGATTGAGCAGTGTGGACTTGCCGGCGTTTGTGTAGCCAACCAGGGCCACAACCGGCACATTGGTTTTCCGGCGGTGCTCGCGGTAGCGGGAGCGCTGCTCGCGAACTTTATCCAATTCATCCTCCAACCGGGCGATTCGCGACTTGATTTCCCGTCGGTCTACTTCCAATTGCTTTTCACCCGGTCCGCGCAGGCCTACTCCGCCGACACTGCCCGCTCGGCCGCCGCCGCCGCCACCTTGGCGGGCCAGATGCGACCAGGCTCGGGTGAGCCTTGGCAGGCGATACTTAAGCTGCGCCAGCTCAACCTGCAGCATGCCTTCGCGGGTGTGCGCATGCTGGGCGAAGATGTCCAGAATCAGCGCGGTCCGGTCTAAAACTTTAATTTTGCTTCCCAGCTCGGCTTCCAATTCACGTTGATGCCGCGGTTCCAGTTCCTCGTCAAAAATGACGGTTGTGGCACCGGTTTCATCCAGCAATATCTTCAGCTCTTCCAGTTTTCCCTTCCCAATCAAGGTGCTGGCGTTGGGCGAATCCAAGTTTTGGCTAATATCTGCGAGTACGGATATTCCTGCTGTGCCCGCTAAAAGTTCCAACTCCTCAAGCGAAGCTTCCAAGGTAATTGCTTGTTGGCGAGCCGGCCCGATTTGTACCCCTACCAGGATGGCCTGCTCAACCGGCGCTTCCGTAATAATTTCAGATCTCAAAATGTTGCCTCGCTATTTCTCAGCGACCCAGCGTGTCAGGCGATCCACTGCCTCCAGGATGGAATCCGTTGGAGTCACGATCGAAATCCGAATGTAATCTTTTCCGCTCGGGCCATAAATGATCCCGGGGGTCAGGCTTACCCCGGTTTCGTCTAAAAGATCGGCACAAAATTTGACCGGGTCATCGAATTTGGCAGGCAAGCGCGCCCAGAGGTAAATGGCAGCTTGCGGCAATTCGACATCGAAGCCGGCCGAGCTCAAGGCCTGATAGACTGCATCGCGCCGTTTTTCGTAAATTTGATTTCTGCCAATTATCCAACTCTGATCAGAAGTCAGCGCGGTCTCTCCGGCGTCAAGGATGGGGGTAAAGATGGATGAGTCAATCTGGCTCTTGTAAGTGGCCAAAAGTCGGATGATGTCGCAGTTTCCGACTGCCATGCCAATCCGCCACCCGGCCATGTTATAAGTCTTCGACAGGCTGTTGAATTCAACCGCCACATCCCGGGCACCTTCCACCTGCAGAATGCTCGGTGCCTTAAACCCTCCAAAGGTCAAATCGGTATATGGCGCATCATGAACGATAACAATGTCATGTGCTTTGGCAAACGCTACTGCCTTAAGGAAGAAATCCAGGTCGGCCACACCGCCCGTAGGATTGTTCGGATAATTCAGCCACATCATTTTGGCTTCATCGGCAATCGCCCCGGGGATTTGATCAAAATCTGGCAGGAAGCCATTTTCTTTAACCAGCGGCATATAGTAAACCCGGGCGTCCGCCAGCTGAGCACCCGCCAGGTACACCGGATAGTAAGGGTCAGGCATGAGCACTAAATCACCCGGGTCCAACAAGGTATGATGAATATTAAAGATACCTTCCTTCGAGCCAATCAACGCCAACACTTCCCGGTCGGCATCCAACCCGACCTGAAACCGACGCTGATAATAGGTTTGCACGGCTTGCCGAAAACCCTTGGTGCCGCCGGCTGGTGAGTAGCCATGCTTTCGTGGGTCGCGCGCCGATTCAACTAATTTGTCAATGATGAAATCCGCAGGCGGCAAGTCCGGTGAGCCCATATCCAGGCGGATGACTTTAACGCCCCGGGCTTCCAATTCCGCAAACTTTTTAGGCAGCCCGGCAAAGAAATACGGCTGTAAATTGGCAACGGTTTTGGCTGGTTTGATGTTCATGTCTTATTTTTTTCTCATCCTTTTTTGTTCATTATATCCCAGGCCTCAAATTAGCCAGTGCCATTCAACCATAGGCTGGCAGCTGAAATGCAGAGTTTACTAAAATACTTGGTATAATTCTTGCACAAAACCTGATGTGAAATCTCAGTAGAGAAAGGAGGCACCATGCTTCAATCGCAAAGTCAGCATACATCCCTGAGCACTTCCGCTCACCTGGCTCAGACGATGACTTTGTTAAGCCTCACTTCAAGCGAGCTTCTCCAAAAAATTGAATCTGAGCTGTCAAATAACCCGGCGCTGGAGATGATCGAAGAGCGCCGCTGCCCGATGTGCGGCCGTTTGCTCCCCCCAAGCGGCCCCTGCCCCATTTGCAGTCAGCCCAAAAATCTTGAAACCTCTGAACCGATCGTGTTTATTTCTCCTCGCGAGGATTTTTACACCTCTGGAGGGCTGCAGCCAGAGGATTTACCCGAAGAGCCCTTCACCTCTGAATCCTTGGACCTTCCAACCTATGTTTTGCGCCAGATCGCCGGCGACCTGGATTGGGACGAAAACCTGCTGGCAGCGTTCATCCTGAATCATCTGGATGACGACGGCTTCTTGACCACCACGCCCCTCGAAGTCGCCCGCTATCACCACCGCGACCCTGGCGAGATCGCCGATCTCATCAATCGCCTCAAACGCTGCGAGCCCATCGGCGTCTGTGCTGAAGGCCCGGTCGACGCCATGCTGACCCAGTTGGATATCCTCGAAGAAAATGCCCCAATTCCGCCGTATACGCGCGAGGTGGTACGCAACTTTCTTCCCAAACTTAGTCAGCACCATTATGCAGAGATTGCCCATGCGCTGTGTGCCACGACCGCCCAGATCGCCAAGGTAGCTGAATTCATCTATGAAAATCTCAATCCGTTTCCGGCACGCTCACATTGGGGTGATGTCCGCAACCCAACGGAAGAGGAAAATCAGGTCTTTCACCAGCCCGACATCCTAATTTACCCCCTAAGCGACAATCCCTCCAATCCACTGGTTGTTGAAATCATCCTGCCAATGCGGGGAACCCTGCGTGTCAATCCGCTTTTCAAAGAAACCCTCAAACAAATTAATGACGACAAAGCTGAAGAGTGGCGTGAAGATCTTGAAAAAGCCAATTTGCTGATCAAATGCATCCAGCAGCGTTCCAATGCGCTCAAAATGCTGCTTGAAAAATTAGTCGCCTATCAGGAGCCGTATATCCGCGGTGGGGATAAAGAGCTGCGCTCGCTGACCCGCGCCCAAATCGCCAAAGAATTGGATGTCCATGAGTCAACCATCTCTCGGGCGGTATCCGGAAAAACGGTACAGCTGCCGAACCGCAGGATCATTCCGCTTTCCGTCTTTTTTGACCGCAGCCTGCCACAGCGCACGCTCATTCGGGAAATGATCGATGCGGAAGAAGATCCGCTAAGTGACTCTGAAATTCAGCAGCGGCTGAGCGAGATGGGTATCAATATTGCCCGCCGGACGGTGGCAAAATACCGCTCCATTGAGGGAATCTTGCCGGCCCATCTGCGCCAGCCCAACCGTTCGGCCAGGTCAGCTTGACCGTAATAAACGCTTCCGATCCAACCGCCAAGGCACTCCAAAACGACTTGCAAATTTTGGATCAATCGCTGCTGCTTGAAGCGCTGCCTTACGCCTGTTTGCTCTATAACCGCGCCGAAGACCGGGTTTTGGCTGGCAACCAAGCCTTTTGGGAACTGACAGGTTTTTCTGCCAAAGATAATTCACGCCAACCGCTCTCAACATTCATCCCAGACGAACAAGACACCAATCCTACTGGCAACGAGACCCGTCCGATCCGGCTGCGGTTGGCGAGCGCCGATTTGTTGCTGGCCGCGTTGCGGGTGCTTTCCATCAGCCTGAATAATCAGATGGTAATCTTGGTTTTTACGCCTCCCGAGGCCGAGTCCGAAATCCGTCAGGAACTGCTGGCCAAAGAATTTCTATACGACAACCTAACCATGCTGACCCGTGTCAGTCAAGCAGCTTCTTCCTCAGAAGCGCTTAAGATTGCGACTGAAATCTTCACCAAGACCATCAATCCACAGACAACAGCTATTTATCTGCTACAAAAAGAGACCAACCAGCTCACACGAATAAAGGCTGACGGGCCAGGCCAAGGGCTTTTCCCTGACGTCATTGGCGAGAATTTGTTCGAGCTTTTGCCCAACCTGTTCCTTTGGCGCCTGGGCAAAAAACCACGCTGCGGATTGCATGAGCAGGCAATTTTGGCTGGGTTTGAGTATGTTCTGACCGTGCCGCTTGATTACCTGGGTACGCCGTTAGGGCTGCTTGCAGCCGCCGGGCAAACACCGGTCCCCGACGATGAAAGCTTGAGGTACATGGCGCTGCTGGCAGCCCATACCGCTGCCAGCTGCCAAAACCTGACCACCCTGGAAAATACGCGCAAATCTCTTGAAGGGGTGCGTCAAATCATCCGCATGCAAAATGTGATTACCGACAACCTGGAAGAAGGCATAATTATTTTAACCCCCGACCTGCGCGTGGCGGAGATGAACCCTGCTGCTGAAACCATGTTGGGGTATGCCACCAAAGAGGTCTTTTTGCAGCCAGCAGAAATGGTGCTGATTGCCAACGAGTCGCTTTTACCGCTTTACAATTCCGCCCAGCAAGGCATCAGTACGCTGGCAGGTGACAACCTGACATTGAATACCCGCAATGGCCGAACCTTGCCAGCCCAGGTTATCTGCTTGCCAGTCACGGCTGGCGCGAAGCTGCAGAGCATCGTATTGCTGCTGCGCGACTTGAGCCAGACCGAGCAAATCCGGGCGCATAGCAAGCAGCTTGAACAGCGCGCGTTCTTGGGTGAGATTTCTGCAATTTTTGCACATGAGGTAAAAAACCCTATCAATAACATTATGGTTGGGCTGCAGTATCTGCAAACGAGGCAAAAACCGGATAACCCAGACAACGAACTGATAAGCAAAATTTATGCGGACTGTCAGCGTCTCACTCACCTGATGGATTCGACGCTCACTTTTTCCAAGCCGATGGAGTACCATTTTGCCACCGTCGACCTGAGCGACCTGATTCCTTTCATTTTGGAACGCTGGGAACCCCGCATGAAAAGGTTGAATATACAGTACAATTTTGAAGCAAATCCGGCCCACCCCATCGTCGAAGGAGATGCACGCGCTTTGGAACAGGTATTCGTCAACCTGATCAGCAACGCCACACAAGCCATGGAAAACACCGGCGGCACATTGGCGGTACGCGTCTTACCCGCTGATGCCAGCATGCGCCCGCCTCATTATGAAATTATTGTGGCTGACACTGGCCCAGGCATTCCGGATGATTTACGCGAACGTATTTTTGAACCCTTCGTGACCACCAACAGCAGCGGCACAGGCTTGGGGCTCGCAATCACCAAGCGAATTATCACCGCTCACAAAGGGAGCATTTATGTTGAAAGTTTTCCGGGAGGCACCATGTTTCATATCTTGCTTCCACGGATGGAGAAAATTGAGAAATGACTGCAACTGTACTCGTTGTTGATGATGAAGAAACTGCCCGCCTCGCCATTGGTGCCTTTCTCAACCAGAAGGGTTATGAAGTGCTTGGCGCAGGTACCTTGGCGGAAGCTCGTACAATCCTTCAACAAGGTTCAGCCGACATTATTGTCTTGGACGTCCGCCTGCCAGATGGCTATGGGCCGCACCTGCTGGCAGAAACAGCACGCATGACCTCCCGTCCGGAAGTCATCATCATAACCGCCCACGGCGATATCAGCATGGCCGTGGAAGCAATGAAAAATGGGGCGCATGACTTTATTGAGAAACCGCTTGATTTGATCACGCTGGAAGAATCGATTAGTCGGGCTGCCAAAACCGTCTCGATGCGCCGGGAGCTAAACCACCTGCGCGCCTCGCAGGCCAATCAGGAAACATTTATCATCGGCAGCACGCCTGAAATGCAGAACGTGGTCAACTTGGCGAAACGCGCTGCAGATGCAGCGGTTTCAGTGCTGATCACCGGCCCAACCGGTTCGGGCAAGGAAGTGTTGGCAAACTATATTTACAAAAGCGGCGTGAGAGCTAACAATCCCTTCATTGATATCAGCTGCCCAGCCATCCAGCCGACTATGTTTGAATCGGAATTGTTTGGTCATGAAGCTGGCTCTTTCACTGGTGCGCTCAAACGTAAAAACGGCCTGATGGAGGTCGCAGACGGGGGCATCCTCTTTTTGGATGAAATCTCTTCAATGCCGCTGGACTTGCAGGCCAAACTGCTGCGGGCAATCGAGGAGCGCACTTTCCGGCGGGTTGGGGGGACGAGTCTCATCCCGGTCGACGTACAGATCATCGCCGCTTCCAACCGCAATTTGAAGGAGATGATTTCGCGCGGAGAGTTCCGTGAAGATTTGTATTATCGGCTCAAAGTCGTGGATATCGACTTGCCTGCGCTTGAAAAACGCCGACAAGACATCCCCGAGCTGGTGGGTTACCTTTTGCATAAATTCAACATGCGCCTGGGGGCTAACATTCAGCATGTCTCACCAGCCGCGATGGAAGCGCTCACTCGTTACAACTGGCCTGGCAATATCCGAGAACTGAGCAATGCCATCGAACGGGCCGTCTTGTTTTGTGATGAAGATATGATCGACGTTCAGCACCTTCCGATGGACGTCATCAATTTTTCCAGCGGGTACTAAAATAAAAGATATTTCCTGGCATATAAATTGCACGATACCCTCCTGTAGGTACTACTTATAGGAGGTTTTTATGCTAACAAACGCAAACCAAGTGGCCGTTATTTTTGCTATATCCATCGCTGCGTTGGGAATTATCTGCCTTGTACTCAGCATCGTTATCCTTGCCCGCCAGGCAATGGGGCGCAATATACAGGCCATTGCCGATTCCACCACTAAACTGGCGGAAAAGGGCATCACTGAAGGCGTGTCCGGTTTGGTTGGCAATGCTTCACTGCTGATCAGTTCGCTGAACGACCTGGCAAAGTCGAATACTGGTATCGGTGTGTTTTTTGTCTTTTTAAGCCTGGTGCTCCTGGCAGGCGCATACTTTTTATTGCAACAATTCCTCTTGCCTGTACCTTAAATTGAATCTTGTGGAAGGGCTATCTGATGAGCATTGATGGGTTCCTGGAACAAATAAAAAGACGATTTTCTGACCAGCAGGCGCGCGTGTTGGTCAGCGCGTTCCGCCACCACGACCCAGCCTGGCGCTGGCTGGAGAGTAGCGAGCACCAGAAGTCATGGCTCGATTTCAGTGGAGAAAATCTTGCGCTTTGGCACCCTGGAACCCTGGCAATTTTTGCCCTTAACCCAAACCTGGCGGCACAGGACCTGACCGATCTTGACACTCCCCTCCCGGAAGCCTTGCTGGCAGATGCTCACCAAACGCTGGAGACGCTCCTGTTGACCGGGTTAGAATCCGGTTCGGTACAGGATGCAGGTTTGCTGGCATTATTGCTGCGCGATCAGCGCCGCCAACACGGCAGCTGGCAGTCTGCGCCGGTATTCCTGCTGCAGGCAAAGCGCAACCTTTCAGTGTGGCGAAACGCGCTGGCCTGCCTGCCAGCGCTTATACCGGATTATGAGGCTTTGGTTGGCAACCTGCTGCATTCGCTTGCAGATGAATTTCAGCTGAGCTTGCTGGATATGCTGGCATTCAGCCTGGCCTGTCAGCCGATTGACAGCCAGCAGCGTATGAGGATTTCAAGTACACAATTTTCGAATGCGACACTGCGCCAACAGACCGCTTTTTTGCAGGCGATGAGCGACTATGAAGATACGGCGTTTATCCGCTTTTTGGCCACTCAATTTTTAGGAAATTACAGCGCTCAAGGGAAGATTTCTTTCCCTCAATCCGCCAGCAGCAGCCCTTCCGGCCAGTCGGTGGAGGATTTTCAACAGCTGGCGCTGCTGAGCCAACTCGCTGGTCAGCCGCAGCAGGTTAATACCGCCGTCCAAAAAGCGTTGGAGGCATTCAACCTGAACCAGGCTGCGCTCCTAAAGAAGCTGGCTTTAGACCTGGAAGCCCACAACCCGGAAGAAGCCCGGCAAACCTGGGAAGAAGTGCTGCGGCTCGTTCCAGCAGACCAGGCATACCGGCGGCAGTATGCAGAATTTTTAATTGCCCTGGAAGACACGGAAAATGGTTTGGCTCTGCTCAACGAGCCTGGCGATGAACCGATCCGGCAACTGTACGCCTTGCGCCATCAGCACTTACGCCAAATGATCGACTTTAATGAAGAAAGGTTGTTGGAAGCATTAAAAACCAGTGATCCAAACGACCGGCATTCTCGTTTCGTTCCCCATTCTGACGCCTTTCTTGCTGCGCAGTTCGCATTTGAAAAGAAAAACTATGAAATGGCCGAAACTTTCATCAATCAGGTGCTGGCTGAACAGCCCAACGACCTGGAGGCGCTGAAACTCGCCAGTGAAATCAACCGGCATCTGGCAAATGTGGACAAAGCGATCGAAAGCACCGCCTTGGCAGCCATGTTTGAACCACAGAACGATGACACTGCCATGGATCTGGTGCACTTGTTTCTTCAGAAACAGCAGCCCGAACGGGCTTTTGAGATTTTTGATCGCAAGATCAAAGCCACGGCCGACCCGGCTCGCCCCGACTTGCTGACATACGCCGACCTGGCCATCCAGTCGTCCAAACCGGAGATTGCCATCCCGATTGCCAAAACATTTCTGACTCATGACAATCTGGATGGTGAAGCCCTTGTCATTTTGTGCAAGGCGCTCATGGCTTCGGGCGAAGAGCCAGCCGCTCGCGAGCTGCTCGAATCAACCGCCGCGCTGGCGCCCGATAGGCCATCCTCCTGGTTGACACTGGCAGAGATTTGGACGGCTTTCGGGGAGAGCGAAAAAGCGCTTCAATCCCTGCGCAAGGCGCAAGCCGCCCTGCCCAATGACCCCGATATCTTGGGCCGGCTTGGCGAGCTTTACCTGCAAAATGACCAGCCTACCGAAGCGATTGCCGTATTAAAACAGGCCCACCCGCTCCGTCCGGATGACGTGACCATCTGCCGTAACCTGGCAGCCGCTTATCTTGAGCATGGTTACATCGACAGTGCCTGGGCGGTAATTTCCCCACTTGAAGCCGATTTCACTTCCGACCCAAAGCTGGCCCTGGTGCTCGGGCAGGTTTTAGCTGAGTTGGGAGATGCTCACAACGCGCGCAAAATGTTGAAATTTGCCTGGCAGGCTAGCAGCAATCAAACCGCGCTGCTCGAATACGCCAAGCTGCTGTTGAAAAAGCTGGATGGGCAGCCCAAGCTTTTGCCGGCTGACCGTAAAGAATTGGCCGCTATCCAAGATACCCTTTCCACCGCTCCGGATTCAGTTTTCTTCGACCTAAAAGTGCTTGCTGCCGATATTGACGCAGCGCTTGGCAATGCTGCCGATGCATATGCCTCCTATATTAAATTATTGAATCAACCGGAAGCAAAAACGACACGCAATTATCAGCACCTGCAGCTCCAAACGGGTAAAACAGCCCTTGCCCTTGAAATGTATGAAGTAAGCCTGGCAGCCTTGCAGGAGGCAGTCCTCGTTGACCCTGACGACCTGCGCACCCGCCAAATTTTGGCGGAAGGTTTACGGACCGCCGGACTGCGCGAAGAAAGTGAAGCGGCAGCCAATACTGCCCTGCAGATGGCGCCTGCTCAACTGGAAAATGTTCTGTGGTTTAGCCGCTTTGCGAGTGAAAGTTCCAACCCACGCGCAGGTATTAAAGTGCTGCAGGATGCCGTCCAATTGCGTCCAGATGATCGCTCGCTTTATCTGGCTCTGGCGCAAGCCCAGATCAACAGCAGCGAGCAAGACGCTGCCCGGAAGACGCTTCAGCAGCTGCTCAGTCTGGAAGATATCAGCACAGAAGAGTTTATCCGCGCTGCGGATATTTTCCAGCACATGCAGTTGCCTGACGAAGCCTTACGGGTGATCAAACAGGCTGTCCTCAGCAACCCCATGCCCGATTTTGCCGAGAGCCGCGACCTGGTTTACACAATCATGAGCCTGGGCGATTTGGAAACAGCCACCAATTTACTCAAAGATTTGGAAAACACACACGCCCGCCAACCCGCCTTTGCGCTGCTGCGCAGTGACCTCCTGACCGGAGCAAAAAAATTTATTCCAGCCCGTCAAAGCCTGGAATCGCTGCTGCGACAGCTTGAGTTCTCGCCAGAGGAATCAGCGTTTGACGCCCTGCCCCCGCTGCAAGCGGATCTCAATATTCCCGATTACTCCCAGGCCGGGGTTTTCTGCCGGGCAGCACAATT
Source organism: Anaerolineaceae bacterium (assembly GCA_034430195.1). Lineage (GTDB taxonomy): Bacteria > Chloroflexota > Anaerolineae > Anaerolineales > Anaerolineaceae > Mesolinea. Next base: position 43,786 of record DAOUFF010000042.1, on the reverse strand, counting down.
AGATTTTCTGGTCGGAGACTTCAACTCAGCCCGCAAGTATGTCGGCCTGGCATTGGCCGCCGAGCCCGCCAGCAGCCGATACAAACTCCTCAAATTGGAGCTTGACTTCTCCCTTCAAGACACCTCCGCTTTAGATTCGGCGCTGCGTTCGCTGTCTGAAGCAGAAGCTGGCAGCCCCTTCCCTTCCAATGCGGCTCGCCTGTTGACTTTGCAGTCACTGCTTGAAGAGAACACCGCAAAGACCGCCCTGCTGCGCGATAATTTCTTTGCGAAAGAGGATGCCTCACCCATTGCGAAGGCCCTGCAGGCACTAAGTGCCAACCAACAGGGGCTGGCTGAGGAAGCCCAGCAGGTATTGCAGGAAGCAGTCGAGGCCTTGGGAGCCGAATCAGCGCTGCATCCCAGCGCTTTTAACCCCAGCAATCATTTTCAGTGGCTCTGGCAGGCTTTCCTCCTGGCCTGGACGGCCTGGAAGTTGGAAAACTGGCAGCTGGCTGACGATTTGTTCCAACAGGTGCTGGAAATTGTTAAGGTCAATCCGGTGGTCAACAAAACTTTTGCGGCCTACTTGGTAGATCGTACCCGTGTGCTTAGAAATAGCGCGAAGCTGCACATTAAAGTTCACGCGCCGCAAGATCAGCCAACCGAATTGTTTGGAAGCCCAACTTTTGATCAGCAGCTTTCGGTAGCTGGCCGCTACCTGCCGGCAATGCAGCTGATACCGCTGCTAAAGGTTGGTCAGGCAGTATTTGCCCAATCGTGGCCCGAAGGCCAGGACCCTGTGCCATTGCTACAAAACGCATTCCTGGCAGCCCAGGCAATTTCGGTTTCCGATGATCCCACCTGGTCACAGCAGATCTGGGCGGCCTTCGCCGCCGACCCGCGCGTAATCTTCCAACAGGCGCTCAATCTGTTGGAGACCCAGCCCGCCGAAAGCAGCCGGCTGGCAGCCAAGCTAATCGAAACCCAGGCACACTTCGCGCCTTACCAGACGCTGCTCGCGCTGGCCGTCCACAATTCCGGCGGCGAAGGCTGGCAGCGCATGGAGCAGGCTTTGCACTATTGGCCTGAAGAAAGCGATTGGCATACCCTGGCCGCCGAAATGTATCTGGAGGGCGGAAAATTCGCAGAAGCGGCGACTCATGTGGAGCAAGCGCTGCAGCTGGAGCCCCAAAATGCCGCCTACTGGCAAACCTTGGGTGACATTAAAGTGTTGGAAAAGGATTATCAGGCCGCACGGGATTACTTTACCAAAGCCTCGGACCTCTTCCCGGAAAACCCAGCCGCATTGGAATCATTGGCAACCATCAATCGTCGCCTTGGTGAGAATCAAGCCGCAGTTCAGTGCCTGCAAAAGGCCTTCAGCCTGCAACCAGAGAATCTCGGCTTGCTCGAAGCCCTGGCTGAAGTTCACTTAACCCGCCAGGATTACCCCAATGCTTTGGCTACAGCAGGAAAAGTGCTGCAGGCAGAGCCAACCCGGCAGCGCGCACTGAAGGTGAAAGTCGAAACGTTGATCTGCACACGCCAGTATGAAGAAGCCCGTCAGCTTATTCTAAGAGCCCTTGACCAGGCCGACGACGCGGTGCCCTTCGAATTGTTGAACTTGAAGCTGGACGCGGCTGTGAGCCACAAAAGTGTGCTGCCGGCCGCTGAACGCCTGGCACAGGCTTACCCCGACCGGGTGGAAGTGCTCAACACGCTGGCTGCCAGCCAGCTCGAAAATGACCAGCTGCCACAAGCCGAGAAGACCCTGCAAAAAAGTTACCTGCTCAACCCAGATGACCCTCAGACGCTGCTGGCAATGGGCCACATCGACCGGATTCAAGGAAATTTGGATCAGGCATTGGCACACCTCAGTCAGGCTGTGCAGCTGGACCCCAGTCTAATTGATGCCTACCTTGAGCTGGGTTTGACATATCAGACCCGCCGGGAGGTAAACAAAGCACTCGAAACTTACCACCGTGCTATTCAAATGGTTCCCAAAGACGCCCGGGCCTACGTCCAGGCTGCGGCTGCCTATAAAGACAGCCGAGATTATCACAGCGCAGAGCTCATGCTTCGCGAAGCAGCTCAAATTTCGAACAGTAACCCCAGTATTCGCCGCCAGCTGGCTTCAGTGATGGCGCTGAACCTGGTCAATAATTTGCAGGAGGCACCCAAAAGAAAATGAGACCTTATGATGCACGCAAAAGCGATGAAATATTAGTCCTCAAACGCGGCAAATTCCTGACCCTTCTGCAAACCGCCATCCTCAATCGCGAGTTTCAGTTCGCCCGGCAGGCCGCGCTAATGTGGTTGGCGTCGTACCCTGGTGACCTGTTGATCAACTATATGTACGCTTCAGTACTTTCCGAACTGGGGGACCAGGAAATTGCTGCAGCGCAACTTGAGAAAATATTAAAATACGACCCAGAATTTACAGAAGCCGTCAGCTTGATGACGCGCATTTCAGCGCCCCCATCCCAAAACACGGATTACCGCTCGACACTTGCCTACCTGCAGCGAACGTCCTTTAACAGCGGTAATTACGCCCGCTGGCTCAAACCACTTGAAGCTGCACGCCAGGCCTATGACAGCGGAGATTTGCCAGCCGCTGAAAAGCAGGTCTTGGAAGCATTGGCCTATAACCCGGCCACCGCTTTGCCAGCCGTATTCCATATGCGGGTGGTGAAACAATCTGGCAATATCACCCTGTTGAACACATTGGCTGGCATCTATCTGCATCATTGGCCAGATTGCATTCAAATCAAATTGCTGGCAGCACTGGCTGAAATGCAGCAGGGTGAGGATTCCGCTGCAGTTGAAAAATTACATTGGGCAGCGGCACACGACGTTTCGGGCCAGGTCATCAACCGCCTGCTGGGGCCCAACCACCCCTACACTCCGCTCTGGCCTGAGGACCTCAAAGTGTATCTGGATTTGCCCGTGCCGGCCTCGATCGCTGTCGAGCTGGGTTGGAATGCTTTGGGAGGGCAGGCGCACGCTGCACCTGTTGCGCCTGCACAGCCCCAAATGCCCGCTCAGGCACAGGGCCTGATCGGCAACCCAACTTTGGCCGTGCGGGTTTCTGATTTTATCCAACCGGAAGACAGCCAGGCGACTGATTATTCCGAAGTGCCGCCAGAAGATTTCGAAGCACTTGAAGCCAGTCTTTCCGCTGGACAGGTAGGAGATGCCGCAGCAAAAACGCCCACCTCCGACCCAGAGAGTCTGCAGGCGCTAACCACCATTACCGAAATTCAGGCGGCTTTTGATAAAGTTGCCCATAAAATAAACAAAGCCGAAATCAGCAAGGTGGATAGCCGATTCCCGGTTTACGTCCTGCTCACATCGCGCGCCGCGCTTGAGAAAAAATATGGCGCAAACACTGCCGATGTTATCCTCAATTTAATGCGCGATCTGTCCTTAAAGATCACCGACCTGCCCGGCTGGAACAGCGTCGCCTACATCCCGGATGACCCCACCAGCGCTCGGGAAGTAGGATTGCAGCCGGTATTGGCCAGCGATGCCTGGAAGATCAAGCTGGCCCTTTCGGATCTGGATCAAAAGCTCTCTCAAAAAGGCGAGATGATCGGAGCATTGTTGATCGTTGGCGGTCACGAAATCGTGCCTTTCCACATGCTACCCAACCCGACCGATGATGCCGATGCCAACGTTCCTTCTGACAACCCATACAGCACGCTCGATGAAAACTATTTCATCCAACAGTGGCCGGTGGGTCGGATTCCGGATGAATCCGGCAATGACGCCGTTTATCTTTTGGAACAGCTGCGTTTCCTCAATAATGAATATGGCCTCAAGGTCAAACATAAGAAAAATATTTCGGCCGGTCTGGTTCAGAGCCTGTTGGGTGGCCTTTTCAGCCGCCTGCAGCAGGTCACCAATCGCCTGCAATCCAGCAACCAAATTGGCGTAACTGCTGAGGTCTGGAAGGTTCCCTCGGCCGAGGTTTTTAGCGTCATTGAAAAAGCGGAAAAAATTAAACTTTCACCGCCTACCACCAGTGACAACCTGCTCATCAAGCAGAAGTCAACCCCAAAGTTCGCTTACTTTAATCTTCACGGTGTCAAAGACTCGGCGGAATGGTACGGCCAGCGCGATTTGACTGGACCGAATGATGGGCTGGAATATCCGGTTGCCCTGGTGCCGGCAAATTTCAGTTCCAGTGCCGTTACGCCAGAAATTGTGATGAGCGAAGCCTGCTACGGCGCAGCCATAATTGACAAACCGGCAGACGAAAGCGTCGCCCTGAATTTCCTGGCGGCCGGCAGCCGCGCCTTTGTCGGCTCCACGTGCATCGCATACGGGTCGGTCAGCAAACCGCTGGTTGGCGCAGACTTGCTGGCGTATCATTTCTGGACGCACGTCCGGGATGGGATCAGCGTCGGCTATGCCTTGATGCGTGCCAAGCTGGCAGTTGCTCAAAAGATGACTGAAAACCAAGGTTACCTGGACGGCGAAGATCAAAAAACAATCCTCTCCTTCGTTTGTTATGGCGATCCGCTCGCCAGTAAAATTAATATCAAAGAAAGCGTACGGCCAATGATCCGCCCGACGGCCTACCCCATTTTGAAAACCATTAGCGACTCACCTGAAGAGCTGGTAGTTTCACAAGACGAAATGCCGGGCGAAATTTTGGAATCCGTAAAAAAGGTCATCAAAACTTACCTTCCAGGGTTGAACGACGCCACTCTCACCATCAATCCGCAGCTGACGAATTTCACCTTGGACCCTGAGACGGTGCGCGCCCGCCGAGCTGCCAAAGCTTCACCCCAAGACAGCCAACGTTACGTGGTTACCCTGAAGAAAATTTACGAATACCATGAAAAGCAGCATGACTACTATGCCCGGGTTACTTTTGACAATCACGGTGAAATCATCAAACTGAGCGCTTCCAGATAAAACGCCAATACACAGACTTTGCCACATTCTTTCGGAGGCTGATCAACGCGCATCAGCCTCTTTTTATTATCTACTGGAGGATGCCCCAATTTTCGCACGGATTTTGATAACGTAGTTATAATAATAGTAAGTTGGATGATAAATATTAATGCGGTCATTCCAGCTTGTTCATGATAAGAAGCATTGAACATTAGGTTTGAAAAATTCTTACATGCGCACTAAGAAGGAGAGAAATGTACGGATATAGTGGAAAAATTCTCCATATCGACCTGAAAACGCGAAAAACTTGGGTCGAAGAGAAGCCAGAAGACTGGTACAAGCTTTGGATCGGCGGTGTCTCCATGGCAACCAGGCTGTGCTGGGAGAATATCGTCCCTGGTAGGGACGCTTACGAAGAGACCAACCCGATCTGTATTGCCAACGGCATTTTCACCGGGACTCCGGTGCCAGTAGGCGGAAAATTTGGCCTGGCAAGCAAATCTCCGCTGACCGGCATGATTGGCGATTCGCTCTCGGGCAGCTGGTTCTCAATTGCACTCAAGCGTGCCGGTTGGGATGGCGTCGTCCTCCACAACAAAAACGAGCGCTGGACGCACGTCTTCATTGATGATGACCGCGTACAATTCCTCGACGCAACCTGGCTTTTAGGTAAAAACACATACGAAACCGAAGAAGCCATCCGGGAAAAATTTGGCGACGATCAAATTCGCTCTTGCACCATCGGCCCTGCCGGTGAACACATGGTACGCTACGCCAACGTGACGAATGACGGACGCCAGGCCGGCCGCACCGGCCACGGCGCCGTTTGGCACACTAAGAAGCTGAAGGCACTCTCCGTACGCGGCACGCACGGCGTGAGGGTTTTTGACCCTAAAAAATTGAATGAACTTTCCTTCAAAATATCCGAATCATCGCAAGGTAAAGATACTGAAAAATATCGCATTTACGGGACGGCAACCGGTCTGTTGAACACCAATAAGATGGGCGTCTTGCCGACACGCAACTACCAGGAAGGCGTTTTTGAATACGCTAACCTGATCAGCGGTGAATACCTCGATGAACACCATAAAGTAAAGGTTATCGCCTGCGCCCAGTGCCCGATCGCCTGTGAGCAGATGTCGATTGTCAAGACCGGTGAATACAGCGGCGCAATGACCGGCATCGAGTATGAAAGCCTGCAAGCCGTCAGCTCGAACCTGGGCATTTCAGACATGCGTGCCTGCATCAAACTGGTTGATCTTTCTGACCGCTCCGGCATGGACAGCATGAGCATGGGCGTCAGTATTTCATTCGCCATGGAAAGTTACGAACGGGGTGTCTTAAAGAAGGAAGACTTTGCCTGCAAAAAATATCCCGAAGGCATGGAGATGAATTTTGGGAATGCGGATGCAGCTGTGACACTGGCAGAAATGATCCGTGACCGCGAAGGAATAGGCAGTCTTTTGGCCGAAGGCACGCGCATTGCTTCACGCACGATTGACCTTGAGCGTGGCAGTGAGACCTATAAGTGGGCCATGAACGTCAAAGGGTTGGAATGCCCGGGTTACGACGCGCGCTCCCTCAAAACCTTCTCAGTTGGGCTGGCAGTCGGCACCCGTGGTGGCTGCCACAACCGTTCCGCCGCTTACGACCCGGATATGAAAGGCGAAACTAATCGTTTCACCGTAGATGAAACCCGCGGCCGGATTGCTGCTGAATCTGAAGAGTATGCCGCCGTTTATGACACGCTGCCGCTGTGCAAGTTCATTCGACGTTGTTTTACTGGCAAGGCCGACCGGTCCGGAGCGTGGCCTGCGATCGCAGAACTGATCAACGCCACCACCGGCTGGAATTTTGGCTACGACGAAGTGGATGAAATTGGTGTTCGCGCGCATGAAATCAAAAAAGCGTTCAATATCCGCGAAGGTTGGACCACCAAGGATGACGACCTGCCCTACCGCTGGAAACACGACCCATTCACCATCGGCCCAAGCGCTGGTGTCGTGGTCAGCGAGGAAGAGCTGGCTTATCTTAAAAAGCTGTACTACGAAGCCAAGGGCTGGCGTGAAGACGGAATGATCCCAAAAGAAAAGCTGATCCGGCTGGGCATGCCGGATGTAGCCGAGCAGATAGGAGTCTAAGGAGCAGAATGGCAACATCGACCTCAAAACACGCCTACGTTGACTGTGATCCAGTGAAGTGTGTAGGCTGTCAGCTATGTGAATACGTTTGTTCGTTTGCCAAAACCGGCGAATACAATTCATACCGCAGCCGGATCAGGACGGTGCGGGTGGATGAAGTCTTGATCACCGCCATCACCTGCCGCACCTGCGAAAACGCTCCTTGCGTGGTGGTTTGTCCGCGTGATGCGCTCAATCAGGATCCGCTCACTGGCATCATCCATATCGACACCTCCCGCTGTGATGGCTGTGCCTGGTGTGTTGAAGCCTGCGACTTTGGCGCCATCACCATTAACCCGGTCACTCGCCTGGCTGAGATTTGCGACCAGTGCGAAACCCTTGAAGACGGCCCGCAGTGCGTTTTGTGGTGCCCCAAGAAAGCCCTGGAACTAACCACACCAGATCAGCGCGCGCAGAAAAGCCGGCAAGATTTGGTGAAACAGAGCCTTGAATTCCCACAAAAAGCCAAGGATCCTCAATGAGCGAACAACCCGAACAAAAAGATGATGAACTGCGCATCGGTGTGTACGTCTGCCATTGCGGCAGCAATATTGCGGGTGTCATCCCACCTAAAGAGGTGGCAGATTTTGCTGCGGAGCTCCCAGGCGTGGTCCATGCCACGGATACGATGTATGCCTGTGCCGACAGCGGTCAGAGGCTGATTAAAGAAGACATCAAAAAGTACAACCTGAATCGGGTCGTCGTTTCGGCTTGTTCGGTCCGAATGCACGAACCCACTTTCCGCGCCGCCGTTGCCGAGGCTGGTCTCAATCCGTTCCTGATGGAAATGGCCAACATCCGCGAGCAATGCACCTGGGCTCACGGCCATGACCGGCAAGGCGCCTTAGCCAAAGCCAAAGACCTGACTGCATCGGCCATCGCCAAAGCCTCATTTCTGCGACCGCTCGATATGATCAGCGTGCCGGTCTCACACAAGGCGTTGGTGATCGGCGGCGGTGTCGCTGGCATCAATGCCGCGCTTGACCTGGCAGAACAAAACATTCCGGTAGTTTTGGTAGAAAAAGAACCAACGATTGGAGGGGTCATGGCGCAGCTCAACAAGACCTTTCCAACGATGGACTGCAGTATATGAATTCTTGCGCCCAAAATGGTTGACGCGGCGCGTCAGCCCCTAATTGATGTCAAAACTTATACTGAAGTCGAAAAAGTCGAAGGTTTCGTCGGAAACTTTAAAGTCACCCTGCGCGAAAAAGCCAAATACGTTCGTGCTGACCGCTGTAATGGCTGCGGTGCCTGCGCCAAAGTCTGTCCGGTTGAGGTGCCCAATTACTTCGAGATGAATCTTGCCCCGCGCAAGGCGGCATACATCCCGATGAGTCAGTCGGTTCCGCTGATCTACAACATTGATCTGGATGCCTGCATTCACTGCTACAAATGTGTTGAAGCCTGCGGACCGCTGGAAGCTATTGATTTCAGCATGCAAGACAAGCTGATCGAAGAAGAAATCGGCGCGATTATCGTAGCGACCGGGTTCAGTCATTTTGACCCATCCCCGATGGAAGAATATGGCTATAACCGCTATCCCAATGTGATCACCTCCATGGAGCTGGAGCGGCTGAACAATTCGGCTGGCCCGACCGCCGGAAGTCTGATCCGGCCGAGCGACAATGTGAGGCCGCAGAAACTGGCCTTCATCAACTGTGTCGGCTCACGCGATAAGCGTTTCAACGAGAGCTGCTCCAATTTTTGCTGCATGTACTCCATCAAAAATGCGGTTCTGCTGAAACAAATGAACCCGGCTGTCGACCTGACGATCTATTATATGGACATCCGCACACCTTCGAAGGGTTATGAAGAATTTTATAATCGCGCGCGGGCCATGGGTATCCATTTCATTCAAGGCCGTCCGGCCATGATCACCGAAGACCCCCAAAGCCACAACCTCTACATTCATAGTGAGGATATTTCCTTGGGCAAAGTAGTTGAACATGAGTACGATATGGTCATACTCAATCAGGCCGCCGTGCCCCAACCCGATCAAAACCACATGAGCTCGGTGCTGAATGTTGCCCAGAGCCCGGGCGGCTGGTTTATGGAATACCACCCTAAACTGCGCCCGATTGACAGCCCAACAGATGGTATTTTCTTCGCCGGCGCCTGCCAGGGCCCCAAGGATATTCCCGCCAGCGTCGCTCAAGGCTCAGCTGCCGCGGCGCGCGCATCACGCATTCTTCACTCAAAAACCTGGCAGATTGAACCGACGATTGCCACCGTCTGGCCCGACCGCTGCGTCAGTGCCGAAGGTAAAGCCTGCGGGATTTGCGAACGTTCTTGCCCGTATGGTGCCATTAACTACGAGCGCGGCAAGGCCGCTGAGGTGATCAGCGCCAAATGCCACGGCTGTGGGGCCTGCGTTGGCGAGTGCCCGCATGACGCGATCACTCAGCTGCACTACACTGACGCCCAAATTTTGTCACAAATCCGCACACTTTTGGCGGAAGAACCTCACAAAAAGATCCTGGCCTTGCGCTGCCACTGGTGTTCATATGGTGGCGCGGATCTGGCTGGTACCAGTCATTTTGAGTACACCGCCAATGAGCGCGGGATCAAAGTAATGTGCTCTGCCCGCATGGACGCTGATTTTATCTACGAAGCCTACCGTCTGGGCGCTGGAGCCATCCTTTATTCAGGTTGCCATCCACAGGACTGCCACTACATCACCGGGCAGGTAGTTGGGGCCAAACGTGCCAAAAGGCTGGAATCTATTTTTGAGCGGCTGGAAATGAGCCCGGGTCGTTTTCGGGTGGAATGGATCAGCGCCGCAGAGGGCGATAAATATGCCCGGGTGCTGAATGAAATGCAGGCCGCGCTTGACGCAATTCCAGAAGCGGATCTACTCGCCGAGATTGAGCGCATCCGGCCAGACATGGCCAAGCGCCTGTCACGCCTGCCTAACATCCCGGGGGTTCAAAAAGCGATGGATCATACCGAAGTGTTGGTGAACACAATACTCTCCAAAGAAGGGGTAAAAGAATGATCCAGACCACCTTTGCGGACGAAGTCCGATCCATCCCGCAGGGCGAAAACCTGGAAATGTGCTATTCCTGCGGCACTTGCACCAGCAAGTGCATGATCCAGCAAAAGTTGGAACCCTCCTATAACCCCCGCCGGCTAATCCGGATGGTGATGATGGAGATGCGGGATGAAGCGTATGCCAACCCAACAACCTGGTTATGTTCCTCATGTGACTTGTGTTACCCGGCCTGCCCACAGCAGATTCACATTTCCGGGGTTATCAACGCCGTCCGCCAGACTGCGCTGGAGAATGGCCAAAAAAGCCCGCTTTCCACGGCAGTTGTGGACGCGCAGACCTGTGTTGCTTGCGGCTTGTGCGCGCAGGTCTGCCCTTACGATGCAATCACACTCCAAAAGCGCAAAGTGCCCTATCGCGGCGAGATCACGGTCGCAGTGGTTGACGCCGGGCATTGCATGGCCTGCGGCACCTGTGGGGCAGCTTGCCGTTCCAACTCAATCGGGATTCCACAGGAATTCTCTGACCAACAAATCATGGAAGATCTCTGGATGCACCTTAATCCCCAGGAAACGGAGGTTTTCTGATGGCAGACTCTCCTGAAATCATTCTCTTTCAGTGTCAGTGGTGCCTGTACGCGCCTGAAGACCAGGATTGGGTCGATCACCAGCTACCGCAGAACGTCTCGCTGATAAAAGTGCCTTGCACCGGGCGGATCGATCCGCTCCTGGTGCTGAATGCCGTCCAGGGCGGCGCTCAGGGCATCATGATTTGTGGCTGCATCCCCGAAAACTGCCATTTCAAGGCCGGCAATCTTTCCGCCCGGCGTCAGTTGGACGAATTTGCCGCCTTTCTGGACTTTACCGGCTTTGACCGCCAGCGCGTGCGTTTCACTTGGCTAAACCTGCAAGACCGCGGGCGAATTCAGCACGATCTTTCCATGTTCATTGAGGATGTGCAAGGCCTGCCAGAAGATGATCATTTACACACGCGCATTCCGGCACCATTGGGAGGCTCGGATGACTGAACTTGAAACGCAAATCCGCGTTGAGGTGGCGCAACTATTTACGGAAGACAAAATCGACGTCTTCGTCGCTTTCCGTCCGGCGGATGCGCCAATGCGGCCCCAGCCGGCTTTCTTCTACCCAGGCGACAGCCTGGACGAGCTTGTATACAACGGTTTTTGCCAGAACAATCTGGCCAACTATCTGACCCGCATTTCAGACAGCACCCGCCTGGGAATGCTGGTGCGCGGCTGTGAAAACCGTTCGGTCAATGCATTAATTGTCGAAAAGCAACACCCCCGCGAAAACCTGGTGTTGGTGGGCATCCCCTGCACCGGCATCATCGACTGGCGCAAAGTAATTGCCCAAACCGGTGAAAATGTCATTGCCGCCTGCGAAGATGGCGACATGGTTGCAGTGCAGACGCCTGCAGGCGCTTACCGCCTGCCGCGCCAGCCATTGCTGCATGGTTCATGTGCACGCTGCACCCAGCCCAACCCGCAGAGCGCTGATATCCTGATCGGCACACCGCAAAACGAAATCAGCCCAGACCAGCAGCGCGCAAGCGTCGCCTTGGACGAAGCCCGCTCACTGGCGGAACGCTATGCTTGGTTCCGACAAGAAGCGGAACGCTGCATCCGCTGCTATGCTTGCCGGGAAGCCTGTCCGATGTGTTACTGCGAAGAATGCTTCGTGGACCATTCGGTACCACGCTGGACGGAAAGCGGCATCACCCCGGCGGGAACTCAAGGCTGGCACCTCATCCGAGCCTTTCATCAGACCGGCCGCTGCACCAGCTGCGGAGCCTGTGAGAGAGCCTGCCCGATGGACATTCACATGACCTACCTCACCGAGAAGCTTAATCTTGACATGGCCGAGCAATACCAATTCTCGGCTGGCATGGATGATCACACCCAGCCGCCATTTGCCGCGTTCAGCATGGATGACAAGAAGCGGTTCACGCTTCTCTAAAGGCCCAGCACATGACCAAAATAGTTAACAAAACTTACCTCATGGACGTCTTGCATGCATGGCAGGAAGCAAGCGATGTCTACGTGCCGCAAAAGCAGGCCGGGTACAGCCAGTTCCAACTGCTGACGGATGACTCAGAAATCACGCTTGAGGAACCGCACAATACCCGTTACCCGCCCAAAGCATTCTTTTTGCCTCAGTCCGAAACACTGATGACTTTTCAACGCGCAACCGGTCAGTTGCAAACCGCTCCGCTTACGGTTCGCCGGCGGATCATTTTCGGAATTCGGCCCTGCGACGCGAAAGCTGTCACACTGCTTGACACGGTTTTTGACAGCAGCGAGAGCCCGGACCCATATTGGAAAGAACGCCGCGAACAGACCATGCTGATTGGGCTGGGATGCAGCCATCCCTGCCCCACCTGCTTTTGTACAACAGTCGGGTCTGGCCCGTTTGATTCGGCCGGGTTGGATGCCCTGCTGACAGACTTGGGTGAAGCCTGGCTGGTGGAACCACTCAGTGACAAAGGCCGCCAATTAATGGAAGGCTTGCCTGAAGCCAACATGGAAGAGATCAACTCAGCTGGCAGCGTGCAAGCCCAGGCTTTGCACGAAATTCAGCCGGCATTTGAAACCATTGGGCTTAAAAAACACCTGGACCAGATCTTTGACACGAAAGTTTGGGACCAGTTTGCCGCGTCCTGTCTGGGCTGTGGCATCTGCACCTTCCTCTGCCCGACCTGTTTTTGCTTTGACATTGTCGATGAAGTGCAGCGTGGCAGCCGGGTACGCAACTGGGATACGTGTATGTTTCGGGTTTATTCACAAGAAGCTTCCGGCCATAATCCCCGCCCCTCCCGCCGGGAACGGACCCGCCAACGCCTGATGCATAAGTATAGCTACTGGCTTGACCAGATAGATGAAATCGGCTGCACCGGCTGTGGGCGCTGCGTTCGCTACTGCCCGGTCGGCCTGGATATCCGCGCCATGTTGCGTCAAGCGGGTGCTTACGAAAGCGAGGTGGCACATGCCGGCTAATCAGCACGCTCTGCCTAACCCTTACCTGCCGACGCCCATGCGGGTGCTGCATGCCTATTATGAATCGACAGATTCGACACTGAAAACGCTTGAGCTTACTTTTGAAAACCAGCAGGATCGCCTCAAGTTTTTCAGCAAATTTAACCCGGGGCAATTTTGCCAGCTGTCTGTCTTTGGAAAGGGAGAATCTCCGCTGGGCGTGGCATCCGCTGCCTGGGAAGGTGACTTTGTGCGCTTCACCATCCAAAAGATGGGCGCTGTCACCAAAGCGCTGCATCAACTTAAACCGGGCGACCCTCTGGGAATGCGCGGTCCGCTGGGGAATGGCTTCCCGCTGAGCGATTGGGCTGGCAAAAACCTGGTCATCATCGGCGGCGGTTGCGCATTTTCCACGCTTTATGCCCTGACCAAACACGTCCAGCACCCGCTTAACCGTCCGTTTTTTGGTCAATTGGTGGTAATTTACGGGGCACGCACCTCCGGCTTGTGCATGTATAAACATGACATTCAAAGCTGGTACCAACGGGACGACATGGAAGTTCACCAGGCCATCGACATCCCCGAGGAAAATTGGGATCATCACGTTGGCTACGTTCCCGACGTGGTCAAACAGGTTGCGCCCTCACCCGACAACGCCGTGGCGATCGTCTGCGGTCCGCCCATCATGACCAAATTCACCCTGCCGGCGCTGGTTGAGCTTGGCTTCGCCCCGGAAACCATTTTTACTTCGCTCGAAAAGCGGATGAAATGCGGCTTGGGGAAATGCGGCCGGTGCAACCTGGGCTCCAAATACATTTGCAAAGATGGCCCGGTCTTCAGTTTGGCGCAATTAAACGCGCTGCCTGCGGATATTTGATGGAGTAAGCATGAGTCAACGAGGAATCGCTCAGAAAACGAAGACAGCTCATCAGATGAGCATCCAGCGTGGCATGGTGACCCGAAATTACCTGATGACCTGGGACCTGGATAAATGCGTCGGCTGTCAGATCGGACCAATCAGCTGCCCAAAAAGTGCCTTAACCCATGTGCCAGCCGTATTGGAAAACGGCAGGATCACCCAAAAGGCATCCGTGGATGTCGATGAAAAGAAATGCGTGAACTGTGGCATCTGCGTGGAATGTTGCCCCACCCACGCCATTGAGATGACCGTGAACGGTAAAGCGGAAAACCCGGCGTTGGAGTATCAGGCCTTTCCGGAGCTGATCACCAAGACTATTTTCCGAAAAGAGCTGTTCGACTTCAGCCTAAAAGATTTCGTCATCAACAATTGCCCGACCGGCGTCATCAGCTATGACCCTGAACGCGAAACCATGCGTATTGATTTCGATCACTGCATCCATTGCCGGCAGTGCGAAGTCGCCAGCAATGGGGCTTTCGAGGTACGTCAGGCCTGGGTTGGATCGGTGGAGCTGCACCAACAGCGCTGTGTGGAAGGCTGCCTGGCCTGCGCTGATATCTGTCCTACCCGCGCCTTGCACGTTGACGAGAGCGGAAAGCTGGTCCTGGCAGATTACTACTGCATTAAATGTGGTGCCTGTATGCAGGTTTGTCCAGTTAAACCTGAATACGCCGATGAAATATTCACTTTCGAATACTCCGGCATGCAGCTCACCCGCACGCTTCAAAAATTGACCAACCGCGAGCAGCTGCCTATCAAAGTTGAAAGATGGCGTGTCAATCACACGCCAATCAGCAGCGCAGCCTGGATCGAAGCCTTGCGCAAACTTTCAGACGACAAAGCGTCCATGGTCGAAATTGACCGCAAACGCGCGCTGAGGCGTGAAGATTTAGTCCGAGCGCTGCAAAAGGATAAAGTTAAACCAGATCGCTCCAACCGCCCTGGCAAATAACCCGATGTGACTTAAGCGGTTCACTGCCTTTAATCGATGTAGTTTGAGGAAAAAATATGCCACCAAATACAATCTTCCTTTTCATCCCGTTCATGCGCCAGCTGACGGTTGACAGCTCTGCTGAAGAAATCGCGCGCGTGGAAGAGGTCCTAAAAAGCAATCAAATTCCCTACCGGATCAATTCGATCCGTACCCGTGGAGATATCGGTTCAGCCCTCGACGCCAGGTCGTACGCCCGCTCCAATATCGCCTTATACAAAGGCTCTGCTACCCCTTCGGTTATCTATCGCATTTACGTACGCCGGCGGGATTACGGCTGGGCAAAAAAACTTGTATATGGAAATTAAGGTAATCGCTTCCGGTTATTACTCGCGTACCCGTCCGGGCTGACCGTCTGTAGCTTCGGCGCCGAACCCAAAGCGACTGACAAAATCGAAAGACCAACCGGTGTCTTTCCCGTATTCCGGATTGGTTTCCCCTTTCGAGAAAATCAATACGCGTGCTTTGGACCGCAGCCTTCCGAAGCCTTTTTGATCTGCGGTCGGCGAAATCACGTTGCGGAAAGTTCCACTGTTAATATAGTACCTGGCAAGTGAACCTTCACTGGAGAGAAGTTCCACCAGCGGTTCGTGGGTATGTCCGCTCACCAGCACAGACACCGCCGAGGCCCCCGGTAACAGGCAAGCCTCACGAGCTGCATACGGTAGAGCAGAAATATTTTGGGTTCTGCCAAGGGCCAGTTTTATGATCCGCCGAATGGTTCCGTATGAAATGCCGCGCTTCCAAGAGCGCCGCTTGAGAAACCGCCTGATCGCTGAAGACGTTACGCCGGTCAGCCGGCCCAGGTTTATTAATTCTTCTTCAAGCTTGCCGTCGCCCGCAATCTCACTCAAAGCCAATTCAAAAACGGGTTCCAAAAAATTCCAGACCTCAACTTCTGGCATACCTGGAGTGCTGAATAAAAATTTGGGCAGAGCCTGGAATGGCCGGACGTTGTCAAAGTCAATCAGACGTTGATAGACCGACATAAGCTCCGGGATGGCCGAAATTGTCTGTTCAGTGTAGTAATGCTTGAATAAATAAGGCAGCTTCGCAGCGACTTCCACCGTGACGAGGTCACCTAAAACTGGGCGGTCATAGAATTCCGGTTCAATAAATGTGGGGATGGATTCCCACGTGCGCAAGTTAACACCAAAATTTGATGCATCGTACTCGTGCCCGTGCCTGATCAGTGCCCGGGCTTCTCCGCCGGAGTAGTGCAGGTACTGGTGATCAAAGGGATCTGCGGATACCGGGATACCCAATAATTCTCGTGTCTTTTGCCGGATCATACCGGTAGAATTTAACAGCCGGTCATGATTGCCAGGGATGAAGTGCGTTCTGACCGGAACTCGTAATATGGCAGCCAGGTGCTTAAAGGTCTCTAAAGTGTCATGGACGGCTTGTTCTGCAGCAATGACATCCAAAATTTCCAAAATCCGGTTTTCCATTGCACTGCCAGCGCTAATCTCACCAAGGTGAATGTATGGACGGAGAGAATCCCGCAGCCAAAGGGTGGAGCGATTCATTTCAAATATGTCACCCGCCAGGACGAGATCAAGCACCTCGATGTTTTCTTCGCTGATGAATTCACTGATTTCGCGAAAGTAGGCCCGGTAGACGCTGCCAGGCAGGTTGTGGTCAAAGGACCGATCACCAATTTTGAATGACCTGGATTCAGCCAAATGCAAATCAGATAAAACAACGATCATAAATTAACTATTCCTCCCCCATTATCTCGCAGTTTCAGGCCCATTTTTCTGGCTGCACAGTGATCACTGTGCCACGTCAATGATGAAGGCACCAGCTTCCTTGCTGCCGATCAGCAATTTATACGGCTCCCCGGGCACGAAGCTCAGCGCTTGAAAACGCCACGGGTACCCTTCCAGGGGCAAGCGCAGCCAGCTCAGGCCACAGTCGCTGCTGAGGTATATTGCTCCCAATCCGCCAGCGGCCACGCGGCAGCCATCCTCAGGGGAGCTGGCCAGGGTATAAACTTCTTCATCGGCGATGACGGCTATCCACTCACCAGTTGCGGGATCATTCACGTATAAACCGCGGGAGTTGGCTGTCAGAAACTGCCCATCGACGGTCGCAAGCTCGAAAACCTCTCCGCCTGGGTACGCCCCACCTAAAGCCGACCAATTTTGGCCAGCACTTTGATAGACCTGGCACAGGCCGGTTTCCTCACATCCGGCTGCCAGCAGCGTGCCGGCGGGCCCATCCGCAATGATATTGATGGGCACAGCAAAACTGCCGCAGTCTACCCAGACGCTATCCTGCAGGCAGCGTAGCTGTTCGCCTGCCGGGGTGGCCAATCCAGCTTGTTCTGTCGGCGCTGCGGACCACCAGGCATTTGACAGGCCATAGGCTCCGGCCAGGCTGGCAGCAGCAGGGTCTTGAGCAAAGCGCTCGTTTATTTCTTCATTTCGCTCAGCTACGCGCAGCGCAAGGTACTCTGCGCTCTTTTCGACTCCCGCCACGCCTTCAACTGGGGGCAGCACCACCGGAGACCATTCCCCAGCCCTCAGCTGGTAAACACCGCTCAAGGTGAGGGCATACAGCTCGGCCCGATCTGCCCAAAGGCGAATGACTTGCAAATCGGCCAACCCCTGGTTGACTTCCTGCCAAAGCGTTCCAAGCCCGTCAATCTGAAAAACACCCCGGCCATACAAAGCAGCGTACAGGGTGGCTGGTTCACCCGGCACAAGCTGAAAGTCGGTAACATTATTCAGTGCCAATGCGCCGCTACTGCCAATCCAGCTGCTTCCATAGGTTGAAGAGCGGAAAATGCCATTATTCTGGACTGCAGTGTACCAACGCTGGGGGGAGCCATCGGCAATGAGAAAATCATTTAAAGACTGGCCTGCCAGACCGCGAGAAACCCATGCCCCCCCAAAATTATCCGAAGAATAAAGCCCGTTTCCGAAGGTCGCACTAAAAACCCGGCGCGGTGCGGCTGAAAAAGCATCGATGCTGAGGTCCATAATCTTGACCTGCAGAGGCAAGCCAGCAGAGCGTTTCTGCCAGCTGCCACCGCCGTCCACACTGACATAGACGCCATCTCCGTGCCACACGCCGCCATATACCAGGCCCGGCTGGCTGCTGTCCAAAGCCATCGACCGGGCAGAGAGGTCAGTAATATTGGCATTAATCGGCCAAAAGCTGGCACCGCCATTCGTGCTCTTATAAAAACCATGGGTGTGGGTCGCCAGGTAGATGACAAGGCTGCTCCCGGGCTGCAGGTCGACATCATAAAAGTAATCCTCACCAGGAAAAGCATCCCCTTTAAGCAGCAGCTGCCAGGATTGGCCCCCATTGAGGCTGCGATAAAGGTACCCGACCAGGCTGTTGGGCAGCCGGCTGACGAGGTACACCGTCTCGGGCGACAGCGGGTTGATCTCAATATCGTAGATAATGTGGCCGTTCAAGACACCACCGTTGGAAGCAACCCAGTGTGCACCACCGTCGCTGCTTTTGTAAAGACCGCCCGAATAGGTGCCGGCATAGACCACCCTTGAGTTGCTGGGGTGCGCAGCCAGCGACTGAATTTTCAGGTTGCCCAAGCCATAGCTCATCCAATACCAGCTTTTACCCTGATCAAAGCTCTTATAGATGCCAGCTTCGAAGCTGCCCGCATACAAGTTATCGTTTTGGCCTGGGTCAGCAGCAAGAGAGGTGAACGTCCCTCCCAGTGGGCCAACCGGCGTCGGCTGTGGAATGGCTGCGGGTTTGAAAACCATCGTCAGGTAAGCATTTTCCGACTCGTGAATGGCAGGCGCTGCAGTCGGCAGCGGGCTGGCGGGGGTAGGTACCGCTGTGCTCTCCGCTTGCCGGGCGCCACGAGCAAGGGCCGTTGGGAAAAGCCAAAAGATCATCCCAAGCAGCACTGGCACAGCCAAAATGCCAGCTGCAGGTTTGAACCGGGTTCTCAAGTTCACTTATTTGGCCTCAAGAATGGCATCCAGCCCGTGAAGGAAACATGCGTTGCTGTAAAAAAGCCGCTGGCAGATCGTTAGGCCTGCGGGGTCATTTTTCAAGGATGCGCTGAATGGCTGCGGCACAGTATTCCATCGCCTCATCATCCAGATCGTGATGAGTGACCAGGCGGAACTCACGCGGCGCAGTATCGCCAATCAGCACGCCCTCCTCCGCCAGGGCTTTAATAAAACCAGCGTTATCGTATGGCAGATCTTCTGCCAGGTGGATGAAAACCATATTGGTGGCGGGCGAATTCTTGATCAGGCTGACGCCCGGAATGGCACGCAGCGCTTCGCCGAGCTGTCTGGCACGGCGGTGGTCTTCAGACAGCCGGTCAATCATGGTCTGCAGGGCCACCAGGCCAGCTGCAGCCAACACCCCGGCCTGACGCATGCCGCCGCCCAACATTTTGCGCAAGCGGCGGGCTTGTTTGATAAAATCGCGTTCGCCACACAGCACTGAGCCTACCGGTGCACACAGACCCTTGCTTAAGCAAAAGGTGACCGAGTCGGCTGGCGCAGCCAGCCGCTCAGCCTTCACACCCAAGGCAATTGCTGCATTGAAAATACGCGCGCCATCGATATGCAGGTTTAAACCGTTTTGCTGGCAGAAGCGGCCGACCTGAGCGGTGTAATCCACACTGAGGGGAAGGCCGCCACAGGCGTTTTGTGTGTTTTCCAAAATCACCATGCGCGAATGCGGTTCATGGATATCATCAGCTGACCGCAGCGCGCGCTGCAAGTCAGCCAAAGCCAACGTGCCATCCGGTTGATTGGGAATAGTATGGATCACCACCCCTCCCAAAGCGGAAACGCCGCCCGCTTCGTGCAGCATGGTGTGCCCTTCAGTCCCCATGATCGCTTCATCGCCTCGGCCACAGCGGGCCAATACTGCCAGCAGGTTTCCCATGGTGCCAGAAGTGACGAATAAACCAGATTCTTTACCCATCAGATGCGCGGCAGCCTGCTCCAGGCGGATGACGGTAGGGTCTTCTTCGTAAACGTCGTCGCCAACCTCAGCGGTCGCCATCGCGTCCCGCATGGCTTGGGTAGGTTGCGTTACAGTATCGGAGCGAAAATCGTAGCGTGGTTTCATGACTGACCTTGTCTCAATAAATTCAAATTCTGTTTTAAATCTTCCGGCAGTGGTGCAACGAACTCAGTGGGTTCCTTTTCATCCGGAAGAATAATGGAAAGCTTATAAGCATGCAAGAAAAAACGTTCCAGTGCAATGGTAGGTTTGCGCCGGCCATAAACCCGGTCACCCGTCACCGGGCAGCCCAAATAAGCCAGGTGCACGCGGATTTGATGCGTTCGCCCCGTCAGCGGCCGAACTTCAAGAAGTGTGTGGTTCTTGAACGATTCAACGGTCAGGTATTCGGTAACCGCCTTGCGCCCCTGGCCGGCATAAGCCACTGCCATTTTCTGCCGGTGGCGCTCATCGCGACCGACTGCCGCCTCAATCCGGCCGGCTGGTGTTGGCGGTATCCCATCCACCAGCGCCAGATAGGTCTTTTTGGTCCGGCGAGATTTAAATTGGTGCACCAGCCACAGATAGGCAGGCTGGGTGCGCGCCAGCACCAAAACGCCGGATGTTTCCTTGTCCAGGCGATGCACAACCCCTGGCCGGCCTGCTTCCCCAACCTGGCGCAGCTCGGGCCAGCGGGCGAGCGCTGCATTGATCAGCGTGCCGGCGGCGTGACCGGCCCCCGGGTGGACGATCATTCCGGCTGGTTTATTGAGCACAATGACATTTTGATCCTGGTAAATCAAATCCAGGCTGATATTCTCCTCCAAAAGTTGGACAGGGGCCTCATCCGGGATTTCAACCCGGACGCGCTGCCCATGTTCGAGCCTGAGGGCTGGCTTTTCGGCCTGGTTTCCATCAACCCAAACTTTGCCTGCGCCGATCAGTGCCTGAAGGCGCACCCGCGAGAAATCAGCAATTTGCGCGGACAAAAATTTATCCAGGCGTCCGCTGTTTTCTGCTGAAACGGTGAACTCAAGGCTGCGGCTCATGCCCACTGACCTCAGCTTCCGCGTTACTGCCAACATCGGCCGCTAAATTCTGCGCTGATTTTGCACGCTTTTCCTGCAGATAGTAAGCCAAAATCAGCAGGGCTACGCCTACAGTGACTGCTGAATCGGCAACATTGAACACCGGAAAATTTCCGAATGCCAGAAAATCGGTCACAAAACCCTGGGTCAGCCGGTCGATCAGGTTGCCTATTGCGCCGCCGAGCTGTAAACTGAGGGCGACTTTTGCCAGCCAGTCTTTCTCACTGATGCTCTGATAGTAGACAATAATGATCACGGTAATGATCAGGGCAAATACCGCCAGGATAGTATTGCCATCCTGAAATAAACCGAAGGCAGCACCGGTGTTCTTCCAATTGACGATGCGGAAGAAATTCCCCAGGGACGGCAATGGCTGAAACGAATCGTTCCAATCAAGAGCAGCACGCACTAGTTCTTTGGACCATTGATCCAACGCAATCACCAGGGCGGCGACCAGCAAAAGAAATGAGTTATGTCTGAAGATTTTTTTCAACTTGGCAGTTCCTATTCGTTGGCTTTACGCAGCGCAATGGTTACTGTTTCTTCATCAAACTGGTCATTGGCGCTCACCAACCCCAGCGGGGTAGGTTCGTTCCGCAGATCAAGGGTTAGCGTTTCCCTCATAATATAATCCCGATTGGCAAGCACTGCCGCCGTAAGGTTAGCAGAGCCGGTAAAGTACAGTACGATCCGGTCAGCAATTTCAAGCCCCGAGTCTTTACGCAGCGCCTGAACTCGCCGGACGAACTCGCGTGCCAGGCCTTCATAGATCAGTTCCGGCGAGAGCGTCGTGACCAGCGCAGCCAGATAGGGGCCGTCTGAAGCGACCGCGTAACCACTGCGCGCGTCAGAGTGCACTTCCACTTCTTCCGGAAGGATCTCATAATACTTGCCGCTGACGTTCACAACGACCGGCATCCCTTCCAACAGTTTGGTCGCGCTCTCTTCGGCCGGCAGCTCGAGTATGGCCTGCCGGATTTCGGGATAGATGGCTTTATATTTTTGCCCCAGCTGACGCGGCAGCGGGTTAATGCGGTAGTCCACCGCTTCGCCGCTCCCCGTGAGCAGTCTGACCTTTTTTACATTCAGTTCGTCTTCCAGCACATCAGCAAACTGCTCAACAACCCGCGCTTCTTCGGCGCTGCCCAAGGCAAACGCTACTTCGGGCAGCGGTTGGCGCACCTTAACGTTGGACTTATTGCGCGCGGCATGACCGAGCGAGGCCAGCTTCATCACCAACGCCATGTCCTTGTTAAGTTTGGGATCAATCAGATCGGGCTGCAACACCGGCCAATCTGCCAGGTGCACCGACATAGGTGCGCGGTCGTCCACAGAGAGCACCAGGTTTTGGTACAGTTCCTCAGACAAAAACGGCATGGCAGGCGCAAGCAGCTTGGAGACAGTCACCAGCGCCTGGTAAAGCGTCTCATATGCGGCGGATTTATCGGCATCCGAGCCACTTTTCCAAAAGCGCCGGCGCGATCGGCGTAAGTACCAGTTGGAGAGTTGATCAACAAAAGCCTCTATCGGACGGGTGGCACCCATCACATCGTAAGATTCATATGCAGTGGTGACATCGCGGACCAAAACGTTCAGTTCCGAGAGCAGCCAGCGATCAAGCAGGCTAAATTGCGGGATGATGCTGTTATCTGGCGTCCAATGGTCAAGGTTGGCATAGGTCACAAAGAATGAATAGGTATTCCACAGCGTCAGGGTGAAATTGCGTACCACCTCACCCACCAGCTCTTTCGTGAAGCGCCGTTCGTTGCCGGCCGGGCTGGAGGTGTACATGTACCAGCGCATGGCGTCCGCCCCATGCTCATCGATCACATCCCAGGGATCCACAACATTGCCCTTGTGTTTGGACATCTTCTGTCCGTCTCCATCCAAAATCAAACCCAGGCAGATCACATTTTTATAGCTGATCTGATCAAAAACCAGTCCACTGATTGCCAAGAGCGAATAAAACCAGCCGCGGGTTTGATCTACAGCTTCACAAATAAAATCGGCTGGGAATTGAGACTGAAATTCCTGTTGATGTTCAAATGGATAATGCCACTGAGCCACCGGCATTGATCCCGAGTCGAACCAGACGTCAATCAATTCTTTGACACGCTGCATGGTGCCATTCCCACAGTTGGGGCAGGCAAAGGTGACATCGTCGATGAACGGCCGGTGCAAATCCATTCCCTGGAGCGCTTTGCCGGTCAGGTTTTCAAGCTCTGCCACTGAGCCGATACACAGCTGCTGATGGCAGTCGTTACACTCCCAAACCGGCAGCGGCGTGCCCCAATAGCGGTTTCGGCCCAAAGCCCAGTCCACATTGTTGCTCAGCCAGTTGCCAAACCGACCGTGTTTAATGTGCTCTGGCACCCAATTGATCTCCTCATTGAGCTGAACCAAACGATCTTTAATCTGACTCGTGCGGATGAACCAGGTTGGGCGGGCCATATAAAGCAGCGGTGTGTCACAGCGCCAACAGAACGGGTAGGTATGAACCAGCCGCCCGGAACGGAACATCAAGCCGCGCCGCTCCAGGTCGGCAATGATAAGCGGGTCGGCATCTTTGACAAACTGACCGGCCCAGTTGGTAATTTCTTTTTTGAAGCGGCCTTCATCGTCAATCGTCATCAAAACAGGCAGATTGTATTCTTTGGATATCCGCATGTCATCCACACCAAAAGCCGGTGCAATGTGCACCAGACCGGTGCCATCATTGGTCGTTACATAATCTGCATTGACCACATAATGGGCTGGTTTATCCGGCACCATAAAATTGAAAAGCGGAGCGTACCTTTTCCCTTTCAAATTCTTGCCCTTCATGGTGCGCAGGATGCGGACCGGGCGGTCACCAAAAACCTGAGGGATGAGATCGCGGGCCAAGATGAGCCGCTCACCGCTGTCGCCTCCAGGGCTTACCAGCGCGTATTCAACATCCGGATGCGCCGCCACGGCCACATTCCCTGGCAACGTCCACGGCGTGGTCGTCCATACCAGCAGGTAGGTATCCGGCTCATCAACCAGCGGGAAGCGGACGAAGATGGATGGATCATCGGCATCTGCGTACCCCTGGGCTACCTCATGATCTGAGAGTGGCGTACCGCAGCGCGGGCAGTAAGGCACAACCTTGTACCCCTGATAGAGCAGGTTCTTCTCCCAAATGGCCTTCAGCAGCCACCAAACCGACTCAATATACTCATTCTTATACGTTACATAAGCCCGGTCAAGGTCCACCCAATATCCGATGCGCTCCGTCAGACGTTCCCAATCCTGAATGCGTTCAAAAGCAGATTCACGGCAGAGCGCATTGAATTTTTCGATGCCATAAGTTTCGATTTCGCTCTTCTGGGTAAAGCCGAGTTTCTTTTCGACTTCAATTTCAACTGGCAAGCCGTGAGTGTCCCAGCCCCCGCGGCGGTCTACATAAAAGCCATTCATCGTCTTATACCGCGGGAACATGTCCTTGAAAGACCGTGCCAAAACATGGTGGACCCCGGGTTTACCGTTGGCGGTTGGCGGACCTTCATATACGACGAATGGTTTGCGATCCTTGCGTTCCGTGGAGGATTTCAAAAAGATGTGGTTGTTGCGCCAGAAGCGCAGAACGCCCTCCTCCATTTGAGTCACGTTGAGTTTGGATGAAACCGATTTAAACATCATTCCTCCATATGTCCCTGGCGCCTGCGCGCCGGGCTAATTAACCAAAAAACTCATCCCAAAACCAGGGACGAGTTGTTGCTCGCGGTACCACCCCGCTTCCCGAAACTGCACATCGGGCGCTTAAGTGCAGCCCTCCGCCGGGAGGAACTGCTCGCATCGCTAACGGGATGCCACTCCGGCTCGCTTACTTTTCCATTGGTGTTCAGCTCGCAGCTCAGGAAGGATTTTCGCCAGCGCTCTCCTGCCCGGCTTACACTCTCTCGGGTTCGCTGAAGGTAGCTTGCTGATTACTCGTTTCCGTCACAGCTAAAAATATATTATTCCATATAATAGGCAATTTTTCAAATGCCGAATAAAAAAACGCCAGTGGGCGTTTTTTGGGTGCCTGGAGGGGGTCGAACCCTCAACATCTTCATCCACAGTGAAGCACTCTGCCATTGAGCTACAGGCACCGTATTGAGCGCTCATTTTAACACAACGTGCCCGCTCAGGCAAGTATTTGAATGGGGTTGTGTTATTAGTCAGCGATTATGTCACCCTGGGGTGACAAAGCATGGATAAACCCGCGCCAACCAGCGCCAAAGCAATTCAAACACGGGCAAGCACAACCGCATGGCGCAAGAAGCAGAAGGCACAAACGGTAAATCAAGCCGAAACTCCAGCGCAGCACATGGTAAAAGTGGCCTGGCGCTCTCAGGGTCAAGCCAACCGCATTTCCAATCAGCGCTCGGCCAAGTGCGCTTTCAGCCAGGTCGCGGTTGCTCCGCGCGACACCGAGTCTTGAACCCCGCTTTTCAAGTCCTTAATGGTCACCCGACCCTGGCTGATTTCATCCGGCCCGAGCACAATTGCCATCCGAACGCCGATCCGATCAGCAAATTTGAGCTGCTTGGCTAACTTCTCGATTTCAGCCGGAATTAAAACTTCCAGCCCGGCTCGGCGCAGCTCGTTAGCCAACCCCAGCGAGGCAGCCAATGTGCTCTCATCAAAGACGCTGACAAAAATCCGTGGATTTCCCCAATCAGACTGCGGAAGCAGTCCATACTTTTGCAGCACCAGCATGATCACGACGTCGCCCATGGCAAACCCCACGCCCGGCAGCGGGCGCCCGCCGACATCAGACACCAGGTTGGCGTAGTGGCCGCCCCCCAAGACTGCCCGGAATTCACCACTGGTTTCGTGCGCTTCAAATACGGTGCCGGTGTAGTAATCCAGCCCGCGGATAATTTTAGGGCTGAACCGGACGAAATCCTGAACACCTAGGCCTTCCAAGGCTTCAAAGAGCGCGCGCAGGTCATTCGAGCGTTCCCAAAGGTTGTTATCACTCAAAATCGCGTGGATTTCACTTAATTGCATCGGCGAAAGCCCCAGCGCCCGCACTTTTTCATCCCAGACTTCAGCTGGCAATTTGTCCAGTCGATCCATCAGGTGCAGCATTTCCGCCTTTTGGTCGGGCTGCACGCCAATTGACTGCATGACGGCATCCATCAGCCGCCGGTCATTAACCAGAATCTGAACCTGGTCAGGGTTAAGCCCAACCTGGCGGAAGAAACTGGCTGCCACGGCGATCAGTTCGGCATCTGCCAAGACACTATCACTTCCGATCAAATCGACATTCCACTGAAAAAACTCACGGGTTCGCCCTTTTTGGGGCCGTTCATAGCGCCAGAAGGGTCCAAAAGACCACCAGCGCAGCGGGAAAACCAGTTCGTTTTGTTTCTGGGCCACCATTCGCGCCAGGGTTGGGGTCAATTCGGGGCGAAGGGTGATTAATTCACCCCCGCGATCCGGAAAGACAAAAGCCTGTTCTTTGACCAATTCTTCGCCCGATTTTGCTGCATAAAGATCAACCGCCTCCAGGCAGGGGCCATCATAGGCTTGAAACCCGAAACTTTGGGAAGTCAGTCGGAGTGAATCGATCAGCCATTGACGGCTGGCCATCTCTTCCGGATAAAAGTCGCGGGTTCCCTTAACACTGCGTATCATCTGGCTCATCGCCTGCCTCCCTCGGGGAATTTTGGTTTAGTATAACATGCCCGATTTCAGGTACAATAAATTGACTACCCGCCACCCAGAGGTTGAGATGAATATCAAAGATATAATCGATATCACGGAAGGCAAACTGCTGACGCCGTATGCCAATCTTAATGTGACCATCCTGGGGGGCTTCGCTGGAGATCTGATGAGTGATGTATTGGCATCCGTCAGACCGGATTCTGTGCTCATTACCGGGTTAAACAACCCCCAGGTCGTCCGAACCGCTTTAATCGCGGATATCAGACTGGTGATCTTTGCCCGATCCAAAAACCCATCCATGGAAACGATCAAGCTGGCAATCGCCGAAAAGATGCCCGTGGTTTCTTCCCAGCTTGGGCTTTATGAAATTTCCGGCCGGCTGATGAAAGCCGGCCTCCCCAGCTTCGAGCAGCCCATCAACCATATCTTTGACAACGATTGATCAGGGGGAGCGCTCATGACCCAGGATCGCGAATTCACTGAACAGGACGCAGAGCAGATCACCCGGGTTGAAGAACTCGCCTATGAACTCTCGATCGACGAAGTCATGACGCGCGACGTGGTCCGGTTGCATCCAGACATGACCATGCTCAACGTCCTCGACCTCTTCAAGCAGCACCACATTTCCGGAGCGCCAGTTGAGGCGAATGGCAAGCTGGCCGGTATCATCTCGATTGAAGATTTGATCCGCTGCCTGCGGGATGGACGGATAGACCGCAAAGTAAGCGACTACATGACTTCCGATGTGATCACGGCCCGCAATACCGACCAGGTGGTTGAGGCTCTCAAGGTTTTTCACAAGAGCCATGTGGGGCGCCTGCCCGTGGTCGACGAATCCGGCAAATTGGTCGGCGTGCTGACAAAAGGCGATATTACCGACGGACTGCTGAAAGCACTTCAAAAAGATCTTCAATCTGAAGAGGTCATCCGTTACCGGGCATCACACTTGTTTGAAGATATTGTTTCTGACCGCACCAGCCTGATCTTGCGCTACAGCATCAAAAAAGATGATTTCATTCATGGCGGAGAGGCCTCCAACCATATCAAAAAGGCCCTGCTGCGCCTGGGTGCGACGCCCCAAATCGCCCGCCGCTGCGGGATCGCTGCCTATGAGGCAGAAATGAACCTGATTATTCACACGAACAATGGCGGGGTTTTGCGAGTAGAAGTGGAGCCGGAAAAAATTACCATGGAGGCCTATGACGATGGCCCCGGCATTGATGATATTGTCAAAGTCATGGAACCCGGGTACTCCACCGCACCGCCCAGCGTGCGCGCCAAAGGGTTTGGCGCCGGTATGGGTTTGAAAAACATCAAAAATTGTGTCGATGAAATGACCTTGTTTTCAAGCAAAGAAAAGGGAACCAACCTTTTCATGATTATGTACCTGGAGAAGACCGCAGCGCCACACACCGCATTGAGTAAAGATGAACCTGCAGAAAGTCATTGAGCAACTTGAGCTGGACTGCCTGACCGAGCCTGTCGATTTTGGCAGTGTTGACCTTACCTTTGGTTATGCGTCCGATATGCTCTCATGCGTGATGACTGGTGCCCAGCATGGCTCCCTTTGGGTGACGCTGGTTTCCAGCCTGAACATTGTGGCTGTGGCCAGCCTGTTGGAGCTACCGGCGGTGATCATCACGGAAGGCGCCCGGCCCGATCAGGACACGCTCACCCGCGCCAATCAGCAGGGCATCACGCTTCTCTCAACCCCACTGGGCAGCTTTGAAGTCATCGGCCGTTTATGGGAGATGGGCCTGCGTGGCCAATAAGAGCATCCGATGAGCCACTACCGCGCAGAGCTGCATGTTCACACCGTACTCTCTCCCTGTGCGGGCATCGAAATGCTGCCGCCGCTGATCGTCGAAACCGCCCTTGAAAGCGGGATCAATCTGATCGGAATTGTTGATCATAACGCCAGCGCAAATGTGGCAGCGGTCATTCAAGCTGCTTCCGGGACGGCTCTGCATGTTATCCCGGGCATCGAGCTGGAAACCGCCGAAGAAATTCACGCTCTGTGCCTGTTTGACACCTTGGCCCAGACCGAGACCTTTCAAAACATAATCGACCAAAACTTGCCATATATTGAAAATAACGAAGCTTTTTTTGGCTCGCAGCTGGTGGTGGATTGGCAGGGCAACTTTCTGCGAAAAGTGGACAAACTGTTGGTCACTTCTACACTGCTGTCTCTACAGGAAAGCTGCCAGCTCGTACAGAGCATGGAAGGGCTTTTTATTCCGGCGCATGTCGACCGCGAGGCCAACGGATTGTTTTCACATTTGGGGACCATTCCGCCTGACTTGTCTGTAGATATTTTCGAGATCACCCGCTTCATCTCCGATGAAAAAGCCATGCAGCGCTTTCCACAGCTGAAGGGCCATCATCTGATTCAAGGCGGAGATGTGCATGATTTGGATGGATTTTTAGGTGCAGTTGAAATTGACCTGGAGGAGGTGAACATTCAATCGATTGCGCGTGCCATCGCTTCAAAGTATTAATCCCCCTATTTTTGTCTTCCTCATCGGCGGGGATTGACCGATAATGACTCATTGAGTAAACTATTGACACTTTTTTCACAAATATTATGCTACGACACAGATATTCGGAGAAACCATGACACCCACCTCTCAACTCACCGACCCCCTTGACGTGCCCGAACTCAAAGCCCAGATTGATCAGGTGATTGACCAATATCGGCAGCTGCCTGGCGCGACGATGGTGGTCCTGAATAATTTGCAGGAGAAAATTGGCTACCTGACCAAGCGCATGCAGGCGTACGTAGCCGAGCAGCTGCATGTGCCAGTCAGCAAGGTGCATGGTGTCGTCTCTTTTTATTCTTTCTTCACCACGGAACCGCGTGGCCGGCATGTGATCAAATTTTGCATTGGCACAGCCTGCTACGTCGGTGGCGCTTCACAACTGATTGATAAAGCCCGCCAAATTTTGGGCATTGACCCGGGCCAAACCACAGCCGATGGGCAGATTTCACTGGAAGTATGCCGCTGTGTAGGCGCCTGCAGCCAGGCTCCGGTGGTGGTGGTCGATGATGTGAATCATGGCCGGCTGCAGCCTTCCAAATTTGGCCGGATTGTTCAAGATGTGCAAAAAAGCGAGGTTGCGGCGTGAGAGAACTTTCGCTGCACATTCTGGATGTTGCTGAAAACAGCATCGCTGCCGGAGCGACCCGCATCGAGATTTCAGTCCGCGAGCTGCTCTCACAAGATGAACTGTGGATCACAATCCAGGATAACGGGCGGGGAATGACCCCGGCAACAATCGCTCAGGCGCTCGACCCATTTTATACCAGCCGGACGACACGCAAGGTTGGGCTGGGCCTTCCGCTGCTTAAGGATGCCGCCCAGGCCTGCAACGGATTTTTAAAAATCGACTCGACTCCCGGTGAGGGAACCGTCATTACCGTTAAGTTTCAGCATAGCCACATTGACCGCATGCCGCTGGGCGACCTGGCAGATACTTTTCTCACCCTGCTGATCGGCGCCCCGGAAGTTAATTGGATTTTTGAGTATCAAGTAAACGATCAGCGTTTTCACCTGGACGATGCCGAACTGAAAGCGGCTCTCGACGGTGTTGCGCTGACCAACCCGGGAATTATTGAACTCGTGTCCCGCCTCATTCGAGAAGGTCTGGCTGAGGCCCATGAAGCGGGAATCAAACAAGGAGCGTACTATGCCAACAATTAAATCCATGGATGATCTAAAGCGCATCCGAGAGGAGGCGCAGCGCGTGAAGGAACTGCGCAATCAGACCGGTAAGACCCAAATTATCGTCGGTATGGGAACGGTTGGCATCGCAGCCGGTGCAAGGGAAACACTCAAAGCCATCCTGACCTACATTGAAGAGCACCAACTCCCCGATATTATCTTGCGCCAAACCGGCAACATGGGCCTCGAGGGCAAGGACCCAGTCGTACAGGTCATCCTGCCCAGCGGAGAAAAAACGACATATGGGAAAGTCACACCGGCCGCAGCAGTCAGGATTATGGAAGAACATATCGTGCGGGGTCATGTCGTTCCCGATTACGTCATTGAGGCCTGAGTCAATCAGGCAAACAAATTGGAAGGGTAGTCAACATGACATATTACCGTTCGACTGTGCTTGTCTCCATGGATCCCATTTGCGTGGATAAAGGCGCGCTTGAGGTTAAGAAAAAGCTAATACAGGAATTGGAACGATTAAATCTGGCGCAGGAAGTTCAGGTTCTCGACAGCCCGCGGATCGGCGACCCGCTCAGTGAAGGGCCCGACATCCTGGTCTATCCTGAGGGCAGCCATTACATTTCCCTCACTGCCAATACCGTACCCATGCTGGTGATGGAGCACTTTATCAAAGGACGTGAGCTGCGCCAATACACGGCCAAAATGCGCGACGTCGTTGAAGAGGAAATCAGCGAACCGAAAGACAAGGAAATCCGCCTGATTCTCGAGAACGTTGGCAAAATTGACCCGCGCAACATTCAAGACTATATCGCGGTTGATGGATATCTGGCCCTTGCGCAAGTGCTTACGGAGATGACACCCGAAGCCGTCATTCAGACGATTTTAGACTCCAAATTGCGCGGGCGCGGAGGGGCAGGCTTTCCGACTGGCCTAAAGTGGAAGTTTGCCCGCCAGGCTGCCGGCGAGCCCAAGTACCTGGTCTGCAATGCAGATGAAGGCGATCCTGGCGCGTTCATGAACCGCAAAGTGCTGGAAGGTGACCCACATTCTGTCATCGAAGGCATGATTATTGCGGCTTATGCCATCGGGTCTTCGCAGGGGTATATCTACTGCCGCGCCGAGTATCCCATCGCGGTCAGCACCTTGCGAATTGCCATTGGCCAGGCCCGTGAAATGGGTTTGCTCGGGCAGGATATTATGGGCTCAGGTCTGTCATTTGACCTGGAAGTCCGCATGGGGGCCGGCGCTTTTGTCTGCGGCGAAGAGACTGCGCTGATCGCATCAATTGAAGGCGGACGCGGTGAACCACGCTCGCGCCCGCCGTTCCCCGCCAACAAGGGTCTGTGGGGCAAACCCACCAACATCAACAACGTTGAAACTTACGCCAACGTCCCCCGCATCATCGCCCGCGGCGTGGACTGGTATGCCAGCATGGGAACTGAAAAAAGCAAAGGGACGAAAACTTTCGCCCTCGCCGGAGATGTCTCGCATACCGGTCTGATCGAAGTCCCCCTGGGGACCACGCTGCGCGATATCATCTTTGACATTGGCGGCGGAATCAAGAACAACAAAGCCTTTAAAGCCGTACAGACCGGCGGCCCGATGGGCGGCTGTCTGCCCCAAAAGTACCTGGACTTGCCAGTAGATTATGAGACACTTGGCGCAGCTGGCTCGATTATGGGCTCTGGCGGCATGATTGTGATGGATGAAGATACCTGCATGGTTGACATTGCCCGCTTCTTCATGGAATTCACCCAAGATGAGTCCTGCGGCAAATGCGTTCCTTGCCGGGTAGGCACGCGCCGCATCCTGGAGATTCTGGAAAGGATCTGCGACGGTAAAGGCAAACCAGACGATATTCCGCTGCTTCAGCACCTGTGTGAACAAATCAAGCAAGATAGTCTCTGCGGCCTTGGGCAAGGTGCGCCCAATCCGGTGGTCTCAACCATGGAACATTTCATGGATGAGTATGAAGCACATATTTACGAAAAACGCTGCCCAGCTAAAGTCTGTCGTTCGCTGATTACCTATCATATTGATGAAGATGCCTGCACCGGTTGCACCGTGTGCGCTCGCAATTGCCCGGTCAACGCCATTGCCGGCACGCGTAAAGAAGTGCACGTCATCGATACGGAAATCTGCATTCGCTGTGGCATCTGCAAACAGGTTTGTGCCTACAATGCGGTTGAAGTTCTGTAGCTTGCAACCAAGATGGAGCTGAACATGATTAAACTGACAATTAATGACATCCCCCTCGAAGTGGAAGCCGGAACAACCGTCCTTGAAGCCGCCAAACGCGCTGGGATTTCCATACCGACCCTTTGCAATCACCCCAAATTGACGCCTTATGGCTCCTGCCGGCTGTGTCTGGTGCAGGTGCAGGGCGCCCGCACACTGCAGACTTCCTGCGCCCTGCCGGCTGCTGAGGGTATGGTCGTCCAAACTGAAACTGAGGCAGTGAAGAAAGCCCGCCAATTCGTGCTTTCGATGCTTTTCAGCGAAAGAAATCATTTCTGCATGTACTGTCAGGAAACTGACGGTGACTGCGACCTGCAGCAGGCTGCCTACCATGAGGGATTGACACACTGGCCAATCACACCGGCTTACTTGCCCTTTGGAGTAGATGCTTCTCATCCGGATTTTATCTTGGACAATAATCGCTGCATCCTCTGCCGGCGCTGCGTCAGGACGTGCGATGAGCTGGTCGGCAACGCGACGCTCGGCTTCGAAGAGCGGGGCTCCTCTGCCTATCTGGTGGCAGATTATGGGGTGCCATTGGGGCAAAGCAGCTGCATCTCCTGCGGGAACTGCGTTCAGATGTGCCCAACCGGAGCGTTAATTGATCGCCAAAGCGCATACCGCGGTCGCTCCACCGACTTGAAACACCAAACAACGGTCTGCACAGAGTGCGCGCTGGGCTGCCTGCGCGATGCGCAAACCCGTGATGGCCACCTGGTGCGCCTGGACGGGTGGGAAGCTGATGAATTCGCCGAAGGGCTGCTGTGTGAGCTGGGCCGCTATCGCCCACTGAAAGAAGTCCGCCTCCGGCTGCAGACTCCGATGATCCGGCGGGAAGGCACGCTTCAGCCAGCCAGCTGGGATGAAGCATTGCGCCTGGTTGCCACCCAGCTGAAGGCCCATGGCAGTGACCAAATCAACGCGGCGGTTTCCCCACGCCAAAATATCGAATCGCTGTACGCCTTTCGGGACTTTTTCAAAGAAAGCTTTCAGCTTGACCATGCCTTTTTGCTCGGTCACGATCACAGCGCCGAATTAAGCCAGGAACTGGCTGCAGATATTGGCAGCTTTGAGGCCAGTTTGCAAGATTTGAAGAGCGCCGGCATGGTGGTGGTCCTCGGGACGGATTTGACCAGAGATCATCCGGTGGCCGGCTTCATCATCAAACGCCAGGCAGTCCGCGGCATGAAGTTGCTTGAAATTACAAACGAACCCACGCACCTTACCGTCAACGCGGCTAACGCCCTCAATTTGACCGCCGCTGACTACGGCCCCGTGGTTGAAATACTGCAGGCGCTAAGCCAATCGCTTCCGACTGACACCCTTGCCGGCCAGCTGGGTTGGAACGCCCTCCAGCTGAATGCGTTTTCTGGTTCAGCGCTGGATTGGAGCCAGGCTGTGTTCGTTATCGGCAAAGATTTCGCCCAGCCTGCCTACCGCCAGGCTTTTGAAGATTTGATACAGCTGGCTCGCAGTCAAGGTGCTAAAGTCTTGCCGCTTAAAGGCAAAGCGAATGCCACTGCTGCAGCCAGGCTTGGCTTAAAAGTCTGGGATGACCCACAGGCCAACCGGGTATTCTTCCTGGCGCTGGGCGACGGGCATCACTGCGAACATCTAACTCCCGCCTTTGCCGGCAGCGAATTCAAGATTGTGCATGCGGCTTATGCCTCTGAATTGACGGACCTGGCAGACGTTATTTTGCCGGCGGCCATTTGGAGCGAAGAAAATGGGCACTATCTGAGCAGTGACAGCCGCTTAAACGAAGCCGCTCAACTGTTGCTGCCCCAGGAACAATCCCGCACCTTGCGAGAAGTTTTGGCGGCGCTGGCACAGCAAGTTGGCATTCCGCTGGGGGACGATTGGCAAAAAGCAATTGGTCTGGCTGAAGCACTGGCAGCCTGATAAGATAAAAGATTCAAGCACTCTGGATGGAAAGGGATTTTCGATGGCAAAACCAAAAGTAGCTTCAGACTGGTTGGCAGGTTGTGCTGGCTGCCACATGTCGTTTCTTGACATGGACGAACGGCTGGTGGAACTGCTAAAACTGGTCGATCTGCGCGCCACGCCCATTACGGATTTAAAAGAGCCCGACGAAGACGGCGTTGACGTTGGCATCCTTGAAGGTGGACTGGCCAATACTTATAACGAAGAAGTTGCGCTAAAGATGCGCCAGCGCTGTAAGGTTTTGGTGGCCCTCGGGGATTGCGCCGTCTTTGGCGGTGTTCCTGCCATGCGTAATTTCTTTGGTGCTCAAAAAGCATTGGAACGCGCTTATATCGAGACTGAAAGCACGGATGAGAGTGGTCGCATCCCCGATGACCCGGAACTTTCGCGGCCGGTTCACGTTCGACCGGTGAGCGACCTGGTAAAAGTGGATATTTTCCTGCCCGGCTGTGCACCCTCAGCTGATGCAATTTTTTATGTGCTGTCGGAACTGGCACAGGGCCGCATTCCCCAGGTGGACGGGGATTTTAACGATTGGCATTAGGAGCCGAGCATGACTTCACAAAAAATCACGATTGAACCTGTAACACGCATCGAAGGCCACGCCAAAGTGACGGTGCACCTGAACCCGGATGGAAGCGTGGCGCATGCTTATTTTCATGTCAACGAATTTCGTGGCTTTGAAAAGTTCTGCGAAGGGCGCCTGGTTACCGAGATGCAGCAAATCACACCGCGCATCTGTGGCATCTGCCCGGTCAGCCACCATCTGGCTGCCGCCAAAGCCGGCGATGTGGTCTTGGGCTGTCCGCCACCACGGCCAGCGACACTGCTGCGGGAACTGATGCACATGGGTCAGGTCATTCAGAGCCACGGGATGCACTTCTTCGAACTGGGCGGGCCAGATCTTATCCTCGGTTTCGATCACGATCCGGCGACGCGCAATGTGATTGGCCTGGTTCAGGCTGACCCTGAACTGACGCTTAAGGCCATCCGCCTGCGCAAATTTGGCCAAAGCATCATCTCAGAATTGGGCGAACGCTCCATTCACCCCAATTTTGCCATCCCGGGCGGCGTGAACCGCGCTTTTTCAGCAGATTCGCGCGACCGGCTGCTGTCACAAATCGAAGAACAGATTGAAACCATTCAAATTGGAATTACCATCATCAAGCGCTGGGCAGAAGCCAACCAAGAAGACGTGAATAAGTTTGCCGTGTTCCCAACGGGTTACCTGGGTTTGGTAACCCCCGAACAGAGCCTCGAGCTGTATGACGGCCGCATTCATTTGACCGGCAGGGACGGTTCTGCCTGGGCTGAGTTTGACCCTCAAAATTACCTGGACTTTATTGCCGAGCATGTCGAACCGTGGACTTATCTCAAATTCCCATACTACAAGCCGCTGGGCTTTCCGGAAGGCGTCTACCGCGTCGGTCCGCTGGGCCGGTTGAACAATTCACGACAGATTTCAACACCCCTGGCGAATGCGGAGTTCCAAAACTTCAAGGCAATCAACAGCGGTAAACCGGTCGAAAACACGCTGTATTATCATTACGCGCGCATGATTGAAACGCTTTTTGCTGCTGAGCGGGCACGGGAACTGCTTCTGGACCCCGACATCCTGAGCACTGACATCCTCAATACCCGCCAGGAACCGCGCGGTGAGGGTGTTGGCTGCATTGAAGCACCACGAGGGACGCTCATTCACCACTACCAGGCCAATGCCTACGGCCAGCTAACCAAGGTCAACCTGATTGTTTCCACCGGGCATAACAACTATGCCATGAGCAAAGCGGTAGACATGGTAGCCAAAGCCTATGTCCACGGACCCGACGTCCGCGAGGGGATGTTAAACCGGGTGGAGCATGCCATCCGTGCCCATGACCCTTGCCTTTCATGCTCAACCCATGCCGTCGGTCAGATGCCGCTCGAGATTTCGATTTTTGATTCGGACGAACAATTGATCCGTACGATCCGCCGCTGAGCCGGAATTCGAACCCTTTTTGCCTCCCCTTTGAGGTATCATAAGGGGAGGCGTTTATTAAAATGTCAGATAAAAAACTAAAAATTTTGATTATCGCTTATGGCAACCGCGACCGCGAAGATGACGGCGCGGGTTGGCATATGTTGGCCGCTCTGGCTGCCCGGCTGCATCTGACCCCTCCGCAAGACCCAGGAGCCTGGAGCGAAAGTGCCGATGGCAGCGTTCGCCTGTTGTATCTCTTCCAGCTTTTGCCTGAGATGGCTGAGGATTTAACGGCCTATCACCAGGTTTACTTCTTGGACGCGCATAATTCCCCTCAGCTGGAGGAAATTGTCTTTGAACCTGTCGAGCCGTCTACCCAACGCTCGGCCTTCACGCACCACATAAGCCCGGCTGAACTGCTGGATATCACCCACACCATTTCTGGCAGCGCTCCAGAAGCCTATCTGCTTTCGGTGCGCGGCTATTCTTTTTCCTTCACACCCTCGCTCTCAGAGCGCACAGCGGCATTGTGTTCACAGGCTTCCCGTCAGCTGTTTGAAAAGCTTGAATCGGAGCTCGGTTCAACTTTTGAGCCACACACTGACCCAGCTTCAACGGATGGCGCTTTGGCGGCGGTTTCTCGCGGAATCTGGCAATATTCACCCGGCAAACCTGGCCTGACCCAGGTTTCCAAACCCATCATCCGGGAGCATACCTTAGAATTAGCCGTCAACGGCCAGACCTGGATGTCATTCATTTGCTCACCAATTGAGCTGGAAGCGTTGATTACTGGCTTCTTGTGGAACGAAAACATCATTTTCAACCGGCAAGACATCACCAACCTGCAGTTCAATGACGATTTTTCCCGTGTGGAGGTCAGCCTCACGCAGCCCGCCACGAAGCCAACCCATTTTCACCGGATCTCAACCGGGCTGACCGTCGGTGGAACCCCAGCCGTACCGGCGATCGCAGCCGAGTTTCGCATTTCAGCGGAAGATTTGATCGCCCGCTATCAGGAATTTGCCGGCCGGCAAGCGCTGCACGACCAGGTAGGTGGGTTTCACAGCGCGGCGCTGAGCGACGGGCAGCAAATCCGCTATCTGGTTGAAGACCTTGGCCGGCATAACTGCATTGACAAATTGGCCGGCTGGTTTCTGCTTCAGGGCCAGCCTTTCCCGCCGCGGGTGCTGCTGCTCAGCGGACGCATCAGCTCCGAAATGGTGCTCAAAAGTCAGACCATGGGCGTGCAGATCCTGGTATCGCGAACCACTGCTACCTCTCTGGCTGCCGACCTGGCCAGCCAGGTGGGCATGACCCTGGTCGGCTATCTGCGCCGCGGCCAGTTCGATGTCTACAGCCATCCAGAAAGGATCATTGCCTGAGGCTGCTCCCTGGTGAGCCCAGCGTCAACTGGCAGCGCAACCATGCACGAACTCGCCGTAACTGAAAGCATCCTCCAATTGGCAGCCGATACCGCCCGGGAAAAACAGGCGGAACGGGTAACGGATATTTACCTGACGATCGGCAAGTGGTCATCATTGGTGGATGACAGCATCCAATTCTATTGGGACCACATCAGTCAGGGCACCATTTGCGAAGGTGCCCAGCTGCATTTCAACCGCCCGCCGGCAGTGATGCGCTGCGCTGACTGCGGCCGACAATATGAAGTCGACGAAGACCTTACACCCTGTCCTTCCTGCGGAAGCGTCCACCTGAGCCTGATTTCAGGTGATGAGATGCAGGTGGACCAAATCGAAATTAACCTATGAGGTAACCTTGGCACAAACTGTTGAAGTCGTAAAGAAAATTTTGGACTCAAACGATCGTCTGGCGGAAAGCAACCGCCAGCTGCTCGACGCGCACGGCACTTACGCCATTAATGTGATGGCATCACCCGGGGCTGGCAAAACCAGCTTCATCATGGAGACGATTAAGCGCCTTCCCGCAGACCTCCGGCTTGGCGTCGTTGAAGGGGATACCGCCCCGGTCACCATCGACTCAGACAAGGTAGCCCAAGCCGGCAGCCCGGCTGTGCAAATTAATACTGGAGGCGAGTGCCACCTGGATGCGGTCATGCTGGAACTGGGGCTAAAGAATTTGCCGCTCGAGCAGCTTGACTTGGTGCTGGTCGAAAACGTCGGCAACCTGATATGCCCAGCCGCTTTTAAACTGGGGACACATGCCAGCTTGTTAATTGCTTCCATCCCTGAAGGCGACGACAAGCCCTACAAATACCCAAACATC
Source organism: Anaerolineaceae bacterium (assembly GCA_034430195.1). Taxonomy (GTDB): domain Bacteria; phylum Chloroflexota; class Anaerolineae; order Anaerolineales; family Anaerolineaceae; genus Mesolinea. The sequence goes on along the minus strand of DAOUFF010000042.1, from coordinate 5,051 downwards.
TACCGCGGTGTGGATGTGTTGGTGATCAATAAGATTGATCTGTTGCCTTATCTTGACTTCCGCATGGATTATTTCAAGCAGGGCGTGGAAATGCTCAACCCCGGTCTGACCACCTTTGAGGTTTCATGTAAGACCGGAGAAGGCCTGCAGGCATGGGTGGACTGGTTGGCAGGCCGTGTCCGTGCCAACCGGCAGTAACGGCGGTTTGTGGCTGCCAAAAATGTAACTGCCCACATTCTGGGCATCGTTCAGGGTGTCGGCTTCCGCCCGACGGTTTACCTTTACGCCGAAAAGCATCACCTCTCGGGGTGGGTGCTCAACTCGTCGCGAGGTGTAGAGCTTGAGGTGCATGGTGAGGCGAGCGATGTGGATGCTTTCCTCGACGAATTGCGCAACTTTCCGCCGCCACAGGCCAAGATCGACCGCTTTCTGGTCGCGGATGCACCTTACCGGCTTTTTTCGGGCTTTGAAATCCGCGAAAGTGAAAACCACGTAGATGATTTCCTTCCGGTTTCAGCCGACCTGGCGATCTGCGACGACTGCAAACGCGAGCTGGCCGATCCGCACGACCGGCGCTACCGATACCCGTTCATCAACTGCACACACTGCGGCCCACGCTTTTCAATCATCCGCGAAATCCCTTACGACCGGCCAAATACGACCATGGCAGAGTTCACGCTCTGTGCGGATTGTGCAGGCGAGTACCATAACCCCGCTGACCGCCGCTTTCACGCCCAACCGGTAGCTTGTCCGGCCTGCGGCCCGGAGATTTGGAGCGAACAAGCCGGGCAAGTCACCGCCCACGCTGATGCCGCCCTGCAGCAAGCCAGAGCGTGGCTGAAAGCGGGCAAAATTTTGGCGGTCAAGGGGCTGGGCGGGTTCCATCTTTGCTGTGACGCCCATAGCATCAATGCCGTCCAAACTCTGCGTCAACGCAAACAGCGCAGCGCAAAACCCTTCGCCCTGATGGCGCCTTCACTACAAGTGATCGACCGCTATGCCCGGCTGACTCAGGCAGCCAGCGAGCTGCTCAACTCCCCTCAGGCGCCGGTGGTATTGCTGGAGCTGACCGAGGCCGGCCGTGAACTGGCCGCGATTGTGGCACCTGGTCAGGTCCGTTTGGGCTTCATGCTGCCTTACACCCCGCTGCATATCCTCCTGACCGAGGCTGAGCCGGCTTTTCCGGATGTGTTGGTGATGACCAGCGCCAATCTCAGCGAAGAACCCATCGCCTATACGAATAGCGAGGCCCGAGAGCGATTATCGACCCTGGCGGACGCCTTCCTGCTGCATAATCGGCCGATCAATATGCGAATTGACGACTCGGTGGTAGCCCTCCTGCGGGAAAAGCCGTACTTCTTTCGCCGGGCACGTGGTTTTGCACCCTCCCCGCTCGTGACGAGCTTTCAAAGCGAACCGCTCCTGGCTACCGGAACCCAACTCAAAAATACGTTTTGTCTGTCGCGCGGCCCATATCATTTTGTCAGCCACTACATCGGGGACCTGGAAAACCAGGAGACCCTCACCGCTTTTGAACAGGCCATCTGCCATTATGAAAGCCTGTTCCGCGTCCAGCCAAAGCTGATTGCTTGCGACCTTCACCCGGACTATATGGCTACGCGCTACGCTGTCAGCCGGGCCACCTCGCAAGGGCTGCCGCTTGTTGCAGTGCAGCATCATCATGCCCATATTGCGGCTTGTCTGGCCGAAAACAATTGGGGCTCAGCCGAGCCGGTGATCGGGCTGGCCTTTGATGGAACCGGCTACGGCTCAGATGGCACCATCTGGGGTGGAGAAGTGCTCCTGGCCGGTTACCACGGGTTTGAACGGCGCTTCCATTTGCTGCCGGCGCGGCTCCCCGGTGGTGATCTGGCGGTGCGCAAGCCAGCCCGCACTGCGCTCAGTTACCTCTTGCTGGCCGGGCTGGATCCGCTCGAAGCTGACTTGCCCTCAGCCTCTTACCTGGGCAAAGAAGAGGCCCAGGCGGTTATTCATCAGGTACAAAATGGGTTCAACGCACCGCTCACTTCCAGCCTGGGCCGGCTGTTTGATGCCGCAGCCAGTCTGCTGGGCATCTGCCATGAAGTGTCATTTGAAGCGCAGGCGGCCGCCGCGCTGGAAGCGGCTGCTGACCCTACGGAAGCAGGTTTTTATGAAATACCGCTGGATGGCGAGGTGATGGACCCCCGCCCGCTTGTTATAGCGTTGGTAGCGGATCGGCGCGCCGGCCTGAGCCTAACCCGGATTGCAGCCCGTTTTCACAACAGTCTGATCCAGCTCAGCTTAAACGCCGCCCGGCAGCTGCGCGCCGAAACCGGAATCCGCCATGTAGCAATTTCTGGCGGTGTGTGGCAGAATTTATATCTTATGAATAGAATATTGCCATACCTTGAAGCAGATGGCTTCATTCCGCTATTCCATCAGCAGCTTCCTCCCAATGATGGCTGCATCAGCTTGGGCCAGTCTGCAGTGGCTGCACATTCTATTTTCACAAAATGAGGTAAGTCCATGTGTTTAGGAATTCCCGGAAAAATTGTTGAAATTCACGAAACAGACGGCACCTTGATGGCGACCGTTGATTTTGGTGGCGTCACGCAGGAGGTCTGTGTGGCAACCGTCCCCGAAGCCCAAGCTGGGCAGTACATAATTGTCCATGCCGGCTTTGCACTGAACATTCTCAGCGAGGAAGAAGCGCAGGAAACGCTGCGTCTGCTGAGAGAACTGGAAACGTTCAGCCAAAAGGCTGATAATTCTGAGGATCTCCGCCAATGACGCTGCCCCTCAGCCAGCCTTTCCGCGAGTCCGCCCTGGTCCGCGAGATCGCTGCACAAATCCGCGAAATCACCACTCAGCCATGGAACATCATGGAGATCTGTGGCGGCCAAACTCATGCCATTCTGCAATACGGCCTGGACCAGCTGCTGCCAGAAGAAATCAGCCTGATCCACGGCCCGGGCTGCCCGGTATGTGTGACATCACTGGAAGCCATTGAGCAGGCCCTGCAGATTGCTGCCCGCTCCGATGTTATTTTCACCTCTTTCGGCGATATGCTGCGCGTACCCGGCCACCGTCAGGACCTGCTCAGCGCCCGGGCGCAGGGATCAGACGTACGCGTGGTGTACTCCCCGCTGGATGCCGTTCGAATTGCCCGCCAAAACCCTGACAAACAGGTAGTATTTTTTGCAATTGGCTTTGAGACCACTGCGCCGAATATCGCTGCCAGCATCCTGCATGCCAGCCGTAACAAAATTCAAAACTTTTCGATCCTGCCAGCCAATGTTTTGGTACCGCCGGCCATGCATGCCATTTTGGGCAGCCCTGAAAACCGCGTCCAGGGCTTTCTGGCAGCCGGGCACGTTTGCGCCGTGATGGGCTATTGGGAATATGAGCCTATCGCCAGCCAGTATGGCATTCCGATTGTGGTGACCGGCTTCGAACCGCTCGATTTGCTGCTGGGCATCCGACTGACCATCAGCCAGCTGGAAGCCGGACGCCATGAAGTCGAAAATGCTTACACTCGCGTGGTTACCCACGCGGGCAATCGTACTGCGCAAGAGATGATCACCCGCGTTTTCACGCCGGCAGACCGCCTTTGGCGCGGTATCGGCCCGATACCCGCTTCCGGGCTGGATCTGCAGCCTGAATTTCAAGCCTTCAATGCCCTCAGCCGCTTCGAAATCCAGCAAGGCTCTTGGTCTGAGCCAGCGCAGTGTATTGCCGGCCAGGTCTTGAGAGGAATGGCCAAGCCCTACGATTGCCCGGCTTTTGGCGCGCAGTGCACACCGCAGTCTCCACTGGGCGCGCCAATGGTCTCATCCGAGGGCGCCTGCGCAGCATACTATCGTTATCACAGGGTAAAACCATGACAGCCCCTGCATCGCCTTCTTTGGAAAGCCCGCAGTGCCCGCTTCCGCTCAACCGCTTCGACCATATCGTCATTGGTCATGGCAGCGGCGGCAGTATGACCAGCAGCCTGATCCGCGAAGTTTTTCAGAGCCGCCTGGGCAATGAGATCTTGTCCGCGGGGAATGATGCTGCCTTGGTTGATTTGATTCAAGCCGCCGGGGCCGACGGGAGGCTGGTGATCTCCACCGATGCCCATATCGTCTCGCCACTCTTCTTTCCGGGTGGGGATATTGGCCGGTTGGCTGTTTGTGGCAGTGTCAACGATGTGGCCGTAATGGGTGCCCGCGTGAAGTATCTGACCGCCAGTTTTATTTTGGAGGAAGGGCTTCCATTGGCCGACCTGGAACGAATCGTCGATTCGATGGCCGCCGCCTGCGCTGAAGCAGGTGTCCAGCTAATTGCAGCCGACACCAAAGTTACTGAACGGGGCAAAAGCGACGGGCTGTTCATTAGCACGACCGGCATCGGCTGGGCGCCTGCCGCTCTGGAGATTGCTGGCTCCCGCGCTCAGCCCGGGGATGTCGTCCTGGTTTCAGGACAGCTGGGCAACCATGGCATCGCCGTTGCCCAGGCCCGCGGCAATCTCGGCTTCCAGAGCGGCATCGTTTCAGACACAGCCCCACTCAATCACCTCATCGAAGATCTTTTGGCTGCGGCTCCGGATGTCCACTGCATGCGTGATGCCACCCGTGGCGGTCTGGCCACGACGCTGGTCGAAATCAGCCAGCAATCCGCTGTAGGCATTACGCTTGAGCAGACTTCCATCCCGGTGGATGCTCCAGTGCAGGCCGCCTGCGATTTGCTCGGCCTGGACCCGCTTTATCTGGCCAATGAAGGGAAAATCACCGTCATCCTTCCGGAAAAGTCTGCCGGGGCAGCGCTGCGAGCGCTGCAATCCCATCCCTATGGCCGCGCTGCTGCGCTCATCGGGCGGGTCTCTTCTGCTGGCCAGCCCCACCTCACGATGCGTACGCCGCTCGGCACGACCCGCGTGCTCGACATGCTGGCAGGCGAAATGCTGCCGCGCATCTGCTGAAATGGCGAGATATTTTCACTTGGTGCGCCCTTCTTCCAGCGGTTTTGCTGCCCGCGTTGTGCTCAGCCTGACGGTGTTGGTGCTGGCTGGCTGCGCAGTTGCAGAGGCA
>DAOUFF010000041.1:0-57487 GCA_034430195.1 Anaerolineaceae bacterium | reverse complement strand
GGCCTTGTTGATTGTCCATTCCACAAAGGAGGTGGTTCCAGCCAAGCTGGCGGCCTGGGCAACTGTTCCGATATTTTCCCAAGACGAAGCGGACCAGGCCCAAACCTGGGTGTCTTCTACACCATAGCTGCCTGCATTCAAATAGGTATAAATCGCAAACTCAGGTTTGTGGGGGTCACGCACGCTGACCGCCCGTCCCCAGGCATCGCTGGGGGCGCCAGCTGCGTCTCCACCGGTGTCAAGGTAGAGCGCATACTTCCCCCAATTGTTGGCGCTGAAATCCGTGTTGACTTCAAAAATGACGTAATAATTAAGCGCATCGTCGGTCATCCAGAGATTTGTGAGATCGACCGGATTACCACCTTGGGAATCCTCCGCCGGGTCGGATGCGATCGCCGGGCCATATTCTGCGTCAACGATGCCGTCCATCACCGGCGGCAATGCCATGGGCGCAGCGGCAACATCGGGCAGCGGGCCGAGAAGGAGCCCCAAGAGCATGCTGAGACTGATGGTGAGATTGAGGATATGTCTGATTTTCATGAACGCTCTCCTTTGGTTTGACTTGCAGATTTACGTTTCAAGCGAAAAAAGTTTCACCCGATTCTAAATAATGTAAAGCTTGCCCGATGGCTGAAACCAGATCGCCAGCTAAAACTGCCGCGGAGTGCCCGGTCTTTTGAAGGGCCAGCCGGGCACAGGCGGCATGCAGCCAAACCGCCAGCCGGGCGGCATCCCAAACGGGCAGACCTTGCGCCAGCAGCCCTACGGCGATCCCTGCCAAGACGTCGCCACTGCCGCCATGGGCCAGTGCTGAAGTGGCACACGGCAGCACTTCCAGCGTGCCGGTGGGGTCTGCGATGATGGTGTTTGCACCTTTAAGGATGAGATACTGCTGCCATTCACGAGCGAAATGGCGGGCTGTTTCGATCCGATGCGCCTGGATTTCTGAAACGCTCAAGGCGCACAAAGCCGACATTTCGCCCGGGTGGGGCGTCAGCAGGCAGCCGGCCGGCAGCAGCATTGGCCAGTTTGGCAGACTGGCCAGCGTGCGCAGCGCGTCCGCATCCAAAACCGTCGGCAGCTGCGGACTGGCACCAAAAAGGTTGCCAGAAAGCAGCTTCTTTTGGAACATTTGCGCCGGCGGGCTTTGCCCCAGGCCGGGGCCGATCAAGACGGCGCTCTTGCCCTGCAAAAGGGCTGGGAAGCTTTCTGCTGCATGCTCAGCGAAACTGCCCTGGTGCTCAGGCAGCAGTTCCCAGATGGCTTCGGGTAAAGCCGGTGCGAGGGCGTCATGCAGGCTGGCCGGCACGGCGCCGTAAACCAAACCCGGCCCGCTGCGCAATGCTGCGCCAATGCTTAAGATGGCGGCGCCGGTAAAGCGAGCCGACCCGGCAACCACCAATACGCTGCCAAAAGTACCCTTGTGGGCATCGTCCGGGCGGGTGGGGAGCAGCGCGCGGGCCTCGCGCGAGGTCAAAACTGAAGTTCGGGGAGCCTGGCTTGGGTAGGTGCCGGCCGGGAAGCCCAGCGGGATGCGGCGCAAACGGCCGCAGAAAGAAGCAGCCGGGAACTGCAGCTGCCCGGTCTTCAATGCTTCAATGCAGAGCGTCTGTGTGGCCGCTAATGCCTCGGTGGCAGCTTCGCCACTGGCACAGTCGATACCCGAGGGGCAATCCAGCGCGTAAACTGGCGGCAGGGTGGCCTGGCTTTGCAAAAAAGAAAGCAGGTCGCTAATTGGCGCCGGCAGCGGCAGGCGCGCGCCGGTGCCCAGCAGGCCGTCCAATATGACATCAGCGTGGCTGAGCGCTGCCAGCACTTGCTGGCGCCAGTCGCCGGTAAAATCGAGCACGACAATTGACCCGCCAGCTTCTTGCAGGCGGATCATCAGTCGATCCTGCGGGGAGCGCGGCTGTGGCAGAAGCGCCACACTCTGCCAGCCAGCGCTTTGCAGTACTGCCAGTGCAATGAGCGTGTCGCCGCCGTTATTCCCCTTGCCAACCAGGCCCAGGCAGTTTGCTGGGTTGGGGCACTCGGCGCGCAGCACGGCGGCGCAGCCATTGCCGGCCCGGGCCATCATCTCTTCGTAGCTCATCCCGAGACTGAAGGCGCGCGCTTCCAGGGCTTTCATCTCATCCACTGAAACGATTGGAAAATCACTCATGCTTCCTCTCAAGCGCTGACAGGCCGTTTGCACAAGTATGGCCAGGGATCAAAACCCAAGTTGGTGAGGTGTGTTTCGGCATTGCCACTTTGCCGCCGGAAAATTGCGCAAAGGGGACATACTGAAATTATACATAATTTACTTTAGAATTTTTACGGCGTGCAGGTGCCAGCGCTGGGCGATGCGAAAGGTATTGATAGCTGAGAGTGGCGTTTTTGGCTGGCATGCGCGGTTTGCCCGCATCTGTGCCACTGGGCGGGCGCGCCAGTGTAGAATGGCACCGGCGAGGCATTTACTCCCACGAGTTGACAGTGCTGCCGGTCCGGGGGATTGGTATCGCAGCTGAGATCTGAGGGCTGGACGGTGGCATCGATTTGGGCTATTTGGCCAAGATCGAACCCGATATACATGCTGGCCAGTCTGCCGGCGCAAACTGGCGCGGGCAGGGTTAAATTGGTTCACAAATATTGCTTATTTTCGTGTATAATACAAAGTCGCGCAAAAATGCGTCAAAAAACCCGCCCGGAAGGGAGGTGAATGAGCAAATGGCAACAGTTTCATTACGACCCAACGAATCGCAGGATTCCCTGCTGAAACGCTTTCGCAAGAAGGTGGTTAAAAGCGGCGTGTTGAGCACCGTCCGGCGAAAACGCTGGTACATCTCCAAAAGCGAGCAACGCCGCATGGATAAGAAGAAGGCCGTTCGTCGTTCCTACCGGAAGACGTACGAATAAGCCGGAGTAGTGAGGTTTTATGGCAAAAGAAGAAGAGAAGATCACAATGGACGGCACGATTATCGAAGCGCTGCCCGGCACCCAGTTCCGCGTACGGTTGGAAAACGGTCATGAGGTCATGGCTTACCTTTCCGGCCGGATGCGCCGGTATTATATCCGTATCTTGCTGGGTGATTCGGTGCGGGTGGAGATGTCGCCCTATGACCTGGAACGGGGACGCATCGTCTACCGCCAGCGCCGTCCGGGTTCTTCCGACGAACAAATCTTCTAAACCTGTCATATCATTGGCAACCCCCGCCCTGGCGGGGGTTGTTTCTTTCGTGACTTTTGATTTCCTGCCAGGATTTTTACGCTGATGCAACCCATTCCACCCCTACCGCCTGGTCGGCTGCGCCAATTTGACCCGGGCAAAGACCTCAACGATGTGATCAATCTGATTGAAGCTGCGTTCGACCTGCGGGATGACCCTGAAGGCCAAGCGGTGTTGAGTCAGATGCGTCAGGCAGCCCGCCAGGCACTGCCCGGCAGAAGCCTGCTCTCGTTTGCCAGAGGCGGCGTGCAGGGCTTCGTCTGGGAAGTGGGTGGCAAGCTGGTGGGGAATATTAACCTGATCCCGCATTTTTCTGGCCTACGCCGGATCTGCCTGGTGGCAAACGTGGCCGTGGCACCGGCCTGGCGCGGAATGGGGATTGGAACCCGCCTGACGGAACACGCCATTCGGGTCTGCAGGCAGGTGCCGGCAGTGGAAATTTGGCTGCAGGTGCGCCGCGAAAATGAAGGCGCGATCGGCTTGTACCGCCGCCTGGGCTTTCAGCAGCGCGGCAGTGTGTCTCAGTACCGCGCAGCCGCCCGCACAACCCCGCCAGCCCCGCCGCCCGGCAGCGTTTTAATGCCATTCGAACTGACTGACCGCAGCCGGCGTGACTGGCCAGCCCAAAAAGCTGCGCTGCTCAGGGCCTATCCACCTGAAACCCGCTGGTATGCGCCGGTTGACTTCCGCGCCTTTGCGCCTTCGGCCTGGTTTAACCTGGCACGCTGGGGAGATTTGGCCACATTAAAGCACTACAGCCTGCGTGAGGCCGGCCGTTGGCTGGGTGGGCTGACCTGGCAATACGCCGGTCAGTTTACCGACCGGCTGTGGCTGGCGGTTCCACAAAATGAGCTGGAAGCCGCGGTCACCCAGGCCATGTTGCTTAAGTTTATTGAAGGAAACCACCCGCGGCGCCCGCTCAGCCTGGAATACCCCTATGGCCGGATGAGCGAGGTTATTGCTGCAGCGGGGTTTACGCCCCTGCGGCATATGGATTGGATGAAATACTTTCCGCCGGCAGGCGGATCAGGCGGTTAGCGTTACAAAAAAGCCGCCTCAGATCGGCGGCTTGGGTTCGAACGGTTTAGAGTTCCTCGTCGACAATCGTTTCGATCAGCTCAAGGAATTCTTTCCATTCCTCTTTGAAGAAATGTAAAGTAACGTTGTTCAGTTCGAGATGGTAAGTTGATTCGCCATCCGGTTCGTCAGCGCGCCAGGCCAAGAAGTTCTCTGTTTCGGCAATGGTGGTGGTGACGGGTTCGTTTTCGTGATCGTGTTCCATATGGTTTCTCCTCTGTTTTCTTGAATGTAATTATCCCATGTTGGGGTTCAGAAGGCAAGCCGAGCTTTCTTCTCAGGCTCCAGTTTTATCCTTGGGCGTAAACAACTTTCGAATTTTTTGCCAGAGCGACTGGGCCCACAGGGAAATGTTGCTGCCTGCCTTGCTCAGCCAGGTTTCGGCTTTGCTGCCGGGTTTGGGCAGCCATTTAAAGAAGAAGGGCTTCTTCTTGGGTTTGTAATAAGCCAAGCCTTCCCACGGGTCCTGATCCATCAATTTTCGCAGCACGTAGCGGCTGATCAGCTTCAACGTGGCAATTACCGGTGCCGCTAAAATGACCCCGATCAGACCCAAGAGCTGAGCCCCCAGCAGGGCTGAGATCATAATGGCAGCCGGATGCACTTCAAGGGCATTTCCCATCACCCGCGGGGTGAGCACCTGATCCAGCAACGTGTCGATCACCAGGGCGATCCCGACAATCAGCAGGGCGTAAGCCCAGTTGGCTAGCCCAAATGGGGTGGGGGTTTGAAGAAAAGCGCTGACGGCAAAGGCGATCCAGCCAACCCATGCACCCACGTATGGCACAAAGCGGCCCAGGCCGGCGATGATGGCCAGGACGAAGAAGTAGGGCAGGCCGAAGCTTCCCAGCAAGATGGAATAAATCACAATGGCGGTACCCACCACAACAAATTCGCCGCGGATGAATGCGTTCCAAATGTTGGCGATTTCGCGCCCCATCCGGCGCAGATCGTATTCGTAGCCAGGAAGGTTGAGATCAAACAACTTTGCCTGGCTCCCATTCGATTCGGAAACCAGGAAGAAAGAAAGCAGATAGACCAACCCAAAATTGAACAATGATGATCCGACGAAGGTGACTACGGCGCCGGCGATAGTGCCAGCCTGGGTCAGAATCGGCTGGAGGCGTGCCAGAAGCTCAGTGGAAAGAAACTGGGCATCCAGGGTTGGCATGGTGAACTTGAGCGGCCCGATGAAGATCTGGCGCTGCGACCATTCTTCCAAAAATTTGGTCACCGTGGCGATATTGGCATTCAGGTTTGCGATCGCGTCCTGAACAAAGCCGACCAGTGAAGTGCCACCACGAGCTGCCAGCCCGCCAAAAATCAGCGCAAACAGCAGGTAAACAATGGCTGTGGCAACTCTCCAACTGATCTTTATCTTTTTATTTAGCAGGTTGACGATCGGTTGAAAAAGGAAAGTGATCAGAAATGCTGTCAGCAACATGTTGATGTAAGAATGGAAGCGAACCAGCAAGAAGCCAACGATCACCAAAGCTACCAGGGTGATGATCATTTTTACTTGCCAGCCCCATGGAGGTGAAGACTTGGTCAGGTTCTTTCGTGGAGCCTGGTCTGAGCCTTCCGGCAGCGCTTGGCCCAGCGGGACTGCATTCGAGCTGGTCGGGTCTGGGGTAATCGGTGTGACGGTTTCAGATGAGTCCATATGTTAATAATTTTACCGTTATTGCTATATTTCGCAATTTCGCGCGCAATCTTTCTGTAGCTGAGTGCGGGAACTTCAGCATCCATTAGTGCGGCTTTGGATATAATTGCCTGCGGGAAAGCTATCCCATTTTTTATTATTCGGAGGCGAGCATGCAGTACCGTCAATTTGGCAGGTTGGATTGGAAAGTATCGGCATTGGGGTTTGGCTGTATGCGCTTGCCGGTGTTGGGCGGAGACAATGGCGCCATTGATGAACCGCTGGCAACTGCCATGCTGCGGAATGCCATTGATGCGGGGGTTAATTACATTGATACCGCCTGGGGCTATCATCATGAGCAGAGCGAGCCGTTCGTAGGGCGTGCTTTAGGCTCTGGCTACCGTGAAAAAGTGGCCCTGGCGACCAAACTGCCAGTCTGGCTGGTCCATTCCCGGGCAGACATGGATCGCCTGTTGGATACGCAGTTGGAACGCCTGCAGACGGATCATATCGATTTTTACCTGATGCATTCGCTCGATCAGACGCGCTGGCGCAGCCTGAAAGCGCTCCATCTGGAGGATTGGCTGGACGCACGCCGCGCTGAGGGCAAAATCCGGCAGGTCGGCTTTTCTTTCCATGATCAATATCCGGTCTTCGAGGAGATCTTGGATGGGTTTGATGGCTGGGATTTTTGTCAAATCCAATACAATTACATGGATACCGATTATCAAGCTGGCCAGCGTGGGTTAAAAAACGCTGCCCAACGCGGGCTGGGGGTGGTGGTGATGGAACCTTTACGCGGCGGCAGTCTGGCCCGGGCGGAACTGCCGTCTGGCGTGGCGGAAGCCTTTCAGAGCTCCACACGCGATTGGTCGCCTGTGGAATGGGCGCTGCAGTGGCTGTGGGATCAACCGGAAGTGTCGTTGGTGCTCTCGGGCATGAGCGCTCCCTGGCAGGTTGAAGATAATCTGCGGAGTGCATCCCGCAGTGCGGTGGGCTGCCTTTCACCAGCGGACAAGGAATTGATCGAGGCGGTAAGCGCGGCTTGGAAAGGGCTGGCACCAGTGCCATGCACGCATTGTGAATATTGCCTGCCTTGCCCGAATGGGGTCGAAATACCGACCGTTTTCAGCATTTATAATGACGCCGTGATTTATGACCGGCAGGCTCAGGGACGGGCAAATTATCGAGATAAACTTGAAGCCCAAAACCAGGCAGATGCGTGTGTGGAATGTGGGCAGTGTGAAACGCTCTGCCCGCAGCATATTGAAATCATCGAAAAACTTAAAGACGCTCATGCTTACTTGAGCGAGTAAAGGAAATGGGCGTGGCGCAGAACCCCCAAAGCTTGCAACCGGCTTTAGAAAAGAAGGGTTGGCAGAAGGATTGGCCGGCCTTGGCCGCTGTGTTGACCGTGCTGGTTGTGGTTGCCGCTTTTTGGCTGAGGTTCACACCACCTGGCTTTTGGGGCAAACTGCAGGCTATTGGCTATGCAGTCTGTCATCAGATCCCGCAGCGCTCTTTTCATGTGGGCGGGCACAGCTCACCGCTGTGTGCCCGCTGTACAGGCATGTACCTGGGAGCCTTCCTGGCTCTGGTTTTCCAGCTGCGCCAGGGGCGGAAAGCGAAATTCCCTCCGCTGGCGGTGATGATCAGCCTGGGGCTGTTTTTGGTAGCTTTTGGTGTGGATGGCATTAATTCCTTCCTGCATTTCTTTCCTGATGGCCCCAGCCTGTATACCCCCACCAATTTACTGCGGCTGTTGACCGGTTTGGGTGTTGGAGTCGGGATTGGCCTCATTTTGTACCCGATCTTCAACCAGACTGTATGGCGAGATTGGCGAGCCGAGGCGGTGGTTCCGCGTTACAGGGATTTTCTGCTATTGCTAGCGCTGGCTGGATTGCTGGCGCTGGGGCTGCTCAGCGGGCAGCCGGTCATCCTCTACCCGGCATTCATTCTCAGCGGAATCAGCGTCCCGCTGATTTTTACCATTATTTATACGATGGTTGCCCTCCTGCTGATGCGCAGAGACAACAAGATTACGGATTGGCGCGAGCTTTTGCTGCCAGCTTCGATTGGCCTGCTGCTGGCACTGCTGCAGATTGGGCTGACAGACTGGGTGCGGTTAGGTTTGACCGGCACCTGGGGAGCTATAATCCCATGATAATCTACGGTCGGCTGCGGTGAGAGCGATATAATCAAGGTGTTTATCGATTATTGAAGGAATGAATGAAGGACCTCAATGGACGCAATTGGTGGCATTTTAGGCGCTTTTGGGCTTTCCGCTTCAGCAGGGTTGAATGCTTACATCCCACTGCTGGCGGTCTCCCTTTTGGCAAAATTTACTGACCTGATCCATCTCGCCAAACCCTGGGATGCGCTGACTAGCTGGTGGACGATCGGTGTGTTGGCGGTGCTTTGTTTGGTGGAAGTGTTTGCTGATAAAATCCCGGTGGTTGATCACGCCAATGATCTGATCCAAACCTTTATCCGCCCGACAGCTGGCGCGATTGTTTTTGCGGCTAGCGCCAATTCAACGGCGGAAGTCAGCCCGGTTTTGGGGCTGATTGCCGGGCTTCTGGTGGCGGGCACGGTGCATACGGTGAAATCGGCTGCAGTACGCCCGCTGATCAGCGCCTCCAGCGCCAGTGCTGCTGACCCGCTGGCCAGCTTTTTAGAAGACGTGGTGGCGGCACTGGTTTCCGTGCTTTCGGTGGTGCTGCCGATTTTGATGGCGGTCATCTTTATTCTGATCGTCTGGTGGGTTGTGTGGTTTATCAGGCGCCGAAAAGGCGAGAAGAACCCCGCCTGAATATTCAGCTGATTTTGGGAGAAAAATGACAGAACAGAACATTAAAGATCCATATACTTCTCATCCATTGACGACGTCGCCGTGGGCGATTGTCAGTCTGATTAGCGGCATTGCCAGTTATTTTATCCTGCCGGTTATTGGGACCGTAGGCGCATTGGTGAGCGGTTACCTGGCCAAAGAGGAGATCCGCAAGAGTCAGGGCCAAATCGGCGGTGACGGATTGGCCACAGCTGGTCTCGTATTGGGCTGGATTAATGTCGCCCTCACCTTGCTGGTCATCTGCCTGATCGTCTTGACGCTGACCGGCGTGATCAGCGGCATCGCCATCTGCGGCCCGCTGTCCCATTGGCTTCAAGGCATTCGTTAATTCATCATATTGGAGGAAAGAATGACAATCGACAATGATGGTTTTCAAAGTGTTGAGGTAAGCCCTGAAAACACAGTAGTTCATCCCGCGGCTCAGGCGCCTCAGAAGATAAGCAACACCTGGTGGATCGTTTTGATTGTGGTCGTGGTGTTGTTATGCTGCTGCGCTGTGGCTGCACTCCTTGTTGTGCTTGGGCTGGTAGGCAGCGGTGAATACCAGATTGATTGGACCGGACTGCTGCCGGTCTTGCTCAGTTGGGCCTAAACGATTGAAATGCAATCAGGGTGGCTGTTAAGGCCGCCCTTTTTTATTCCCAGTCAAACGCAGGTTTGAAAACCGGATCATGGGCCTGATCGATCCGCTGGAGCAGCAGCTCCACCGTTTGCCAGCAAAGCTTGCGTAATTCCGCGCTAAGGTTCAAGTTGGCGAACTCGTCCTGATCCAAGAGGCTGCTAGAGCCATCGGGATATACCAAAAGGTCCAGCGCGAGGTCGCGCCAAAGGATTTCCGTGTGGCGGAAAACGGCCGGGTAAGAGAGGTTGCAGTACCAGGCCTTCAGCTGGCCGGTTTGCTGCTCGTAGACTTCAAAAACGTTGTACCAGGCACGGGCCGAGTAGTGTTCGACGAAAAGATCGCCTGGGTTGAAGGTTACCTGGCCGACCTGATGAGGCTTGGGTGTGAAAGTGGCGCTGATTACACGCTGTGAGGAGCCTGCGCGCAGCATGCGCCCTTGCCAACTGAAAACAAAATTCCCGAGATGATCCTGCTTGATGATTGTGATTTCGCACTCTGGTTGTGCAGCGTTCATTGGCTTAGTCCTTCAAGCAGAGGATGGTGCTTGCTGGCCAGGTCAGGCTGAGCGGGCTGCCCTCGGGCAGGGCGGTCGCGCTCCAGGCGGATAGGATGCCGCTTTCCGTCTCAACCTGGGTTTCAAAACGGGTACCCATAAAGATGCAGTCCCGCACCTTGCCGCTGAGAGTATTTTCCGCCGGTGGCACACCCGGGTTTATCTGTGCATCTTCGGGGCGCAGCAGTAGCGTAAGTGCTTCAGCCGGCGCTGCTGGCGGGAGTGGCTGGTCGATTCGAAAGCGACCACCTTTTGCCAGCAAAAACTCAGGCGCAGCAGGATCGCGCTGGACGGGCAGCAGGTTGCCCAAACCCAAAAAACCAGCAACCCAGGTGTTGACGGGCTGACTGTAAACGGCAGCAGGCGTGCCCTCCTGCACAATTACGCCGGCATGCAGGATCAGAAGCCGGTCTGCCAGGGCAAAAGCTTCTTCTTGGTCATGGGTGACGTAAATGGCCGGCGTGGCGCTGGTGCGCAGGGTCTGACGCAATTCGCGAATCAGTTCCACCCGCAGGGCATGGTCTAACGCGCCGAGTGGTTCATCCAACATCAACAAACGCGGGTTGGGCGCCAGAGCGCGGGCCAGGGCAACGCGCTGTTGTTCCCCACCGGAAAGTTCCGTTACCGGCCGGCTGCCAAAAGCTTCCATATGGATGCTGCGCAGGGCCTGGCTGACCTTTTGATCGACAAGGTCGGAGGGTTCATGTTGCATTTCGAGACCAAAGGCGATGTTTCCACTTACCGAACGGTGCGGAAAAAGGGCGTAATCCTGAAACATCAGACCAAAGCCTCGCTGATGGGTTGGTACGCCGCTCAGGTCCGCGGCATCCCATAACACCTGGCCAGCTTCGGGTATTTCGAGCCCGGCAATCAGCCGCAAAAGCGTGCTCTTGCCGCTGCCTGATGGGCCGAGCAGTGCAATCAGTTCACCCTGATCCAAAGCGAAACTCACACCGTTGAGCAGCGGTGCCCCCTCATAGGATTTGTGAATATCGATTACTCGCAGCATTAAAACAGCTCCTCCCCAGGTAGGCGGATTTTTTCTATTAGCCATGTGCCCAAAGCACAAATGAGTAGCAACAAAACTGACATGGCCAGCGATTGACCATAATTGAGCGCTCCGGGTTGAGAAATGTAGCGGTAAATCGCCACGGTGACGGTCGGGTTTTGGGGCGGGCTGAGAAAACTGGCTGCGCCAAACTCGCCGAGTGAGAGGGTGAAAGCGAAAACCATCCCCACCAGTAGCGGGCGCAGCAACAGCGGCAGGTCCACCTGGAAGAACACATGGGTTGGGCTGGCGCCCAAGGTGCGGGCGGCCTGGCGCAGGTTTTCAGGTATGGCGCGCAGCGCCGGCAGAAGCGTGCGGGTGACCAGAGGCAAGGCGATCAAGGTATGCGCTATCGGAATGATCAGCGGATACCGGCCGCTGGTGAAGGGGGGATGGTTAAAGACTAGTAGAAAGCCCAGCCCCAGGGTGACCGCGCTGGCCCCAAGTGGCAGCATCAACAGCGGTTCAAGCAGGCGGCCTAGCCTGGTGGGTTCAGCCAGCGCATAGGCGCACAGCAACCCCAGAACCGTAGCGAAGAGCACGGTCAGCGCGGCATAAATCAAAGAATTGCGGACGGCCAAAAGGGGCGGCACGTAAAAAATGGAACCGGTTTGGTTCTGAAAAAGCTGCCGATAAAAACGCAGCGTAAGGGCCGGCTGGACGGCGGCACGCTCTCCGCGGGCGGCTTCGAGGCTGACCAGGGAACGGGCGCTCAGGCTGAGCAGCGGTGTGGCAATCAGTAGCACTAAAACCAGCGACATAATCACAATGAAGGCTTTTTCGTTGCGTGTTTTTGCTGGGCGGAGCGCGTTTTTTTCGGAGCTTATGCCGGCTTTGCCAACCTGGACCCGGCTAAAGTGGTTTTGCGGGATGATGACAGCCAGCGTGACAGCCAATTGTAGGAGGGAGAGAATACCAGCAGCGGGCAGGTTAAAGAGCTGCATGGCCTGGGTGTAAATGGCAACTTCCAGCGTGGCAAAACGCGGGCCGCCCAACATTAGCACCACGCCAAAACTGGAAAAATCAAAGAGGAAAACTAGCAAGGCGGCATTCAAGATTGCCGGGCGCAGCAGCGGGAATGTGACGGTACGGAAAGCCTGCCAGGGTGAGGCTCCCAGCGTCCGGGCGGCCTGTGGCAGGCGCTCGTTCAACCGGCCCCAGGCACTGCCAGCAATGCGGATAACGATTGAAAGGTTGTAGAACAGATGCGCCAGCAGGATGGCCGGTAGCGAGTTGAGCAGCTGGAGCGGCGGGCTCTCCAGGTTAAAAAGCGCCATAAGCCCCAGGTTGAGCCAGCCGCGCGGTCCAATCAGGGTGTTGAATGCCGCAGCCACCACGACAGTCGGCAAGATGAAAGGCAGCAGTGTCAACAGGCGCAGCGCCGAGCGGCCGTGAAAGTCAAAGTGGGAAAACAAATAAGCTGCCGGCAGCCCAACCAGCAGTGTGAGCAGGGTGGAGAGCGTCGCCTGCCAGAGTGTGAAACCCAGCGGACGCAGTGCCTGGTTCCAATCGAAGGCCTGCCAACCCTGGCGAAATTCAGCCGAAAAAACCAGCCTGAAAATTGCCAGCAGCGGCTGGTAAAAAAAGTAAAGCACAAACGCTAGCGGAATCAGCCACAGGATGACCCGCCCCCATGATGTAAAATGCAGCCCTGCCCGGCGGGCGGGTCGGGGGCTGCCAGCCGGCGCATGCCCTATTGGCCCGGAGTGTATCAGCTGATCGGGGGTCTCCAAGCCGCCCTCAGTGCAGCATCAGCTCAGTCCAGGCGTTTACCCAGGCTTCGCGCTTCTCGGCGATCTGTTCCGGTGGAAGGCTGGCCGGTTGGGCTGCCTGCTGGCTGGCCAGACTGTAAACCGACGGAAGGCTCACACCAGGGAGCACCGGATAGACGAACATCTGCAAGGGCATATCTTCTTGAAAGGGCTGACTGAGCAGGAAGTCGATAAATTTTTCAGCCAGGCGGCGCTGCGGGGTGCCTTTAAGGATCCCAACAAATTCTACCTGGCGCCAGCAGGTGCCCTCAGCGGTAATGGAACCGGTTGGAGCCTCACTCAGTTTGGACTCAGCGTAATAAAGTTCAGCAGCTGGACTGGAGGCATAAGAAACCACCAGGGGCTGCGGGCCGCGCCCTGAGGAGCCTGAAAACTGCGTATAGTAAGCAGTTTCCCAGTCTGGGGCAATCACCACCTGGTTATCCTTCAACCCCTGCCACCAGGTCAGCCAGTCTGCTTCGCCGAAGTGGGCGATGCTTGCCAGCATGAAAGCCAACCCGGGTGAAGAAGTGGCTGGGTTTTCAACCACCAGCAAGCCTTTGTACTGCGGGTCGGTCAAATCCTCCAATGTGGCTGGCAGCGGGAGGCCTTTTTGGTCAAACCAGGCTTTGTCGTAATTAAGGCACACGTCACCGAAATCCACCGGAAGAACGCGTTGGCTGGGGTCCAGTTGGAATTCTTGGGGAATGTCTTTGAGGGCTGGCGCCTGATAAGGCTCAAAAAGATCTGCCTTAAGGGCACGCGAGAGGAAGGTATTATCAAGACCGTAAAAGACATCAGCTTCAGCCTGTGCAGATTGTGAAGTGAGGATCAAGCGGTTAAGCGCTGCGCCGGTGTCGCCAGCCTTGACGAAATTGATGCGGACCTGATTGGCTTCTTCAAAGGTGCTGATCAGGTCGGCGCTGACCGCGAAGGAATCATGGGTCATCACCGTCAGAATGGGGGTTTCGGTTTCGGTTTGCCCAGCGCTGCATCCAGCCAAAAGCAACAGGATGGATGCCAAAGCAAAAAATCTCTTATTCATCAAATTTACCTTCTTCCGTTCGAGGTTGATGATAGTGGATCACCAGCACGGTGCCGGAGCGCACGCTTAGGCTGACGCTGGCACCTAAAGCCAGGTTGCTGATGCCACGTGTTGCGGCAATGTGGAGCGTTTCGTTGTTGAGCGGGTAATACAGCCCTTCTGTGTGGATGCCGTGGGCATCTCCCTGCCAGGGGATCAGCGAAACCAGGTCGCCCGGTTCGGTTGCGATTGAAAGCTCGCCGCGTGTCAGGCGGACCTCGCAAAGGCCGTCTTCCATCCAAACCTCTTTTTGGGCCAGGTCGGGGCGGGCCAGCAAGGACAGGCTGCCCAGGGTGTGATCCAGCCTTCCTCCCAGCGCGCAAGCCAGCATGATCCGCATAAACCCGCGCTGCACGGCAACGTTGAGGGCCAGCTCGAGGTCGGTTTGATCTTTTTCAACAGGGTAGCGCAGGGTTTCGATGGCATGCTCACTAGCTGCCTGCTGGGCGGAGGCGGGCAGCGAATCAAGATCACCGATCAGCAGCTGCGGGAGCAGGCCGAGCGCGGAGAGATGGCGCCAACCGTTATCGACGGCGATCAAATAGTCGTTGGGTTCCAGCGGCAGGCGGGTTAGATCGCCAGCCTCACCATTGACAAAGAGCACAGCCTTGCGGTTACTCATCAAAAAACCCTCCTGCCTGGGAGGGTGTTTTGGTCTGTCTTTGCACTCCCTCCGCCGGCATGATCCGGATCAGGTTATGCGGGTCGGACGGAATCGTCCCTCTCAGCCCGAAGGCTCCCCGTGTGTGATCTGTGCTTATCTTACCATAATTGCGCGGGGGTGGGCGGCGGGCGGCGGCCGGTGCACAAAGTTGGCTTTGCCCTTTTTGGAGGCTGGCTCCCCGGCCATTTGCGATTGGGGTGGCCGTTTGAAATCACGCTTACTACCAGAGAAATCGAGAGCTTTTTACAAGAATTTCCTTAATCAATATTGAAGAAAAGGACTACAATTAGAAGGTCCATTAACATGATTTCACGGGAGGCACAATGAGCGCAAAATCATTCATGAGCTTTGACCGGATGATCACACCGGTCATCATCAAGGTCTTGTTCTACATCAGCGTGGCGCTTGCCATCATTGCTGGTTTGGTTGTCTTTTTTGGCGGAATTGTGACCGCCTTTACCGACAACAACTTTTGGATGGCACTGGGCGGGTTAATCGGCGGACCAGTCGTGATCGTGCTTGGCGTTTTGTTTTCAAGGATGTACTGCGAGCTGCTGATCTTGTGGTTCCAAATTCACTCAACGCTGGTTGAAATCAAGGATGAGCTGAAGAAAGCCTAAATAAGCGGGCGCCACGCCCTCGTTTTCCACCGCTTTAGACTCTTTTGGCCCAGAAAAAGAGCCGGGTCGGTCAGGATTCCAACTGCAGCCAGGCAGGTTCTACACTTTAGACTTTATGCGGCTGCAGAAAAATGGAAACTGTGATAATATATACATTTCACGGTAAAACCGAGAAAAGTATACTTTACTATTGACTCACCTGAAAAGTTGGCATATACTAAAATATTGCGCTTAATTCATCTGTTAGCGTGGTCCGCGGCAATTGCCACCACGCTTTTTACATGTTAGGAGATGTGAATGACTGACTTGATGCCTCCAAAAACATACGCACGTATTCCGGTAGGTTTGGAACTGCCGCAGTTAATCCAGGTTCAATTGGATTCTTTCCAGCGGCTAAAAGATGAGGGGCTTGCCACCCTTTTCAATGAAATTTCGCCGATCGTTTCGTATGGCAATGATCTGAGGCTGCACTTCCCCAGCAACACACCGCTTTCGCGCGAGTTTGGCCTGCGCTATTGGTTCGAAGAGCCTAAATATTCAATTGATGAATGTTTGGAACGCGATCTGACCTATGCCAGCCCGCTTTACGTCTCGGTGCTGCTTGAAGGCAACGAGCTGGGTGAAAAAATCAAACAGGACCTGTTCCTGGGCGATTTTCCGGAGATGACCCCCAAGGGTACCTTCATTATCAACGGCACAGAGCGGGTGGTTGTGTCGCAGCTGATTCGCTCACCAGGTGTTTATTTTGAAGCTGAAATTGACCGGGCTACCGGGCGCTTCATGTCCACTGCCAAATTGATTCCGGATCGCGGCGCCTGGATGGAGTTTGAGACCCGCAAGAATGATTTCATCATCCTCAAATTCAACCGCAAGCGCATGGTGCCGATTACGGTGTTTTTGCGCGCATTAGCTGCCGTGGGCGATGGTCTGCCCGATTCCCCCCTAAAAACCGGCACGAACGAAGAAATTTTGGAACTCTTTGCCGATGTTGACACCAACAAGGAACATTCTTATATTGAGTCTTCCTTTGAACAGGAACCCAGCTACGAGCTGACGGCTGGCCAATCGATCGCTGAAGCAGCGCTGATTGAGTTTTACAAACGCCTGCGCCCAGGTGAACCGCCTACGCTTGATAATGCCCGCAATCATGTCATTGAGCAACTCTTTGACCCGCGTCATTATGACCTGGAAAAAGTTGGACGCTATAAGCTGAATCAAAAGCTGGACCTGCAGGATATCATCCCGGTCAGTCATGGCATGATCACCAAGTACGATGTCGTCCGCCTGATCCGCCATATGATCCAGATTAATAACGGCGACGTCCCCCCAGACGATATTGACCACCTTGGCAACCGCCGGATTAAGACGGTGGGCGAGCTGATTCAAAACAAGCTGCGGGTTGGCCTGCGGCGGATGGAACGGGTGATTAAAGAACGCATGTCAATCCGCGACCAGAGCGGCGGCGTCTCACCGGTCAGCCTGGTGAATATCCGGCCCTTGGTGGCTTCACTGCGCGAATTTTTTGGCTCCAGCCAGCTTTCACAGTTCATGGAAGAGACGAATCCACTGAGCGAATTGCGCCACAAACGCACGGTTTCAGCGCTTGGCCCGGGCGGCCTGCGGCGCGAGCGTGCTGGTTTTGATGTGCGCGATGTGCACTTTTCACACTATGGCCGCATTTGCCCAATTGAAACCCCTGAAGGTCCGAATATTGGCTTGATCGGGCGTTTGGCTGCTTATGCGACGGTTAATGAGTACGGGTTCATCGAAACCCCGTATCGCAAGGTGTACCACTCCATTCCCGCTGATGACCCTCGCCTGGTGAACCACCTGCTCATGCAGGATATCAAAGATCAGGATGGCAATGTGCTCTATACCCGTGATACGCGGGTAACAGAAGCGATGGCAGCGAAAATACTTGAGTTGGGTACAAAAACCGTACAGGTGCGCCCGTTTGTCGGAGATGAATATGTCTATCTTTCTGCTGACGCGGAAGACAAGTACGTTATTGCCCAGGCGAATGCTCCCTTGAATGAATACAATGAGTTCCTGCACCGCAACTCCTGCCGCTACGCCTCCACTTTTGCTATCTACGATTACGAATATATCGACTACATGGATGTGGCTCCAAACCAGGTCGTGGGCATTTCGGCAGCGCTGATCCCCTTCCTCGAGCATGATGATGCCAACCGAGCGCTGATGGGTTCCAACATGCAGACCCAAGCCGTGCCTTTGCTGCGGCCGGAAGTCCCGACGGTTTCGACGGGTATGGAAGCTGCAGCGGTGGCGGATTCGGGTCAGGTGGTGATCGCTGAAGCAGATGGAGAGGTGTTGTCGGTTACCGGTGACAGCCTGGTCATCAAGCAAAGCAATGGCGACCTGCGCCACTATAAGTTACGCAAATATCAGCGTTCCAATCAATCGACCTGTATTGACCAGCGGCCGGCTGTGCAAAAAGGGCAGCTCGTGCATAAAGGCGACGTAATTGTCGATTCGTCGTCAACCATGGATGGTAAATTGGCACTTGGTCAAAATGTCGTGGTTGCCCTGCTTCCATGGGAAGGCTTCAATTTTGAAGACGCCATTCTCATCTCGGAACGCCTGGTGGAAGATGACCGCTATACCAGCGTTCACATCGAAAAATATGAGCTCGAAGCGCGCGACACCAAGTTGGGGCCGGAAGAGATCACCCGCGAAATCCCCAATGTTGGCGATGACACCATTCGCGATTTAGACGAAACCGGCATCATCCGCATCGGAGCCGAGGTCGGGCCTGGCGACATCCTGGTGGGCAAGATTACGCCCAAAGGTGAGAAGGAACTGACCCCCGAAGAGCGCCTGCTGCGTGCCATATTTGGTGAAAAATCACGCGACGTGAAAGACACTTCGCTGCGTATGCCGCATGGCGAGCGCGGAATCGTGGTGGATGTCAAGGTATTCAACCGCGAGGATAATGCCGATCTTTCTGCCGGTGTGGATAAGATGGTGCGGGTATCTGTGGCACAGCGCCGCAAGATCACTGCCGGCGACAAAATGGCCGGGCGGCATGGCAACAAAGGCTGCGTCTCGATGGTGCTACCTGTAGAAGATATGCCCTTCATGGAAGATGGCACACCGGTGGACATTATTTTGAATCCACTGGGCATTCCTGGCCGGATGAACCTTGGCCAGGTTTTGGAAGCCGAGCTGGGATGGGCTGCCCGTGAATTGGGCTTCAGGGCGATCACACCGGTCTTCGACGGTGCCACCGAAGCGGAAATTGAGGCTGAGCTGGGCCGGGCCTGGATGATCAAAGAAGCCTGGAATGAAACCGCCGAAAAAGGTTGGGACATGCTGTCGGGTGTGGAGTACGACCCGGAAATGGTGCGGGATGACACCTTTGTGCGGCTGCTCTATTTGGAACAGCGCCTTGCGGACACACCCCAAAAGGTCTTCGAGATCAAAGAGAATGAGGTTTTGGCCCGTCGTACTGCGCTTACTTTCTGGCTGAAAGACCGCGGTTACAACCCGGATGAAATTTTGGATTTCCCGGAGAATCAGGTTGCTCCCTCCGGACGGGATGAACAGAATGAACGTGCGGTGCGGGCCTGCCTGCGCCTGTGGTCAGAGAAACTAGGCGAAGCTTTCAACGAAGCGATGACCACGGATGAAATGCGCGAAGCCGCCCAAAAGCTGATGCTGAAAACCGGCGAGCCTGTGCCGACTATTGGCAAGCAGCGCGTGCGCGATGGCCGGACGGGTGAGTTCTACGATCAGCCGGTAACCGTTGGTGTAATGACCATGCTCAAGCTGCATCACCTGGTCGAAGACAAGGTGCATGCCCGCTCCACAGGCCCATACAGCCTGGTTACCCAGCAGCCACTGGGAGGCAAGGCACAATTCGGTGGCCAGCGCTTCGGCGAGATGGAAGTCTGGGCTTTGGAAGCTTATGGCGCAGCCCATACGCTGCAAGAAATGTTGACCGTCAAGTCGGATGACGTGACCGGGCGCACCGCAACCTATGAGGCTATTGTCAAGCGCGAGAACATCAATGAACCGGGCATCCCGGCCGCTTTCCGGGTGTTGGTGAAGGAACTCCAGTCGCTGAGCCTGTCGGTTGAAGCCATCATGGATAACGATGATGTGGTGCGCTTTGGCAAGGAAGATGGGCGCAACCGGCTTGCGAATGTGGAGACGAGTCTGCTCGGGTTGGGTCAGAAAATGATGAAGCCACGGGAAGCTTCCGATGGCTTGACTCATTCTGACGGAGCGTGATAAAATTTACGCTCATTCGCGCCTGAACGCGTTTGTATTCAGGTGTCAGATAACAGAAGGCTAAGGCCATCCGCAAGTTTGATGGCCTTGATTAATGAATAATTGATGAGTTATAGGTACGGAGGCAAAGAGTGCCAACAATTAATCAACTGGTACGGAACGGTCGCAAGACGAAACACCAAAAAAGCAAGTCGCCTGCTTTGCAGTTTACGCTGAATTCAGAAAAGCAGCGGCGCACGCGGCAGCCCAAAGGCGCTCCGCAGAAGCGCGGCGTATGCACCATCGTGCGTACGATGACGCCTAAAAAGCCGAACTCCGCTCTGCGCAAGATCGCGCGTGTGCGCCTTTCAAATGGCATGGAAGTTACCGCTTACATCCCAGGCGAAGGCCATCAGCTGCAGGAACACAGTGTGGT
Organism: Anaerolineaceae bacterium; assembly: GCA_034430195.1. Lineage (GTDB taxonomy): Bacteria > Chloroflexota > Anaerolineae > Anaerolineales > Anaerolineaceae > Mesolinea. Next base: position 37,701 of record DAOUFF010000041.1, on the reverse strand, counting down.
TCTCGTTCGCGGCGGCAGGGTTAAGGACCTTCCGGGTGTGCGTTATCACATCGTGCGTGGCACGCTAGATACAACCGGCGTCGCAGACCGCAAACGCGCCCGCTCCAAGTATGGTGCGAAGCGTCCGGAGTCCAAGTAATTAGACCTGCGGCCGGCATGGTAAGGCGCAGCCAAGCTGAGCGCTTTCTGGCCCGCTTAAGATTGAGGAGTAATTATGTCAAGAAGAATTAAACCCGAAAAACGAGAAATCGCGCCGGATGTGCGTTATAACAACCTGCACATTCAGATGATCATCAACCGCATTATGCTCAGCGGCAAGAAAAGCACCGTCACGACCTTGGTTTATGACGCCATTGACGCCATTCACGAAAAAACCGGCAAAGACGGCGTGGAAGTGTTTGAGCAGGCGCTGCGCAACGTGGGGCCAATGGTAGAAGTGCGCCCCCGCCGTGTGGGTGGTGCCACATACCAGGTCCCAATGGAAGTTTCTCCCGAACGCCGCCTGACCCTGGCCATGCGCTGGATCATCACTGCCTCACGAGCACGTTCCGGAAAGTCATTTTCAGAGAAACTGGCAGCTGAATTGATGGATGCTTCCGAAAATCAGGGCGCTTCAATCCGCCGTAAAGAAGAAACACATAAGATGGCAGAGGCCAACCGCGCCTTCTCGCACTTCCGAATGTAGTTTCGCACCTTACCAATTGACTGGCTATAATGACTGAGTATCCGCTCGAACGTTATCGTAATATTGGTATTATCGCCCACATTGATGCGGGCAAAACGACTACAACCGAGCGGATTTTGTATTATACGGGCAAAACTTACCGACTCGGCAATGTGGATGAGGGCACTACCGTCACAGACTGGATGGATCAGGAGCGGGAACGTGGCATCACGATCGTTTCAGCCGCTGTAACGGCAGAATGGAAAGATCATCGCATTAATCTGATTGACACTCCAGGGCATATCGACTTTACTGCTGAAGTTCAGCGGTCATTGCGTGTGCTGGATGGCGGTGTGGTCGTTTTTGACTCGGTTCAAGGGGTGGAACCGCAAAGTGAGACCGTCTGGCGCCAGGCTGACCGTTATGGCGTCCCGCGGATTTGCTTTGCCAACAAACTAGATCGCATGGGTGCATCTTATGAACGCACCATTCAAAGCATTCGCGACCGCCTGGGCGCCAACGCCCTGGCGATGCAAATCCCGATCGGGTCCGAATCTCAATTCAGCGGCGTGATTGATCTGCTTACTGAGACGGCCTTTTACTTTGATGACGACTTGGGCCGGGAACCGCGCCAGGCTCCCATCCCTGCTGAATACGCTGAAGAGGCCGCTGAGAAACGGGCGCTGTTGGTGGAACGGATCGCCGAGCTGGATGACGAATTGACCACCCGCTTTTTAGAGGGCGAGCAGCTCAGCATTGCCGATCTGAAGGCCGGCCTACGTAGAGCAGTCCTTGCCAATCAGGCTGCACCGGTATTTTGCGGTTCCAGCCTGAAAAACAAAGGCGTCCAGCTGGTGTTGGATGCCGTGGTTGACTTCTTGCCTTCACCGCTGGACATTCCGCCGGTCAAGGCGACCCTGCTGCGCGACGGCAGTGAAGTGACGCGCGAAGCCCGGCCAGATGAACCGCTTTCGGCGTTGGTCTTTAAGATCGTGACCGACCCGTATGTCGGCCGACTGGCGTACATCCGCGTATATTCCGGCAAGATCAAACAAGCCAGCACGGTACTAAATTCATCCAAAGACAAAAAAGAGCGGGTTGGGCGCTTGCTGCGCATGTATGCTGATCGGCGCGAAGATATTGATGAGCTAAGCGCTGGCGATATTGGCGCCATCCTTGGTTTAAAGTCCAGCTTTACGGGCGACACCTTGTGTGACACGAGTGCGCCGGTCGTTTTGGAAAGCATCACCTTCCCCGACCCGGTCATCAGCATCGCGATTGAACCCAAAACCAAGGTAGACCAGGATCGAATGGCGGATTCTTTGGCTAAACTGGCTGAAGAAGACCCGACCTTTAAGGTGCGTCAGGACGAGGTGACCGGTCAGACGATTATTTCGGGCATGGGTGAGCTGCACCTGGATGTTTTGGTGAGCCGTCTGCTGCGGGAATTTAAAGTTCAGGCCAATATCGGCAAGCCGCGTGTGGCGTATCACGAGACCGTCAGCAAAGCGGTGAAGAACGTGCAATACCGCTACACCAAACAGACCGGTGGGCATGGCCAATACGGTGATGTCGTCATCGATTTGGAACCGCTGGGCAACGGCGAAGGCATTCAGTTTGAGGATAAAACCCGCGGTGGTGTCATCCCCAAGGAATATATCCCGGCCGTCGAGAAGGGCATCCGCGAGGCAGCCGAGAGCGGCCCGCTGGCTGGTTTCTCCATGACGGACTTCAAGGTGACGCTAGTAGATGGTTCGTACCATGAGGTAGACTCGAGCGAAATGGCTTTTCGGATGGCGGCAATTTTTGCGCTGCGCGAAGCTGCAATGCGCGCCGATCCGGTCATTTTGGAACCGATTATGAAAGTGGAAATCATCATCCCAGAAGAGTATACCGGCGATATTATTGGCCAGGTCAACTCGCGGGCTGGCAGCATCCTTGGGATGGAAGAGCGGTTTGGCAATGCCAAAGCCATTGAAGCGGAAATTCCGCTTTCTGAAATGTTTGGCTATGCTACGGAGCTGCGCTCAGCCACCCAGGGACGCGGGGTCTTCACCATGGAATTCAAGCACTACGCTCAGGTATCTGAAAGCATGAAGCGCAAGATACTTGGAGAGAAAAACTAAGTTGACACAGCCGCCCTCGGGCAGCTTGATCATAAAACCAACGTTCATCATTAGGAATAAAATGGCAAAACAAAAAATTCGCATCCGTTTGAAAGCTTATGACCATCGCATTCTAGATCAATCCGCCAAGCGGATTGTAGAGACGGCTGAGCGCAGTGGCGCCCAAGTGATTGGGCCGGTACCTCTGCCCACCAAGCTGGAGCGTTTCACCGTCCGCCGCTCGACATTCATCGACAAGGATTCGCAGGAGCACTTTGAGATTCGCACCCACAATCGGATGATTGATGTGTTGGAACCAGATTCCAAGACCATCGACATGCTGATGCGCCTTAACCTGCCGGCCGGTGTCGATATCGAGATCAAGCTTTAGGACGGATTTGTGGTTGTTTCGGTGTGCCGCAAGGCATGGCCGGAGGAATCAATAAAACAGATGGGGATGAATGAAAGCAAAGTTTGCTTTCACGAATTTCTTGTTCCATTTTATAAACATCAGGCGGCCATCCCGCCTTTTGTTTTTAAATTTGCTGGATTTGAAACATGGTGGGGGGTGCTGCTTGAAGCTCAAATGTGACAACCCCTCCTCGGCTTTGCGATCCGCGCTGCCATCGCGAGCGTAGCTTCTGTCCGAGCGAGGAACACTCTGTCATCGCGAGCAAGAATTTGTCATCGCGAGCGTAGCGCAATGTGCCCTCTGGGTATGGCGATCTCGCCCGTTTCTTGTCATCGCGAGGGACGAAGCGATCTCGCCTTTCACGCGCCGGCTAACAGAGAAAAGAGAGATTGCTTCGCAAGCTCGCCTAGGTTTGTCATCGCGAGGAACGAAGCGATCTCGCCTTTTGTGAGCTAGCTAAAAGAGAAAAGAGAGATTGCTTCGCAGGCTTGCAATGACAAAACTAAGTCTGGTGCGCAATGACAGATGAAGGGTGTGGGAGCACAACGTGGCATTTTGTCATCGCGAGGAACGAAGCGATCTCGCCTTTCCTGAGCTAGCTAACAGACAAAAGAGAGATTGCTTCGCAGGCTCGCAATGACAAATAAATCTGGTGCGCAATGACAGATAAAGGGTGTGGGAGCACAGCGTGGCATTTTGTCATCGCGAGGAACGAAGCGATCTCGCCTTTCCTGAGCTAGCTAACGGACTCAAGAGAGATTGCTTCGCAGGCTCGCAATGACAATATTAAATCTGGCTCGCAATGACAATTTTTAATCTGGCTCGCAATGACAATATTATTTCTTGCTGGCAATGACAAATCTAGCGCTAAGGTCAGATAAACCCCCTGTCAAGTCAAAAGATAATGTTACCGAAAATTGATTGTTGGTTCAATTGATAATGTTACTAAAGCTCAGCAGCTTCCTCCTTCATGATCAAGGTATCGTAAACATTTCGCTTTGCGCCCGGCTCCGCGCAGGGCAGCAAGGACACTTCCATAATCAACTGTTCGATCTCATCTCGCAAGGCCAAGGGGTTAGTAGATTGGCGTAGGTTTTCCAGCTTGGTTCGGGTAGCCTCATCTAAGCAATGGTTTTGAAGCAAGCGATCAAAAGGTGGTTGCGCTGTGTCAAATTTCCGCCGATATTTTAGAGGTTCAACATATTCTTTGCTTTTCAGCTTCATGACGGGTTGAAAAAAGTTGTGGTATAGCCATAATTTCTTGTAGAGTTTCCGTAAGACTGCCAGCTGGGCTGGAGTGTCGAAGCGCTCATGCCCGATATAGGCGCGGATTAAACTATGGTTGTTTTCCTCCACATAGCGATTGTCGTTCTTCTGATAAGGCCGACTGCGAGAGATATGAACCTCAGGCAATTTCTCATGGAAGTAACGCAGCAAGAACTGACTGAAGAACTCATCCCCGTTATCAGGATGAAACTCGTTCACGGGGAAGGGAATACGCTGGAGCAAAAATTCAAAAGCATCCTGCATCACCACAAATCCACGTCCAAAGATAGGGAAAACTTCACACCAACCCGTGGCTACATCTACCCACTGCAAGGTATAGATGTACTCGCCGTGAGCACTTGGACCACAATGATGCACCAAATCGACTTCTAAATGTCCAGGCTCAGCCAGATCCCAAGCGATGCGGCTCATGGGATAGGCATGCCGCAAACTATTCCCTCTGGGCCTTTTGGGCTGATGACAAGCTACCCTCTCAGTTTTATGGCCTATCCGCCGTAACATGCGTTTGACCGTGGAAATGCTGATTCGCTCTAATGCTTCTAAGGTGCTAGATGTAACTTTGAGTTCACCATGCGCGCTCAATTGCAATGCCATGAAAACTAAATTGGGTTGCAGCCGCTCTGCACATGGGTAATCTAAACTGCGTGCTATCACCCTAAGCGCGTCTTCAACTTCAGTCCCATATTCCTTTCCCCGCTCTCTTGCTCGCTTTTTGCGGCCTCTGCGTCCCTTCATCAACCGAATGATCGACTTGCGATGCATACCAGTTACGGCTTCCATTTCATCTAAAAACATTGTCTTATTGCCTTTACTCGCGTAATGATAGCGTTCCCACATGTGTTGAAGATACTTCCTGCGTTCATCAATATTCATTGGGTCTATTTCGCTCACCACTCACCTCGGTAACATTTTCTTTTGACCCAACGATTCTATTTCGGTAACATTTTAGATGAACTAACACGAACCCTTGCAAACCAAGGACGAGTATGTTATATTAGATAGGTTGCCCTAAAAGGCAATTTGTTTTCGTAATATTGGCAGTTCAAGAATGCGTATCCGCGTGGGCAGGAAGCTACACAGGGACCATTAACTGAATTGCGCGGAGATGATGCAGCTAGCCCTAGCTGACAGTCTCGCAGAATGAATAATAAACAGGAGAATAGAATGTTAAAAGGGCTGATTGGAAGAAAGATCGGTATGACCCAGATCTTCGATGAGAACGGCGCGGCCGTTCCCGTAACGTTAATCGAAGCTGGGCCTTGTTTTGTTTCTCAGGTCAAAACCACAGACACCGACGGTTACAATGCGGTGCAGCTGGCTTTTGGTGAGGTGAAACCTAAGCTGCTCAACAAACCCCTTTTGGGCCACCTTAAGCAGAATAACCTGCCCCCTGTGCGTATTCTACGCGAATTCCGGACGAGTAAACTGGATGATTTACACCCTGGCGATAAGCTGGATGCGTCCGTCTTTGTCACCGGAGAACATGTGGATGTCATCGGCACCTCCAAGGGCAAGGGCTTTGCCGGCGCCATGAAACGGCATGGCTTTCATGGCGGCCCCAAGACGCACGGCCAGTCTGACCGGCAGCGTTCACCTGGCTCCTCCGGTTCAACCACAACCCCCGGGCGTGTCTTCAAGGGCAAACGCCGCGCTGGCCATATGGGAGATGTGCGGGTGACTTCCTCTCATATCCGTGTAGCCCTTGTGGATCCCGAACGCAATTTAATCGCCGTCCAGGGCTCCGTTCCCGGTCCCAAAGGTGGGACTGTGGTCATCAAAGAAGCCCGCAAGCAGTAAGCGGTTCGTGGCGAATGGAGAAAGTTATCATGATTGTAGATGTATATAACTTACAAGGCGAAAAAAGTGGAACGATTGACCTGCCGGAAGCGATCTTCGCGGCCAAGGTCAATGTTGACCTGATGCACCAGGCTTACGTGCGCCAGATGGCCAACGCCCGCCTGGGCACTCATAGCACCAAACGGCGCGGTGAAGTTGCTGGCGGCGGCCGCAAGCCCTGGAAGCAAAAGGGCACCGGGCGTGCACGCCAGGGCAGCATGATCTCAGCGCAGTGGGTGGGTGGCGGCCGTATCCATACCCCCAAACCGCGGGATTACACCCAGGCGATGCCCCAGAAAATGCGCCGGGCAGCGTTACGCTCAGCCCTGACGGTTAAAGCCGGCCAGGAAGCGCTGATCCTCCTGAATGATGTGCAGCTCGAAACTCCCAAAACAGCTGAGATGGCCAAAGCCATCCAGATCCTGGCGGGGGATGCGCGGGCGCTGCTTTTGGTACCCGACAAGAGCGAACAATCGCTGCGGCTGGTTAAATCGGCGCGCAATCTGGCCAACACTCAGCTGCTGGATGCCAGATATCTCAACATCCGCGACCTTTTTCGGTCTGAAAAAGTAATTATCCCGCTTGCTTCACTCGAAGTGATCAAGAAATATTTGGGATAGGAAGGTGAAGCAGAATGACCAGTACTGTTTTTGATATCCTTCGCCGGCCGGTCGTCACAGAGAAGACCAATTATTTGGCTGGCAAGCTGCATCAGTATGTTTTTGAGGTGGCCACTGAAGCTACCCGGGAACAGGTTAAAACCGCTGTTGAGACCGCGTTCGACGTGGATGTGGTCCGTGTGAATATCATCAATCTCCCTGCCAAGTCCGGGCGCAATTCCCGCACCCGCAGCCTGCACATCCGTTCCGCTGGTTACAAAAAGGCCATCGTAACGTTGAAAGAGGGAGATACCATTCCAGTCTTTGAAGGGGTGGAGTAATGGCCGTCAAGATTTACAAACCAAAAACTAACGGGCAGCGCCACAAAACCAGTTATACGTTTGAGGAAATCACCAAAGATTATCCCGAGCGCTCCCTGATTTACCCCAAGAAGATGAATGCCGGTCGGAACGCTTTGGGCCGGGTGACCGTTCGTCATCGCGGCGGTGGCCACAAGCGCCAAATCCGGATTGTGGATTTCAAACGCGAAAAACTGGGCATTCCCGCCACAGTCAGTGCGATTGAATACGATCCGAACCGCACAGCGCGGTTGGCTCTTCTCGTCTACGCTGATGGTGAAAAGCGCTACATTTTGGCTCCGATTGGTGTCAAGGTGGGCGACTCGCTGCTTTCCGGTCCTCAGGCTGAAATTCGCCCTGGCAACAATCTGCCGCTGGCCAATATTCCGGTCGGCACGACCATTCATGCAGTGGAATTGCAGCCAGGTAAAGGTGCTCAGATCGGCCGCTCTGCCGGCACATCTGCGCAGCTTTTGGCAAAAGAAGGCAAATACGCACATGTGCGCATGCCTTCCGGTGAAGTGCGCCTGGTGCTGCAGGAATGCAGCGCTTCAATTGGGCAGGTCGGCAATGTGGACCACAGCAATGTCAAGCTGGGCAAAGCCGGACGCCGCCATCACAAGGGATGGCGACCGGCCGTGCGCGGTTCAGCTATGAGCCCGCGCGACCATCCGCACGGCGGCGGCGAAGGCCGTTCACCGATCGGTATGGCTGGCCCCAAGACCCCCTGGGGTAAACCCGCCCTGGGCTACAAGACCCGCACCAACAAGCGGACAGACAAGATGATTATCCGCCACCGCTCGAAAGCCAAGCGCAAGTAGTGCCTGAGAGAGACAGAAAAGGACGATTAAGATGTCGCGATCATTGAAAAAAGGGCCGTTCGTAGACCCAAAACTGTTGAAACGAATAGAAGACATGAACAGCAAGGGCGAAAAGAAAGTAATTCGCACCTGGAGCCGCGCCAGCACCATCTTCCCGCAGATGGTCGGTCACACGATCGCCGTCCATGATGGGCGCCGGCATGTGCCGATTTACATCACAGAGAATATGGTTGGCCACCGTCTGGGCGAGTTTGCCCCGACCCGTTGGTTCCGCGGCCATGTTTCAGAAAAGGCAAAGTGAGGCGGTAATGGCACAAGAAATCAGCGCCAAACTATCTGACTATACCTGCTCTGCTCAAAAGACACGCCTGGTGGTAGACCTGGTGCGCGGCAAGCGCGTCAACGATGCTCTGGATATCCTGAGCCTCACCCCCAACAAGGCGGCTGTGGCAGTTCGCAAACTTATTTTTTCAGCTGCGTCGAACGCTGAAGAAAACTTCGGTGTCAGCCGCGATACGCTTGTGGTGCAGCGCATTTTTGCAGACGAAGCGCCTACCCGCAAATGGCGTTCTTTTGGCGCCCGCGGTCGCTTCAAACCGATGCTGCGGCGTCGCTCCCACATCACCGTTGTTTTGCGTGAGATTGAGTAGAGGTAAGGAGACACTATGGGTCGAAAAGTTCATCCGATTGGCTTCCGCCTGGGCATCAACAAACCGTGGTTGGGCCGCTGGTATGCCGAAGGTAAAGATTATACTGACCAGCTGCATCAGGATTTGAAAATCCGCGAGTTGGTTCTCACCAAAGCAGAAAATGCTGGCGTTTCCGCTGTGGAAATTGAACGTTTCCCTGGCAAGGTCAAAGTGACCCTGCACACCGCCAAACCCGGCATTCTGATCGGGCGCAGAGGCGAGAGCGTCAAAGTTCTGCGGCAAGACCTCGAGGCTTTAACAGGCAAGAAAATTGACTTGGAAGTCAAAGAGATTAAAACCCCGGATACCGATGCTTACCTGGTGGCACAAAACATTGCCGGCCAGCTCGAACGGCGCATCAGCTACCGCCGCGCCATGAAGCGCGCCATCCAACAGGCAATGCGCCAGGGCGCCCAGGGCATCAAGATTTCGGTCTCTGGCCGTCTTTCCGGCGCAGAAATGGCCCGCCGGGTTACCCTGCGCGAAGGCCGTGTTCCTCTGCAAACCTTGCGCGCCGACATTGACTTTGCCCGCACTGCCGCCACCACGACTTATGGACAGATTGGCATTAAAGTTTGGATTTATCGCGGCATCATTATGGGACAAACCGAAGAAACAGTCGAAGCCACTGAAGGCGTGTACGTCAGCGAGTGATGATTGGAACGAAAGAGGGAATGACTTATGTTAATGCCAAAGAGAGTTAAATACCGTAAGCAAATGCGCGGCCGCATGAAGGGCCAGGCCCTGCGAGGTGCGGATGTCAGCTTCGGTGAGTATGGCCTGAAAGCGCTGGAATGTGGTTACTTGAGCGCGCGGCAAATTGAAGCCGCCCGCCGTGCGATCGTGCACGAAATGAAACGCCGGGGCAAGGTTTGGGTGCGGGTTTTCCCCGACAAGCCTTACACCAAGCGCGCCGCTGAAACCCGCATGGGCAAAGGTAAAGGCAACGTAGATCACTGGGTGGCGGTCATCCGCCCCGGACGGGTTTTGTTTGAGGTTGGCGGCACGGACGAAGCCTCGGCTTTAGAAGCCTTGCAGCGCGCCCGCTTCAAGCTTGGAATCCAGACCAAGGTTGTCGCTAAAGAAGGTACAGGAGAAGGTTCATGAACGCCAAAGAAATACGCGAACTTTCTACAGAAGAAATCAATACCAAACTGATGGACGCACGGCAGGAACTGATGAACTTGCGTTTCCAGATGGTGACCGGTCAGCTGACCGATACCACCCGTTTCAAGATTACCCGGCGGGATATCGCCCGCTTTGAGACCATCCTGACCGAACGTGCGCGCCAGGAGAAGGAAGGCAAGTGATGAATAATCGTCGTCGTCTGACTGGGACGGTTGTCAGCAATAAAATGGACAAGACCGTCATTGTGGAGGTGCGGCGCACCTTCCAGCACCCGCTCTACCACAAGGTTGTGCGTGGCCGCAAAACTTACAAGGCTCATGATGAGCTGGCCTGCAACGTTGGCGATACTGTCAGCATCGTCGCTTCTGCGCCGATCTCGCGCACCAAGCGCTGGGTTGTCGAGAAGATCGTCAAAGCTGAAGTGCGTCAGGAAGGTGATCTGGAAGTTGCCGCGGCTCCGGAAGGGGATGTGGCATGATCCAACAGGAATCCCGCTTAGTCGTTGCAGATAACACCGGCGCGCGTGAATTGCTGGTGATCCAGGTTGTGGGCGGCACCAAGCGCCGCTACGGTTACGTGGGTGACATTGTCGTCGGCACGGTCAAATCCGCTTCTCCGCAGGCTTCGGTCAAGAAAAGCGAGATCGTGAAGGCAGTGATCGTTCGCACCAGCAAAGCTTACCGCCGGCCAGATGGCTCAAGCATCAGCTTTGATGACAATGCGGCTGTTATTTTGGACAGCGACGGTGTCAATCCCCGCGGCACGCGTATTTTTGGGCCGGTGGCGCGCGAATTGCGCGAAAAAGGCTTTATGAAAATCGTGTCATTGGCTCCAGAAGTTTATTAGCCGATGATACCCGGAGGTTTGAGATGAAAGCAAAGATACGCAAAGGTGATCGCGTCCGCGTGATGCGCGGAGCTGCGGAAGATGTTGACAAGATTGGTGAAGTGATTCGGGTTTTGCCCAAAGAAGAACGGGTCGTCGTTCAAGGTGTGAATATCGTGAAAAAGCACCAGAAGCAGACGCAGTCTGGTGGCCGCACGATACCTTCGGGCATTAACGAATTCGAAGGGCCGATCCATATTTCCAATGTGGCATTGGTAGACGATGCTTCCGAAAAGGAAGCAAAAGCGGCCCGGGCAAAAGTTGCCAAGGCGAAGAAGGGCGAAACCAAGGCAGAGAAGCCCGCCGAAAAAGCGGCGAAGACTTCTACCCGCAAAGCTCCGACTGGCAGCAAGAAGGAAGAAAACACTAAAGACGCCAAAACCCCAGCCAAGGCTCCCAAGACTGCGGCTGCAAAAACCCCCAAAGCTCCGGCTGCCAAAGCCCCCAAAGCTCCGGCTGCCAAAAAAGCTGCAGGCAAAGAGTAATAAAGGCGCAGGTGAAATAGCATGAACAGATTACAGCAACAATATAAAGAAGAAATCGCGCCGGCGCTTTTTAAAGACCTCGGTTTGGAGAATGTAATGCAGACCCCGCGCATCGAAAAAGTAGTCGTCAATATCGGTGTCGGTGAAGCATTGGACAATCCGAAAGCCATTGAAGCGGCGGTTAATGACCTCACGATCATCACCGGTCAGAAGCCTGTGGTCATCGCGGCGAAGAAAGCCATCTCCAATTTCAAATTGCGGGAAGGCCGTCAGATCGGCGTGAAAGTAACGCTGCGCGGACAAAAAATGTGGTCGTTTCTTGACCGTCTGATTAACATTGCCCTGCCTCGTGTACGCGACTTTCGCGGCATCTCGGCGGACTCATTCGATGGCCGTGGGAACTATACCCTCGGTCTTACGGAACAGCTTATTTTCCCCGAGATCCAATACGACAAGATCGATAAGCTTCGCGGAATGGAAATCAGCATAGTCACCACCGCTGAAAACGATGATCAGGCGCGGGCGCTGCTGAGCAAGTTTGGCATGCCCTTCAGGAAAGGAAACTAATGGCAAAGAAGTCTATGATTTACCGCGAGATGCGGAGGAAATATCCTGGTCGTGTGGTCAATCGCTGCCGCGTTTGCGGCCGGCCGCGTGGTTACATGCGCAAGTTCGGCTTGTGCCGTATTTGCTTCCGGGAACTGGCACTCCAGGGTAAGATCCCTGGCGTTACGAAATCATCCTGGTAATTTGACCTGGAGGGAAAGATCATGACTATATCAGATCCAATTGCCGATATGTTGACACGGATTCGCAACATCGCCATGGCTGGACAAAGCCTGGTGGTCATGCCGAATTCAAAGCTCAAAGCTGAAGTAGCCCGCATCCTGCAGGAAGAAGGCTACCTGGAGAGTTACGAAATCGTTGATGGTAAAGTGGAAGGCACCAAAGTGCTGCGCCTGAAGCTGAAGTACATCGGCGAGCGCCGCCACCGCCGGCCGATTCTGACCGGTTTGCAGCGGGTTAGCCGACCGGGCTGCCGGGTGTACGCTTCAAAAGATGAGATTCCCTGGGTGCTCTCGGGCATCGGGATTGCGATTATTTCAACCCCCAAGGGGATCATGACCGGCCAACGCGCCCGTAAAATCGGCGTGGGCGGTGAAGTCCTCTGCAAGGTTTGGTAGGAGGTAAACGATGTCGCGAATCGGAAGATTGCCCATCACCCTGCCCAAGGATGTGGACGTAAAAATTGACGGGACGAAAGTAACTGTGACTGGTCCCAAGGGCACTCTGGAAGAATCTTTTTCACCAGAGATTGCCGTCAAGCTGGATAATGGCGTCATCACCGTGGAACGCCCCAATGACGAACCGCGCATTCGTGCCCTTCATGGCACAACCCGCGCGCTGCTCCATAATATGGTTGTCGGCTGTGGGCAGGGCTTTGAACGCGAGTTGGAAATCGTCGGTGTGGGTTACCGCGCCGAAATGAACGGCAAAGACCTGGTGCTGTATGTTGGGTATTCACATCCTGTGAAGTTCGAAGCGCCGGATGGCATCAGCTACGAAACAGATGCCAAGACCCGTATCATCAAGATCAAAGGCCGCGACCGTCAGCAGGTCGGCCAAATCGCTGCCAATATGCGCGCTGTCCGTCCTCCTGAGCATTACCACGGCACCGGCCTGCGCTACAAGGGCGAGATTATCAAGCTGAAAGCTGGCAAGGCTGGAAAGACTGGCAAGTAGAGGTGCAATTATGACTAAGAAATCAAGAAACCTAGCTCGTTTACGCCGTCATATCCGCGTTCGCAAGAATGTTTTCGGAACGCCCGAACGCCCGCGCATGAATGTTTTTCGCAGCGTCAGCCAGATTTACGTGCAAGTGATCGATGATCACAGCGGCACCACGCTGGTTTCCGCCTCATCCATCGATAACGGCGTGAAGGAGCTCGTCAAAGGCAAGACCAAAGTCGAGCAGGCTACCATTGTCGGCGAACAGCTGGCCAAACGCGCTCTGGATAAGGGCATCAAGGCGGTGGTCATGGATCGTGGCGGCTATTATTACACCGGCCGGCTGAAAGCATTGGCTGATGGCGCGCGTAAGGGCGGGCTGGAATTCTAAGCTGAGGATATCATGGATTTTAATCAAACAACGGAACAACTCTACGACGAGCGCGTCATCGATATTGCCCGGGTTGCCAAAGTGGTTAAAGGCGGCCGCCGGTTCTCTTTCCGGGTAACGCTGGTGGTTGGCGACAACAAAGGCAACGTTGGGCTGGGCATTGGAAAAGCCGGCGCTGTGCCAGATGCGATGCGCAAAGCCACAGAACAAGCGCACAAGAACATGCACAAGATCAGCACGTACGGCACCACCATTGCCCATGAGGTCACCGGCAGCCAAAGTGGCGCCAAGGTGATGCTCAAACCTGCATCACAAGGAACCGGTGTCATTGCGGCCGGCGGCGTGCGCGCCGTGTGTGAAGCAGCCGGCATTAAGGACATTCTGACCAAGTCTTTGGGCAGCAACAATATGCTCAATATTGTTCAGGCAACATTTGACGCACTTTCTCAGCTGAAAGCCCCCGAAACCGTGGCGGTTGAACGCGGAAAAGACGTTCGCGATGTTACCCCCTATTGGGATCGGAGGAAGCATGACTAAAAGCAAGCAAGCGCCGAAAATGCTGCGTATCACTCTGGTCAAGAGTGGGATTGGCTACCCGGTCCGTCAGAAAAACACGCTGAAGGCTTTAGGCTTTCACCATCTCAACCAGACGGTTGAGCATGAAGACAGCCCCGAGCTGCGCGGCATGCTGGAAAAAGTCTCCCATCTGGTTGAAGTGGAGTCACAGGAGAATTAACCATGCAATTACATGATCTCAAACCCAATGAGGGTTCAAAGAAAAACCGCAAGCGTATTGGTCGCGGTACCGGCAGCGGAAGTGGAAAGACTTCTGGCCGGGGCACCAAAGGCCAAAATTCACGCAATGGCGGCGGCGTTCGGCCCTATCATATGGGCGGAAACCTGCCACTTTTCCGCAAGCTGCCCTTCCTGCGTGGTGAAGGCTTCTCGCCGGTCACCCGCACGCGTTATTCCGAGGTTAACCTGGATGCGCTTAAGGCTTTCAAAGCCGGCGCAGAAGTGACCCCGCAGGCGCTCAAAGAAGCTGGCTTGCTTAAGGATGACAACAAGCCGATCAAAATCATGGGGCGCGGAGATATCAAAGTAGCGCTCACGGTTAAAGCCCACAAAATTACAGCTGGTGCCCGCCAGAAGATTGAACAGGCTGGCGGCAGCGTTGAAACGATCGCGTAATCCGAAAGGATAAGGAGAACTTCTTCATGAAACGATCATCCTGGCGCTACCTCTGGAAATCTGAGGACATCCGCAATAAGCTGCTGATCTCGCTGCTTCTGCTGGCTGTCTATCGTCTGGCAGCCAATATTCCGGTTCCCGGTGTTGATCGTGCTACCGTGGCTCAATTGGCCCAGCTTTCGGGTACCGGCACAAACCTGATCGGTCTGCTGGACCTGCTCTCGGGCGGGTCGGTATCGCGCTTTTCCATCCTCGCAATGGGTGTGTACCCGTACATTACCGCCCAAATCATCCTGCAGCTGCTCCAGCCGGTTATCCCGTCTTTGGAGCGCATGATGAAAGACGACCCCCGCCAGGGTCGGATTTGGATGGAAAAATGGACCGTCATCCTTACAATCCCCATGGCGCTGCTCTCAGCCTTCGGTCAGATCAATATCTTTAATCAGATGTTGGGTTCGTCTGTAATCACCAACTGGGGTTTCACCCCCGACAAACTGCTGCCAACCATTACCGCGATTGTCTCGATGGTAGCTGGCACCATGTTTGGCGTCTGGCTTGGTGAGCTCATCTCCGAATTTGGCCTGCGCAATCAGGGTCTGTCGCTGATCATTTTCTCTGGGATTGTGGCACGTATGCCCCAGGGCCTGGTGAGCATGATCAATAACAAAGAAGCCTGGTGGGTATTTGCTCTGGTGTTTGTCGTGCTGGCGTTGACAATATTTGCCATTGTGTACGTCCAACAAGGGCGGCGCAATGTGCCAGTGATGTTCCCGGGCCGGCGGATTGGCAACCGGATGTCGATGCCGGTGCGCAGCAATCTGCCATTGATGGTCAACATGGCCGGCATGATCCCGATCATTTTTGCCCAGTCTTTCCTGACCTTCCCGGCAATTCTGGCCTCGTTCTTTATCAACTCTAATACGGCCTGGCTGAAGAGTACTGCCGCATGGATGTCGTCCGCATTTGGTGGAGATACTTGGTGGTACCCGCTAATGTTCTTCGTGCTGGTGGTCGCTTTCTGTTACTTCTACACGGATGTGCTCTTCGCTCAACAAAATTATGGTGAAAACCTGAAAAAGCAGGGCGCACAAATCCCGGGTGTCGTTCGGGGCAAACCCACGCAAGACTACCTCACCCGCGTTCAGCGCCGCATCACCTTGCCCGGAGCTTTCTTCCTCGGACTGGTCGCAGTCATGCCTTATATCTTCGGCTATATCTTGCCGGCAGGCAGTTCAGGCACCTTCCTGATGTCGGCTGCAGGTCTGCTGATTGTTGTTGGCACCGTCCGCGATACCGTCGAGTTGATATCTACCGAGCTGCGTCTGCACGGTTATGACGACCGCCTGATCAATTAGCAAAGCGCGAAGGCGAGGCTGGCAGATGAACGACAAACCGACTTACATTGTGATGTTAGGCCCTCCCGGGGCCGGCAAGGGCACTCAGGCCAAAATATTGGCTGAACGCCTGGGGTTGGTGCATGTTTCAAGTGGTGACTTGTTCCGTGAAAACTTGACCAACCAAACAGCGTTGGGTCAGATGGCTGCCAGTTATATGAATAAAGGCGAGTTAGTCCCCGACGATGTCACCATTGCCATGGTCAAAGACCGCCTTTCTCGCCCGGATTGTACCCGGGGTGCCGTCTTGGACGGCTTCCCCCGGACGCCAGCTCAGGCAGAAGCATTGAATGATATTTTGGCCGAGCTGAACGGGAAGATTGATCTGGTGCCTTTCGTGAGTGTTGCGGATGAGGTCCTGGTGGAACGTTTGAGCGGCCGCTGGATGAGCCGTTCCGGGCGGGTTTACCACGCCCTCAACAATCCACCGAAAGTGAAGTGGATTGACGATGTCGATGGTTCGGAGCTCTATCAGCGCGACGATGACAAACCTGAAACGGTGCGCCATCGCATTGCGGTCTACTATGACCAGACGTCTCCCCTGATCGATTACTATCGAAAAGCAGGTCTGTTGGTTGAAGTGGACGGCACTCAGAGCATTGAAAAAGTAACCGAAGATATTTTGAAAGCGATTCGTTGATGGTTGGTTTGGAACACAGTATTAACCTCAAATCTCCTGCCGAGATCGCTCTGATGCGCGAAGCCGGCCGATTGACCGCCCAGGCATTGGAAACGGTTAGAGCGGCGATTGCAGTCGGGGTGACTACCGGAGAGTTGAACGAAATTTACGAAGACTTCCTGAAAGCGCACGGTGTTTATTCTCCGTTTAAGAATTACCCCGGCCCGTACCCGTACCCGGCCAGTATCTGCACCAGTATTAATGAAGAACTGGTTCATGGGATCCCGGGTAAACGCAAGCTTCGCGAAGGCGACATTATTTCGGTGGATGCCGGTGTGGTTTATGAAGGCTTTGTGGGCGATTCCGCCTTCACTGTCGGCGTCGGAGAAATCTCACCACTGGCGCAAAGCCTGATTGAAGTGACCCGTAAAGCGCTGGAATTGGGAATCGAACAAATGGTTCCCGGCAAACACAGCGGTGATGTCGGCCACGCCGTAGAATCTTACGTGCGGGCTCATGGATATTACTGCACCCATCTATATACTGGCCACGGTGTCGGGCATGAGATGCACGAGAACCCGATGCTCCCCAACTATGGCCAGCCCGGACAGGGCTTTCTGTTGCGGGAAGGCATGACGATCGCTTTGGAACCAATGGTATTGGTGGGCACCCCCCAGACCCGCGAGCTTCGTGACAAGTGGACTGTCGTCTCGCGCGATGGGTCGCTGACCGCTCATCAGGAACATACGGTCGCAATTACCAAAGATGGACCGATGATATTGACAAGCCTCTGATTAACGCTTGCGCGAATCAAGAGTCTTGGGATATAATAAGATTTTTGCGGAAGAAGAAGGAGTAAACTGATGAAAGTTACAGCTTCAATCAAAAAGCGCTGTGGAAAATGCAAGATCGTCAAGCGTGACGGCCGGCTTTATGTCATTTGCACCAACCCCCGACACAAACAGCGACAAGGATAAGGAATCATACTATGGCTCGTATAGAAGGTGTTGACCTCCCGCGCAACAAGCGCATCGAAATCGGACTTCGGTCCATTTACGGCATCGGTCCCAAACGTGCGGCGGATATCCTAACCGCAACGGGCGTTAGCCCCGACATCCGGGTCAAAGATATGCCTGAAACCGAGGTTTCGAAGCTGCGTGATTACATCGCGCAAAATTACAAAGTGGAAGGCGATCTGCGCCGCGAAGTTCAAATGAACATCAAGCGCCTGACCGAAATCGGTTGTTACCGTGGTTTGCGCCACCGTCACAACCTGCCGGTACATGGGCAGCGCACTCGCACCAATGCGCGGACGCGCAAGGGCCCCAAGAAGACGGTTGCCGGTCGCGGTCGCCGCCGTGGAGCTACCAAGAAATAACTTACACCTGGCTCGAACCCGGGTGGGGTACCCTTTCACCCCGCGGCAACCCCGGTTTACTGCCAGAGATGATTTGATGATGTGAGGAAGAATTATGGCTAAACAAGCACGAACAGCGCGACGGAGCACATCAGCCCGAAAAGTGAAGCGCCAGATATCGACAGGACAGGTGCACGTTTACGCGTCCTTTAACAATACCATTGTTACGGTGACTGATCTGCAGGGTAATGCCGTTTGCTGGGGCAGCGCTGGGTCCGCCGGGTTTAAGGGCTCACGCAAGAGTACGCCTTTTGCCGCCCGCATGGCCACCGAACAAACCATCAAAACGGCTCAGTCCCTGGGGATCCAGGAAGTAGAGCTTTTTGTCAAGGGCCCTGGCCCGGGCCGGGAGGCCGCCATCCGCGCCGTCCAATCATTGGGCGTCAAAGTGCGCATGATCTCGGACGTCACGCCTGTGCCGCATAACGGCTGCCGCCCGCCAAAGAAACGCCGCGTCTAGCAGCTATTGGAAAGGAAATAGTAATTATGGCAAGATATACAGATGCAGTTTGCCGGCTTTGCCGCCGTGAGGGTGAGAAACTCTTCCTGAAAGGGGAACGTTGTTTCACGCCGAAATGCTCGTTTGAACGCCGCGGCTATCCCCCGGGAATGCACGGCAAAAATGCCGCCGGCCGTCCGGATCGTGAATCCGATTATGCCAAACAGCTGCGTGCCAAACAAAAGGTGCGCCGGGTGTATGGCATCTATGAACACCAGTTTCGCCGCTTCTACGGCGAGGCGCAGCGTACTCGTGGCCTGACGGGCAACAACCTGCTGCAAATTCTTGAAACCCGTCTGGGCAATGTTGTCTACCGTCTGGGCTTTGCGTCCAGCCGGGCTCAGGCGCGCATCCTGGTGACCCATGGTCACTTTTTGGTGAATGGCTCCCGCGCTGATATCCCTTCAATGGGTATCTCACCGGATGATGTCATCAGTGTCGCTGAGACTTCCCGCGATAATGCCTATTTTAAGGGTCTTCGGGAAGAAGCAGAAGGCCGCATCGTTCCTACCTGGTTGGCGCGTGATCTGACTAACCTGAGCGGGCGCGTCCTGCGCATGCCGGAACGTTCTGAAATTGACGGTAACCTCAACGAACAATTGGTCGTTGAATATTATTCACGCTAATCAGGATTTTAGTTCAGCCGCTCCTACAAGAAAGGCTGGTCAGGGGTAACCGTGGCAGTAAATATGGACTTGATAACACCTAAGTTTGAACGCGCAAAGGAAGGCAGCGAGTTTACTCATTTTTCGCTGAGTCCCTTGGAGCATGGGTTTGGACAGACGTTGGGCAATGCGCTGCGGCGTGTTCTGCTCTCATCTCTGCCGGGCGCAGCAATTACCTCTGTGCGTATCACCGATGTGATGCATGAGTTCAGCACGATCCCGGGCGTCCGCGAGGATGTCATCCAGGTGATGCTGCAGCTCAAGCAGATTCGGATGAAGCTGCACAATGTAGAAAGCGCACAGCTCCACCTTGATGTGAAAGGTGAGGGCACAATTACGGCAGCCGATATCGTCTGCCCGCCCGAAGTTGAAATCATCAACCCTTCACTTTACCTTTTCAGTATCAGCGAAAAAGACGCCCATGTCGAAATGGATATGACCGTAGAGTTGGGACGCGGCTATTTGCCCGCCAACGATCGCCCCGAAAGGCTGCCGATTGGTGTGCTGCCGGTGGATGCCATCTTCTCTCCGGTTCGGCGGGTTAATTGGGACGTTACCAGCGCCCGCGTCGGTCACAGCACGAATTATGACCGTCTTTCCTTCGATATCTGGACCGATGGCAGCATCAACGCCGAGAAAGCAATGAAAGACGCTGCCACAATTCTGATCCAACAGCTCAGCATCATCAGCGGTGCCGAAGAGATTGAAGTTCTGCCGGCCGCTACCGATAACCCGGAAGAACCGCGCATCAGCAAAGAAAACATCGATACGCCAATTGAAACCCTTGATCTTTCCGTTCGGGTTTTCAATGCACTCAAACGGACCGGCGTTACGACTGTTGGCCAGGTGATTCAACAGCTTGACCGGGGTGAAGGCAACATGCTTAACATCCGTAACTTTGGTGAGAAGAGTCTGGTAGAGCTGAAGGAAAAACTGATTGAAAAAGGCTATTTAGCAGAAGAAAAAGAAGTGGAGTAAGTACTTATGCGACACCAAGTTAAAGGATATCGTCTCAACCGCAGCATGGGCCACCGCACTTCCATGCGCAAGACGATGATTATGCAATTATTCGAACACGAACGAATTCAGACCACGTTGGCGAAAGCCAAGTCGATTCAACCCGATGCGGAAAAGCTGATCACGCTCGCCCGCGGCGCCCAGAAGGCCAGTGAAATCGAAAAAGTGAACGCGCGCCGTCTGGCGGCTGCCCAACTGGGTAATTCCAGCACTGAGGTGGTCAAGAAACTTTTTGATGACATCGCTCCCCGATTCACCAACCGGCCGGGTGGTTACACCCGTCTACTGAAGTTGGGTCCCCGTCAGGGAGACAACGCGGAAATGGTTGTGCTTGAGCTGGTTTCGGAATAGTCTGAGGGATTTCACCGCAGACCGCCTTTCGCTTCACAACAGGTGAGAGGCATGGCACATTACAAACTTATTATCGCTTATGACGGCACGGCCTATCATGGCTTTCAGCGCCAGGCAAACAAAACAAGTGTTCAGCTTGTTTTGGAAACAGCGCTGCGCCAATTAGGCTGGCAGGGAAGGGCGGTATTGCCCTCCGGCCGGACTGACAGTGGCGTGCATGCCTTGGGACAGGTGATCAGCTTCAACCTGGACTGGAAGCATGGAGACGGCGCTCTGCGCAACGCACTGAATGCCGGCCTGCCGGCGGATATCTCCGTCAGGCAGGTCAGTCAGGTCGACCCCGCCTTCCACCCGCGTTATGATGCACTCAGCCGGACTTACCGCTACGCGATTTACCGTTCGGAAGCACGCAACCCGCTTTTGGATCGGTTCGCGTGGCGCCAGACTAGCCTTCCGGCTTTGGAAGGCATGAACAAAGCGGCTGCAGAGCTTATCGGCGTGCATGATTTCAGCGCTTTTGGCAAAGCCCTGCACGCTGAAGGGACCACAGTTCGGCGGGTTGATCAGGCAGAATGGCGCCTGCAAGCCCCTGAGCTGCTGACCTTTACCATCAGCGCAAACGCCTTCCTGTACCATATGGTCCGCAGGATCGTGCACTGCCTGGTGTTGATCGGTCTTGAGAAACAGCCGCTCACACTCATCCGGCAGGGTCTGGAAAGTGGCAGCACCGGAATTGTGGATCTGGCACCAGCGCGCGGTTTGACACTGATGCAGGTACGGTATGGCGATGATATAAACGAAGAAGAAAGTTTGCCCGGGCAAAGCTTGCCGGGGTCTTGGTATTTTGAAAATGGAGAAAGTTACAGTGGATAAAACATACGTTCCTAAAGGACAAGTTGCCGGTCAGTGGTATCTGATTGATGCCTCCGGTGAGACGCTCGGCCGGCTGGCGACGAAAATCGCCACACTGCTGGTTGGCAAACACCGCCCGGATTACACTCCGGGTGTCGAGATGCAGGATCATGTGGTCGTGATTAATGCCTCCAAGATCGTTGCCAATTCGACCCGCGTGGAAGAGAAAAAGTATTTCCATCATTCCAACTACCCGGGTGGCTTGAAAGAAGTTAGCTTTACCCGGCAAATGGAAATTCACCCGGATCGTGTGATTCGTTCAGCTGTGCGCGGAATGCTGCCCAAGAACCGTCTGACCGCCCGTTACCTGGACAATTTGAAGATCTATGCCGGCAGTGACCACCCGCACCAGGCGCAGGACCCCCAACCCCTGCAGTAAACTGAAATAAAGAGGAATTATGACACAATATTACGAAGCTATCGGACGACGTAAAGAAAGCACAGCCCGTGTGCGCCTCAATTCGGGTTCTGGCGTTTTCACCGTCAACGAAAAACCGTTGGAAGACTACTTCCCGCGCACTGGCGATGCCCCAATCATCCTGAGCCCGCTGCAAGCCGCTGGCCAAAACCCAGCCCTGATGGACGTTTCGGTCAAAGTGCAGGGCGGCGGCATCAGCGGTCAACGCGATGCCATCAAACTCGGTTTGGCCCGGGCCCTGGTCAAGATGGACGAAGGTCTGCGCGGTGTGCTGCGCCAGGAAGAGTTGCTGACGCGCGACGCACGTATTAAGGAACGCAAGAAGCCAGGTCTCAAGCGCGCCCGCAAGGCCCCAACTTACACCAAGCGTTAATCCGCCCGATTTTCTCCCGATTTTTACAGCCGGGAGACCAAGCGGTTCATGTCAACTTCAATCAGGGCTGTCCATTGGAAACTTTGGGCAGCCTTTGTGTGTCTTGCCTGGCGGAGCTGCCGCTTTGAAACAAAGGGAGAATAAGTGATGGCCGATTATCAGGGTATTGTCATTGTAGGCTTGGGCCCCGCTGGAGCGGAGCTGCTGACGCGTGAAGCCTGGGATTGGCTGACAGGCTGCGAAGAGATTTATGTGCGAACCCGGCTGCATCCTGCCATCAGCGGCCTGCCCGAAGGCCTGCGCGTACAGAGCTTTGATGGACTTTATGAGACCCAACCTAGCCTGGCGGAAGTATTGGACGGGATTGTGGCGGAGCTGCTCAAGCTTGGCCGCCGGCCGCAAGGGGTGACTTATGCCGTACCCGGGTCGCCTTTGGTGGCCGAAGAGACCACGCTGCGGCTTGCCGCTGCTGCGCGCAGTGAGGGCCTGGAGCTGCGGATTATCAACGGTTTGTCATTCGTCGAACCAGTTTGTGCGGCGCTTTCTCTCGACCCAACCGACTCATTTGCACTGACTGACGCCCTGCAGCTCGGCAGCCTGTCGGTGCCCTCATTTCCGCCTGCCATGCCGGCATTAATCAGCCAGCTGGCCACCCGTGAAGATGCCAGCGCGGTCAAGCTTACCCTGATGGCAAACTACGCGGACGATTTTCAGGTAGCACTGGTGCACGCTGCCGGAACCCAGGAACAGCGGGTTCAGTGGCTGCCACTGCACGCCATTGACCGCTCGACTGATTTGGGCCTACTGAGCACGCTTTACGTGCCTGCCGCAGAAGCCGGCCGCTCATTTGAAGAATTGCAGGAAGTCATAGCCCGGCTGCGTGCGCCAGACGGATGCCCATGGGACCGTGAACAAACTCACCTGACACTGCGCCCATACCTGCTGGAAGAAGCTTACGAAGTCCTCGAAACGCTCGATAATGCCAATAGCGGGCATTTGATGGAGGAATTGGGCGATTTGCTGCTGCAGATCCTGCTGCATGCCCAGATCAGCAGCGAAGATGGCGATTTTACGATGGCGGATGTAATCCTAAACTTACATCATAAGCTCATCCGCCGCCACCCGCACGTTTTTGGAGATACAGCCGTTCATTCCGTGGACCAGGTGTTAAGCAACTGGGAGAAGATCAAAGCCAGCGAACGGAAAGACAACGGTGAAACGCACAAGGGCCTTTTGGACGGAATCCCACTGGCACTGCCGGCACTAACTCAGGCAGACCAAATCCAGCGGCGCGCCCGACGGGTAGGTTTCGATTGGAGCGAATTGCAGCCTGTAGCCGATAAGGTCGAAGAAGAACGCCAGGAACTGCTCAATGCCGAAACGGTGGAAGAGCGTGAGGCAGAAGCCGGAGATTTGCTCTTCGCCGCCGTGAATCTCATCCGCTGGATGGATGTGGACCCTGAGACAGCATTACGGGGGTCTAACCAACGTTTCCGGCAGCGATTCGCCCATATTGAGGCAGCAGCAATGGCCCAGGGGAAAACCATTGATCAGTTGTCGTTTGCTGAAATGGACGCCCTCTGGGAAGAAGCGAAGCGCCTGCTGGCGCAATCGGCTTCCGCGGGCACGAAAGATGCTGGCCAAGAGGCGAGCTTGTGATGAACCCAGAAGATGCCACCCCGCACGGTACCGCTCAGGGCGGGTCGCCTTCGGCCGGCAGTGTGATTGCCCGGGCAGCCAGCCTGGTAATGCTGGCGTACATCATCAGTAACCTGGTTGGCGTGGTACGAGGTATGGTCATCACCCAGGCTTTTGGCACCAGTGCCGAGCTTGATTCATTTAACGCGGCTAATCGGGTGACAGAACTGCTGTTTAATTTAATGGCCGGCGGGGCGCTTGGCTCGGCTTTTATCCCCACTTTTACCGGCTTTCTTACCCGCGATGACCGCCGAGGGGCCTGGAGGCTGGCTTCGGGGGTCGTCCAGGTCGTGTTGGCTGTTTTGGTAGCGGTCAGCGTCTTGGTTTGGATCTTTGCACCTGTTTTGGTCAGCCGCGGGCTCTTTTTACTGGTGCCCGATTCTGACCCGGTACAGCTCGACCTGACAGTGCGCCTGCTGCGCATCATGCTGCCGACGGTGATCATCTTTGGCTTGAGCGGCCTGGCGATGGGCATCCTTAACGCCCATCAGAAATTCCTGATCCCTGCGCTGGCGCCCGCTATGTACTCTTTGGGCATGATTTTGGGAACGCTCCTTTTGCCGCAAGCCTGGGGCATCAGCCGCCTGGCTTATGGGGTAGTGGCTGGAGCGCTCGGGCATCTGCTGCTTCAGCTGCCCAGCCTGCTGCGCTTGCCCAATCGGGCTTACCAACGCGCGGTTGGGTTGAAAGATCAGGCGGTCCGCCAGGTGCTGCGCCTGATGGTGCCGCGGATGATCGGCGCGGGTGTCGTCCAGCTGAATTTTGTGGCCAACACCGTCATTGCGCTTTCGTTGGGCGAAGGCGCTGCCAGTGCCGTTTCGCTGGCTTTTGCCCTGATGCTCATGCCTCAGGCGGCCATTGCCCAATCCGCCGGTACGGCCTCACTGCCCACCCTCTCGGCGCAGGTGGAACGCGGGGCACACAGCGAATTTCGCGATACGCTGGTCGGAATCATCCGGGCGGTGCTCTTGCTGGCGCTGCCGGCGGCGGTTGGCTTGATCTTGCTGCGTTTTCCGTTGGTGCGCGTACTGTACCAACGCGGCAGTTTTGGTGAAACTTCCACTCAGATGGTTGCTTGGGCGCTGCTCTGGTATGCGGCCGGTCTGGTGGGGCACAGCCTGGTGGAAGTGCTTAGCCGGGCATATTACGCCCTGCACGACACCCGAACACCGGTTGTGGTCGGGGTCTGCGCCATGTCGCTCAATATTCTACTTTCTTTTTTACTCTCCCGCTGGTTTACAACGCTTGGGCTGATGGCGCATGGCGGGCTGGCGTTGGCCAATTCGGCCGCCACAGCCCTGGAATGCCTGGTGCTCTTGTGGCTGATGAACAAACGCTTGGGCGGTTTGAGCAGCCATAAGCTGGTCAATGCGACGGCGATAGCAGCTCTGGGAAGCGCGCTGATGGGTTTAGCGCTCACTGCCTGGCTGCGTTGGCAGGCCCAGTCCGCCTCGCTGGTTCAACTGGCTGGGGGTGTCGTGATCGGGGTACTGGTTTATGGCGCAGTGGCCTGGTTGACAGGGGTTCCGGAACTGCGCGCCATTGTATCTCGCCTGCAGCGCAAATTATTCCACCGTGCCTGAAGGCGGAGCTGGTTCCAAAATAGGCGGTGGCTGCCTTGCTGTGGCGTCGAATGTGAGGCTGGGCTTTTGGTACAGGCGACCTGAATGACGAAAAGAACTTCAGTTTAACGGTGTTGGGGGATTAAACCGGGCTGGTTTGGCTTTGGTCGGGGGCAGTTGAAGAGGTGCTTCAGAAGCAACTAAGTCATCAGCCAACGCGTGAGGATGGCGACACCCGTACCAAAAAGAACACCAGCCAATGCTTCACCCGGTGAGTGGCCGATCACTTCAGCCAGGCTTTTCAGTTCACTTTCAGGCCAATTTTTGTTTTCAAAAATTTCTTTGATAATTAAATTGATGCGCTCAGCGTGCAGCCCAGCCTGCCGGCGGACACCGGTGGCATCATAAATGACGATTGCCGCGATGGCCAATGCCAGTACAAACAGTGGCGAGCCCCAACCGGATTCAAGCCCAATGCCGACTGCCACCGCGGACATCAGTGCGGAATGGGAGGAGGGCATGCCGCCAGCGCTGATTAACAGCGCCCAGTTCCATTTCCTATGCCGCAGATACTCGATGGGTGCCTTGAGACCTTGGGCCAACAGCCAGGCAATCAGCGCACCAACCGCAACTGGTGACCGAAAGAACTCCACGATCATTGGCTTAGGCTTCCTGGTCGGGAAGGGAACCGTGGGCGGGCTCTTCCTTGGTCAATGTTTCAACGCGCAGTTGGGCTGCGTTTAGGATGCTGGTGCAAATATCTGAAAGACGGCGGCCTTCTTCATAGAGGCGGAGCGACTCTTCCAGGGTGAGTTCGGAACTCTCGAGCCGGGTGATGATCTCTTGAAGCGCATTGAAAGCCGCTTCAAAACTGGTTGTATCCGCGTTTTCACTCATGATTTTCTCCTTCGGTTCGCACATTTTTTACCTCTACCGAGAGGCTGCCATCTTGCAGGCGAGCCTGCAGCAGCTGGCCTGGTTTGGTTGAAGCTGCATGGCTGACGATAGCGCCGCTTGTTGCATCGGAAAGCAGTGCATAGCCGCGCCGCAAAACCGCCAAAGGGTTCAAGCCCTCCAGGCGGGCATTCGAAGCGGCCAGGCGCAAAGACTGATTCGCCAGGCCGGTGAAGATTGCCCGATCGAGACGGGTGCGCAGGTCGTCCTGGCGCTGCAAGGCGTTGCGGATGCGCTGATGGGGTGCATGTTGCTTCAGCTGCTCTTGTGCCAGAGAGAGCCAGGACCGACGGGCATCCAGTTGGGCGCGTGCAGCGCTGGCAAGCTTTTCGCGGCTGGCACGCAGCCCATCTGCCAGGTCTTGGACCGTAATTGGCGTAGCCAACTCGGCCGCAGCAGTCGGCGTGGGGGCACGCAGGTCAGCCACAAAATCGGCAATGGTAAAGTCGGTCTCATGCCCAACCCCTGAAATTACCGGTATCCGCGATTGATAGATAGCCCGGGCAACATGTTCATCATTGAAGGCCCACAGGTCCTCGATGGAGCCACCGCCACGAGCGAGCAAGATCACATCCAGATTGGGTAGCTGGTTGAGGTGCTGCAGTGCGGCGATGATGCCACCGGGCGCATCGACACCCTGTACGGCGGTGGGAGCAAGGGTGACATGCACCAGGGGAAGGCGCCGCGAAAGGGTATGAAGCATGTCTTGCAGCGCTGCACCGGTCGCGCTGGTCACGATGCCGATATGCGCCGGCAGGGGAGGGAGCGGGCGTTTATGGGCAGGGTCAAACAGCCCTTCTGCTTCAAGGCGGGCTTTTAATCGCAGAAATTCCTGATACAAAGCGCCTTCGCCGCCCGGACGCAGGCTGTCGACGTACAGCTGCACCTGCCCGCTGGCAGGGTAAATGTTCATGCTGCCGTGCGCTTCCACAGCCAGACCGTCGCGCGGGAGGAAAGAAAGGCGCAGGGCGGCGTTTTTCCACATCACACAGCGTACCTGAGCTTCAGAGTCTTTGAGGGAGAAGTAGAGATGCCCTGAAGGGGAACGGGAGAAATTGGAGACCTCCCCACGCACCCAGACATCTTGCAGAACTTCGTCACTCTCGAGCAGCTCACGCAGGTAGCTGGTGAGTGCGCTGACCGTAAAGATTAGCGGAAAGTCAAAAGGGACGTTGTTCATGGCACAAGTATAAGCGAAACGGGTAGAGCCTGAGAAGGTGGGGGAAGGATGAGCGTGCCACGGAGTGGAAGATTTCGAACGGAAAAATATAAATTATTATCGTATAATTTTATCTGGCTTTATTAGCTGGTGGAAAAGTGGAGCCAATATAGATTGGTCAATTTAATTCAAGGATTAGAGGGAAAAAATGGAAATCTATAATTCTTTTATAACACCATTCTTAACTGCAGTTTCAATCCTCGCGGGTGTTACAATGGCGGGCTATCTTACAATGATGTTCGACTTTTATAAAGAAAAGTGGGCGCGAAGAAGTATGGATGACGACCCGGTGACGAAAAATAAATCAAGGTTACTTTGCCTGCTAAGGTGGAGCAGCTTATTATATATTTTTGCACTAGTTGCAACAATTAACTTGACACTTGCGCATATCAATGAAATACCTAATTTAACAGGGCATCTAAATTTTATTTTAATTATTTTCTCTGTAGCATTAATTCTGACATTTTGGATCCTGCTCCCGCAAAAAAGCATGAAATCGACGAAAATAGAAGAACGAAATTTCAATCAAGAGGATAAATCCATATGCATTTTTATTATTATTGTTGTTGTTTTTATTCTTTACTTGGTGGCAACAAACATCTGCTGGTACTCATAGGGAGATAATTGCTTAGCATTCATCAACTACAACGATTTTTTGTTGTTGAATAATTGTATTTAACTGACGTCAATAAAATAAATAACAAGGATTAAATGATCACAGTTCGACGAGTAAACAAATTTGTAGTGGTACTATTATTAATATTGATTCTGTGTTCATGTACGGGCCCAATAGTGGGCGAAACCAAAATGCCACGTATCGAAACGCCCACTTCTACACCAACGTTGACGCCATCCCCTACTGAAACGCCGACCATTTCCCCGTCGCCAACGATAACAATCACTCTTCAACCAACTTTCACACCTACACCTACACCTACACCCACACCTACACCCACTCCAATAGCTTACAGCGAGCAAGCCTGTAAGGCTAACCCGCTGAACAGGTGTATCACGGCAGGAATAGAAAATGAAGGTTTTCTGAGTTTGTTCGATGGCAAAGATGCTTATAAGATGCCTGGCATTGGGGTGGATGCTTACTTGTTCGAATTGGATAATTCCGATTATTTTTTCCAGGATTTTAGCGAAGTGGAGATAGTTCAACCAACGGAACAATCCAACTCATTATTTTTGGAAAATCCCAATAAGGATCAAATTAAAATTGTGGAGTTCTATCTTCGCGTAGATAGTTGGCGGAGTTTAGATTCATATATGATTTATAAAGGAGACTCTGCTTCTGTAACATATATTGGGGACGAGACTGACATGAAGATGAAAGCCTGTCAGACAAGAATTCCATCAGCATTAATTAGCTTTTCCTGCGGAGGAAACAATACAATTGAGCTTGAAAAAGAATATTTCTATAGATTCTTTCTTAATCCATTTAACCCTTGTTATTTGAACAAGAATGTTAGTACCAATCCCAGTCTCAAAAGCGATTTGGACAGTGAAGAAATTGGCCACTTGGTCGACAATGGATACTATTTTGCCCGATTGAAGGTCGATTCCCCGAGTAAAGTTGTTGACTTATGGATCAGTGATGTTTATTCTTGCCTCTTAGGAATGTTTCCAGATGAGAAATCTTGCAAAGGTAATGTTCTCATACATTATTCTTGGTCCGGAGTAAACGAGAATTGCGGCCAAAAAAACGATGGTAGATGTCCTGAATTCAATTGCGCACTAAATAACCACCATTTTAGAATAGGAGTATTTGTCCCGAAGGGAATGGAAATGGCTATGAGCTTGTATGCAATAAACATGCAAGTAGAATGAAACAACCGAGAAAGAATTCTCACCTTTTCGTCGATTAAACAAGCCTCGTCGTTTCCGACTTTTTACTGTGAATCAGTCATTCAATCACTTTATTTAGACAAGCTAGTTAAATTTACTTGTTTCGTTTGACGAAATAAACCTCCTTGAAGCGATTTTTATAACGCATCATAGTCTGACTATAGGGCTCGAAAGAGGTTTTTAATTTTTTGGTGTCAGGGCAGAAAGATCACTATATTCCAAGCAGTTAATTCGGCTCAGCATGCAATGCCTAGAATATCATTCTGTGTGGGATATTTTAAATATTGAGTCCAATCAAACTTTGTAAAGATATTCTTTCACTTTGTGAATATTGTGAAGTTGGTGTAACATTCGTGCTAAATCTTAAAATATTGTTTTTTGTTATAAGCTCTTGTGTAAAATTCCCCTTTAGTTATCGGGATGTAATTTCCGTCATATCGAGGCACGAAGCAATCTCTCTTTCGGGTTTAGCCAACAGCATAAAATCGAGATCGCCACGCTGCGCTCGCCCTCCTGTCATCGCGAGGTACGAAGCGACCGCGGGTTTAGGGGGCTGGCAAACAGAGAAAAGATAGATTGCCACGCTGCGCTTGCCTTTCTGTCATCGCGAGGTACGAAGCGATCTCGCCTTTTACCCTGTCATTGCTGGCGCATCTTCTGTCATCGCGAGGAACGAAGCGATCTCGCCTTTCAGCTGCCGGCAAACAGAGAAAAGAGAGATTGCTTCGCAGGCTTGCAATGACAGGATCATTGTCATCGCGAACGTAGGATTCTGTCATCGCGAGCGGAGCGTGGCGATCTCGGGTTTACGGGGCTGGCAGACAGAAAAAAGAGAGATTGCTTCGCAGGCTCGCACAGCACGGTTTGTCATCGCGAGGAACGAAGCGATCTCGGGTTTACGGGGCTGGCAAACAGAGAAAAGAGAGATTGCTTCGCAGGCTCGCAATGACAAAGACTCCTGTCATCGCGAAGAACGATGCGATCTCGGGTTTACGGGGCTGGCAAACAGAGAAAAGAGAGATTGCCACGCTGCACTTGCCTTTCTGTCATCGCGAGGAACGAAGCGATCTCGCCTTCCAGCTGCCAACAAACAGAGAAAAGAGAGACTACCACGCTACGCTCGCCTTCTTGTCATCGCAAGGTACGAAGCGATCTCGGTTGTTCAGGGCTGGCAGACAGAAAAAAGAGAGATTGCTTCGCAGGCCTGCAATGACAGGATCATTGTCATCGCGAACGTAGGATTCTGTCATCGCGAGCGGAGCGTGGCGATCTTGGGTTTAAGGAGCTGGCAGACAGAAAAAGAGAGATTGCTTCGCAGGCTCGCAATGACAACAGGGCAGCGATCTCGGTCGTCCGGCGATGGCAAACAGAGAAAAGAGAGATTGCTTCGCAGGCTCGCAATGACAGCCACCCACAGCGCTTTGCTCGCCCTCCTGTCATCGCGAGGTACGAAGCGATCTCGGGTTTACGGGGCTGGCAAACAACCAAAAGAGAGATTGCCGCGCTTCACTCGCAACCCCCAAAGGGGGCGTTGACAGAAAAGGAGAGATCGCTTCGTACCTCGCGATGACAGATTTTTTCGTTTGCACTGACAGAATCCTGCGCTCGCAACGTCCATAAGGGGCTTTGACAAGCAATGGCTGCTTCGACAGATCCTTTTGCGTAGCTACCTCAATTATGATATCCTAACCGCAGTCTCTCAGATCCTGGAATGGTGTTACCCAATGATAAAAACTTCTAAAAAGATCCAGCTTTTTCTCTCACTTCTCGCCATAGCGCTGGCAACACTGGCATGCAGCCTGACAGCCCAATCGCCCGATTCGGTGGGTACGCTCGATGTCACTCTCGAAGCTCCGCCCGCTGAAATCGAACAGGGACGCGCCTTCGATGTCGTGCTCTCGCTTGCCAATTCAAGCCAATACAATGTGCGCGTTACCGAAATCCGCCTGCCTGCCGCCTTCCTTGAAGGCGCAACCTATTTAGGTTCCGACCCGGCACTTACCCTCAGCAGTACCACCAGCGGGGATGGCGTCATCGCCATGGATTTGACGATCGCTCCTGCCGGGCTCGAACGCTTTACTTTTCGCTTTGAAGCGTCCCAAACCGGTTCACTGGCCGGGGTGGGCAGCGTGACGACCGATAGCGGAGCTTATGACTTCGATATGCAGGTGACCATTGCCGGCCTCAACCCGCCGGGTTGGGCCCCAGGGAACGCCTCCACCGCAACGCCGCCCATGCTTGGCGATGTGCCGTATCAGGCGGTGGTACAAATTAAAGCCATTATAGAAGTCGATGGACAGGACGAGGTCGGCTGGAGCGGTTCCGGAACGATCATTTCGGCGGACGGTCTCATCCTGACGAATGCCCATGTGGTTCTCTCTGATCGCTTTTATGAGGTCAAGGATCTGATCGTCGCCCTGACCGTGGCACAAGACGTTCCGCCGGTGGATACATACTATGCCAGCATCGTTCAGGCCGATGCCTACCTCGACATCGCCGTGATCAAGCCGCGCAGCAATATGCAAGGCAATCCAATCGATTATGCCAGCCTGAACTTGCCCTTCGTCCCATTGGGCGATTCCGACAACCTGCTGCTGGGGGATGAAATCGTGATTCTCGGTTACCCGACCATCGGTGGCGACACGATCACGCTGACGCGCGGAGAAGTGAGCGGTTTTACTTCTGAAGAAACATACGGCAACCGTGCTTTTATCAAGACCAGCGCTACGATCGCTGGCGGCAACTCGGGAGGGCTAGCGGTGAACCAGGCCGGCCAGCTGATTGGCGTCCCAACCTACATGGGGTCTGGCAATGATAATGCGGATATCGTCGACTGCCGGCGCCTGGCCGATACCAACCGCGATGGCTACATTGACGAAAATGACACCTGTGTGCCTACGGGTGGGTTCATTAACGCGCTGCGGCCGATTAACCTGGCCTTGCCTCTGGTCGAAGCGGCCCGGGCTGGGGAGGTTTCCATTGTGGCCGGCACAGCGGAGGGCGAAACCTATCAGGCAACCGGCCAGTTAATCTTTGAGGATGATTTTTCTGATACGGATTCGGGATGGGCGATCAGCACTACGGCAGAAGGCATCACGGACTATGAAAATGGGGAATATACCATTGAAGTGCTGACGACCGACTATCTGATTTGGTCCGATCTGGACTACGCCTATGACAATCTAACGCTCGAGGCGGATGCGCGTGTGCTGCAGAATACCGGCGATTCTGACTTCGGCTTCATCTGCGGGGTTACAGATGACTCCCATTTTACCGTTCTCGAGATCAGCGAAGATGGCTATTTCACCATCTGGAAACAACTTGGTGACGACTATCAATACCTGGTCGACTGGACCTACGCCGAAGAACTGGCCGCTGGAGGCCCATACAACCTCAATGCGACCTGCGGGACGGGCGGGCTGGCCCTAGCGGTCAATGGTTCCCTTTTGGCAGAAATTGCCGACCCTCAATTTACGCCTGGTCAAGTCGGGCTGATTGCCGGCACCTATAGCCATCCTAATTTTAAAGTTGCTTTCGATAATTTTAAACTGTTCCTTCCGGAATAAGAGGCCTATATGCGGATGAAAACAATGGTCGTTCACCATCTCGTCAAAAGTGAGGATTTAAATCATCACCGGACGTTGTATGCCGGGCGAGGGGCGGAATGGCTGGTAGAAGCTGGCTTTATCGCCGCCTCAGACCTTCTGCCCGCTGAGGAGATTCTGTGTCTAAAGATCCACGGGATGCAATTCCGCCGCCCGGTTCAGGCCGGTGAGGTGGTGCGCTTCGAATCGCGGATTGTTTTGGCTGGCCGGACGCGCCTGGTTGCCTACATTCGCGCCGAAACTAGAGAAGAACTGACTGTCGATGGTTTTATTACCTTTGTGCATGTCAACGCTCAGGGCAAACCCGAGCCACACGGATTGACGGTTGAAGCTCTCACCAATGAAGAAATTGAAATCCAGCAACTCGCCGCTCAGCAATAACCTAAGTTCCGGTGAAGGCTACTGACAAAAAAAACCTTCTGTTGATCAACCGCTTGCTGGCTGTTGGATTCGATATACGCTGCGCCCGCTTTTCAGAGCCATCAGCGGCTTCCCAATGGGGCAATAAACGCCACATTTAACCGGGCATAGAGTCACCCCAATTTTGAACTATTGGTACATTCCGCAGCACCAGGCTTTCGGGCCGGGTTGAGCGCGCACGCTTTGCCAGAAGCAAATGGCCTGCAGCACGGCAGTACTGGGCTGGCTCTGGCAGCGCCGGAGGCGACCACAGGCGGGTGAACGATTTGGATAAGAATCCCATATTGATCATTTTTTGCTGGTGTATTACCTGACTTGAGTGCGGGCAAGTATAATGGCTGAACGAATGCAACCTAAGGAACATAACTCAGCTGATGGAAACTTCTGCTTCAAACCCAACCCCACCGCTTCCGGAACACTGGCTGCGTAACTATTTGCCATTATGGATTGGCCAGGCTGTCTCCATGCTCGGAAGTGGCTTGGTCCAGTTTGCGCTGGTCTGGTATCTGACTGAAAAAACTGGTTCGGCAGGCGTGTTGGCCACGGCTACCTTCGTCGCCCTCATTCCGGGGGTGATCATTGGCCCATTTGCCGGCGCGCTGGTTGATCGTTGGAACCGCAAAAAAACGATAATCCTCTCCGATTTGGGTGTCACGCTCGCAACCCTTGTTTTGGTCGCCTTGTTTGCACTGGATGCCATCCAAATTTGGCATATTTACGCTGTCTTATTCATCCGAGCGCTATGTGGCACCTTTCAGGGTCCGGCATTGTCTGCTTCCATCTCGCTTCTGGTGCCGCGAGAACAATATTCTCGGCTCAGTGGGATCAATCAGGCGCTCTACGGCACGATTAACATCGTCTCGCCACCTTTGGGCGCTTTGCTGATGGAAGTCTTGCCGATTCAGAGCGTTTTGGCTATAGATATCGTGACCGCAGCATTGGCCATTTCGCTTTTGCTTTTCTTCGTGACCGTACCTCAGCCCAAACGTGAATTGGCTGTGGAAGGGAGCGGCCCGCGTCAGGTCTGGGAAGACGTCAAAGGCGGAGCCCGCTATGTAGCCACCTGGCCGGGCATGTTGACCCTTCTGATTGGTGCAAGTTTGATCAATATGCTTTCACTTCCTGGCTTTCAGCTGATGCCGCTGCTGGTCACCGGTCATTATGGAAAAGGCGCGCAGGAATTGGCCTGGCTCGAGTCAGCCTTTGGGTTTGGCATCATTGCCGGTGGTCTGTGTTTGGGCGTTTGGGGTGGTTTCAAGCGAAAAATAACGACTACGATGGCTGGTTTGCTAGGAATGGGAATCGGCATCCTCATGTTGGGCCTGGTTCCACCTGCAGGATACAATTATGCCCTGGCGCTGATGGCCCTGGTCGGGATTTCAAACGCTTTTACTAATGGCACATTGGGAGCGCTGGTGCAGGCAAAAATCCCACCTGAGATGCAAGGCAGGGTCTTTACCATCATGAACAGCTTGACGATGGGTGCTTCGCCGATTGGCCTTGTTTTAGCTGCTCCGATAGCAGACCGTCTGGGGATTCAGATCTGGTATATTGTGGCGGGCGTTTCATGCCTGTTGATGGGTACTGCAGGCCTCCTCATCCGCAACGTTGCCACATTGGATGACCAGCTCCCTGGCGGGAAGATCCAGGTCGTTGAACAAGCCGCTCTGGCCGCTTCAATAAATACTGGCAAGGATTAAGTCAGCCGTTCAGCCAGGCTGGTTCTCCAAAAATGCCATCAAATTGGCGGTGCTTTCCAAAATTTGCTGAGTACCAGCTCGCTCAAGTTCCGCTTTGGTGCCAAACCCACACAGGACGGAGAGCGACTGCGCCCCAGCGGCGAGTGCAGCCCGAACATCGGTTACCGTATCGCCGACCATCAGGCACTCATTGACATGTACACCTAATTCTTTGGCGGCGAACCGAATCGGATCGGGGAAGGGCTTGGTGCGCGTGCAGGTTTGTGAGGTGACCACTACCGGAAAGTAACCATCCAGATGGTTCAAGCTGAGGAACAGGCGCGTGGTCAGGTTGTTTCGGGCGGAAACAATTGCCAGAGGGAATTTTATTGAAAGCTCAGCCAGCATTTCTGGCACGCCAGGGATCACCGGAAAATCGGTTGGGGTGGCTGCCGGGGCGTCAATTTGTGCCCGCCGGTCCAGAAAGCGGGCGAAGAAGTGATCGACGCCCAGGCGGTCGGCCCATTCCAACAGCAAATTGGCGGGGCTTTCTGCATTGCGCACCAGCCAGCGCGCTAACCGGCGGGAAAGATCGTCACCCAAGAGTGGGTGCAGGAACCCGAGCATGGCGTGGGCGGTTTCTGCCATGCGGTCATCGCTATCTGAAAGCGTGCCGTCTACATCAAAAAGAATTGCGCTGATCCGCTCTATCTGTAGAGGCGTTTGGGTTTTTCTTCGAGGCATTTTCGCCGCCCGCTGGGAACCTTCTTACGGCCAAAGGACGGTTTGAAGCGCACTCAAAGAGGCAGCGCTGTCGGTGACAACCCACGTCAGCTGCCCTTGTCCGCTCAGGCGCAGGTCGCTGAATTGCGCATCACCCACGTACATACCCAGTTTGTCACGGTCACCGAAGCGTAAACTCAGATATGCATCAAACCCTTCAAAAGCTTCTTGTGCATCAGCTGGAGTATCCCAGACCGAAGTGAGGACGAAGGCGTTTTCTGCGCTGGAGGCGTTGGTGAGCAGCATGTAACGATCTCCGCCCCAGCCTTCAGCGGCGGCGCTGGCGCGGTCAGATTGCAGCCGTTGCCCGGAATCATAGGCTGAGCTAAGGACCAGGTAGGTGTACCATTCACCCAGGCTGTCTTCCTCCCAAGCTTCCCAGTCTTTACCGAGTGCTTCAGCCAGGTTGGGCAACGTCACTTGGGCAGGGCGATCGGTGGGATAGCGGCTGGGGTGCATGATTTGTTCAGTGGAGAGCGGTTGTTCTTCGACAAAGGCACGGTTCACCGCGGCATAGCCGCCGGAGTTGTAAAGGTATTGCACAAATTCAAAGCCCTGCTGGTAGGCAAAACTTTGGTCAAGCTGCATATAAGTGGGCGCAGAATCCCAGACTGGGGATTGGTAGGAGTTGTAAAAGTTTTGGATATCGCTGATATCCTGGCTGGTGGCAAAATTTTGAAGCCACATGCTCTCGCCCAAGACAGCGTCGCCTTCGATAAGTGCCTGCAATGCTGCACAGCGCTCACTGTCTTGGTCGCAGTATTCATCTGAGTAGCGCATATTTTCTTCAAAGCCAAAATGGCCATCCTGCAGGGCGTGCACGTATTCGTGAGCGAATGTGCTACGCTCGATGCCTCCAAATTCCTGGCCGCTCACGACGAACATTGTCTGTTTTTCGTTGTCGTAATATCCGGCGATTTGTTCGGCATACAATGCCTGATAAAAGTTCAAGAGGTCAAAGTCTGCGGGCAGCAGGCCCAGTAGGCTGAGGCCGTGGACATCTTGGGCGGCTTCTTCAGCGCTGTAGTCTGCGAAGAATTCTTCTCTGACGGTGTTGGCCAGCTCGTCAGGGGTCAGCACTTCCAGCGGCAACGGGTTGGACAGGGTTAACTCCCGAAGTTGGCTGACTTGGGTTTCAATTTCTTGCAGTGAGGTGTTCAGCTCATTGCCAGCCTGAGGGGTTTCAGATGGAGAGGTTGAGGTTGGTTCGGAGGAGGACTGGGCGCGCAAAAAGGTGAAGGCGCCTGTCAGAAGGATAATGACCAGGCAGCATAGCAGCAGAGCGGTGATGATGAAGGCGATAAGCAGCGGGCGGTTTTGTTTTTGCATGGGGGGAAGTATACCATCTCGAAAATGGCTTTTTGGGGTGGTGCAAGCGGTGGCAAATGGGTGATTCCGTTCCTTCTTGTCAAAGCCCTGTTGAGGGTTGCGAGCGCAGATTCTGTCATTGCGAGCCTGCGAAGCAATCTCGCGTAAATCCTGTCAAAGCCCCCTTTGGGGGTTGCGAGTGCAGATTCTGTCATTGCGAGGCACGAAGCAATCTCGCTTTTTTGTTTGCCACCCCCGCACAACCGAGATCGCCGCGCTGCGCTCGCGATGACATCGGCTGTCATTGCGAGGCACGAAGCAATCTCGCTTTTTTGTTTGCAAGCCCCGTAAACCCGAGATTGCCATACCCAGAGGGCACA
>DAOUFF010000040.1:0-17754 GCA_034430195.1 Anaerolineaceae bacterium | reverse complement strand
CTGCACAACCGAGATCGCTTCTGGCCCCGCATTGACAGGATAGTTTTGTCATTGCGAGCGAAGCGCGGCAATCTCTCTTTTAGCTGTTTGCCTGCTCTGGACAACCGAGATCGCCACGTTCCTCGCGATGACAGAAATGTCGCACTCGCGATGACAGAAATGTCGCACTCGCGATGACAGAAAGGCGAGATCGCTTCGTTCCTCGCGATGACATGCTAAGGTAGGCCTGCGAATTCGTTTTGTCATTGCGAGCGTAGCGTGGCAATCTCTCTTTTCGCTGTTTGCCTGCTCTGCACAACCGAGATCGCCACGTTCCTCGCGATGACAGAAATATCGTGCCTCGCGATGACAGAAATTGCCTGCGTGGCAATCTTTCTTTTCGCTGTTTGCCGGCGGTTAAAGGCGAGATCGCCACGTTCCTCGCGATGACAATATGGTGCCTCGCGATGACAATAATGTCGCACTCGCGATGACAACAATGCCGTGCTCGCGATGACAGGAATCCCTTTATAATCAACACACATTTAACAAAAATTGAGAGCGTGATTCGGTTGAGTGCCATGTCTGGCCTGCCCTGCAAAATTGATTGCCATTTTTTAGCGCTGCGAAAACGCCCGCTGAAAAATGAATCTTTACGGCCTGCCTTATCCCTGAGGCTCAATCTGGGCAGCTGGTGAAAACATCCGCGGGTCAGTTGGGTGAGCTACCAGATCTGCCACTTCTGGCAGGTCTTTCACTGGCGGCACAGCTGAAATTGCTTGCAGACGGACGCATTTCACACTATGACAACTTTGAATATATCGCCTTTGAAGGCGACCCAGCCGTGGTGGCCCTCCTACTGCTTGAAGGCGGGGTAACCCTCAGCCGCGTTTCTGCAGATGGCCGCGAGCAGATCCTCGAGCGGCTGGAAGTGGGCGCACTGATCAACCTGACCGCCCTGTTAACGCAGGACTGCCCTTGCTTTACCGCCCAGGTGCGCGCATCAGGACAAACAGAGATTCTAAAGTTCCCGATCGCCTTGTTTTGGCAGTTAATCCGCACGGAGCCACGGTTCACCCAAGAACTTCTGTGCCATCTCGCCGGGCGGGACGCGGCGCTGCTGGAGCTGGCAGCCAGCCTAAGCCTCTCAGATGTGCGCTGCCGGCTGGCGGCTTGCCTCATTCGCCACGCTGGCTCCAATGCCGGTCCCGGTTTCACCCAGGTTGAGATTGCCGCAGAAATTGGTACGGTGCGCGAAGTGGTCGCGCGCCTGCTGCGCGAGTTTGAAGACCAAGGCTGGCTGACGCGGGTGCACCATGAAATCCGGCTGCGTGACCGGCTGGCATTAGAAGCTCTGGCGGGTGGCAGCCATCGGGGCGCGTAGGGTGTGACTTAAATCACAGCCAAATCATTTGCCCAACTCTATAATGGAGGCGCAATGGAAAAGCACTACCGGCCAAAATTGCCTGAACTGGAAGAAGCAAAATGTACCCGCTGCGGGGCTTGCGTCAAAGCCTGCCCTGAGCTGGTTGTTGAACTTCCTGCTGAAGGCGCGGTTGTATTTGCCAACCCCACCCGCTGCACCTACTGTGCGGTCTGCGAGGAAGCTTGCCCGGAAGGCGCGCTGCATTGCCCGTTTGTCATTACCTGGGACTCATTATAGGAGAAATCGTGAGCGAATATTTGAACAATACTGCCAAACGCAAAGAAGCCCTGAAAGGCATCATCCGCAAGCTGCACCAAGGCGTGCCGATGGAAGCGCTGCGCTCCGAATTCGGGGAAATCATCGCTCAGGCCAGCGCTGCAGACATCGCCGCAGCTGAGCGGGAAGTGATCGAAGAAGGTTTGCCGGTCGCCGAGATTCAAAAGCTGTGCGATCTGCATGTAGCAGTCTTTCAGGACGGACTTGAAAACCAGCCCGAACCTGAGTCACAACCTGGTCATCCCGTTTTCGCGATGCGGCTGAAAAACGAAGTGATCGCCAGGGTTTTGGAGGCAATGGAGAGTCAAAACGCGGCGCTCAATGCCGGTGAGCGCCTGGCGCTGGAGGGGCTGCGCCAGACTGCCGGCAGCCTGGCGATCGTTGAAGAACAATACAGTTTTGAAGAAAACCTGTTGTTCCCTTACCTGGAGAAACACGGTTTTGAGGGCCCATCAAAAGTGATGTGGGGCGTTCATAATCAAATCCGCAGCCAGATTAAACAGTTGAGCGATTTATTGTCGGCTCAAGCGCCGCAAGCTGCAGCCGTCAGCAATGCGGCGGGTTTAGTCATCAGCCAGGTGCGGGAAATGATGTACAAAGAAGAAAAGATCCTGATCCCTGAAGCGCTGTCGCTGCTCACTGAAGCCGAATGGCAGGAAATTTCCAGCGAAAGCCTACGGGAAGGAATGACCGGTGCCACGCCAGCCCAAAAAGCGCAGCAGCCCTCTATGCAGGCAGCGCCAGCTTCTGCTGTGGAAAGCACGGCCCAGCCCAACACGGCGCCAACTCAGCCTCCGCTGGCCCGCCCCGGTCAGATTGGCCTGAACACCGGCGCATTGAGCGCAGAACAAATAGACATGATGCTTCGGCGGCTGCCGGTAGACATCACCTTTGTCGATGAAAACGACGAAGTGCGCTATTTCTCCCAAACCCGGGAACGCATTTTCACCCGCACCGCCGCCATCATCGGGCGCAAAGTGCAAAATTGCCATCCGCCGCAGAGTGTGCATGTTGTCGAGCAGATCCTGCAAGACTTTCGCGCTGGCCGGCGCGATCAGGCTGATTTCTGGATTCAGATGGGCCCTAAATTCGTGCTGATCCGCTATTATGCCATGCGAGACGAAGCGGGAAACTATCGTGGCACCCTTGAAGTCACGCAAGATGCAGCTTCCATCCGGGCTTTGCAGGGTGAGCGCCGCATTTTGGATGCGGCCTGAGGCTCTCATTTTGAACACCAGTGGCTATCGAATGACAGCCACTGGTGTTTTACGAGAGCCAAACCAAACAATTCAGCAGCTTACCCCTTTCTCGAGGGCGACCGTATCATCTTTTCTGAATTTCAACCCTGCGGTTTTTTGGCACAATGCGCGCGGGTGTGAGCAGCCTGCAGGGCATATGCCCACGAAGCCATGCTGAGACCACGACCAGCCATGAGTTAAGCGACTCGAAAGACCATATCGGGCCGGCCGATTATCACTCGAACGAGTGTTGCCAAGTTTAACAGAGCAGGATTTTCAACCAAAAATAAAAAAACATCCGATAGGATGTTTTATTTAAGAGGCGGGGAGGCAGGGATTCGAACCCTGGGTCGGATTTTACTCCGACAACCACTTAGCAGGCGGCCCCAATCGTCCTCTCTGGCACCTCCCCAGTAACGGAAATAATTCCCGAGCGGAGGAAGTGGGATTCGAACCCACGATAGGTTTCCCTATACCTGTTTTCAAGACAGGCGCCTTGAGCCGCTCGGCCATCCCTCCGTAGAGCAGACATTTTATCATAGAACCGGTATGCAGGCAAACGAAAAAAGGTCTTCTTCCAGCGTAGCCTGGTTAATATTGGCGACCGGCGCAGCGAATCACTCGCGTGCGGCGGCCCATCGGTAGTTGTACTTGCTCGCCCGGAGGGAACGCTCAATGCCCGCCACTGGCTGCGGGAGGTTTTCCGTTGGCGGAGGATGTTGACTTCACCGGCTGGCCGACCCTATAGTGCCGATTGAGCGAAAAGCGAAATGTGAGCCGGCCAAACTGAACAATATCTGCATGATGCAGCTCCGCACCGCGCGGGGTAACCGGCTCAAAATTGATAAAAGTCCCGCTCTTGCTATTAAAGTCCGTCAGGCGTGCGCTCCCATCCGGGTTGACTCGCAGCTGGGCTTGTACCGCCTCGATGGACGGGTCATTGAGCGTCAGGTCCGACAGCTCAGGATCGCTGCCGATCAAGGTCACTTCATGGCGGATTTGGAGAGGTTTTTCCGCCGCTGGCTGGTTGTCTGGCCCCAGGCGTGCCAGGTTGGCCAGACAGTCGGCCGGAAG
Source organism: Anaerolineaceae bacterium (assembly GCA_034430195.1). Lineage (GTDB taxonomy): Bacteria > Chloroflexota > Anaerolineae > Anaerolineales > Anaerolineaceae > Mesolinea. The sequence continues at coordinate 13,761 of DAOUFF010000040.1, read as the reverse complement.
CTCGGGCGCTGACGGATTGGGCAGATTCTCTCCCCCGGCGGAGGCTCGCTGTTTCTTGAGCACTGGCAGCAAAAAGACCACCCCGGCAGCCAGCAGGACGGCCGCTGCGCCAATCCAAAGCCAGGGAGAAGCAAGCCAGTTCCCGCTCGGCTTTACCAGGTCGGTGACGGTCAATGGGATGGTAGTAAGTTCCGTGCGACCTTCCAGCCCAAGTTCGTCGGTCAGGCGGGCCTGCAGGGTAAGTTCCTGCGAATAGCGGTATTCCGCCAGGTCTACCAAAAAACTGCCATAAGGCGGCTGACTGTTTTTTTGTACCATTACCCCGTTGACCCATAAGCTGGCCTGCGCCAGTTCGCGTGGGCGGTTATCCGGGAAGGCGATCTGCACTTCAATTGCAAGCTCTTGCGGTGAGGCGGTCAGCAGCTGGTCCTTTTCGGAAAAAGTCAGCGTTAGTTGTGCCGGCAGGTTGATGAAGCTGAGACTGGGGGGTTCGATCTGCAGGTCAAAAGTGGTTGAGTCGGAACGCACCAGGCCGGAGGTTGGTGTGCTGACTTCTATGACAAGCGACTGGCTGCCACTGGAACGGGCCTGAGACTGATAGCTCGCTGTGATCGTGTAGCCTTTCCCCGCCAAATAATCGGCCGGGTCGGGCACCTCCTCCCTGCCGGTCAACGGAGCCAGGCTGCCGCCTGTGGCTTCCACCTGCAGGCGCATATCTTCAAAATAGCCGGACCCCAAGACGGCAGCATCCATCACCATCCAGACGTAGACTGAAACGCGATTTTCGGCTGCCAGAGCGAGCATTTCAGCAAAGCGCGTCCAATCATCCTGGCCGATATAGCCGGTCTGGTAGATCAATATGCGGTCGCGCCCGGGTTGCTGTGCGCTGAGCATGTTCACTGCGGCGGTCAGGCTTTCCAGGCTGGGGGTCATCTGGCGCATGTTGGCCGGGTAATCGGTCAGGCTGCTGAAAAATGATTCATAGCTGCTCAAGTTTAGGGCTGGTTCATCCCCGTTGATAAAGAGGCTGAATTGGTCTCCCGCTCCAGCAGTGAAGCGGGTGGAAAGTTGGCCGAGCCGCGCCAACATGTTTTCAAAGTTAGAAATGCCTTGAGAGTCACGCAGAGCCAATGAGAGGCTGGGGTTAAGCGCAACGGCAAAATCCAGGCCGGTGTAATCGACGCGGACATCGTCGGGCGCAATTGGGGTTCCGTTTTCAATAATGCGCACCGCTTCTGTGTCGATCCAACCCGAGGGATTTTCAGCAATGCCCGAGATTTGAAACGAGGCGCGGATTAACGGAAAATCGCGCGTGTCAGGCGCTCTTAAAAGCAGCTGAGGTTGGGGTGGTTCGGGCTGCGCGTAGGCTTTGGAGCGCAGCGCCCCTGCTGCCAGCATGACTGCCAGCAGGGCGCTTGCAAAGCGTGCCAGGTTCTTAGCTGACTGTGACAATGCCAGACCTAAATGTTGATCGCTGTTAGCCTGCGACGGGCTGATCGGAGCTCGGGGCGGGGGGCATCGGCTGTGCCGCGCTTGCCTCCCCGAGTGGTTCTGTTGCATCTACCAGAGTTTCTGCGGCCGGCTTGTCTTTCAAAGCGCGGAAGGCCAATGTGCGCACGATGAAGTTGTATGCGCTCAGCAAGGCGCTGCCGAATATCGCGAGTACAGTGCAGAGGATGAACGCGATCACACTAACCATGACGGCTGCGCCTTGAAGTGCCTGCCAGCGCCCCAGGAGGGCCAACAAGGCTGGCAGCGCTGCCAGGAATAACGGCGCCATAAAAAGCAAGGTGCTCACCAGATTGATGAGGGCTAAAACAGCTGAAATCGCCAGCATCGGGCCCATGTTTGCTGTGGTCACCTGCCATCCACGCTCAACTGCTGCCATGATTCCGAGGTTTTCGTCCAGCATGGCGATAGCGATGTTGGTGAAAAATGACTGCAGCAGCCAGCCCAGCGGAATGAGGACGATGGAAAGTGGCACCAGGCACAGCAGCCCCAAGCCAAAGGTGGAGATGATCAACAAAATTAGCGGAAGCATCAGCAAAGCTGCTGCCAGGGTCCCAGCGACGGTTAACAGAGCCCGCAGTAGCAGTAAGCGCCAATAGTAGGGTTTCAGGCTGGTAAAAACCTGCTTAAACTGAAGCGGCGTGCTGTCTTGCTTTTCATCGGCCAAGATCGTCCCGCGAATGAGCCCAGCCTGACCCAAAGCCGAGACAAAAAAGCCGACGATGGCCGCCAGAAAAACGAAAGCGATCAAGCCCATGGCCAGCAGCACCCAGAACCAGACCGGAACGCTTCCGGCAGACTCAAAAAGATTCGACCCGCTCATCCCTGGCAAAAAGCCTTGTAGACCGCTGCCGTTTGGCCCGGGAATGACCACGCGCAAACCTTGCCCGCCGCCCCCCAGGGTCACTGTACCGGCAAGCAGGCCGAAAAGCCACAAGATTTTGTGTCGGCCCAAGAAATGCCAGGCTTTGGAAAAAAGTTTACTGTAGTCCATTTTGACCTTTCTGGCAGGGCGCTTTTCGACTCGCCCGGCTTAGTTTAAAGTATAACGACCTTGCATTCATTTTATGTTAACGCATTGGCAATATTCTGACCAAAAATCCGGAATGGCGTATAAGTTTCGGCGGAAAGTGGTCGCTCGCTATTATTTTGTTGTCAGTTTGCAGCGGCTGAGCGCTGCTTTTTTACAGCTTGAATGCCAGGTGACTTAAAACCGTCACGACCAGCACAATTCCCAACACTTGATGCGCGTTGGCCCATCTATGGTGCGCTTCGCCTTTATGTTTGGGCAGCGAAAAGCCCAAGATGGTTTGAGCAATCAGCAAAACCGCCGCGGCAACGCCGGTGAAGCTCAGCCGCACGAAAATAACCTGCCAGGTCAAGTGCAGCAGTACGGCTCCCAAACCGACCAGGCCGATTGTTCGGTGGTTTTTACGAACCCAGTTATAAACTTTCATGAATGAGTCCGATAATTTCTGACCTTTTTTGGTTTGATCCTTGTAATACTTTTTCATGGCTGCCCGCAGCGCCGTGGCGAGCACACAAAGCAATGTGATTCCCCCAAAAAGACCGCCAAATTCCCTGTAAAAATTTTCCATAATAATTCTCCTATAAAATGTGATTAAGTTATGGGATGCAGGCTTTAATAAAGAGGAGCAGCTTATTCCCACTCAATGGTTGCTGGTGGTTTGGAGGTAATGTCGTAAACCACCCGATTAATGCCTGGCACCTCGTTGACAATGCGGTTGGAGACCCGTGCCAAAAGCTCTTGCGGCAGGCGCGCCCAATCGGCAGTCATAAAATCGGTTGTAGTGACGGCTCGCAGGGCCAGAGTTTCGGCATAGGTCCGCTGGTCGCCCATCACGCCGACACTGTGCACCGGCAGCAGAACTGCAAAAGCTTGAGAAGTGCCACTCAGTTTGCTGGCTTGATCCTCATGGGTTTGCAGCAAATCTGCCAGACGCAGCTCTTCGGTGAAAATCTGATCGGCAGCGCGCAGTATTTCCACGCGCTGGGAGGTGACCTCACCCAGGCAGCGCACCGCCAGGCCCGGCCCGGGGAAAGGCTGCCGCCAGATGAGTTCCTGTGGCAAACCAAGTTCGGTTCCAACCGCCCGAACCTCATCCTTAAACAATAGGCGCAGCGGTTCAACCAGGCGCAGTTGCATGTCGGGCGGCAGCCCACCAACGTTGTGGTGAGCTTTAATGCGCTGGGCTTTTGCTGCACCGCTGCCGCTCGATTCGACCACATCCGGGTAAATCGTTCCCTGGGCCAAAAAGTCGATCTGGCCTAAAGCACGAGCGGCATCCTCAAATTCGCGGATGAAGGTTTCGCCAATAATCTTGCGTTTGCTCTCCGGGTCGGTGACGCCGCGCAGGGCTTTAAAAAAGCGTGGGGCCGCATCCCTGATCACAAAGTGATTGCCCAAAAGCGGGCGGAAGGTGCTTTCCACCTGGCGCGCCTCGCCCTGACGAAGCAGGCCAGTATCGATAAAAACGGCATGCACCTGACCCGGAAGAGCACGGCTGACGAGGCTGGTGGCCACCGCTGAATCCACGCCGCCCGAGAGGGCCGAGAGCACATGGGCATCGCCAACCAACCCCTGAATCTCGGTGATGGCGCGGCTGACGATGGAGCGCGGGGTCCAATCTGGTATACAGCCGCAAATATCGATCACAAAGTGCTGCAAAATCTGTTTACCGCTGCGGGTGTGGCGCACTTCCGGGTGAAACTGCAGCCCAAAGCGGTGCATCGAAGCATCAGCCATCGCGGCAATTGGCGTATTGGCCGACGAGGCCAGGTTGACCCACCCGGGGGGCAACACCTCAACCCGGTCACCATGTGACATCCAGACCGGTCCTACAGTCTCGGCCAGCAGCGGGTTTTGCAGCACGGTTTCAATTTCTGCCAGTCCGTATTCCTGGCGGTCAGAGGCACTGACAGCGCCCCCAAGGGCTTCCGCCAGCGCCTGCATTCCGTAGCAAATGCCCAAGACGGGCAGCCCGCTCTCCAAAACAAAATCAGGCAGCTGCGGAGCGCCAGGCGCGTAGATCGAGCTGGGGCCGCCGGAGAGGATTATCCCTTGCGTTTCGGGCTGCAGCGCCTGACTGCGCGGGGCATCCCAAGGCAGCAGCTCCGAAAAAACGTTCAGCTCGCGCACCTGCCGGGCAATAAGCTGCGTATATTGAGAGCCAAAATCAAGGATGAGGATGCGGGAAGTCATGAATAGGCTTATTCTACCGGTTCTTCGCTGAAGATGATCTGGCCATTATCCATCGAGGTAATTGTGACCAGTGAAAAGATGGGCACATCCAGGTATGCCAGCAGCTGCCGCCCGCCTTCAAAGGTCTTCTCGACCAGGGTGCCAATGCCGGTCACCTTTGCGCCAGCTGTTTGTGCCAGGCGCACCAGTCCGGCGATCGTTGCGCCAGAGGCCAGGAAGTCATCAATGATCAAGATTTTCTCATCATGCCCAAGATATTCCGGGGAGACGATCAGTTCTGTGTTGTGTCCTTTGGTATGTGAGGGTGCCACGGTGATGTAAACTTCGCTCGGCATGGTGATTGGTTTGGACTTGCGGGCGTAAACCACCGGCAGGTGGAGGTACTTGCCGGTGAAAATTGCCGGGGCAATGCCCGAGATTTCGGCGGTCAAAATCTTGTCAGCTGGGGTGTTGCTGAATAAGCGCGCCAACTCAGCGCCGCAGGCATCCATCAGGTTGGGGTCCACCTGGTGATTAATGAAGCGGTCCACCTTGAGGATGCCATTCCCCAGGTTGCGTCCATCCTGCCGGATTCTTTCCTTGAGCAATTCCATCGCTGTTTTCTCCAGTTTCTTTAAACCTGAATTATTAGGCGGCTGGTTGGTTATGGGGCTGACCGCCTTGAGATTAAGCCCTATCAATCGCGCTGATGAAGCAATTCGCCGGCAAACACGGTGACGGCTTTGCCGCCCAGGTAGACCCGGTTGCTACCGAGCCGGACCCAAACTTCTCCGCCCCGCGCAGAAGCCTGATAGGCATGAAATTTAGATTTTTGCAGCCTGGCTGCCCAGTATGGACCCAGGATGCAATGCGCCATCCCAGTTACCGGATCTTCATAAATGCCGCTGCGCGGAGAGAAAAAGCGCGAAACAAAATCAAAGCGCACGCCATCCCCGGGCGCGGTAATCAAAAAATCGGGGTGTTCCAGTTGGGTGATCTTGCGAAAATCCGGGACGAAGTGCTCCACATCTGCCTGGCTGGGCAGCTCGACCAAAAGCTGCTTCCCTTCGAATTCCATAACGTTTGCTGGTTCCATCCCCAGGATGTCTTGGATCAAAGGGCTGCTCTGATAGGGCTGAGGGTCGCGGCGCGGCATATCCAGCTCGATGGTGCCATGGTTAAAGCTGGAGGTAATCGGGCCACTGGCAGTATAAAAATGAATGGTCTCCTCCGGTTCGAAGAAGCCAAACTCATAGAGAATATGCGCGCTGGCCAGGGTGGCATGCCCGCAAAGCTCCACCTCAGTGGTGGGGGTAAACCAGCGCAGGCTATATCCATCGGATTCGGGGGACAAAAAAGCGGTCTCCGAGAGGCGCATCTCCGCAGCCACTGCCTGCATCCAGGCCGGGTCGCGGGGTTTCTCCAGCAGGCACACTGCAGCGGGGTTTCCCCGGAACGGCTGCACGGCGAAAGCATCAACGTGATAAATCGGGAATTTCATCTGTCACCTCCGGGCAACACATATGTATGAATTTTACTATTTTTATTTGGTTTACGGAGTGCCTGACCGCAGCGAATTCCTGCAGCCGGCAATAGCGCTGGGGGGTACAGCTTGTATGCGCAGAGCGAGCGCTTTCAGGCGCGTTTATAATGAAGAAATGAGAAACAAATGGTTTGCCTTTTGTCTCGCGCTGCTGGTGAGCGCAGCTGTCTTCAGCAGCGTGCAGGCCAATGCCAACGCCTTGGAGGGCGGAACAGTTTACGACCCGCCGCTCTGTCAGCCCGGCCTCTACTCTGACCAGCCGGCTGGCTGTTTGCCCCTTGGGCCTTCGCAGTCGGTGAAAGCGCTCAGTGAGCAGGGGTTTCCGTATCCAATTCGCGAGCTTCCGGCCGCATCACCGGACCCCAAACTAACCGAGCTTCCGGCATACCTGGCACGCATCAATAGCTCAGGTGAAGCGCCGATTTATGCCAGCCTTGACGATGCCATCGCAGGGACCAATGTGATCGGTACTATCCCGGCCGGTGCCTCCCGTTATGTCACAATGCTCAGCTCGCGCGAATCCGGCGGGCGTGTGTTCGTTTTGACTGAATCGGGGGGATGGGTAGAAGCAGCGCCTTTTTATTCCTGGCCACGCTGGCAGGGGCTGGAATTTTCAGCAACGCCCAATAATGACTTTGGATGGACGGTTAACCCCACCCCCAGCTACAGCGGGCCGGGTTTTGCTTATCCGACAACCGCGCGGGAGCTGGATAAATACGCCGTTTTTCAAGTCTATCAGACTCAATATGCTGATGATTATGAATGGTATGAAATTGGACCCGGGGAATGGGTCCCCTCGCTCAAAGCCAGACGGCTGCATGTAGATACCAGTGTACCTGCGGGTGTGGAAGGCGACCGCTGGATCAATATCGATTTGTCCAACCAGACTTTGGCGGTGTATGAGGGCGGCGAACTGCGCTTCGCCGCGCTGATCGCAACCGGTTCGGGTGAGCTCTATACCGACCCGGGGGTGTACCAAATTTATGAGGTGCACCAGACGGGCTTTATGCAGGGTTCATATGCCCGCGATAAATCAGATTTCTATTACCTTGAAAGCGTCCCGTGGACGATGTACTTCAATGGCGCTCAGGCAATTCATGGTATTTACTGGCCGGCACTTCTGGGTTTCAAACAATCCCACGGCTGTGTGAACATGTTCCCTGGGGATGCCCAATGGGTTTACAACTGGGCCAAGATTGGTGATTACGTCTATGTTCATGACCCCTCCGGTGAAACCCCACTCCCGACCCCGACGCCAGAACCGACCGCAACTCCTTGAATCAATCTTCTAACTCAACAAAAACAGCAGCCAGAGCGCTGCTGTTTTTGTATTTGTTTACCGGGTATTGAATTAGAGCTGGTAGATGTCCGAGTACTTCTGGGAAAGGTAGTTCATGTAGTAATCGGGGTTAAGCGGCTCACCGGTGACCCGCTGCACCAGATCCAGCGAATCGTAGCGGGAACCATGCTGGTGGATATTTTCTCGCAGCCAGCCCAGAATAGTGCCCAGCTGACCAGAGCGCATCTCCTGCGGGATTTCAGGATGGTCCTGGTTCATCTTTGCCCAAAGCTGGGCGGAAATCAGGTTGCCCAACGCGTAAGTGGGGAAGTAACCAATCATCCCACCGGACCAATGCACATCTTGCAAGACACCGTTGCTATCTGAATCGGGTGTAATTCCCAGATATTCCTGCATGCGGCTGTTCCAAAGCTCCGGAAGGTCTTTGGTGCTCAGCGAGCCTTCGATGAGCCCGATTTCAAGCTCAAGACGCAGCATGATGTGCAGATTATAGGTGGCTTCATCGGCTTCGACGCGGATTAGGCTGGGTTTGACCTGATTGATGCCACGATAGAATTGCTCCAGGCTGACATTGCCCAGGTATTCCGGGAAAAGCATCTGCATGATCGGGTAACAAAATTGCCAGAAGTCTCTTGAGCGACCGACCAAATTTTCCCACAGGCGCGACTGGGATTCATGGGTACCCAAAGAAGCAGCTGAACCAAGGCTGGTGCCATGGTAGCGCTGGCCGATGCCTTGATCATACAGGGCATGGCCGGTCTCATGCATGGTGCTAAAGAGGGCTGACATGCCGTCGTCTTTGAGGAAGCGAGTGGTGATGCGCACGTCATGGTGGCCGAAGCTGGTCGTGAAAGGATGGGCTGCCAGGTCGACCCGCCCCTGATTAAAGTTGTAACCCATCAACCGGCTGACGTAATCTCCAAATCGGCGTTGGTCTTCAAAGGGGTAGTGCTGCTTAATGAAGCCATTTTCCACCTGCGGAGCTGCAGCGATAGCTTGCAGCAATGCCACCTGACGTGGCCTTAGCGCCGAAAAAATTGCTTTCACATCCGCGGTCTTCATTCCCGGCTCATATTGATCCAGCAATGGGTCGTACGGATGGTCATAGGGTGCGTAAGCCTCAGAGAATTCCCGCATCAGCGCGACAATATGACTGAGATGCGGTTCAAAACTGGCATAATCGTTTTCTTCGCGCGCCTTCTGCCAAGCCCAATGCGCCATGGTAGTGGTTTTGTAAAACTCCATCATTTTTTCGGTGGGGATTTTAGTCATGCGGTCGTAAGATCGTTTTGCCACCTTGACTTCCCGGGCGATTTCGTCATCTGCATCCAGGTCGCCAATTTCTGAGGCCAGATCCGCGATGATTTGTCCCGATTCGGGCGAAGTCAATTTCTCATGCAATATTCTGCCCAAAACAGCCATGTGGTTGGCCCGGTCTTCAGCAGCACCCGCAGGGAGATACACCTGTTGGTCCCAATCCAACAAAGCCTGAATACCTCCAAGCGTCTCCAGCTCCTTCGTTTTTTCGCGCAGTCGCTTTAATTTTTCCTCAGTGTACATGGGTTTGCTCCATTATTGAACTAGACAATCTGCCAGCGCAGTGGTTTTCCTTCGAGAGCGTTTAAAATCTCAGTAGAGATGTCGACAGCCGCGCGGGTTTGCGCTTCAACGGTCTGGGCGCCGATGTGGGGTGTGGCCACCACCCGCGGATGCTGCACCAGGGTCCAATCCTCCGGAGGTTCTTTTTCGCAAACGTCCAGCGCCGCCCCAGCTACCTTGCCAGACTCGAGCGCCCTCAGCAAGGCAGCTTCTTCAATGATGCCTCCGCGCGCAGCATCCACAATGCGTACGCCGTCTTTCATCTTAGCGAAAGCCGCATCATTAATCATATATTTGGACCCGGCGGTTAAAGGCAGGTGCAGGCTGATAAAATCAGCGCTTGAGAGCAGCTCATCCAGAGTCGCCGGTTCGGCGCAATTGGCGCGGATGTATCCTTCGTCGCGGAATTCATCATAGGCGATGACTTTCATCCCCAGCGCGCTGGCATACTTCCCAAGCAGGCGTCCGATATTGCCAAAGCCAACAATCCCAAGTGTTTTTCCCATCAATTCGATGCCATTGAACTCTTTTTTGGCATATTTGCCAGCTTTCATGGAGGCATCAGCCCGGGGAATCTCGCGTGCCAGACTAAACAGCATGCCTAATGCCAGCTCGGCAACCGCCTCAGAAGTGGCTACGGCGCAATTGACCACGTGAATGCCCAGCTCCTTTGCGGCGCTGACGTCGATGTTATCAATGCCGACCCCCATCCGGCCGACCACCTTCAGGCGGGTGGCTGCTTCCATTAACTTCCGGGTGACCTTGGTGCGACCACGCACAATTAGAGCATCGTAATCGCCGATGATCTGCAGCAATTCATCAGCTTCGATGTTCTTTTTGTCGATGGGGTTGACTTTTTCGCGCAAGATGTCCATGCCCACTTTTTCAAGCCCATCAGTGATTAATACATTCCAAGTCATTTCGTCTCCTTTGAAATTTGGTGAGTTATTGCTTTCATTTTACTCTTCTTAGCGTGCGGATGTCGCCTTTCCGCAGCGTAATTCCCTGTTGATCCAGATATTCCAAAAAAGCGGCCGCGTACTTACGGCTGGTTCCAAAATGATCCCTCAACTGCGCCAGGGTCAGGCTCCCTTGATTGGTAATGGTTTCGAGCACCCAATCGCGCATTTGGTCGAAAGCAGCCGGGGTGAAAAGGATTTGGTCAGAAACCTGTTTCAGTTGACCGCTGCCTACCAGGCCCTCCAGAATGTCTGCGCCGAGTGCTCCCTCAATTTCGGAGGCGGTTGGTGGTGCAAACAGCTGTGCTGCAAACTGCTCCAGAATTGGGGTGGCCAGGGCTTGCTGCTGATCGGTGAGGCGCACGTGGTGCGTACTTAAGGCAACATAGGCTGCTTCCAGCCGGATCGAACCTTCCGCCGCCAGCCGACTCACCAGCAGGTCGAAATGCGTCTGTGGCAAGCCCAGCCAGCTGCGCAGCACATCACGCTTAAGCCCGGGTTTGAGTGGCTGCTGCTGATGAAATTCGGCCAGCTTTTCCAGCACCTCATTTGTTAACTTTTCCCATAGTCTTTTGTGGATCAAAACCTTTTTTATACTGGCGAAGTCGGCCTGCAGAATGATGATCTCTCCATCCGCAATCAGTTGATCAAGATGGGCAGAAAATGTGGCTTCGGGCAAGCTGACCCGGGTTTGAAGTTGGGCGCGGGTGCTGATTCCAAGCAATTCAAGCGCCTGGGCCAGCAGATCGGAGGCACTGCCATCCAGCAATTGCTGCAGGCGGTCGATTATGGTTTCATCCTGCCGGCGGTAGGCACGGGAAGGATGGGGGTCCAGGATGATGCCGCCGCCCAATGTCGCGGCTGGCGAGGGAAGGCGCAAGATAAAGTGGTCCCCCCGTTCCACAATGACCGGCTGTTCGCAGCGTAGCTGTATGAATGCTGTTTCGCCCGGGGGAAGCGCTTCCCTGCCCAAGAGGCGCACCCGTGCGCTAACCTCCGCGGCCCCGCTATAAAGTTTCACTTCGTGAAAGTGTTTCAAGGGTAAGGGTGCGTCTGGCAGAAGGCGGAGGCGAGCATCCAGCAGGGTTGTAGGTTGATAGTCCCCCGGGTGTGCAACCACCGTTCCCCGGGCGATCTCAGATTTGTCCACCCCGCTAATGTTGATGGCGGTACGGTAACCTGGATTGATGGATTGTAATTTGTGTTTGTGGTTTTGCAGCCCGCGCACCCGGCCATGTTTTTCTTCGGGCAGGCAGATGACTTCATCGCCAACCGAAAAGCTGCCATCAAGCAGCGTTCCAGTGACCACCGTGCCAAACCCGGAAAGGCTGAAAACCCGGTCAGCGGGAAGCCGTGGGCGCCCAAGGTCGCGCTTTGGTGGTATGTCGGCCAGAATCCGTTCGAGGGCAACTTGCAATTCGGCTAGTCCGCTGCCAGTTCGGGCGGAGACCCGCACAACCGGAGCGTCTGCGAGCGTAGTAGGGGCAACCAGCTCGCGGGCTTCCATCTCGACCAGATCCAACCATTCTGGGTCGGGAGCCAGGTCAATTTTGGTCAGAACGACGATCCCACGCCGAATTTCGAGCAGGTCCAAAATGGCAAGATGTTCGCGGGTTTGGGGTGAAACGCCTTCATCGGCTGCGATCACCAGCAGCACCGCATCAATGCCGCCGATGCCGGAAAGCATATTGCCGATGAAATCACGATGGCCAGGCACATCGATAATGCCGATTTGTTCGCCATTAGGCAGTGTCAGGTCCGCGAAACCCAGATCGATGGTCATCTCGCGGGCGATTTCTTCTTTCAGCCGGTCAGGGTGAGTGCCTGTCAACGCGGCGATCAATGTAGATTTCCCGTGATCGACGTGGCCGGCTGTTCCGATGATGTGCATGAATTTACTGTGCCTTCTTATCGATCAGTGGAGCAAGGTTTTGGATGGATTCCTGATAGGCCATCAGAATGGCCTGCACATGATGCACGGTTTCTTTGCGCAAGCGATCCAGCTCATCGCGCGTCTGGGCCGTCAGGTCGTCGAGGTCTTTCAGCTCTGTCTGTAGGCGAGATAGCAATTGCCCGCTCTCGCGCGACTGTTCTTCTTGGGTGAGGAGGTAATTGGTCCAGCGTTTCAGGTCATCCGACTTGAAAACGTTCCATTCCTGGCGAAAGCGCTCATCATTCAGCCGCTGCAATTCGCTGATTTCGTTGATGCGGCGGTCGAAACGCTGAGTGACCTCGTCCAGGCCGGCCACTGCTTTGGCCACTGTTTGGCGGGCAGCTTCAAGATCCTGCATCTGGGTGTCAAGGTATTGATTGACCTTATCAATTTGTTCGAAACGCTTTTCCCAGCCCTTGAATGTTTTTTCTTTATCCAAAAGTGATAGGTTGACTCTTTCGATGAAAGTGGATTGGTTTTCTTTGCGATCTTTTTCATAAGTTTGCAATTCCGCGATGCGCGTATCCAGCGCGCGGAAGCTATCCGAGAAGCTGTCAAAGCGGCTGCGCGTTTCTTCTACGCGTTTGCGTACGGCAATCACCTCCCCCTGCAGGTCGGTCAGACGCTTGACGTCTTGGCGATGAGTTTCTTCCAAGAGGTGGAGCGAACGTCGATAATCCTCGTCGAAGCGGCTGACGTCTTGGATTTTGGTTTTCAGTTCTTCGATAAGGCGCGCCAGCCGGCCATCTTCAATTTTGTTGGCAGCGATGTCATTACGGATTGGCTCCAGCTGCTGGGTGAATGGGAAGATTTCAGCTATCGATTTTTTAGTCGCTTCCGTTTCCAGTTTGAGCCGTTTTACCGCCTCTTCCAGGTTGGCGTCGGCGCGCTCATTGACATCACGGATCTGTTTGGTAAGATCGATGCTCAGGCGTTCAATCCGGTTATCGTATTTATCCAGGCCGCTTAACTGGTTGTTCACTTTCGTTATCGCCAGTTCCAGGTCCTTGATTTGTTTTCGTAAATTAATGTTTTCGTCTTCCAGCGCAGTTAAACGGTTTTGCAATGAAGCCAGATTGGTTTTGTCATTGCGGCGTTCATTGTCCAGCCACTCAACCCGTTTTTCGAGCTGTTCTAGATTCGTGTATTCGTCCATTGTTCACCTTCATCCCGGGTGTGGGTTGTTTTGTTTTGTGATTATACCTAACTCTTGGATGACTGCTGGAATGAGCGCTGCAGATTGAGCTTGCGCGCTGGCCTGCTTGGGGTGAAGCGGCTCTGCTCAGGGGAGGTTCCTGGTACTCAGCTCGCTTGCGATGACAAGAGATTTTGTCAAAGGCCCATCTGGGGGTTGCGAGCCTGCGTTGAGATATCCTGTCATTGATGTTGTTACAATTTTGTCATTGCGAGCGCAGCGCAGCTATCTCTCTTTTCTGCTTGTGTCATTGCGAGCCTGCGAAGCAATCTCTCTTTTCGGCTTGTTAGCTTTCCAAAAGCGAGATCGCTTCGTTCCTCGCGATGACAGAAATTGCGCTCGCGATGACGGAAATTGCGCTCGCGATGACAAAGGGGCGAGATCGCCACGTTCCTCGCGATGACAAAGGGGCGAGATCGCTTCGTTCCTCGCGATGACAGACGGTTCCTCGCGATGACAGAAATCTCCCCTGCGAAGCAATCTCTCTTTTCTGGTTGTGTCATTGCGAGCGCAGCGCGGCA
>DAOUFF010000039.1:0-60283 GCA_034430195.1 Anaerolineaceae bacterium | reverse complement strand
TTGGACTGCTTTTAGTTTTTCTTCATTACTAAACTTTGTCATAATAAAACTGCACCTCCTCAGTTGGATTTATTGTCCAACTTTTGGGGTGCAGTTCATTTCGAGGCGGCGCTTTGTTGTTCTAAGGCCGGGGCGGGTTAATCAACAATTTTGATGGCGCCTTCGGGGCATTCGCTTTCGGATTCCTTGGCTGCATCGATTTGGGCTTCGTCCAGCGGGTCATTGATGACCACCGCGTATGGCTCAGTCTGAAGGCTGAACACTTCCGGTGCGATCCCTTCGCAAATTCCACAGCCGATGCATAAATCCTTGTCAACAATTGCTCTCATTTCCTGTTTCCTTTCTTTTTCACCTGGGTTAAAGTTCAATCAACCAGGGCGTTCTCCTCCGCTTTGCTGGTTGTTCCATCTGACCAACGGTAATGGCGGTTGGTGTGGCGCCGCCATTGCCGGATTGTGGCCGTACGATCAAGCCGGTTGTTCCGGCTGTCTATTGCGCGCGCAACTGGCTATGCTGCCGGACAAGCTTTACCGCCCAGCGCGCTGCATGCCTGCTGATGCGCAGCATCTTATCAATGTTCGCGCGCAAAAAAAATACACGCGCCAAAAGCTACCGGGCGTGTCAGGCCCTGGCAACGGCTCAAGTATATCACGGGCAGGCATGCCTGGCATCAGTTTCTTTTAATTAATTTGCGCAAATTGATAATATTTTACAATTCTCTAATTTAATTTTGCGGTAGCAAGTCGAACAGGCGGAGTGAACCGGATAGGTGAGAGAATGCGAATGCTGTTTTTGGGTTTTTGGTTTCTATAATCTGATTTTGGACATGACCACCGCTGTGAAACCGCTAAAGTTAAACTGCACCCACCGGCTCGCTTTGGCTTTTCATCGCGAGCCACCCTCTTGTCATCGCGAGCGCAACAATCTTGTCATCGCGAGCGGAGCGCAATTTGCCCTCTGGGTATGGCGATCTCGGTTGTTTAGAGCCGGCAAGGAAAAAGAGAGATTGCTTCGCAGGTTATCCTGTCATCGCGAGGCACGTGGCGATCTCGGTTGTTCAGGGCGGGCAGACAGATAAAAGCGAGATTGCTTCGCAGGTTATCCTGTCATCGCGAGCGGAGCGCAATGTGCCCTCTGGGTATGGCGATCTCGGTTGTTCGTGCTGGCGAGCAGAAAAGCGAGATTGCTTCGCAGGCTCGCAATGACAAAAAAACTCGCAACCCCAAAGGGGGCTTTGACAGAATTTTTTATCATCGCGAGCGGAGCGCAATGTGCCCTCTGGGTATGGCGATCTCGATTGTTTAGAGCCGGCAAGGAAAAGGAGAGATTGCTTCGTCCCTCGCAATGACAAATAAAAGCTCGCAATGACAAACTAGCCTTGCAACAGACAAAAGAGAGATTGCTTCGCGGGCTCGCAACCCCCAGAGGGGGCTTTGACAAACTAGCCTCGCAACGACAAAAAGAAGGGGCGGAGGGCCGCACCCAGCATAACTCCTGGCGGCGCAGGCAAGCTTTCTAAGGTATGATTAACGTATGTTTATTCCGACTACCCCCGCAGAATTACAGCAGCTCGGCTGGAGCACGCTAGATGTGATCCTCGTCAATGGGGACACCTACATCGACAGCCCCTTCAGCGGCATCGCCCTGATTGGCCAACAACTGCTTCAAGCTGGCTACCGAGTCGGCATCATCGCCCAACCTGAGACCGACAGCATCGGCGACATCTCTCGCCTGGGCCAGCCGCGTTTGTTTTGGGGGGTGAGTGCCGGCACGGTGGACTCAATGGTCGCCAACCGCACCGCGCTGGGCAAACCCCGCCGCTCGGACGACCACACTCCGGGCGGGGTCAACAACCGCCGTCCCGACCGGGCTACCATCGTCTATTGCAATTTAATTCGGCGTGCCTTTAAAGAAACCGCCCCGATCGTCCTGGGTGGCATCGAAGCGTCACTGCGCCGGCTGACGCACTACGACTATTGGAACGACAGCCTGCGCCGGCCGCTGCTCTTTGACGCCAAAGCAGATTACCTGCTCTACGGCATGGCAGATTTGAGCATCCTTGAGCTTGCCGCGCTGTTGGCAGAAGGCAAAGACCCACACGGCATGCGCGGACTGTGCTACCTGAGCTCCAGCCTGCCGGAAGACGCGCTTGAGCTGCCTTCATGGGAGCAGGTCACCATGGACAAGCACAGCTTTACACGCATGTTCAAGGTTTTTTATGAGAATAATAACCCGGTCACCGGCCGCCAGCTGGCTCAAAGCGTGGGCAGCCGCTGGCTTGTGCAAAACCCTCCGCCCGAGCCATTGACCACAGCCGAGATGGACGAAGTTTATTCGTTGGCGTTCGCACATGCGGTTCACCCCTTTTATGCCGCGCAAGGGGAAGTCCGCGCGCTGGAAACCATCCGGCACGCCATCCCCACCCACCGCGGCTGCTACGGGGAATGTAACTTCTGCGCCATCGCAGCCCACGAAGGCCGGCGCGTCAGCTGGCGTTCGCGTGAATCCATACTGTCAGAAGCCCAGGCAATGACCCACCGCCCAGATTTTCGCGGCGTGATCACTGACCTGAGCGGTCCAACGGCCAACATGTATGGTTTTGAATGCCGGATTAAAGCCACCCGCGGAGCTTGCCGGCAGAAAAGCTGTGTCTATCCGCAGGTTTGCCCGCAGCTTGGTTTGAACCACCAACCGCACCTGGAGTTACTGCAACAGCTGAGGCAGGTGCCGGGCGTACGCAAGGTGTTCATCGCTTCTGGCATACGCTATGACATGGTGATGGCTGACCGCGCCAATTGCGATGCTTACCTTGATGAATTGGTGCGGGAACACGTTTCAGGTCAGCTTAAACTGGCTCCAGAACACAGCCAGCCGGACGTGCTGCGCCACATGCGCAAACCCACCACTGAAAGCCTGATTGAATTCAAAGCCCGATTTGATCAGACCTCCCGGGAAGCGGGCAAAGAGCAATACCTGACGTACTACTTCATCGCGGCATACCCCGGCTGCAGTGAGCAAGACATGCAGGCCTTACACACCTACACCAGCCAGGTGCTGCATGCCAGGCCGGAACAGGTACAGATTTTTACGCCGACACCGTCCACCTGGGCGAGCGTCATGTACTATACGGAAGAAGATCCTTTTACTGGCGAAGCACTTTTTGTGGAAAAGAATGCAGGCGGAAAAGCGCGCCAAAAAGCTATCGTAACCGACAATTCACCCTCTCCGCATGACGCGGAGTTTAGATTAGAGCGAGGAAACATGAACCCATCCGATGATGAGCACCGGTCCGACCGGCACAGCTCCCCCCGAGGCGACCGGGCCCGCAGCAGCGGCCGACCATCACGCAACAATAACCGTACTCACAGTGGTACCGGCGGCCGACCGTATTCCAGCAGCTCGCATCGCAGTGGTGCGCAGGGCAGCGGGGAACGCGCGCCAAACAGCCGGCCAAATTCGAACAACCCCGATCGCAGCTACGCGCACGGTTCTGAACGCACAACAGACAGCCGGCGCGAGGGGGGAACGCGCAGCTCGGGCGGCAGTCACGCGCCAGGTCACGGCGATCGCAGCTACTCGCACGGCAGCCCCCGAAGAAGCGGCCCACGCCAGGGCGGAAGTTCCTGGTCAGAAAGGGAGCATTCGGGCACGCCTTCTGAAGGAAGGCCACGCTACAGCGACCGCAGCACGGATGCTCGCTCTGAGAGCCCCGAACAGGACCAAAACCGGCGTCGGCCCGAAGGCGGCTACTCCGGTCAGCGGCGCGATTACGATTCAGGCCACGGCGATCGCAGTTACTCGCACAGCGGCCCCCGAAGAAGCGGCCCACGCCAGGGCGGAAGTTCCTGGTCAGAAAGGGAGCATTCCGGCACGCCTTCTGAAGGAAGGCCACGCTACAGCGACCGCAGCACGGATGCCCGCTCTGGGAGGCCGGAACAAGGCCAAAACCAGCGTCGGACCGAAGGCGGCTACTCCGGGCAGCGGCGCAGTTACGATCACGCAGCCGAGAACCCACACAAATGGGCGGACGACCGGACTGGAAGAGCGCCCAAAGCGAACGATGCCAATCCCCAGGAACCGCAAAGACGGGTTGTGACCGATGAATTTGGCGGCTTCTTCAAAAACACCAAACCAGAAGGCTGGCACGAGCGCGAGCCACGCCGTTCTCGCCCGGAATCCGGCCCACGGCGCACTGAAGAAGCGCAAAGAACCCAGCGAAGTGATCGATCGGATGCCTACCAGGGCAGCGGCCGGTCCGAGCGGAGCGGTTTCCGCAGCCATTCCAGCTCTGACAACAACCAGTATGGCCACCGGACAGATCACCCGGCTGGTGACAGGCAGCAGCGCTCTTACCCAGCGAGGAGCTCCGAGCAACGCTCGGAAGGAAATCCTCACACGCACGCATCGGCTGACCGCCCTTACAACCGCCGGAATGATTCACATCCAACGGGAGAGCGCCGTCCGTATTCACACAAGCCTTACGGGCAAGATCGATCCGGCGGCCAGCGGTCTGGCAAACCCTACGGCCCAAAGGATGGCAACTCTGGGCGGTCAGGAAAACCGAACGGAAATCCGTCCGATCGCGATAGCCGCTCCGAGGGCTCCCAGGGAGGGAAAGAGCATGACTAACGGTGTGGTTTCCACGGTTGAAGTGATTGCCAGCGTGATTGGGCTGGTCATCTTGCTGATACTGGCGGTGCTGCTGATCCAGCGCGAACAGCACCGGGCTGAGCAGCAGGCCGATCGCCTGCCCACTGGCAACCCTCCGGACGATGAAAACGCCTCGGCGCCAGGAGGCCAACCGACCAATACGCACAGCTGAGGCGTGAGTGCAGCCAGAAAGCCGGGCAGTACCGGGTGCCCGGCCGGCAGCATAAAATGGACCTAACGGTGGGAGGATGACATGTTGACCTGGGACACCCTCTTTTTGGAAAACCCACTTTCCAGCTGGCTAAGCGGGTTGGGGGTTAGCCTGCTGATTTGGGCTGCCGTGATGCTTGTCCGATATGCGGCTTTAAGACGGGCGGTCAAAGCCGGTCGCCAGAACAGCCTGAGCTATCTGCTGGCCCGCTCATTTCAGCCAATGATCATTGCCGTTTTGGCTTTGGCGGCAGGCCGAACATTTCTGACGCTGCCTGAGAAAGTATTAACGATCTTGCGGTCAGTGGAAGCGTTCGCGCTAACGGCCCAGGCCGGCTTTTGGCTCGCGGCACTGATTGATTACCAGACCAACCAACGCCTGCAGAGCCTGCCGGAGGAAGACCTGGCCCGAAAAGCTTCCCTCAACACCCTGCGCGGGGTACTCAAAGTCGCTGTCTGGCTCTTGGCAGGGCTGATTGCACTGGACAACCTGCCGAATTTTAATCTCTCCAGCATCATTACCAGCCTGGGGATCGGCGGGATCGCCATCGGGTTGGCGGCGCAAAATTTCATCGGGGATCTGCTCTCCAGCCTGACGATAAACCTGGACAAGCCGTTTGTGGTGGGTGACAGCATTCAAGTCGGCACGTTCAGCGGCAGGGTAATGCATATTGGGGTCAAATCCACGCGGCTGATGAACCTTTCTGGCGAAGAACTGGTAATTTCCAACAGCGACCTGCTGGGCAGCCGGATTCAAAATTTTCAGCGGATGACCGAGCGGCGGGTGGTTTTTGCCCTGAAGCTGGATTATGCCACACCCGTCGAAGCGCTGAAACGCATCCCGGCCATCTTGCAGGAAGAGATCGAGCGTGTGCCTAACACCCGTTTTTCCCGGGCACATTTTCAAGCCTTTGGAGATGTGGCGCTGCAATTCGAAGTGGTCTATTTTGTGACCTCACCAGACTACGGTGACCATGTACGGGCGCAGCACGCCATCAACCTGGCGGTGCTGGAACGGTTGCAGCGGGAAGGGTTGCGCTTTTGCCAGGCCAATCAGAGCGTGCGTCTGCTGGATGCACAAGAAACCTACCGCCTCCCTGAAGATCGCAGGGCGGCTGGTTCAAATGGCGCGATGTAGCGCAGATTAACATTTTTTTGATAGTTATCTGGTAAGCTTGATCAAGATTTTATCTTTTGGAAGGCTTTATGGAATACAAGGATTATTATCAGACACTCGGTGTCAGTAAAACAGCAACAGAGAATGAAATAAAAACCGCTTACCGCAAGCTGGCGCGCAAATACCACCCAGACGTGAATAAAGACGACCCCAAGGCGGAAGATAAATTTAAGGAAGTCAACGAAGCTTATCAGGTGCTCTCTGACCCGGAGAAGCGCAAGAAATACGACCAATTCGGATCCGAATGGCAGCGCTACCAATCTTCGGGCGGACAACCGGGTGGGTTCGATTGGGGCCGCTGGCAGGCGCAACCCGGCCAGCGCACTTCATACCGGACGGTCTCTCCGGACGAGCTGAACGAGATGTTTGGCGGGGCTGGCGGGATGGGCGGCTTTTCGGACTTCTTTGAAACACTTTTCGGGGGTTTCGGTTCCGGGGGCTTCGCCGAAGGTGGTTTCAGCAACAGGCAGGCCGCACCAGGCGCTGGCACACGCACGCGCCGCAGCAGCGCACGGAGCCGTCAAGCGGCGGCGGATATGGAAAACGAAATCGAGATCACGCTAGAAGAGGCTTTCAATGGCACCCAGAGATTGCTGCAGTTCAGCGATGGCCGCAAGATTGAGGCAAAGATCCCGCGCGGCGTAGATACTGGCTCGCGGGTTCGCCTGAGCGGTCAAGCCGGAGGTGGCGACCTTTACCTGCGGATTAAGGTCCTGCCGCATGGGGTATTCACCCGCCAGGGAGACGATCTGCGGGTCAAAGTTCCGGTAGACATCTATACCGCAATCCTGGGTGGAGAGGTCAGTGTGCCAACCCTCGAGAAGAGTGTGCGCTTAACCATCCCGGAAGAAACCGACAGCGGCAAGGTGTTTCGACTTAAGGGCTTGGGAATGCCCAACCTGCGGCAGCCAGAAACCCGTGGTGACTTGTTTGCCACGGTTGAATTGCACCTGCCCGGACGAATGACGCCAGCTGAAAAAGCCAAAGTGCGCGAGCTGCAGCAAATGCGGCATGCCGGATAAAATCCGGCCACCTGGGCGAACGCTCGGCGCTGCAATATACATCCGCGGACGGCTGGGACGGCTACAGTTATAATCAGAGGATATGCAACCAGAAAGCGACTTATTAATGGACGGCGACAGCCAAACGCGCGCCGTCACCGTGTTTGCCGGCTCGGCTGACAACCTATCGCCCCTCTATCTGGATGGCGCCTGGCGCCTGGGCATGGTATTGGCCGCCCACGGACGAACTTTGGTTTTTGGGGGCGGCAAAACCGGCCTGATGGGCGCACTGGCAGACGGAGCGCTTAGCGCGGGGGGCCAGGTTATCGGCGTCATCAACGCCGGCCTAAACCTGCCAAATTTGACGCATAGCAGCCTGACCCGCCTGGAGGTGGTGGATGACATCCATCGCCGGCAGGAACGCATGATGGAACTGGGTGACGCCTTTATCGCCCTGCCGGGTGGTTTTGGCACGTTAGCGGAGGTTTTCGAAGCGCTTACCTGGGCTCAAATTGGCCTGCATCACAAACCCGTGGGGTTCCTCAACCTGAATGGCTACTTTGATCCGCTGATGATCTTCCTGGACCGGGCGATTGAGAGCAACTTTATTTATCCGGAACATCGCCAACTGTACCAGGTCTCTACCGATCCGGACGAGCTGCTGACCAGCATGGATAGCTACCAACAGCCCGAAGGGCTGAGCCGCTGGCTGGAGCGGCCACTCCAATGAAACCGGAATTGCTGCTGATCGACCTGGATGACACCATCTATCCGCCCTCACTTGGTCTTTGGCCACTTTTTACGGAGCGCATCAATACTTACATGCGCGACCGGGTAGGAATCCCCGAGCATCAGATCGCAGAAAAACGCGAACGCCTGTTCGAAACCTACGGCACCACCATGCGCGGCTTGCAGATTGAACATGGCATTGACCCACACGAGTACCTCGAGTTTGTGCATGGCATCGATTTGAGCGGCCTGATCCACCCGGATGAGAAGCTGACGGATTTACTATCCACTTTAGCGCAGCCAAAGTGGATTTTTACGAATGCCAGCCGCAAACACGCCGAGAACGTGCTGGGGCTAATGGGGCTGCGCGTTTTTTTTATTGGAATTATCGACGTCATGGACACCGCCCCCTGGTGCAAGCCGCAGCCTGAAGCGTTTGAGATCGCATTGAGGCAGGTTGGCGGGGTGGACCCACGCAGCTGTCTCTTTGTGGATGACCGCCCGACCAATCTTGACACAGCCCGCCAGTTGGGCCTGGGCACCTGCCTGGTGGGGTCTGCCGGCAGGAATGGACACCCGCATGTGGAAAAATTGGCTGACCTAAGGCAGGTTTTGGATCTTTAGTTCCAGTCTGGTTCCCGTCGAAATTGTGACAGATTGTTAATAAGGCTGTGTCAGACTAGTGAAATCTGATCATTTGGAGAAATTATGTCAAATAAAGTACTCAGAACCGTGTTGATTGTTTTAGCAGCGCTGCTACTCCTTACCAGTGGGTTTTTGGGCGGGGCGGTCACTGCGAGCATACTGCCCGCCAATCCAATCCGCGATGCGCTCGGTCTGACGCCGGCCTGCCCGACACAGACCAACCCGATAACCGTCGTCCCCAGCGAGCAATCCGGCAGCGACTGTGGTGCTTATGTCAGTGCCAGCACGCCAGCGGAGCTGCAAAAACTGTTTGATCCCTTCTGGGAAAGCTGGCAGCTGCTGCATGAGAACTATGTGGATCAGCCGTTGGACGACGTGACCCTGATGCGCGGCGCAATCAGCGGCATGCTAGCAGCCACGGGCGACAAACACACTTCGTACATGAACCCGGAAGAGTACAAACAAGCCAACACCAGCATGGAAGGCGAGTATGAAGGCATTGGCGCCTGGGTGGATATCACCGGCGAATATGTGGAGATCATCTCGCCGATGAAGGGCTCACCGGCCGAGGCAGCTGGACTGCGGGCCAAAGATGTGGTCATCGCCGTCAATGGCCAGGATATGACCGGTGTGGCCGGAGACCTGGTCTTGCAGCAGATTTTGGGGCCGGCCGGCGAGACGGTCAACCTGACTATTCGTCGCGGCGACGAGGTGATCGATGTCGCCATCACCCGCGCAAAGATTACCGTCCCGGTGGTGGACTATGAGATGTTGGATGGAGACATCGCCTACGTGGCCCTGCATACATTCAATGAGCAAGCCACGCCGCAGCTGCGTGCCGCTCTGGACGAGCTGCTGTCACAGAACCCCAAAGGGTTGATTTTTGACCTGCGCGATAACGGGGGCGGGTACCTGGTGACCGCCATTGAAGTCGTTTCGGAATTCATCCCGAACGGGGTAGTAATGTACGAAGAATATGGCGACGGGACGCGCGATGTGTACGAAGCGCAGCCCGGCGGACGGGCGACACAAATCCCGCTGGTCGTTTTGGTCAATCAAGGGACTGCTTCAGCTTCCGAGATTACCGCCGGGGCAATTCAGGATCGCGGTCGCGGCAAATTAGTCGGCGTGGTGACTTACGGCAAAGGCTCAGTGCAAAACTGGATCCCACTGGAGAGTGAAGAAAGCGGCGTACGCATTACGATTGCACGCTGGCTTACCCCCAATGAGAAGCAGATCAACGAGGTAGGCCTGACGCCGGATGTGATCATTGAGATGACCGAAGCAGATTACGAAGCCGGAAGAGACCCACAGCTTGAAGCCGCAATTCAATTGCTTCAGGGAGAATGAGCCTACTGCGGCGGTGAAGTAGCCGCCGGTGGAGAAATTGGAGGAATCAATGTATTTTAATTATTTACTGTATATGCTGCCTGGGTTGCTGCTCGCGCTGTGGGCGCAAGCCCGGGTTAAAGGGGCTTTTAGCAAATGGAGCAAAGTGCGCAACTACCTCAACCTGACCGGTGAGGATACTGCCGAACAGCTGAAGGCACGCACTGGTCTGGAGAACGTCCGCGTGACACGCATCGCCGGGACGTTGACTGACCATTACGACCCGCGCAACAAGACCCTCGGCCTTTCCCAGGGCGTGGCGGATGCGCCTTCAGTGGCCGCCATGGCCATCACCGCGCACGAATTGGGGCATGCCCGTCAAGACTTGGAAGGTTACGGCCCGATGCGTCTGCGCAGTGCAATCGTGCCAATGGTAGGCATCGGATCCAATATTGGCGTGATCTTGGTCATGATTGGCATTGTGCTGCAGCTGAGTGGGTTGGCATGGGCCGGCATCATCTTGTTCTCAGGAACGGCCATGTTCTCGTTGGTAACCCTGCCGGTTGAAATCAATGCCTCACAGCGGGCGATGGCCATGCTTGCTGATAATGGCCTGGTCGTAAACGCCGAAGAGCAAAAAGGTGTGAAAGAAGTGCTAAACGCAGCCGCCTGGACGTACGTCGCCGGGCTGGCGACCTCGCTGCTGCAATTGTTCTATTACATTTCGTTGGCAGGGCGGGCGAGCGGAAGAAGACGCTGAGTCTTGTGGCTCTCAGCTGCTCTCAGGTGGATGCCTGAGGGCAGCTTTTTTTAATGGGGGCGTTAGAAAAGGTAAATTGCCGACTTGTGCATCTGCGGCTTTGCCGGCTGGCAGCTTGGGCAGCTTTAGCAAAAAGATAGCAATTTTCTGCCTGAAATATTAACAAACTTCCGAAAGTGGAAAATTTGGGGTCTGATTTTCCGCTTTTGCTATCTTCCCAAACGCCAAAGGCTTTGTTATTATTGGCTCGTAATTAGAACATTAGTTCTATTTACTGGGCCAGCGCAAACTGAGACACAGCCAAAACCAACTTCCTGTCAGATGCCGCGCGCCCAGGGTGAGCCAGCCCATGCCGGGCTGGCCCACCCGAACGTCATCGACAGCCCTACCAGGGGCAATAAGTGAAAGTTGAGGCAAGTCATGCAAAGTAAAAACGATTTTCCGAGTGGGCAAACTATCAATGCCGCAAGCGCCAACCATCAAACCTCTAAATTGAAGCGGCTGCAGTTGGCAAAAGAAGCCAGCGCCAACCTGGACAGCGAAATTGAGATGCTGCGCAAGACCATGGCAAACTTTAGGCGGGCGGTTTACAGCAAGGGCCGTGAAAGTTATCCGGAGGACCTTTCGAAGAGTCTGGACCTGTTGGGCCTGACCTGCTCTCGCCTGTCGAACCTGATGCGGGTGAATATCATTCTGCACCTTAATGACCAAAGCAGCTGGGTGAGGCAGTTCAACACGCAGATGCAGGAACTGCTGCAGGAATGGGAAAGCCAGGAGGCGGACAATCATGGATGAACGTTCCACCACAATCGCTCAGCTGCGTCACATGAACAGCTTGCTGCATGCCCGATTGGACAAGGTCGAGTCTGAAGCTGGATATCAGCTGGCCGCGCTTGAACAGCGCGTCCGTCAGCTGGAAGCCGCCCAAGCCGATCATGAACAGCGCCTGCGCAGTGCGACTGAAGGCGTTACCCAGTTCAAATTGTTCGCCGGGTTGGCGTCAGGCGGATCCAGCCTGATGTCGCTGGTGGCGATTTTACGCGTATTTCTGGGAGGTTAACTTTGGAAGCTGTCACTCTCGATTTTACAAGACTTGCCACACGGCCGGCTGACATTTCAACCGAGACTGTCACGGCAGTGAATGCCCCCCGGGTGAGCTTTTTGCGTTCACTTCGCAAAGTAGACCGCTTCAGTGAGGTTTTTGGCGGAACACGCTTGCGCTCCTACCAACTGGAAGCCGCCCGGGCGATAGTGGATTCGGTTCTGCATCGGCGCGGATTGAGCCTGGTGGTGATGTTCCCACGCCAATCTGGCAAGAACCTGCTGCAGGCGCAATTGGAAGTGTATCTGCTGGCATTGTTTGCTGCCGAGGGTGCCGAGATCGTTAAATTTTCGCCCACGCACGACCCGCAAAACCTGAATGCCATGCGCCGCCTGGAAGCAGCCCTGGAAGCTAACTACATCACGCGTGGCCGATGGAAAAAAAGCAGCGGCAACCATTACCGCTTGAACCATGCGCATATGACTTTTCTTTCAGCTGCGCCCGGCAGCAATGTGGTGGGTGCCACCGCCTCAACCTTGCTGGAGCTGGATGAGGCTCAAGACATTGAGATTGGTAAGTATGACAAGCAAATTGCCGCCATGGCAGCCTCTACCAACGCCACGCGCGTCTTTTGGGGCACCGCCTGGAGCGGCGAAACTCTGTTGGCGCGGGAACTGCGCGCCGCCCAGGCCGCCGAAGCACGCGACGGCCGCCAGCGAGTTTTCCGGGTGGGTGCAGAAGAGGTCCGGCGCGAGGTTCCTGCTTACGGGGCCTTCGTGGATGAGCAGGTAACCCGCCTTGGGCGCGGGAACCCGATCGTGCGCAGCCAACTCTTCAGTGAAGAGATTGACCTGGGCAGTGGTCTATTTAATGCCGCCCGGATTGGCTTGATGCGTGGCAGTCACGCGCCGTTGGCGGGCTCGCGCAGCGGCTTCCGCTATGCCCTGCTGCTGGACCTGGCCGGCGAAGATGAGAGCCAGCGGGCCGGCAGTGCCAGTTGGGGCTGGCAGACGAATGAGTTGGCCAACCCCGGGCGGGATGCCAGCGCGCTGACCGTGGTGGAAGTGGTCCCCAGCGGGCTGAGCGGCCTACCAGATAAACCGCGCTATAAGGTGGTACGGCGTTACCTGTGGGTCGGAGAAAAACATCAGACCCTTTACAGCCGAATACTGGCCCTGGTGGAATTTTGGCGGGCGGAGAGGCTGGTGGTCGATGCCAGCGGCGTCGGTGCTGGCGTCGCCTCCTTTTTGGCAGACCAATTAGGGCGGCGTGTGCTGCCAGTCGTTTTCAATGCGGCAGTGAAGTCAAAACTGGGCTGGGATTTTTTGGCAGTGGTGGATACCGGCCGTTTTCAGGATTACAGCACCGTTCCCGCTGGCGAAGGCCCGAGCCTTGAGCCAGCTTTGGCCGCTGAGCAGCAGCTCCTGAGCGAACTCTTCTTGCGCCAGCTGGCAGGCATCAGCTACAGCGTCAGCATCGGCCCCGAACATCACTTGAGTTGGGGCGTTCCGGATGGCGCGCGCGACCCCCAGGGCGGCGGCGCTCTGCATGACGACCTGGTGCTTTCGGCGGCCTTGTGCGCCTGTTTGGATGGCCTGCCGTGGGCAGAGGCTGGCACCGGCGGGGTAGTCGAAGCCGTGGACCCACTGAGAGAAATGGATGGAGGATATTAGATGAGCTACTTCACATGCAATTCAGATTACGCCTTTGGCCTTGATCTTTCCAGCTATAACGTCAGCCGTGACCTGCAGCACTGGCCCGATTTCACTCAAATTCAAGCGCATAGCCCGCAGGTGGCATTCATTGGCCTGCGGGCTGGCGTCTCATGGGGCTTTCAGGATCCCGCGTTTAAACAGCTGGCAGCCAAAGCCTCAGGTATAGGGCTGTGCCTTTTGCCCTACCATGTCATCTTCCCCAGCCAGCCAGCTCAGCGCCAGATGGATAATTTTATGCGGGCATTAAAAGGGCTAAACCTTGACCGCGTCCGGCTGGTATTGGATTTGGAGTTGGACGAAAGCTTGAGCCGGGCTGAAATCACCAAAGTGCTGCTGACCTGTCTGCAAGTGCTGCACCAGCAAACCGGGCGCTGGCCAGTCATTTACTCCCGGGCGCTGTGGGTCAACGAGCATCTGCGGGTAAGCGACTTGCCACATCTGGATTGGTGGCTGGCGCACTATGCCGCCCGTCAACCGGCCCCGGCATACACCCCGGAACAGCCTTGCCCGCCATGGCTGCCAGCCGGCGTAGATCACTGGTTGATCCATCAGACCGGCGACCGCTGCCCGGCAGTGGGCGGGT
Source organism: Anaerolineaceae bacterium (assembly GCA_034430195.1). Lineage (GTDB taxonomy): Bacteria > Chloroflexota > Anaerolineae > Anaerolineales > Anaerolineaceae > Mesolinea. The sequence continues at coordinate 46,442 of DAOUFF010000039.1, read as the reverse complement.
TTGGCCGCTACATGGACTATGACCGCTGGAACGGCAGCCACCGGGATGTTTGGTCCTATTTTGGGCACGAAGCCGGCACTCCCAACCAAAGCTCCATTCCGCTTGAGCCAGGCGGCACAGCTGGCAATACATCCGGTCAGGATTGCCCGCAAACCGACAAGATCTGCATTGAGGAGGTAAGCCATGCTTGAACAACAGGAATGTATCGACCCTGTGAATGGCCGTGCACCGACAAGAACAGAAGAGCCGGCCCTGCCACAGGAGGCCCTCAGCCTTGACTGGCCGGCTGGAGAGTTGCAGGCAGCAGCCTGGAGCGAGGCCAGCTTTTACCCCTGGGAAGGCGCAACAGGCGAGCGCGGGCAATTCGCCTTGCGCGAAGACGAACGCGGCTTTATGACCGGCAGCAGCCCTGCCAACCAGCTTGCCCGCGACCGGGCTGCCTTTGAGCGCGAGGCCTTACTGCTGGAATGTCTGGATGCCTGGCGCTTTCATCCGCTGGCGCGGCGCATTATCGAACTGACCAGCCAATATGCGGCTGGCGGCGGGATGCGCCCTTTTAGCCCGCACGCCGGTACCCAAGCATTCCTTGACGCTTTCTGGCAGCACCGGCTGAACCACATGGAGACGCGCATCACAGAATTCTCGGATGAACTGGCCCGCAGCGGCAATTTGTTCGTGCTCCTCTCGACCGACCCGGCTGGAATGAGTTACGCCCGGGTTGTACCAGCCGTTCAGGTACAGCAAATCGAATCGCGAGGTAATGATGTTGAACAAGAAATCAGCTTTCTGCTGCGGGCTGAACCGGGGCAAGACCCGTACTCCGTGCCGGCCTATGACGAAGCGCGCGAACAGGCCGGGCAGTTTGAAACCGTCATGCTGCATTATGCCGTCAACCGCCCAGCAGGCGCGCAATGGGGGGAACCAGACCTGGCACCGGTTTTGCGTTGGCTGAGCCGCTACAGCGCCTGGCTGGAAGACCGCGTGCGCTTGAACCGCTTCCGCAATTCGTTTTTATATGTGGTCAAGGCCCGCTTCGCCAGCGAAACCGCCCGGGCAGCTCGCCAGGCGCAGCTGGCTGCCAACCCACCTAACCCGGGTTCCATCCTGGTGATCGACGAGAGCGAAGAATGGTCGGTCATTGCGCCCCGGCTTGAAGCCCTGGATGCTTCCACCGATGGGCTGGCCATCAAGAAAATGATCGCGGCTGGCGTCGGGCTCCCGCTGCACTTTCTGGCCGAACCGGAATCATCTACGCGCACGACGGCCGAAGCGGCCGGCGGTCCAACCTTCAGACGCTTTGCCGAGCGGCAGCGCTTCTTGTGCTGGCTGTGCGCTGATCTTCTGCGGGCAGCTGTGCTGCGTCGGTCTACGGTCGATGCCAAGGTCGACCCCTGGGCCGCAATCCGTGTAAGCCCAGCGAAAGGAGAAGAGCCTACAGATTTATAAGCCCCGGGTAAGGCTGCGCAAGACAGGTCAGCAGCCATCCGGGCGGGTGGAAATGAGACGAGAAGAAAGGATTTCAATGCAGGAATATCGACAGAAATTCAGTCTGGCAGTGAGTCCGGTGCAGAGTGACCGGTTCGAGATTTTAGCAATTACGGCGGGAGCAGCCAATGGCTGGGAGTTTACCGCGGAGGTACTGCACGAAAGCCTGCCACTGTGGGAAGGGGTGAAGTGTTTTGTGGACCACGCCCTTTCGGAGCGCTCGCTGCGTGATATGGCCGGCGTGCTGAGCTCCGTCAGCTGGGATCAGCTCAATCAAGGGGTACGGGCAGAGCTTAAGGCGGTTGGCCCGTCTTCTGATGTGCTCAAGACGCTGGCAGCGCAGGTCCTCAGCGGCAGCGAAGACGCCGCTCAGCCTGGCTTTTCAGCTGACATCCTATTTAAAGGCCACTCCGGCCGGGTTGAAAAGATTTTGAAAATATTATCGGTCGATCTGGTACACAGCCCAGCCCGAGGTGGGGTTTTTGTACGGGCGCTCAACCAGACCGGTTTTGGACTAAGCAAAAATGGAGGTTCTAAGATGAGCGATTGGACAGAATTGGACGGATCAACCCAGCCCACGGCGGAAGCACCCGCCAGCCCCACAGCCCCTCAGGGCGTGCATGGCAGCTTGGCGGAGGCTGAAACCCCACTGCCGGCTCAGCTGGCGGAGCTGCGCGCCATGCGCCAGGAAATGAGCCAATGGCTGCTGGAAACGACACTGAGCAACAGCATCTTGCCTGCCAGCTTGCAGAAACGCCTGCGCACGGAGTTTGGTGGGCGCACCTTCGCACCGGCGGAGCTGCAGACAGCCGTGCGAGAAGCCCGCCTGCTGCTGAGCGAGCTGGAAGGCGGGCGCGCGGTGTATGGCCCGGCGCGGGTGGAAGGCATGATTGAGCCAGCAGACCGCCTGCAGGCGGCAGCGGACGACCTGTTTGGGGTCCCGCGTGATTCGGCGGTACGCAATGCCAGTGTGCCCCGCCTGAGCGGAATTCGGGAGCTTTACCTGGCCCTGACTGGCGACTACGATCTGCATGGCGGCTATCATCCGCAGCGCGCCCAACTGGCAACGACCGTTGACTTCAGCGCTTTGGTGAAAAACAGCTTGAACAAGCTGGTTGCCAATACCTGGGAAGAGCTGGGCCGGGCGGGCTATGACTGGTGGAAAGCCGTCAGTGTTCAGGAACATTTCAACAGCCTGCACGACATTACCGGCACGCTGATCGGCACTGTGGGCGATTTGCCCGAAGTTGACGAAGGCGGAGATTACCCGGAGCTTTTGGTGGGTGACTCAGGAGAAGTTGCCAGCTTCGTCAAGTATGGCGGTTATATTCCGCTCACCCTCGAGCTGATTGACCGGGATGAAACCCGCAAGCTGCGTTCGTATGCCTGCGAGTTGGCTTCGGCTGGCATGCGCAAAATTTCAAGCCTGGTGGCCCGCATTTTCAGCGCCAATGCCGGCGTGGGGCCCGATATGAGCGACGGCTCCGCGCTGTTTAACATCGAGCAGGTGACAATCATCGGCGGTCACCACAACCTTGGCACCGCTGCCCTCTCACCGGCAGCCTGGGATGAGGCCAGCGCTCAGGTCTATCAGCAGCCCATGCTCACCCAAAATAACGGGAGCGAGCACGGCAAAGGGCCAATGATGGCAGTCAACCCTAAGTTTTTGTTGGTTCCCCGGCCACTGCAGCGCACCGCGATGGAACTTTGTGGCGGTTCGTTCGTGCGCGAAGCCAATTACGTTTACGACAATGTGCTTAAGGGGAGTGCTGTTCCACTGGTCGTGCCAGAGTGGACTGACGCCAAAGATTGGGCAGCCGCCTGTGAACCACGCGTGGCCCCGGCCATCTTTGTGGGCGAGCGCTTCGGCCTGGCGCCTGAAATTTTCATCGCTGGTGATGAACTTTCGCCTGCGGTGTTCAGCAGCGATGAACACCGCCTGAAGGTTCGCCATTGGCTGGCCGTGTGGGTGAACGACTTCCGGCCTTTGTTTAAGAGCAATGTTGCCTAACCAACCGTTCCGCAAGCAGCAAAGGAGGCTGAAAATGGAAAAATGGAAACAACTGTTGAGTTCGCGAAAGTTTTGGGCCAGCCTGGTCGGTCTGGTGTTGATGATCATCAAAGCCTATCGGCCTGACTTCCCCTTGGATGGGGATCAGGTGGCAGGTATGCTAGTGATCCTGGTCAGCTACATCATGGGTACCGCGCTGGAAGACGGCCTGAGCCGCAGTGCGTAAAGGAACATTCAGCCGGCAGGGGCACTCAGTTGCCCCTGCCGGCACAGGAGGGCAGCATGGAAAGCAGAACACTCAAGAAACTGGTTGAAAAACTGGCTGGGCACGGAACGCTGGGCTATACCATGGACGGAGCCGGCCGGCTAAACATTATCGACCGGCGCGGACGCAAACTTCACTTTGAACCCGCCGACTATCAGGATTGGCTGGAGGAAATCAAGCGGGAACAGGCCGCCCTGGCGGCAGAAAGGCGTGACAGGCATGATCACCTTGCTTGAGGTCAAAACCCGTCTTGAAAATCAGTTTTCAGACGTTCAGCATTACCGCCTGCCAGAAACCGGGTTGGAAGAAGCGATTCGTTCGGCTCTGGCTCAGGTGAGCCTGTTTTTGGGCGGGAAGCGCGAGCTCAGTGGGCTGGATGGGGCAGAAATAACCACGATGGAAGAAGAAGCCCTGCCGGCTTTGGTCGCTGGCGCCGCGGCCTACGCTCTGGAATATGCATTGCGCCGGCAAGCAAGTAGCCTGGGGAATATCCCCATGCCGCAAGACAGTCTGATGCAGCTGACCCAGCACCTGACCCGTCAATTTGATGCCCAATTGGAACAGCTGCGCTTATCGTTGCTGCAACGCTCTGACATGGCACCTTACGCCAGCTGGCCTTGGCTGGAAAGCACCGGTGAAGCATGATCAGCCTGGCTATTGGCACGCTGCAGAGCAGCGAGGCGGACTGGTTTTGGTTAATCGGCGGCTACCAAATGCCCGGTTTGGCGGGGGCGGCTTATGAGCCCGGACGCAGCAGCACTGAAACCACAGAGGACGGCGTGCGCCTGGATTTGCGCGGTAGCCGCCCGGAAGTCACTTTTGTTCTCCGACAGCTGGAGTTTTTAGCCTGGCAGGCTGAACCCGCGCCAGCTGGCCCCAGGCATTCCAGCCTGTATCTGCGCGTTGGCGATGATGAAGGATATTGGTACAGCCGTCTGAGCGGTGTGAGAATTGAAACGCGCGCCGGGCATTGGCAAGCTGCCAGCGAAGCCGCGCTCAGTCTAAACGTGACCCTCAGGAGGGAAAATCACTTCGACGGTGAAGAACAACCCCTGGCGCTGGCAAACAACTCGGGGGGCGGGGTAGGCGGCACCCAGCTTTACAACCATGACGATGCTGCCTTCGGACACGACAACTGGTTCCTTGTGAATAGCGGCCCGCTGGGCCTGACGCAGCCCGCCCCGCTGCGCCTGGCATTGACCAATAAGGATGCTACACCGCTGGGGGCGGTTTGGGTGGGCGGCCTGGCTTGCCCGACGGGCACCTTAGCCCCAGCCATGAGCCTGGAAGGCGAAAGTGGAGGGGCTGGCGAAACCATCAGTAACGCTGACTGCTCTGCAGGGGCATATGCCCGCCACATCTGGAGCGGAAACAGCTGGCATACCTTGGGCAGCTGGACGGTGACCCCGCAGGAATTGGCCAGCTGGAACAGCACCCGCCTGGTGGCATTAGCCCGCCTGGCACAGCCATTGACGGAACCCATTGCCTTTCGAATTGCAGTGACTTCAGAAGGCCAGACTATTTGGGAAGGACCGCCGGTTTTGGCAGAGGCGGGAACCGGCTGTTTGAATACAGGTTTGCTGCAGCTGCCAACCGGCTTCGCCTGCGGGGATTATCTGAACCGGGCACAAGGCATTTGCCTTCAGGCTCTGGCGGCCGGCAGCGCTGACCATATGCTCACGCTGGATTTTCTGCAGCTGCTGCCGCAGGGCAGCTTTAGGCAGTACCTGCCGGTGAGCGGGCTGCCAACCGAAGCGACACTTATGGAGGATAGCTTTAGCGGGCAGTGTTGGTCAGTTCTACAAGATCAAATTTGGCAAAGCCACGCCGGCGTTGGCGCCGGGCTCTGGCTGCCGCCAGGCGGTGAAACCCGTTTTGTTGTTTTTCAGCAAAACCTGGATGGCCTCGCGCCAATCAGCCGCAGGCTGCATGTTCAGGCCTGGTACCGCCGAAGGAAGTGCCTGCCATGAAACTTAATGCCTTAATTTACTCACGCACCGATCGCCAGCTGCTGCCCGAGCCACCCTCCGCAGCCGTCTCGCATCTCAGTTGGACCGCTCTAGGCGGCGCCCAGTCTTGTCAATTAACGCTTGAAAGCGCTGGCACAGCCGCCGACCTGACCCGCCTGTTGGGGTCAGGCGTTGAAGTTTTTGACTCCGCCGGTCGGGCGGTATGGTGGGGGTATGTCGAAAGCGCAGCTTGCGAACGCCATCAAGTCAGCCTGCAAAATTTGAGCAACCACATTCGTGCGCGCTATACCCCCTTAACCCCGGGTAATGCCAGCCCTGAAACCGTACTTACCGAATGGGCGGGTGACGACCTCAGCCAGGCGGTGTGGGGCATCCGCGACCGCGAGCTGCACCTGGGCGCAATCAGCGCTGAAGAAGCTTTACACCGGCGGGATTTGGCTCTTGGGGCCTGCGCCTGGCCGAAGTTTAGCCCCGCCCCAGCCCACGACAGACCATCGGCGCCAACTTTGGTGCAGCTAAGCTGCCGGGGGTGGTTTGAGAGCTTGTCTGCCCGCCTATGGGAAGGGGAGAGTGGGTTGCTCGGTCATGCCGCAGCGCTGCAGGGTAGTGTGTCCCTCTCCGGCAGCGCCGCAATCGCCCGGGCAGCGGTCTCTTTTGAACTGGCGCACCCGGCAGAGCTGCTGGCAGCCGGGCTGCGTGTTCGCCGTCTGGAGCTCGCCGCAGACGGGCTCACAGCTCAAGTATTTGCCGACGTCAGCGGCATCCCAGGCCCTGCCCCGCTAGGGAGTGTGGTGATCCCGGCTGCGCTGATTAGCACAGACAGCTGCAGTTGGACAGAAGGGCTTTGGAGCGCAGCGCTTGCGCTGCCGGCTGGCCGGTATTGGCTGGTGGTGCAGAGAACCAACCCAACTGCCGCCGGCTCATACCAGCTGGGTGCAGATGAAAACCTGGGAAATTCAGCCAGCCTCACTCTGGTATGGGACGCCAGCGGGCAAAGTTGGCGTGCCGCCCGACCAGAAGTAGACCTGCTTTTCAAACTGCGCTCCGCCCGCAGCAGCGCTGGCATCCTGGCGGAAATGATTGCGTTGGACGGGCACGGCCTAAGGGGTCTAAACTTTGCAGCTGAAAGCCGCGCACTGACCGGCCCTTCGCCCGCTGGGCAAAGCTGCCTGGAGGTGGCTCACGAGGTGTTGAGCCGGGGTTCCGCCCAGGGTGCCCCCTTGCGGGTCACGGTCAGCCGAGCTGGCCTGGTGCACGTGGAGGCCTGTCCACCTGAGGCTGCGGAAGAAGTGCGCCTAAGCTGGGATGGTACCCTTAGCGACCGCTTTGGCCAGCAACTGCAAGAAGGCTGGCTGCCGGTCGGCGTGTGGGCTTCGGTTGAAGGCAGCGGGCGAATGTTCATCAGTCAGGCAGAGTTGAATGTAGAAAACGGCCAAATGATGATTCGCTAAGGCCAATGCCGGCTAAGCGCCAACGGTTGGCGAATTTTGGCCAAGAGTGACACAAGCGCCCCAGGTAAAGGACAACTGGGGCGCTTGTATTAACGAAGTTTATTGGTTCAGTTCTCGGGGAGAGCGGCTCCGCAATAAATCCACTCATCTTTAAAGTTAAAGCCCGGAGTGCCATCCTTTGTGCCCAAAGGTGAGCGCAGGAGGACACTTTGATTTTGGGTATAGAGGCCTTGCGCATTTTCACGCGGCCAGCTCCAGGAGGCCCAGCCTCGCCGGCTGGTCTCAGCTTCGGCAAAGCGCGCTGCACGGCAGCTCAAGACATAGCCAAGCACTTGCTGCTGCTCGGCTGGCAGCGTCTTCTGGTTATAAGTGTTAAAGAGCCGGCCGGTTGCATCTTCGCTGAGTGAGTACACCAAAAATGACGCGTCCAAATCTTCTCCCTGGGCAGCGCGGTTCAGATTCAGACGGGCAATGGTTGCATCCGCATTCATCAGGCTGAACCCAAGCGCAAAGACCATCAGTGCCACGAAAAGCACCAAAGCCATGTGGCGCAGCGCGTGTGTCCATTCCATCAGCAGGCTGCCAAGCAGCACCGCTCCCAAAAGAATAATCACCCAGTGTGCCACCAGCCGAGACTGTGTAAACCCATAAGCCTGTTCATACATCCCCAGCCGCATGTAGGCAGAGACCAAAACCACCCCCACCTGGGCGATCAGCACGCTCGCCAGGAGCGAAAACAGCAGGCGCTGCCCTAATTTTTCGCGTTTGGTAAAGGAAGAGAGCGCATAATGTACCAGCCAGGCAATCCCGCCAGCGCCCAGCAGTTCAAAGAAACCACGGCGGGCGTACTCAGCATACGTGAACCCTTCTTGGGTGATGTTGGCTTGCCCGGCGAAAAAGTAACGGAATTGGATCAGCAAAAAAGCAGCAAAAAGCAGGTTAAGGCTAAGCAAAATAACGGTGCTCTCGGTCATGCCAAGGAATGGCGGCATGGCAGGCTGGTCATCCCGCGGGGCGCGCTTTTCGATTGAGTGAGTCAATGCGAACCACAAGCCGCCAAAAAACATCCAGGTTAATATGCCGACCAAAATGGCTTGCGGCAGCAGCCGGTCCCAGTTATCCAGACGCAACCAGGCAAACAGCCCTTCAAGGTTTTTTGCGAAAACCTGATCCGCTGCAGAAAACAGAGCGCCAAAGATAAGCAGCAGCGGAATGGCCAACAAGACGCCGCGCAGCACTGCCAGCAAACCCTTGCCTGTAGATTTTCCGCGCTGACCCCCCGCACGGCCAGCCTTGGCAGCCTCCATCAGGCCTCTGGGTAGGCCGATCAGCGCAGCGCCGATCAGGTTGAACAAACTGAGCAGGTATTCCCGTAGGCGGTAGCCAATCCACTCGCCGCTGAGGTAGCTGGCAGCCAGCAGCACCAGCGCCGTCAGCCCAAAAATAACGAGGGACATCAAGGTGAACGTCTCAGACCGAAAAACGGTGGCGATACTGCTCAAACTGAGTGGCACCATCAGCAGTATGCTTTGCCAGGGGATATGCTTTTTTTCAATCAACGTACCAGCAAGCAGCCCAAGAATCGCCAGATGGATAAAAATCGCCCACTGCAAACCTGCGGATTGATCAAAAAAAGCCAGGTCGAACGCAATGGCTGCGACCAAAGCCACAAGCAAGATCAAGCCCGGCTGGCGGAGCACCGGCACGGGTTCAGCTGCTTGCGTAGGCCTTGAGGTGCCGCGCCCGGGCTCAAAAGGGGCGGCCGGTGGGGCAGGTGGCGTTTGTGGTTCAGGTGGAAAAGCCGCTGCGGGCACTGGTTCAACCGCCACGGGCTGCGCCGGCTCAATTACTTCCGGGCCGGCAGGCTGCGCTGAAAATAAAGCATCGCCCTGCGCCGTGGGCAGGCCAGCGTCGGCGAATTGCCCACTGGTTTCAGCCGGGCCAGCTTCAGCTGGATTCTCAGATTGATTTGGCACGCCAGCACTTTCTGCTGCAGGCTGCGCGTTCGCATCTAAATTAGAACGATCTTCGGATGTATCCATAAAACAGATTCCCTTTCGTGTGGTTTAGAAACATTGTAGGCACGCAGCGGTCTCAGACGCTCTCAATCACTCTCAAAAATGATCTTACCACCAAGCTGATGGCAGTATTTGGCCGGCATGAGGGTCAATTGGTTAAATTAATAAATGTGCGATGCTCACCCAGCCAAATAGGCCAATGGTTTGAAACAAAAACGACGCGCAAGCCGCCCTCTGCCCTGGATGGGGCGGCCACTCATGGCCGGGTGAAGCCCAATATGGATATGATATACTTTTTTCCGTCAATTCATCATCAGAAAAGGAAAACATCATGTCGAATATTGCAATTATCACTGATTCTTCTGCTTACATGCCGCAGAAGTTGGTCGATCAGTATCATCTCCACATTGTTCCACTCACGCTTTATTGGGATGGTGTCTCTTACCGCGACGGCGTTGATATCAGCGCCAGCGAGTTTTACGAGCGGCTATCCCATTCTGACACACTCCCCACCACCAGCCAGGTGCCAGTCAATCATTTCGTCGATCTATTCAGCTCGCTTTTGGAAGCCGGCAACGATGTGATTTACATGGGCATTTCAAAAGGCCTATCGGCCAGCTATGATTCTGCAGTGCAGGCCCGCGCCGAACTGGGCAACCCGGCCAATCTGGTGGTAGTAGATACCCAGCTGGTCTCGATGGCGCTTTCATTTATGGTTTTGGAAGTATGCCGGGCCGCTGAAGCTGGAGCTAATCTGGCCGAATGTGAAGCGGTCGCAGCAGCTGCCTTCCCGCGCATTGGCGTCTTCTTCACCGTGAACACACTGGAGTACCTGCACCGCGGTGGGCGCATCAATTCGGCCAAACGTCTGCTCGGTTCGACATTAAATTTAAAACCGGTCATGGAAATCCGCGGCGGCAAAATCGAGCTGGTTGAATCGGTCATTTCCCGGCGCAAAGCGATAGCCCGCATGCTCGACTTGGTCGAAAAAGGCATCAACGGCCGAACCCCGGTCCACCTGGCGCCATTCCATGCGTTGTGCATTGACGACCTCGAAGCCATGGAAGCCGAAGCAATTGAGAGATTCCATCCGGTAGAAGTGATTCGCTCAGAAGTCAGCCCGGTGATCGGCACGCATGTCGGACCGGGCACCCTGGCCATCGCTTACCTGGCGGGTGAGTAAAACATTAAAAACAAGGCTGGAAGCAATCACTCCCAGCCTTGTTTTTCTATTCTTCAGCGAAAATTAAGGCTGAGCCACACGCCCCATGAACAGGATGGTGCCCTGGCCTTCGATGACCACCATGAAGGGATGGTCAAAGCGCAGGTCATAGCTTTCGGTCGGCATGGAAGTCATCCCGACCGCCACAGCGGTGGCAGCTGCTGCTTCGGTGCCGTTTTCATCCACTTTAACAAAGGCCTTATGCACCACCGACTGCAGATAGAGGTCTTTCTCTGCCCGCATCCCGCTAAAGTCTGCCAGCTGCGGATCGAAGGCATCACTCATTCCCAGCGCTGCCAGGGTTTCACCCAGCCCGAAGGATGACTCAAACTCAAACTTGGGCATTGCCAGGGACACATTGGCGCGGCTGCTGCTCAATTGTGAGATGATCGCCTCCAACGAGTCACCACTCAGCGAACTTTCAAAGGCGGCCAGGTTACCTTTAGTGGGCATGATCAGTATCATGGCATAACTGCCACCCTCATAAGGCAGGCGCACCGCCTGGAAGGCGTCGGTCTGCAGCGCGCCAGTGCTCAGGTTGCCGTGCATCATCAGCGCCGGCGTTTCTGCGCCACTCAGCGCGTAAAAAATTTCTTCTTTGGTCATGGCCGGGTCAAACGGAGCCGCCCAGCGTGCCTTAAAGTAAACGGCATTCGTCAGCACCAGGCGGGTCATTTCATTTAATACGCCTTGAGGGATCAGATCGCGGATGCGGTCATTGGTTTGGGCAGCCACCCAGGCATTGATCAGCTGGCGCGCTTGCTCAGGGTCTGAAAAATCAATAAGCTTGAGGCCGGCATTGTAATTGGCCGAAAGCGTATTGAGAAAAGCTTCTTCAAAGGCAAAATCTTTTTGGCCCCACAGCGCGTTGGCAATAGTCAATTCCAGGGGCTGCGTTCCGTTAGCTCCGGTATCCGTGCCAGCAGACAGCTTGAGGTTGAGTGCATTCATCAATTGATGAACTTCATCCGAGTTGCCGCTGACGTGCAGCACATTTGCCATCTGGGCGGCTGTTTGGCCGCGTGCGCCGGCGGATGTCATCAGCAGGGCTTGAAAAATGCTGTATGGGGAGTAGAACAGGTTGCCATCCGCGTTGTTCTGCGACAAAGCCCGGTAGAGGTCGACGGCGAACTCCAGGCTGGCTGTGGTCAGAGTAGTGATCTGGGCCTCATCCACCGCCGGGTTGGCGTCATAGGGTACCGTCCCAGCCGCATCCATCACGGCGCCTGCCGGCTCGGTTGGGTTCACCGGATAAGGGTTTTCCGTTGGAGCCTGAGGCTGCTCGGTAGGCGATTCTTCAGAAGGCGTCTCCCCAGCTGGGTAATCCGGGGTGATCGGGTTGGCTGCTGGCGTGCAGGCACCCAGCAATACGCTGAGGGTCAGGGTAAGGGCCAGCCAGCGCGAAAGGTTCAGTTTGAGTTTCATAGCATCCTCCAAATTGATAATGGTTACCGTTGGTAGGACGCTTGCAATGGAGGTTTTGTTCCGCAGCGGCTGGCCAGCCGGTCTGCCGCAAGGACGGCAAAGCCTGTCATTTGGAAGTCTGACAGGCTTTGTTTCGGGGGTTTGTTACTCGCTGATAGAGGGTCAGCGAAGAAACCAGGTTTAAAGCACCGCGCTCAGGCGGTGAAGCAGCAGCCCCAAATATTCACGCAAGACTGCAGTGCTGAGAGAAATATTCGTGGCGCGCGGCAGCAGGTTCATCGCAATGGTTTTAGGTTCCCAGCGCATGAGTTCGTTCCAGTGTTCCACCGTGACTGAAAAGTCAGTCGGGGCTGGTATGACTTCATAGCCTTCCTGTTGAAAGAGGAACGCAGTCCGATCCATTCGCAGCGCTGAGGTCACCAAAATCACCTGTTTGATGTCTTTCTCATCAAGCAGCACATCCGCAAAGCGGACGTCTTCAGCAGTGCTGATAGACTTGTTTTGCCGCAGCAGCGCTTCTTCGGGAATACCAAACTGCACCAACAGCGTGCAGGTGTCGCGCACCGCGTCGAACCCACCAGTCACCAGGATTAAAGGCGCTGCCCCTTCTTTAAACAGACGCACGGCATACAATACCCGGTCAGCGGCCCCATCCAGCTCGACCTGAACGCGCGGGCTCTGGGCTGGCTGGGTACCACCAGCCATCAGCACGATCGCGTCAGCTTTGGGGGTCTGCTGTGCAGGCAGATAGCGCCATTCCATGGAGCGGGCCAGAAAGGTGGAGAAATAGGTATTCCCGAGCACACCGACGATCAGCAGCGCGATGACCACCAGCCAGGTCGCCGTCTTGGGGTGCTTGTGAATCAGAAACAAAGCGATAAACAGCAGCAGGGCCGTCAATCCGAGCGGCGAAAAAACTTGCGATAAGATACTTCCGATCAATGAAAGCATAGTTAACTCCTTTGCTCATCTTGTCTAAAGGATTAGTTGCAAGATTCGCGCCGGCTGGGTCCCTTTCCGGGTGGCAGCTAAGCCTTTTCCGCTGTACTGTGTCTGGCGGGGTGCTCCGCGCAAAGGAGGTTGCGCCCCTCAGCCGATCCCGAAATTTTTATCGGCGAAACGCTAATGGAGCCCCGCCACCCGTTCAGCAAGGGCATCTCACCCTGTCAGGCGCGCCAGGATGTACACGCTGCAGAAGGTACTCCGAGCGCGCAGGGATAGAATCCGATTGCCGCGCCTTTTCCGCGCAGCGAAGAGGAATAATGAAAAGAACTTTGCAAAGAAAATTCAGGCCTGCCCTGCTTGGTGCGATGGGGCTGACCTCGCTTGTGTTGGTTAGCTGTGCTGCTGGCCCAATTGACTTATCTACGCCTTCGCACCCGCTAAAGTTAGAGCTCAGCTACGGCACTGATCCATTGCAAGACATGGATTTCTACCAGTCAGCTGAGCCGGGTGCCGCGCTGGTGGTGTTTGTACATGGCGGCGCATGGAAAGGCGGAGACAAATCCAACGCCACTGGCCGCCAAAAAATTGAGCACTTCAGCGCCCTGGGCTACGCCTTTGCTTCGGTAAATTACCGGCTGGTCCCAGACGTGAAGGTTAGCCAACAGGCGCAAGATATCGCCTCTGCGCTCGCTTACCTGTTCAAGAATGCCAGCGAATTGGGGTTTGACCCTGCGCGGGTTGTCCTGATGGGTCACAGCGCTGGCGCGCACCTCTCGGCCTTGATCGGCACCGATCAGCACTACCTGGAACAGGTTGGGCTGAGCGAAGATGCGCTGCGTGGCGTCATCCTGCTGGATGGCGCTGCTTACGACATCCCCGGGCAAATCTCAGCCAGTGGCTGGGCCATGCGGGGCACATATCTGGAAGCTTTTGGCAGCCAAGCGGAGGCGCAGGCCGGCCTTTCGCCAATCCATTTCGCCGCCAAACCCAATGTGCCAGCTTTTCTGATTCTTCATGTGGAGCGCGAAGATGGCACCGCACAGGCAAAGGCCTTATCGGAAGCATTAAATCTGGCGGGTACGCCAGCCGATATTCATGGCTTTGAAGGCAAAGGCATCGCTGGGCACCTGGCAATCAACCGCCGCCTGGGCGACCCGGATTACCCGGCTACAGCTGTGGTGGACGATTGGCTGAAAAAAGTCTTTATCGGTTGAGAGAAGTCGGATCAAAATAAACAAGCCGCGGTTTGGCGCGGCTTGTTACTATAGGCAGGTCAAACCTTGCTAAATAGCAGGCATATCGCGGCTGGCGATCACATCCACGCCGGTACCCAACACATTCGGAATGACCACTGACTTGTACTTTACCGGAGCGGTCAGCTCAACCTTGCGGATCTCAGCCAATACTTCTGGAATCTTGGCCTTGGGCACAGTGCCGTTAGTGTAGACCGGCAGCAGTGGATGAAAGCCGTTTACCACTCTGACCGTGCTGGCCACCATGCGCTGGGGAGCCAATGCTTCCTGGCGGCCGTAAGTGACGCCACGCTGGCAGCGATTGCCGGCGATGGAAAGCACCTGGCCGGCATCCAATTTGACAATCAACCGGCATCCTACTGGGCATGCCGTGCAAATAATTTGTCTCTCTTCCATGGCTTATGCCTCCGACTTGGGGTAAATATCAACCGTCAGCGACCCCGCTTTTGCCACCTCGGCGGCATGCGCCGGGCGCAAAACCACCGTCACCATCTCTCCCGGACGTACATAGCGCTCCGAACGGCGCACAATCTGATTTTCTTCGCCATGCACTTCAATCCAAACATCCTCTTCAATTGGCCGGGTCACTCTCAGCTGCAGGTGCACTTCACCTTGTTCCAGTGCCAGACGGTCCAACCTGTGCGGAACCACATAGCGCACGTTGCGTCCAGCTTTGACCGGGATGTAGCGGGCGATCTGCTGCTTTTGGGCAATGGCGAATTTGGCGGCGCCCTTGCCGGCTTCAAACCCGGCGGAGGTCACCCAGTCGACCAGGTCATAGACATGAACGACATTCCCGGCTGCAAAAATGCCGGGCACGTTGGTCTGGAAGGTCTCGTCCACAAACGGTCCGCCGGTGATGGGGTCCAAGAGAACGCCAGCCTTACGCGAAAGTTCATTCTCGGGAATAAGCCCGACCGAGAGCAGCAGCGTGTCGCAGGGGATAATTTCTTCGGAACCCGGGACAAAATTCCAGCGCTCGTCCACTTGCACTGCTTCAATGGCTTCCACCCGGTTTTTGCCCAAAATCCGCTTGATGGTGTAGTTGAGTTGGAGCGGGATGTCATAATCCTGCAGACACTGCACATAGTTGCGGGTCAGCCCCGAAAGATACGACTGTATCTCAAGCACCCGTTCCACCTTGGCTCCTTCAAAAGTCAAGCGGCGGGCCATGATCATGCCGATGTCGCCCGAACCAAGAATGACAAAGCGCTTGCCGGGCATCCACCCTTCCACGTTTACCCAGCGCTGAGCGGTGCCGGCCGTGAACACGCCGTTTGGCCGCATCCCGGGGATGCGAATTTGAGAGCGGGTGCGCTCCCGGCAGCCCATGGCCAATACGAGCGCGCGGGCATCCAGATCTACATAGCCATGCTCCTGGCTGGAAAGGTAAAGCTTGCGCTGTGAGGTCACATCCAGCACCATCGTATCCAGCAAAAATTCCACGCCCAGCGCTTTGGCCTGGTCAATGTAATATTGCGCGTAACCCGGGCCAGGCATGTCTTCTTTAAGGGAGGTCAGGCCGAAACCGTTGTGGATGCACTGCAGTAAAATGCCGCCCAGTTCCACGTCACGTTCAATCACCAACACATCATCGGCGCCAGCCTGTTTGGCAGCAATGGCCGCTGCGATACCGCCCGGGCCGCTGCCGATTACGACGACATCATAAGTGTTTTTTGCCAGCATCTCAGCCCTCCACCTGTTTGGTCGGCCGGAACAAATACTCCGAGCCACTGCCCCGTTTGGTTACTTCCGTCAGTGGGATCCCCAGTTCGCGTGACAGGATGTTGACCACGCGTGGCATATCAAAACCACCCTGACAGCGGCCGGTGCCCAGCCAGGTCCGCCGTTTAATGGCGTCATAGGTTACAGCCGGAATGGGTGCGTGGATTTCAGCGATGATTTCACCTTCAGTGATGTTTTCACAGCGGCAAATCACCCGTCCAAAGTGTGGGTCCATCTCGCAGAGCAGCTGGCGCTGCTTATGTGTCATGTTGCGGAAGCGTGGCCGGGCCGGCCGGATCGGGTCCCAATCTTTTTTCTCAACCAAGGTTTCGCCAGCATCCCGCAGCAAATCGACGACCATTTCAGCAATTGCCGGTGATGAGGTCAGGCCAGGCGATTCAATGCCGCCCAGGTTTACCAGTCCCTGCACATTTTCCGGGATTTCAATAATGTAGTCATTGTTGTAGTTTAAGCCGGGGGTTTTGGTCGGCCCATTACCCATTGGCCGCAGGCCGGCAAAAGTGGCGATGGCATAGCGCAGGTTCAGGCTGGGGATCAGCTTCTTGGCGCCTTCCGCCAGCTCATCCAGGCCTTCTTTGGTTGTGCCGGAGTCTTCCTTGTCATCGATGACGTTGGCGTTTGGCCCGACAATCGTATTTTCGTGCAAGGTTGTGGTCACCAGGATGCCCTTGCCCTTGCTGGAAGGTACCGGGAAGAGCACATTTTCAATTTGCACATCGGCGCGGTCAAAAACATAATACTCCCCGCGGCGGGCTTTGATGAAAAACTCGGGGCGCACCCCGGCTTTGTGCATGACTTCGTCTGAGTAAATGCCAGCCGAGTTAATGACCCAGCGAGCGTAAAAATCGCCACGGTTGGTGCGCACGCCAATAATACGGGTGCCTTCCATGATGAAATCTTCAAATGCGGTATCAAGCATGACCCGCGCGCCGTTCATTACCGCATTTTCGGCAGCGGCAACGGTCACCTGGAATGGATCGCAAATGCCGCCGGTGGAGGCCCAGAGAGCGCCTGAGACTTCCGGGTTGATCAGCTTTTCGCGCGCACGTACTTCAGCGCCGTTGAGCATCTTCATCCCGGGGACGCCATTTTGGCGGCCCTGCTCCATTAGTTTTTCGACCAACGGGATCTCTTCATCGCCGATGGCAACTACGTAATCTCCGCGGCGTTCAAAAGCAAAATTAAGCTCCCCAGCCAGTTGATCCCACATCGGATTGCCGCGCACATTCATCAGTGCTTTGAGCGACCCAGGCACCGGATCATATCCGGCATGAACAATGGCGGTGTTGGCTGAAGAGCATCCCATGCCGATATCGGCCTGCTTTTCGATCAGCAGGATGCTGCCCTCATAGCGCGAGAGCCAGCGAGCGATCATGGCCCCCACCACGCCGCCTCCTATAATGATGTAATCAAATTTTTCTTGCACCCAAACCTCCTGAAAGATTATGCTTTTGTTGCGGTTTGCACCATCTGCTGCCGGCAGACCGGAACCGCCTGTGGTTGGAGTTTAAGATTCAATCTGGGCAAAGCTTTTTTGGTGAGCCAACTTTTCCCAGTGGATCCGCGGCCTAAAAACTCCGCTTAATTCTTTCGGCGGGAGGCTCAGGGCGGGTCTGGAACATTATACTACACCGATTTTACGCGGGAGGTGTTTTTTATGAAGAATGTGGATGTTAAATTTCAGAAAATTACTTCACTCTTTCACTGAACATGACACAAAAATGCAAAATTTGCTTGACAGCCTTTACAGTATGGTATATTTAAACTGGAAATCTGTACGATCTGGTCTTTGAAACTTCTATCTGTTTTAACTAAATTTTTACGGTTTGGTTTGAAAGAAGGACAGGACATTGGACGTAATTTTTGCCATCTACTCTCACCTGATGGGATGGCTTGGCCCCATAAAAAAGCTCGTTTTAATAGCCTTTGGCTATTGGGATTCAGGGAATCTGACACCCTGGAATGTACGATGACACATCAAGACGAGAAAAGGAGGTTGCTATCGGAGTTCTCTCAAACAGTTCTATTTTCTTAATCACGCAGACCCATTTATTTACACATTCACAAAAGGAGATTTAAAGCATGGAAAACAGAACAATGAAAGAATTTATTGGTGAGGTATTTGGAACTTTCGTCCTCATCCTCTTGGGCGACGGTGTCGTTGCCAACGTCGGCCTGGCCCCCCGCCTGGCTGGCACAGCATATAACTGGAATACCATCACCATCGGCTGGGCCTTCGCGGTCATCATCGCGGTCTACATCTCAGCTGGCGTTTCAGGTGCTCACCTCAACCCGGCCGTCACCCTCGGCCTGGCAGTGCAGCGCGGCTTCCCCTGGAAGAAAGTTCTTCCTTACATCGTTGCCCAAATGATCGGCGCCTTCCTCGGCGCTGGTGCCGTCTATTTGATCTACCGCGACGGTCTCGTGGCTGCTGGCATGCCCAATGTGTGGTCCACCGGACCCGGTTCAGTATTCGGCAACACCTTCTGGGGTGGTACCGGTGCTGCGGCGACGGGCACTTATAGCATGACCACCGCGATCATCGCTGAAATTTTTGGCACCTTCATGCTGACCTGGGGCATTTCCGCCAGCGGCGACCTGAAGAATAATGGCCTCAAAGACAATTTGGGCGCTCTGATTGTTGGCTTCACGGTTTTGGCTGTTGGTCTGTCCCTCGGTGGCCCCAGCGGCTATTCCATCAACCCTGCCCGTGATCTTGGCCCCCGCCTGTTGGGCGCCCTGGTCGGCACCAAAGGCTTGTTCGATGGCTTGTACTGGTTGATTCCGCCGGTGTTGGCGCCCGCAATCGCAGGCCCCATTGGCTTCTGGCTGTACGACACCGTTGTTGGCAAGAACCTGCCCAAGAAAGACTAATTTGTGACCCGAATGGCCGCTGCTGCGAGTTGAAACAGATGGTCAAAGTTTGAATATAGGAGACTGCATATGAAAAAACTAATCAATAAACCTGAAGATGTCGTTCGGGAAGAATTGGAAGGCATTGAAATGGCCCATTCCGATTTGGTCAAAGTGTTTTATGACCCCAACTACATCGTCCGCGCAGACGCTCCGGTTAAAGGTAAGGTTGGCCTGGTCTCAGGTGGTGGCAGCGGTCATGAACCCATGCACGGCGGCTATGTCGGTAAAGGCATGTTAGACGCAGCTTGCCCGGGCGCGGTTTTCACCAGTCCGACCCCTGATCAGATGCTGGAAGCCACCAAGGCCGTCGACGGCGGCGCTGGTGTGCTACATATCGTCAAAAATTACACTGGCGACATCATGAACTTTGAAATGGCCGCAGATATGGCCAAAGAAGAAGGGATTGAGGTTGAGTCTGTGGTGGTCGATGATGATGTGGCTGTCAAAGACAGCACCTGGACAGCTGGAAGGCGCGGTGTTGGCCTGACGGTGCTGATGGAAAAAATTGTCGGTGCTGCCGCTGAAGAAGGGCGCACCCTCAAGGAATGCGCTGACCTGGCCCGCAAGGTTAACAGCCAGGGCCGCAGTATGGGCATGGCGCTCACCTCCTGCACTGTTCCCCATGTGGGCAAGCCTTCCTTCGACCTGCCGGAAGATGAGATGGAAATTGGCATCGGCATCCATGGCGAGCCAGGACGCACCCGCATGAAGATCCGACCTGCAGATGAAATCACTGAGATGCTGCTGACTCCGGTCGTCGAAGACCTGCCTTTCAAGGCCGGCGACGAAGTGCTGCTGTTCGTCAACAGCATGGGCGGCACGCCACTGATTGAGCTTTACATCGTCTATCGCAAGGCAGTCAAACTGCTGGCCGAAAAAGGCATCAAGGTAAAGCGTCATCTGATTGGCCCGTACATCACCAGCCTGGAAATGGCCGGAACCTCCATCACTTTGCTTAAGCTGGATGAGGATCTGACTAAGCTCTGGGACGCGCCGGTGAAAACTGCCGGCATGCGCTGGGGAATTTAATTTTGATCAACTGATTCTGGAGCGGTTTTACCGCTCCAGAATCATCTCACTGAGGTTTACTGTGGCAATATCACGAGATGATGTGTTGGCCTGGATTAATGATTATGCCCAGGTAATTGAACAGAACAATGAAATGCTGACCGACCTCGATCGCGAGATCGGTGATGCGGATCATGGGGCAAACATGAACCGGGGCTTTAAGGCAGTGGCTGCCAAGCTCCCCGCGAATGGCGATAAAGATATCGGTGCTATTATGAAAATGGTCGGAATGACTCTGCTCTCCACAGTTGGCGGAGCAGGTGGACCACTTTATTCAACCATCTTCATGGAAGCCGGTAAAACGATCGGCCCGAAAATGGAAATGGATCTGGCGGATTGGTACGCGGCGCTTCAAGCCGCGGCGACTGGTGTGGCCAACCGTGGAAAAGCTCTGCCCAACGATAAAACCATGTTGGACGCGCTTTATCCAGCTGTGGACGCCTTGAAGGCTGCCATTGAAAAACAGTTGCCTACTGCGGAAGCCCTCCGGCTCTCGGCAGAAGCGGCCCACGCCGGCATGCTGGCTACCATTCCGTTGGTCGCACGCAAAGGCCGCGCCAGTTATTTGGGCGAGCGCAGCGCCAACCATCAAGACCCGGGAGCCACTTCCACATTCCTCCTGATTGATACAGCCGCAAAGGCATGGGCGGATTGCTGAATTCTGCCAGTTAAACATCTAATTTAGATAAAAAAGGAGATTTTCGCATGGCTAAGTATGTTGCAGCAGTTGATCAGGGTACCACCAGCACCCGCTTTATGGTCTTTGACCACAAAGGTGCCGTGGTCGGTTTTGATCAAAAAGAACACGAACAAATTTATCCAAAACCAGGTTGGGTGGAGCACAATCCATTGGAAATCTGGCAGGCGACCCAGGATGTGATTAAGGGCGCTCTGGACAAACTGCATATCGATGTCAAAGATATTGCAGCCGTCGGTGTGACCAACCAGCGCGAAACCGCAGTGGTCTGGGAAAAAGCCACCGGCAAACCGGTATACAATGCCATCGTCTGGCAGGATACCCGCACCGATCAAATCTGCAATGAGCTCGCCAAGAACGGCGGCCAAGACCAATTCCGCCCCAAGGTGGGTCTGCCTCTGGCGACCTATTTCTCTGGGATGAAAATCAAGTGGGTCCTGGACAACGTCCCCGGCGTTCGCGAAAGAGCTGAAAAGGGCGAAATCCTGTTCGGCAACATCGACACCTGGGTCATCTGGAACCTGACCGGCGGCCCCCACGGCGGTGTGCACGTGACCGACGTTTCCAATGCTTCCCGCACATTCATGATGAACCTGGAAACCCTCGATTGGGACCCTGACATGCTCAAGGTTTTGGGTGTGCCGCGCGCCATGCTCCCCGAGATTAAAGCTTCAAGTGAAGTTTACGGCTTCTGCCGCAACAGCGGCCTGGATGGCATCCCTGTGGCCGGCGACCTGGGCGACCAGCAAGCTGCGCTCTTTGGCCAGACCTGCTACGATCCGGGCGAAGCCAAAAACACCTATGGCACCGGCTGCTTTATGCTCATGAACACCGGCAACAAACCGATTCAATCCAAAAACGGCCTGCTGACCACTTTGGGTTACAAAATCGGAAAAGAACCGGCCGTGTACGCCCTGGAAGGTTCAATCGCCATCACCGGCGCCCTGGTGCAGTGGATTCGCGATAACCTGAAAATGATCAAGAAGTCCTCCGACATTGAAGAGCTGGCCCGCACTGTTGAAGATTCGGGCGGCATTTACTTCGTGCCGGCGTTCTCCGGTTTGTTTGCGCCTTACTGGCGCAGTGACGCCCGCGGCGCCATTGTTGGGCTCACCCGCTATGTCAACGCCGGCCATCTGGCGCGCGCCGTCTTGGAAGCTACCGCTTACCAAACCCGCGAAGTGCTAGACGCGATGAACCTGGACTCCGGTGTGGAGCTCAAGGCCCTCAAGGTCGACGGCGGTATGGTCTTCAATGAGCTGCTGATGCAGTTCCAGTCTGACATCCTCGGTGTGCCCGTGATCCGCCCAACCGTGGCCGAAACCACCGCCCTCGGTGCCGCCTATGCCGCTGGTTTGGCTGTCGGTTTCTGGGAGAAAGTGGACGACCTGCGCGTCAACTGGGGTAAGGACAAGGAATGGGAACCCAAGATGGATCCGGAGACCCGCGAAAAGCTTTACAAGGGTTGGAAGAAAGCGGTCACCCGCACCTTCGATTGGGTCGAAAATTAGTTTGTATCTGGTTATTGAGGTCAAGGGCGGCGCCACTCACGCCGCCCTTGCGTTTATAATAGGTTAGCACTCAATAAGGAGAAATAGATGTCCAGTCAGAGAAAACTTAAAAATCAGGCAGCACCTGCCCCAGAGATGAATAAACCTTGGCTAAAGATGAAAAGCGCAGTAATTGCGATTGCCGTAGTGAGCGTGGCTCTGGCGGGTGTTGTTGCCTATCAAATTATCCGCGGAAGTGGTAACTGGGGTCAGGGGCTGCTCTGGGGTTTACTCTTCGCCAGCAGCATCTGGCTGATCTTTTTTGGCATGAACTGGTTCCACTCCATCTTTCATAAAAAATAACTTTCTTCCGCTAAAGTGAGATTCATCCCCTGCCAACTGCCAGGCTTCTGCTGCCAATTGCTTTCGTTTTCAGCCGTGGGCGCTCCTTTAGCCGATAAAGACAAGCATGGCGTTGGATTTTTTCAGGCAGGCCAGAAAACACTGTATTTGAACAATTTCGGAATCAACCGCCCGGAGGCTTCACCCAATGGTTAATCTGCTTCTCGTTTCTCATAGTTATCAGCTGGCGCAAGGTACCGCCGCTTTGGTACGCCAGATGGCTCCCTCCGATGGCGTTGCCATCCGCGTCGCCGCCGGCATCGGCGACGACCACAGCGAAATTGGCACAAACGCTCTTGAAATCTTGGAGGCGCTGCAGGAGCTGGCCGGCCCAGACGGCGTCTTGGTTTTAATGGATCTGGGCAGCGCCTTGCTCAGCACAGAAATGGCGCTGGACATGCTCGATGAAGACTTACGCGCCCGAGTTCGCCTCAGCCCCGCGCCTTTTGTGGAAGGCGCCATTGCTGCCGGGGTTCAAGCCAACCTGGGCGCAACATTAGATTCAGTCTCCGCAGAAGCGCTGCGTGCGCTGGAAGCCAAACAGCAGCAAATTGCTCCTGCGCCCTCCTCCGCAGCTAACGCCCAGCAGGCCGGCCCTAAGCCAGAAGCAGCAGCCCCCTCCGCCAGCCAGGCTGAAACAGCAGGGGCCCAAACCCTGCACGTACGTGTGCCAAACCCGGCTGGCCTTCACGCCCGCCCGGCCGCGCTTTTCACCCGCACGGTGGCCAGCTTTGATGCCAAAGTACGCGTCCAAAACCTTACCAGCGGCAAAGAGGCCGTCGCCATCACAGGCCTGATCTCGGTGATGTTGCTCGGTGCCCAGCAAGGCCATGACCTGCTCATCAGCGCCGAAGGGCCGCAGGCAGAGCAAGTGATCAGCGCGATTAAGGACCTTTTTGACCACAACCTGGGCGAATAAGCCGGCATAGCCGCCCGGGTCAAACGACATAAACGCTTTTACCCAACTTTACGCTCACAGGTCGCCCACGATCGAGCAAAAAGCTCTGCGCGCTGACCACCATCACCCTGCTCGACCCCGGGCACTTCAGGCTTCCGGGCAGGGTTTCGGCATGGGAAGCCAAACTTTTTTCTGCCAGCCTGAATATACTGCTCGCACCCAACCCAAACCGGCAAGCACATTTCTTGCAACATCTAGCATGACACCAAGACCAGATGGAGCTGCCCCATGCCGGATGAAAACAAACACCTTGATATTGCCCTTTTTGCCGGCCTGATTGCCATCAACCTGATCATCCTCAATGTGCTGCTGGGTGTCAGGCTGCCAGCCCTACGGGCTTCCGCGCAGCTGCAGCAAGCCAAAAATGCTCCCCAAGGCCAGAGTCAGGCGTTTTTGCCAATCGTCAGCCGTTCCGGCAGCGTATCCATCTCAACGCAAGCCAGCTGGTACAGCGAGAATGACGGTTTTGAAATTTTGCATATCGTCGGAGAAGTGGTCAACAACAGCAGCCAGCCGGTGGCCCAGGTAACGATTGAGGCTGAGCTGTTCGGGTCAAAAAATGCCGCGCCACTCGGCAAACTGAGCGGCAGCACCTATCAAACCGTCATCCCACCGCAGGGCAAGGCTTGCTTCAATCTTTATGCACCCAAGCCCGCAGATTTCTCCAGTTTTAAGTTGAACGTGACGGGCTACCAATCGCTGGCAGACTACCCAAGCGGTCTGCGCGCCACAGTGAGCAATGCCAGTTTTGATGCAGCGAATCAGTGGTACCAGGTGAGCGGGATCACCTCCAACATTGACGGAGGCCTTTACCCTGAAATCAGTGCAGCAGCTACGCTCTACGATGCCAATGGGCTGGTACTTGGCTGTGACCAGACCTTCGTGGTGCTCAGCGGAGAAGATCCGAACGAGCCGGGAACATTCACGCTCTACTTTTTGGACCGCGATTATAGCCAGGTGCAATCCTCCACAGTTAATCTCTCCATCCCGCTGCCCTGATATCACACTTGCCCGCCAACACCTGTTGGCCTACCCCCCCGTGTAAGGTTGTCTTCCAACCTTGACAAATGTCAGTTGAATCAGTATAGTAAACGCCGCTTAATTATTAAGGCAGGTTAATGATGTCTGAAGATACATTTCAATTACTCCACCAGTGGACTGAGCAAGCGATGCTGCGCTCCATGAGCGAGTTATTCCGCTTTAATCAGGCGCACAATTTCTCTTTTTCGCAGGCTAACACGCTTTTATTCCTCAAATGCTCATCGCCGGTAACATTCGCACAGCTGACCGCTCACCTGGGTGTCACCAAGGCCGCCGTTTCGCAATTGGTCGATCGTCTTGTGGAGCAAGGTTTTGTGGAGCGCCAGGAAGACCCACGCGACCGGCGCAGCGTGCTCCTCAGCCTCAGTTCCAACGGCCTACAGTTGGTAGCGGAAGCCAACCGGACGCGCCAGGCCTGGATGGCAAACTACAGCAAACTCTTCACCAGTGAAGAATCTGCCCGCCTAAAGCCTGCCCTTACTCTGCTGCTCGACAAGTTGAGCCTGCTGGAATAACTCCCAGCGCGAATTCCATCTGAAAGAAACTTGGCTATGAAAAGAATACTCTCATATTACAAACCTTATTGGAAAAACATTGTCCTGGCACTGGTCATGGTAACCATCATGGCCTCGGCAAACCTCTCACTACCGGATTACCTTTCTCGGATTGTCAACATTGGCATCCAGCAAAACGGCATCGACCAAAAAGTACCTGAAGCGATGCGCGCGAAATTGATGGATCATCTGGCTTTGTTTCAGTCTCCCTCCGATCATGAACTGACGCTTTCTGCCTACCGCCTGGTGGAACCGGGCAGCCCCGAGGCTGCGACGCTGATCACCCAATACCCGGCGCTGGAAAACGAACCAATCTACGTCTTGAAGGACATGGCCTCACAGGCTGACCCCGCCCTCAACGCCGCCATCTCCAAAGCGCTGGTTGTGACTCAGGGCATCACCAATTTGGCAGACAATCCAGACCAGATCAAGGCTATTTTTGGCGAAAACCCACCCTTCGACTTCGCCCAACTGCCGGCCGGGGTAGACATCTTCACGGCTTTGCAGCAGCTCCCTCAGGCACAGCGCGAACAAATGCTGGCAAAGATCTCAAGCTACCTGACCTCACTGGAAGGGTCGATCCTCGATCAAATTGTCATCAGCGCGGTCAGCTCAGAATACAAGGCTTTGGGTGTCAACCTTGAACAAACCCAGACAAACTACATCCTTCGGGTCGGGGGCACGATGCTGCTGCTTTCGCTGGTGGCCGTACTCACTTCACTGACTGTCAGCCTGATGGCTTCCCGCACAGCATCCGGCCTGGCGCATGACCTGCGCAGCGCTGTCTTTAATAAGGTCACCCACTATTCCAACGCGGAATTTGAAAATTTTTCAACGGCCTCTCTGATCACACGCACCACCAATGATGTGCTGCAAATGCAGCAGCTGACCTTCATGATCATCCGGATGGCATTCACCGCGCCGCTGATTGCCACGATTGGCATCATTCGCGCGTTGCAGAAAAGCCCGGGCATGTGGTGGCTAATTGCAGCAGCTGTTGCGATCGTTATCATCATCATCGTTACCGCCATTATCATCGTCATGCCGCGCTTCCAAAAAATGCAGACCCTGATCGACCGGATCAACTTGGTATTGCGTGAGAACCTCTCCGGCATGCTCGTGATCCGCGCCTTCAATAAACAAGGCTTCGAAGAAAAGCGCTTTGACCGTGCCAATCGCGACCTGACCGATAATATGCGCTTTATCGGCCGGTCATTGGCGTCGCTCTTCCCGCTGATGAATCTGGTTTTTTCGGGCCTGAGCGTCGCGATTATCTGGGTGGGCGCACATGAAATTGCGGCCTCTTCACTGCAGATCGGCGACATGATCGCCTTCATGCAGTACGCCATGCAGATCATCTTTGCCTTTATCAACCTCTCGATGCTGTTTATCTTCTTGCCGCGTGCTGCGGTTTCAGGCAACCGGATCGCAGACGTACTAGAAGCCCCCCTGCAAATCAGAGACCCCGAAAGCCCCCGCCAGCTGCCACAGCCGGTGCGCGGTGAAATTGTGTTTGAGGATGTCGATTTTCGCTATCCCGACGCAGAAGAGGACGTCTTGCGGGACATAAGCTTTAAGGCCGTCCCTGGTCAGACCACAGCAATCATCGGTTCCACTGGCAGCGGAAAATCCACCCTGGTCAACCTGATCCCACGCTTCTATGAGGTCAGCAAAGGCCGAATCACCCTCGATGGTGTCGACATCCGCGAAATTAAACAGAAGGATTTACGAGATCAAATCGGCTACACGCCCCAACGTGGGATCCTTTTCAGCGGCACAATCGCCAGCAATCTACAACTGGCAAAGCCTGATGCAACCGAAGAAGAAATGGAAAAAGTGCTCGAGATTGCTCAAGCCAGCGATTTTGTTCAGGCTGATCCAGCTGGTTTGAATCGTGAAATCGCGCAGAACGGCACAAATGTTTCGGGTGGGCAAAAGCAGCGCCTTTCAATTGCCCGGGTGCTGCTTAAAAATCCACCAGTGTATATTTTTGACGATAGCTTTTCCGCGCTCGATTTTAAAACTGACGCAGCACTGCGCCGAGCGCTGAGCGAGAACGTGCGGAATAGCACGATCTTGATTGTCACCCAGCGTGTGGCAACCGCTAAAAATTCAGATCAAATATTGGTACTGGAACATGGCCTTTTGGTGGGGGCCGGTACACACGCTCAGTTGATGCGCGATTGCCAGACCTATCAAGAAATTGCCAATTCGCAGCTTTCAAAGGAGGAACTGGAATGAGCACCTCCACCTCTCAGCCGGTTGAAAACAATAACATGGAAAATTCGAAACCTAATACCAACAAGGTACCTGCCGTGCGCCCACCCCAACCCGCCCAGCCCTTCAGGCCTGGTGGCGGCGGCGGTCCACGGGGGCTGATGCCTGGCGAGCGTGCTCGCGATTTTAAGGGCAGCATGAAGAATCTGATCCGCTACCTTGGCAAATACCGCTGGCAAATCGTAACGGTGCTGCTGGTGGCAGGTGCCGCCACGGTGTTCAACATCTTTGGCCCGCGTATCTTGGGCACTGCCACGACCGAGCTTTATCAGGGGATCATGCGCATGATTCGAAATGATCCGGTCGGGATTGACTTTGCCAAGATCGGCAGCATCCTTACCCGGGCGATGGTGCTCTACCTGCTCTCGGCAGCGCTCATGTTCGCCCAGGCGAACCTGATGGTCGTCATTTCAGCCGATATTACCTATCGCTTCCGTAAAGAAATTTCGGAAAAGATCAACCGGCTGCCCCTCAGCTTCTTCGACCGGGTAACGCAAGGCGAAGTGCTGTCGCGCGTCACCAGCGATGTGGATGTCATCAGCCAGACGCTCAACCAGAGCCTTTCTCAAATTGTCACCTCGGTTACCAGCGTCATTGGTATTTTGATCATGATGTTCAGCATCAATGCCACCATGACGCTCATCGCCCTGACGATCATTCCATTTTCGTTAATTCTGATCCGCCTGGTGGTCAAGAACTCGCAAGGGTTCTTCCGCCAACAACAAACTTACCTGGGGCTCGTCAACAGCCACGTGGAAGAAATGTATGGCGGGCATGTGGTGATCAAGGCCTTTAATGGGGAAAATGAGAGTACCCAAAAATTTGGGAAAATCAATAAAACCCTGTATGACAGCGCCTGGAAGTCTCAGTTCCTTTCTACCATGATTATGCCAGTGATGCAGTTTATCGGGAATGTTGGCTATGTGGCCGTCACGGTACTGGGCGGCTATCTGGCAATCCGCGGCAGCATCACCATCGGTGACATTCAGGCTTTTATGCAATATGTGCGTTCCTTCCAGGAGCCGCTGATCCAGATCGCGAATATTTCCAACGTCTTGCAGCAAACCGCAGCGGCCGCAGAACGCGTCTTCGAATTTTTGAACGAACCAGAAGAAGCGGCAGACACAGCTCAAATTCAAACGCTGCCCCCTTCAACCGGCGAAGTTGAGTTCAAACACGTCCGCTTTGGATACGACCCGGAAAAAATCATCATCAAAGATTTTTCGGTGAAGGTCGAACCAGGGCAGCAGATCGCGATTGTCGGCCCTACCGGAGCTGGCAAGACGACGCTCGTAAAGCTTTTGATGCGTTTTTATGACCTGAACGGTGGCGAGATTCTGGTGGATGGTGTAAATATCACTGATTATTCGCGGAGTGACCTGCGCAGCAAGTTTGCAATGGTGCTGCAGGATACCTGGCTGTTTTACGGAACCATACGCGAGAATATCCGCTACGGCCGGCAGGATGCCACCGATGAAGAAGTCATCCAGGCAGCAGATATGGCTTACGCCGACCATTTCATCCGGACGCTGCCAGGTGGTTACGATATGATGTTGAATGAAGACGCCAGTAACGTTTCAGCTGGGCAGAAGCAGCTGCTGACGATCGCCCGCGCTGTCTTGGTGAATCCAAATATTTTGATTTTGGACGAAGCGACCAGCTCTGTGGATACCCGGACTGAGATTCTCATCCAAAAAGCGATGGATAAGCTGATGAAAGGGCGGACGAGTTTCATTATTGCCCACCGCCTGTCTACGATTCGCAATGCGGATCGGATTTTGGTGCTGCGCGATGGGGATATTGTGGAACAAGGGACGCATGAAGAGTTGTTAGCTCAGAAGGGATTTTACGCAGAGCTGTACAACAGTCAGTTTATCGCTCAGCCCACGGCCTGAGCGCCTTAGGGTTTTGCCTGCCGCGCTGCGATTATTAATATCAGATCGCAGCGCGGCAGAGTTTGTCATTGCGAGCCCTTCTTGTCATTGCCAGCCCCTCTTGTCATTGCGAGCCCCTCTTGTCATTGCGAGCCTGCGAAGCAATCTCGCTTTTCTGTTTGCCACCCCCGAACAACCAAGATCGCAACGCTACGCTCGCGATGACAAAAGAGCTGCGCTCGCGACCCTATTATCTGTCATTGCGAGCCTGCGAAGCAATCTCTCTTTTCTGTGTTCGCCCATCCCGGAGAACCGAGATCGCCATACCCAGAGGGCACATTGCGCTACGCTCGCGATGACAAAAGAGCTGCGCTCGCGACCCTATCATCTGTCATTGCGAGCCTGCGAAGCAATCTCTCTTTTCTGTTTGCCGGCCCTGAACAACCGAGATCGCCACGCTAGGCTCGCGATGACAAGGTAACCGAGCGATTACAGAATCTGTGCTTGCGGTGACAGGGGAAAAGGCGAGATCGCCATACCCAGAGGGCACATTGCGCTGCGCTCGCGATGACAAGGTAACCGAGCGATTACAGAATCTGTGCTAGCGGTGACGGGGGAAAGGCGAGATTGCCGCGCTACGCTCGCGATGACAAAAGAGCTGCGCTCGCGACGACAAGGCCAAGCGATAAGGTGGGAAACTAAGGGCAGCGGCAAAACGCCGCTAAGAGACCTTCTACTCCTCCGCCGGCGGCGTTATATGCTGCACTGACTTCCAGATCAATAGCGCCTCACGCAAATCACTTTGCTGATCAAGGTAAAAAGAAGTCTGCAAACAACCATAGCGTGCCGTCGTAAACGCATGCAGCGCCAGGCGCTGGTGCCCAGGTTGAATCTGTTCCGGCTGCATATAACCGAACAAAACCAAATCCCCCGTCTGATCTTCAACCGTCTCCAGCTTTTCAGCCTCTGCCCGGGCACGCAAATTCGCCAAAAGCGTCTTGCGCTGCCCTTCACCAGAATAGGCAAAAACGGTCGTGAGGATGGTCATCCCGGGTTTCCAAAAAATCAGATGCTCATCCTCCTTCCGTTTCTCGAACTCGTCCGGTAAATCCATCTGCCACTCTGGATGCAGCTGATAGTGCTTCATTGGCCATGTGCCTCCGTGGTTTCCGCAGTTTCTCTTACACTCTGCGGCGCCATACGTTCGCCAGCAACGTTTTCTTCAATCCGCTTGACCTGTTTATAAAGCCAGTGTGACCCGGCAGCCAGATAGCGCTTGACGACCAAAATTGAACAAGGCGCTTCATCAATTAAGAAGTCATTCAACTCGCCAAACAATTGATTCGGCGAAAGCACTTCCTCCGCGGTGCCGATGATCAACAAGTCACAACCGTTCTCATGCACCTCATTTAAGATCCCGGTAGCGACCGAGCTCTCCACCCTCACCTTAAATTCAATATTCTCGGGCAGCTCGATAAGCTCCTGCTCCGCAATCTCACGCAGCTGGAGCTCTTCATCCTCAAACCGTTCTTCATCGACCTGCTCGGTCAAAATCCTGAGCACGGTTAGGCTGCCTTGCCCGGCGCAGACCACGTCCCGCCCCAACTGGAGTGCCAGGCGGGCATTGGCGCCATGGCCGACGGGCACGATGATGTGTTGGATTTGATCTGGCAGGCCACGGTCGCGCAGCACCGCAACATCGCGGTCGGCGGTCAACAGCACTTCTTTCAGAATGTTATGTGGGTTGGCAGCCTTGGCTGGGTCCTTAGGATAACCGAGCAGCACCAATTTGATATCACTGTGCCGGCGCAGTTCGGTGTAAATACCCTCTTCCACCCGCAAAGCCGACTTTTGCTTGGCATAGAGGGCAACATTACGTGCGCCAGCGATTGGGAGGACGGCCGAGAGCATTTGCGTCGTAAATTCCTTATGTTGAGCCAACAATTCCGGCACCTGTTCCTGTGAAAGGGTGACCGGCCTCTTAAGCACGTTAAACAGGCAGATGCTGGTGTCTTCCTGATTTTGCACCAATTGACTTGCCAGTTTAACCAGACTGATTGCCGTGTCGATGTGCTTGGTTGCCACCAAAATTCTTCCGCCGCCTTCTTCAATTTCGAGATGGTTTCGCAAATCGACATGGGCTTTGTAGCGCTCTGAAATAAAATAAAAGACACTGAGCACGACCAGAACTGCAGCTAAAAAGAGCAGCGCTCTGGGGTTGGCAAAGGCTATGATCAGCAAACCGGAGCCGGCAGCCAGGTAGACGGTCAATGGGTATAAAGGCACTTTAAACGGCCGCTCGAGATCCGGATGCATCTTGCGCAAACGCGGCATGGCCAGGGTAGCCCAAAACAGAACGAACATATAGCCCGCACTTGAGATATAGCTCAAGAAATCTACAGCTCCAATCGCAGCCACCATTGAACTGATGATTGCGATCAACAAGATCGCCATATACGGCGTCCGCCAACGGCTCAGGCGTGAAAACGGCCGCGGCCAAATCTGATTGCGACTGAGGGTGAAAGCTTCTCGCGTGGCAGAGAGCATAGCCGAGTTTACCGATGTCAGCGTGGCTACAATGCCCGCAGCAGCCATAACGGGAACGCCAATGGAAGGCCAAAAGCGGGCCGCTGCATCCGTCAGAGCGGTCTCTGAATTTGCCAGCTGGGCGAAGGGCACAGTGCCGATGACAACCAGTGAGACAAGGGAGTAGATGACAGTGGTCAGCAGCAGACTAACCAGAATCCCGATGGGAATGTTGCGGCTGGGGTTGGTAATCTCCTCGGCGTCGTCCGCAATCACTTCAAACCCAACATAAGCATTGTAGGTCAAAGCAATGGCGGTGAGCATTCGCCCGATCCGCGCCCAAATGCTCTGATTGGCAAAGACAACTTGGCCAGCCGCAAAGGTCTGAGGGTTGAAACCGTTGGGATCGGTCAGCCCGCGGATGATGAAATAAGCAAACACCAGCAGCAGAAACGCGCCTAAAAAAACCTGAAGATTGCCAACGTCTGAAACGCCGCGCAGCTGGATCAGGCTGATGATGACAATAACTGCGATGGCGGTAGGCACAATGGGCAGGCTGGGGATGAAGACACTCAGTGAAATGGCGAAACCGACCGCGGAGAGGGCCGCATAGAATGTGCTCGAAATCGAATCTAAAGACCCGACCAAAAACATGAGCAAACCTTTTCCGTAGGCTTCGCCAACGTAGGTCATGGCACCGCCGGTTACGGGGAAAGTGGTGGCCAGTTCGCTGTAATTTAAGGCAATGCTGAGCGTGAGCAGACCGCCGATGACCAGGGCAAGGACAGCTTCTGGGCCGGCGATACCGGCAGCGTGACCGGTGAGTACGAAAATTTCTGCGGCGATGGTGCCAGCAGTGCCTAACATGATCACTTGGAGCAGGTTAAGTTGTCTGCGAAGTTTTCTTTTTACCATGGGTTTAGCCTCGGTAAGAGAAGTTTTAGCTAAATGATTGTTGAGCTTCGCAGAAATATTATCACAATTCACCTGTAAGGATACTTGTCGTGACTATGGCAAGAATACTGGCCTTTCGCTAAGAGACGTCATTGCGGTTGGTATGATCTGTCAAAGCCCCTTTGAGGGGTTGCGATCCTATTATTGTGCCGTTGTAAGCTCTTTAACCTGTCATTGTGAGCCTGCGAAGCAATCTTTGCGACCTTTAATATCTGTCATTGCGAGGCACGAAGCAATCTCTCTTTTGTCTGTTTGTCAGCCCTTCACAACCGAGATCGCCACGCTCCGCTCGCGATGACAAATTAATGCGAGCCTGCGATGCAATCTCTCTTTTATCCGTTTGCCAGCGCTAGAAAGGCGAGATCGCCATACCCAGAGGGCACATTGCGCTCCGCTCGCGATGACAACACTAGCCTGTCAAAGCCCCCTTTGGGGGTTGCGAGCCTGCGAAGCAATCTCTCTTTGTTTTTTCAGAGCCAGAAAAGTGAGATCGCTTCGTTCCTCGCGATGACAATAGACTTCGATCGCGATGACAGTGGGACAGGCGAGATCGCCATACCCAGAGGGCACATTGCGCTCCGCTCGCGACACCCAGAGGGTGCTTTGACAGAATATCCACGCGATGACAGAGCAACCGAGCGCTGAAAGACATTCACCCGCGCCTCGCTCTTTACCCCCTCAAGCCGCTGCGACAAGCGGCGGCCCTTACCCCTCCCAGGCCTGCCGGATGCGCGCGTAAGTTTCCGCCAGCGTCTCCGGCAGCACGCGCGTCTCCCCAATCACCGACATGAAATTCGCGTCGCCACCCCAACGCGGCACCACATGCAGGTGTAGGTGCTGTGCAATCCCAGCCCCTGCCACAGCCCCCAAATTCATGCCCAAATTAAATCCCTGAGGATGATACAAACCTTGCAAAACTGAAACGGCTTTCTGAGCCAGCTGCATCATCTCCAACAACGTTTGCGGGTTTAGCTGTGTTAAATCTTCGCAGTGATCATAGGGAACACTCATCAGATGTCCGCTGGTGTACGGAAACAGGTTCAAAATCACAAAGGCTTTTTCTCCGCGGTGCACAATCAGATTTTGTGGACTATCCGGCAGTTCAAGCGCGCTGCAAAAAGCACAGTCTTCATGCGTTCGGTCGCGGTCAAGATACGTTTTTCGCCATGGGCTGAAGAGGTATTCCATGCGCAAATTTTACCTTATTTCATCCGCCAGGGAGCCATCAGGCGGAAAGTCGCCTTAATTTACAGAAAATATACCGGATCTAAATCATTTCTAAATGATCCCCTGCTTTAATAAGCTCAAGTGAAAGCAAACGCGCTTTCACAACCATAACAGGAGAAACAAAAATGAAAAGAAAAATTTTGACTGGCATATTGGTGTTGGGCTTGTTGGCCACCGGCGCTGGGTTGGCCGTGTTCGCCATCACCAATACTCAACGGGTATCTGCAAGCAGCAGCGCTGCTGAAGTCAGCCTGGCCGGCCCAAATTGGGACCTGGGCACAGATAATGAATACCTGGCAGAGGCGCTCGGTGTGACCGTTGACGAACTTGCGGCCGCAAAAACCGCTGCTTACGAAGCCTCCATCGATCAGGCGCTGGAACTCGGCCTGATCACCGAATCGCAGGCCGAAACCCTGAAATCTGGTACGCAAGGTAGCCTGCGTGGGCTGGGGCGTCTGGTCAGCGCAGAAGACCTGGCTCAAATTGATTTCCATGCCAACCTCGCTGAACAGCTGGGCATCACCAGCGAAGAACTGACCGCAGCCATCCAGCAGGCCGAGCAAGCCAAATTGGATGCTGCTGTCGCTGAGGGCACCATCTCGCAAGAACAGGCTGATCTGATTCTGGCACGCCAGGCTCTGCGTTCCTCTGAAACCTTCCTGGCAGACGTCAAAAGCGGGCTGCAGACAGCGATTGAAAACGCTCTAAGCGCCGGTACGATCACCCAGGCTCAGGCTGATGCATTGCTGGCACGCCTTGAGAATGTTTACACCAATGGCAATATGTTTGGGCTGGGCGACCGCGGTAGGCGTGGCGGTATGCCTGGTGCTGGTCGTCACGGCTGGAATGGCTTCGGAATTCAGTCCCCCGATAGCGATGCTGAGCTGGAAGACACAGGTGATCTGTAAGTCAAAGCCTGAACCATAGGCGTGAGCAAAGGCTCACCACCAAGAATTGATCGTTCAATATCGACGAGCCGGCTTTCAAGCCGGCTTTTTTTGCGCTAAACCGTGTTTGTCGGCCTAAAAACAATCTATACACAAAATTGATACGTTCATTGATTTTGGAATTCCCCTTGTTTACACTATTGAAGATTTTTTAGTTAAATATATTACTAGACCAAATACATTCAACCAATAGAAAGGTTACAAATAAATAAAATAGTTCGTATGCTTTTCTCTATTTTTGTTGCGATTACCCTGGTGGTAATCCCCGCCTCCCCTGCTCTTGCAATTCCATCTGAAGACCCATACGTTGATAACGCAGTTACGTTCGGCACGGTCGGCCTCGATGGTGATCTCCAATACGCAATGGGTGCACCGGACGGCAATGTTGTCAATCTCCGCAATATCGCCCTGGGCGGTGGTGTTGAATTAGATTTGGGCGAGGGCGAAGAAGGCACCGGTAATTTGAACATCTATTAAGTTGCCACCGGCCTGTCAGAAGGAGCAAGTATTACAGTCCACCTCTTAGATTCAAATAAGGTGACACTCCAAACAAACCACTTCAATTTTGTCAAGCTTGGCGATGAAATCGTTCGGAAACTAATCTTTTACAAGGCATCAGAACATGGTGGTGCCTCTTACCGTTATGTTCAAATCAGCGGCCTGACTAGCTGGTATGGCGTAGACGCAATCATGCTGTCGCCGGAGGCTTTTGACCCTACTCCTGATCCTTATGCTGATGATGTTTACAGCATCGGCTTACTGGATTATGACGATGACCCTCGGCTGGCAGTCGGAGCAGCCGATGGGACAACTGTGAAATTCTTTGGTATCGATGGTGCGCTTGAGTTCGATATGGGCCCGGGTGAAGAAGGTATTGGCGACCTTCTTATTCACCATATTCCTGAATCAAACGCAATGACACGGTTTTCGTATGTTCAATTGTTTGATGAGAATCGAAATGTACTCGCCACAGCGCATGTTAATTTCAATGGCTCCAAAGGCGTCCCAACGACTGTTACGATCCCCTTCGATTACGCCGCTTCTGGTTATCGCGCATACCGGTTCGTGCGAGTGTACGATTCACTGAATCACATCAGCATCGATGCGGTAGAAGCGCTAACTTTCTGCTCGGATAGCGACGGGGACAGTCTGACTGATATTTGGGAAATCGAGAACGGAACTGATCCACTGAACCCAGATACCGATGGCGACGGCTTGCCTGATGGCTGGGAAGTGGCCAACAGCCTCGACCCACTCGACCCGGATGGCGACCCGGATGGCGATGGCCGCAATAATTTGCGCGAGAATCATGACGGCACCAACCCGGTCGTCACAGAATACTTCTACTATCTCGCTGTGATTTATAACTAAGTCGTAAAGCGAAACAAGAAATCAAAGGCCTGAGCCTGACAGCTCGGGCCTTTCATTATGTGATTTTTACCTTCCGTCATAGATCCGGCATGACAAATCTGGTTTATATTTTTTGATCTTCCATAGAAATCCCCCAAGAAACATTTTCCAATACAAGCGCTTCTCAAATACCGACCCAACCACCATGCACAAAATGTGACGGCATTTGGCAATACATGGTCGCTCAGGATCCTCCAAAGCAATCTTCCGCGAAGCCTGTCACGGGATGGTTGATTACTCTGAGCACCCTAAAATTGGGTATACCTATCATTCAGCGGGTGGTCCAGGCAGATTGCCGGGGCCAGGCTGTCTTCGACCGCTATTTGACGTTCCGTTGCTGGCGGGTACGAAAGCGTCCGCTCCGGGCAAACTGTCAAGCCTCGCCATCAGAAACTTGCCCAAACCGAGCTCTCCATAGCCCATAGCTCAGTCAATTACAGGCGCCGCCTGCGGTATTCCTCATATTGCTCATGGCTCATTTACGACATCTACCACCCTCACAAAGGGTGAATTTTTCTGGCTTGACACTACCCCCTGCTTAAGGGTAAAATTTGTTCCCGTTGCCGAGTTAGCTCAGTTGGTAGAGCATGCGACTGAAAATCGCAGGGTCCACGGTCCGAGTCCGTGACTCGGCACAGCAAAAGCGCCTTTAGGGGCGTTTTTTGTTTTCCGGAAGGGCTTGCCCAGCGGGCCGCATGGCACCCCTACCCGCACCCAGCCAGGCCGTGTAACTGAGCCGCCCGCAATCTGCGTAGATATTGACAATTTCTCCATCAATCCTGATAAAATGATGCAAATGATTTTCACGCTCACCCCAAACCCCAGTGTTGACCGGACCGTTCAGGTTGAGAAACTGCGTTTCAATGAAGTGCTGCGAACTGCCAAGGCCCGCTTGGAATGGGGCGGCAAAGGGTTCAACGTTTCGCGAGCGCTGCGGATCATCGGTTATGAGAGTACCGCGCTGGCATGGGTGGGCGGGGGTACCGGCAGGATGCTGGAAAGCGGGCTGAATGACCTGGGGATTCAAACCGATTTTAATTGGGTCAACGAAGAAACGCGCACCAACACATTGGCGCGCGAAGAGGGCGGGGAGTGGTACATCCGGCTGAACGAGCCCGGCCCACACATCCCAAAGCAAGCCATTCAAGCCCTGATGGAAAAAGCTGCCACATATGCCCGCGAAGGCGATATTTGGGTGGCCTCCGGAAGCTTGCCGCAAGGCGTGCCGGATGACTTTTATGCCGGGCTTATCCATATGCTGAACAACGCCGGCGCTCAGGTCTTTTTTAATGCTAACGAAGTGCCGCTGCGCCTTGGAATGGCCGCAGAGCCTTTCCTAGTCCGATTAAATGAGGAGGATGCCGCCAGCCTGGCCGGGCACCCGATTCGGAATAGCGATGACGCGAAACGTGCCGCCATTACTTTTCTGCGGATGCGCATCCCGCACGTCTGCTTCCCAATTAATGAACACACACTGCTGCTGGCATCGCAGAAAGAGATCATCATCTCGTCTGCTCCGCGGGTCACCACCCATAACCTGACTGGCGCTGGGGATGCGCTTATGGCGGGTCTCATTCACGGTTTCATCAGCCACCTGCCGCTGCTGGAAGTTTTACGCTGGGGCGCAGCCACACATGCCACCTGGCTATCATATCCAAATGATCAGCCAGTAAAACGTGAAGCCATCTCTGAAATGCTGCCGCGGGTGGATGTACGCGTGGTGAATGTGCTCTGACGGGCGCACCGCTCCCTGCCAGGTTTACTCGCCTTTTTGAGAAAACGCAGCCCTGCTGCCGGCCAGCATATTTCTTTCAGGTACACTTCAGCGTTGAGGGCAAAAAAAATCTCCGCAGCGTTCACTGCGGAGGTGGTTTTTTCATAAATTTTTGATTAGCGTAACTATTTCTTCTTTTTATTTTTCTTGTGCTTCTTTAGAATGCCCATATTCTTGGTCACATGGTTTTTGTGGTGCTTGGTCCGGCTGGCTTCTTTCTTCTTGCTGCCTGCCTTTTTATCTGGTTTCTCTTTCTTATTTTCGGCCTTCAGGTCTACAGCCGGCTGCTCCTTAGGGAGCTTTTCCGCTGACATCAACTGGCTTTGTTCAGCTGCAGCCTCATGCTTTTCAGCGGGAGCGTGCTCTTTTTTAGCATGCCCGGCCATTTTTTTCTCCGACTCACGGATATGCTCGCTCTCCGGGTCCCAAAAGCCAATCAGGTCGGCAATCGTCTGACTATCCAGCTCGCTCCAGTGGGCAATCGGGAGGTTGAGATAAGCCAAAGCACCGGTCGGGAGTTCTTCCACCCGCCCGTCCAGGTTTTGTAAAAAAGCTTCCAAACCCGGATTATGCCCGATCAGGAGTACGCGCTCCAGTACATCATCCAGTTTTTGGAGGGATTGATAAAACACAGGCGGTTCCGCCATGTAAAACTCGTCCACAAATTCAATCGGCTGAGTATACCCGCAATGCTCCGCCACCAGCTCGGCGGTCTGCCGCGCACGGACAGCCGATGAGGATAAAATCAACTGAGGAGTGAGCTCATTTTCCTGCAGGATTTCACCCATCGCCTCGGCAGCTTGTTCTCCGCGCTTTTTCAGCGGGCGCTTTTCGTCAGGAAGTGATTTATCTTTCCAGCTGGATTTAGCGTGACGCATCAGCAAGAGAGTCTTTGGCATCGCAACTCCTTTGAGTTAAATGAATGTAGTTATGCTTGATTAATAAAATATTACCATAATTTAACGCTCACATTTGAATTTTTCCTGGACTGTATTGCCCTCCCAGGCCCAATGCTTAGGCCGGAGTTGTAGAAGCCGCAGCCTGGCTCGCCTGCCCTGAAAATGAAGAGGCGCAATTGCTACGATCAGGCTCGCTGCCTACAGGTGGGTAAGGGGCAAATTTGCCGCTGCAATACGCCTAACCCAACGCATCGCTGCCAAAGTGCAAAAATCATCCCCCACAGCGGCAATGTTATAATGCCGGCAGCTAACCGGAGAAAAGATGTTTGATTTCAATGCAGGTTTACTCTATCTGATTGCGGTTGGGGGCTGGTTTTTGCTGCGCCTGGTGCGCACGGTGCGCTACGGCCGGCCCTACTTTTGGCGGGAACTGTTCCTCAACCTGTTCTTTCTTTACCTTTGCTACCTCTTTTTCGTTGCCTTCGAACCTTTCGTGGTGCCATTGGATGTATCAGGCCGCCAGATCAACTGGCTTCCACTGCGCGGCATTGTCACCATGATCGAACGATCCAACCAGGTCAACCAGCCCCTGACCAGCCGAATCGTCTGGATCAACCTGATCGGAAACATCCTCTTGTTCGTTCCGATCGGGTTTTTGCCGGCTACCCTTTGGGAGCGCTGCCGCAAGGTGAGCATGTCCATGGCGTTTGGGTTGGGGGTCTCCCTGCTGATCGAAATCAGCCAATATTTTTTGGCGGTTCGTGTGGTCGATGTCGATGATCTGATCTTGAACGGCTTGGGAACGCTGGTCGGGTTTGGGGTTTTTTCCCTGTTGCGTTTGGTGCGGCCTATCCGGCATTGGCAGGACGCCCTCAGCAAGGCTGAACGCCCACGGGCACCCCTTGCTGCTTGGGTTTACTTGCTTCTCGTTTTGGCCGCTTTTATCCTGATTTACACCCAGCAGCGTTCAGCCGCCTTGCTGCAGCAGGGCAGCCTGCCAGCCGGGCCGCCGGCAATCAGCCTGATGAGCCTAGGAGCCCTCGCCAGGCCCCACACCGCCCAGCCCCGAGTTTTATTTTTCTAAGAGCGAGCCTCATTCAATTTAAACCCCCACCAACTCAGCGTGCCTGCTCTGGCCTCTGAGCAAAGCGGGCTGCCGGTTGCTGCCCGGCAGTTCTCAGGCTCTTGCCAGTGGTATGAAAAATCGCGCCTGGCAATTTCGATTGACAGCAGAGGCTGAGAAGGTAAAATATGACCGATAAGTCGCACCAAATGACAGGATGAATATGCCCCACCCCACTTTTTACAACCTTCCGCAGCGCAAGCGGGCTGCTCTCGAAGCCGCTGCAATTGAAGAGTTCGCCCGTCACGGCCTGGCAGCCGCCTCAACGAATGCCATTATTGGCAATGCAAAAATTCCCAAAGGGTCTTTTTATCAATACTTTGTGGATAAAGAAGACCTTTATCAGTACATACAAACCTTGATCAAGGCCACCAAAAAGGAATTGGCAGCGGCTTTGCCGCTGCCCGAAAACCCTATGGATACTTTCGAATACCTGCGCTGGCTGCTGGAGCTGGAGTTTCTGTTTGCACGGGGCTTCCCGCAGCTGGCTCGGATTGAGCAGCTCGCTTTTTTGGAAAATCCGCTGCCTGAGAAGGCGGATGCACAGAGTGAAGACCCCAGCGCCAGTGACCCGCGCTTTCAGGCCTTGCTGGCTCAGGGGATCGTCCATGAAGACATTGCCACCTGGGTGGATGCAGGTTTAGGTGCTCATGTCCTGGAATTGGTAACCCATTTAATCGCGCCCTACCTCATCAGCCGCCTGGATGGCGTTGCCAAAGGCTCGCAGCAAGATAGCACCACGCTGACGCTGGATGAAGAGGCGCAGAGTTTGCTCGACAATTTGATGGAAATTCTTGAAGCTGGTATGGCTCGCGATCCGCAAGTACGCAAAAACTACTATACGAAATAAAACTGCCGGCTCAGGCGCCAGAGGCAGAGAAGCCCGGGAGCGAGGCTGCCTCCACACCGAGGCAGGTGCCCACCTGAATTGCGCCGCGAATCCAGCCATGGTCCAACGGAATAGGCTTACTGCGTCCGGCAACCTGTTCGAGCGATACGCTGTTCATGGCGCCATCCCGGCGACAGGCCATGCGTCCATATTCGCTGCGAGAAACCATCATTGCGCTCCACTCCGCCAGTTGAGTTGCCAGCAAGCGGTCAGCCGCCGTGGGCGTGCCACCGCGCACCAGGGAGCCCAAAATGGTGATGCGGGTATCAAGCCCGGTGGCTTCCTGCAGACGGCGGGCCAGCAGCAGCGTCTGGGCAGAATAATTTCCTTCAATTTTTTCCAATTCTTTTTCTTGCTCTTCAGCCGTTTCAGTCTTCTTGCGGGCGGCCATGGCCATAAAATTGGCCAATTCACGCGAACGGGCCCGCTCTGCAACAACCACCAGCGAAAAATTACGCCCGGCTTGCTTTCGCTTAAGGATGGCACCGGTCACATAGTCGTAATCGTACGGGATTTCAGGGATGAGGATGACATCCGCACCGGATGCCAGGCCGGCCCCCAGCGTCAGCCAGCCCGCTGTGTTGCCAATTAATTCCACCAGCATCACCCGGTGCGTGGCAGTGGCGGTTGTGTGCAATCGGTCGATGGCTTCCGTCGCGATTTCACGGGCGCTGTCATAACCGATAGACTTGTCAGTTTCCGGGATGTCATTTTCCGCGGCTTTTGGGATGGTGACGATGTTCAAACCCATCTGACTGAGCGCGAAGGCGGCTGCCTGCGCTTTTCTATCGCCAATCACAAGCAGTGCATCCAGATGGTGCCGCTGGTACGTGGCAATTGCTTCCTCGCTGCGGTCCGCCAAAGCTCCACTGGCCGAAGGCATCGCCTGGGGCATGATGAGGCTGGTGCCCAAGATGGTGCCCCCGCGCGTCAAGATGCCGGAGAGCGCAGTTTCCGCCTGCAGGTCCATGGTGTGGTCTTCCACCAGGCCTTCAAAGCCATCCCGAAACCCAATCAGTTCCATGCCGTAATTGTTGATCACCGCTTTACCGAAACCGCGGATGGCTGCGTTCACTCCCGGGCTGTCGCTACCGGCTGTCAAGATACCCACGCGTTTTGTCATGCTCACCTCTCTTGCTGTGCGTTAACTGGT
The DNA here is from genome assembly GCA_034430195.1 of Anaerolineaceae bacterium. Classification (GTDB taxonomy): domain Bacteria; phylum Chloroflexota; class Anaerolineae; order Anaerolineales; family Anaerolineaceae; genus Mesolinea. Next base: position 4,472 of record DAOUFF010000039.1, on the reverse strand, counting down.
CTGATTATAGCCTGAAGTCAGTCGGGTTTGAGCGCCAGTAAAACCGGTCGGCTTGCGCCTGCCTCTTCTCGCCGCTGCCGGTGCCAGCCCTGAGGGCTGCCTCCACAGTTGGCCCGTCTGATAGGAAGCCCCATCCCCTGGCACAGAGCCAATCTGATGGCGTTTTGCTTCAACCGCCCAAGTTATGGCGATCAGACCAGCGGCAGGCGCACGATCATGAGCGTGCCTTCGCCCGGCTTTGATTCGGCCCACACCCGGCCACCATGCGCCTCTACCAATGCCCTCACGATTGCCAGGCCCAGGCCGCTTTGGTTTTCTTCTGCATGCCGGCTCTTGTCGCCCCGCTGAAAACGCTCAAAGATGAAGGGCAGATCCTGCGGGTCAATGCCGCTGCCGCTGTCACGCACCCTCAGCTCAGCCCAACCTTTCCCGCCATCATCCAGCCGCGTGTTGCTGATCACAATTTCACCACCAGCGGGCGTATAACGCAGCGCGTTAGCTGTCAGGTTCTCTAAAACCCGCATTAAACGCCCAAAATCGCCTGAAATCAGGCCCAACCCTTCCTCGGCCTCTGCTCGTAATCTCACGCCTTTATTTTCCGCTGGAAGTGCAAACACCGAAACCACCTGCCGGACCAATACCGCTGGGTCGAGGGTTTCACGCTGCAGCACCAACTCTCCCGAGTCAGACTGTGAGAGCAGCCGCAGGTCTGCCACCATATTCTGCATATGCCCGATCTCTGCCGACATCACATCCAGCCGGTCTTCGCTGAGCGGCAGATCACCCAAGCGGATCGCTTCCAGATAGCCGCCGACCACAGTCAAGGGCGTACGCAGGTCATGCGCGATATCGGCTGTCATTTGTTTTCGCAGGCGGTCGCTCTGCTGCAGCCTGGTGGTCAGCTGGTTGAATGCCTGTGACAGTTCGGCCACTTCGTCGCTGCCGCGCACCTCCACTTTGGGAACAGCCTTGCCGGCACTGAACTCCCGGGTGACTGCGGTCAGGTTTTTAATCGGCCGGGTCAAGCCGCGGGCAATAAACCAGCCCATCACAGCAGCAAACAAGGTTGCGCTCAGGAGTGCCAGGGCAATTGCGCGGTTCGTCCTGCGCAAAAACAGCAACTCCGCTGCGCTGTAAATCTGCACGCGCGTCTCCACCAGCAGCGTGCCGACTTGTTCGCCATTCACCACTACTGGCACGCCTTCGGCCAGCTGAGCCGGGCTAAGCTGCTCACCGGCTTCTGCAACAGAATCCACACCGATCAGCACCATACCATTTTGATCCGCCAGGCCAACCAATCGCCGGTTCATCCCCATACCATTGGCATTGATCCCTCCGGCGGAGTTATTCGCCCGCCCGCCCCCCGGGCCAACACCTTGGCCGGCCGCATTGCCATTCACTTGCCAAAGCGCGTCCGCAACGCCATTCCACGACCCATTTTGGGTGTAATAGGCACTCATCACATCCAGCGCAGTCGCAGTTTGTTGATTCAAGACGAACTGATTGAAACGGCGGATATAGTTGAGTTGAAATATGGCAGCCATCAGGATGCCAGTCAGAGCGGCTACGCCGCCCAGGGCAAGGGCCAGTTTTCCGGTCAGGCTTAGCTTCATTTTTTTCACCCCTTGTTTAGGCGGTAACCCACGCCGAAGACCGTTTCAAGATAGGCCGGCCGGGAGGGGTCTTTTTCAATCTTGGCGCGTAAATTTCGGATATGGACATTTAGCGTGCTTTCCAGCCCGGCAAACCCACTGCCGCTGAGTTCATCCACCAGTTGGGAACGGCTGAAGACCAACCCTGGTCGGCTCATCAAAACTGCCAGCAAGTCAAACTCCAACGGGGTAAGCGAGACCGGCTGGCCGCCCACTGAGACTTCATGGCGCTGGCGGTCCAAAATCAGCTCCCCAACCTTCAGGCGCTCATCCACCACGCTGCCGCCCTCTGCTCGCCGCAGGGCTGCGCGAACGCGTGCAGTCAGCTCCCGCATGCGGAAGGGTTTGATCACATAATCGTCTGCTCCCAGCTCCAACCCCAGCACCGCATCGGTCTCTTCATCACGGGCCGTCAGAATGATCACTGGCACCTGGCTTTCCCGGCGAAAAGCTTTCAGAAACTGATAGCCGTCCATTCCCGGCATCATGATATCCAACAGTACCAGGTCCGGATTTTCGTCCCGTGCGGTAAAGAGTGCATTTTGTCCGTCAACGGCAGTCACCACATGAAAGCCTTGCCCGTTCAAATAATCTTTCAGCAGCGTGCGCACGTTGGACTGGTCATCTACCACCAAAATTGTTTCGCTCATCGTTTTCCTCTGGAACCTTAAGCTTATCTCAATTTTATTCAAATTTGATTTAGCTGCCCAACTTAATGACAGCTTTATCCGCCAAGGCCAATGCAAAGCTGCATTCAAATTAAGCGAAGCAGGGGGTTGGGGCTAGCGCCAGAAGAAGCCCGCGCCTGACTTGTTTCATTTTTTCCATTACAATAAATCAAATATCGAAACGTGGAAATAAAGGAGGTCCGATGGACCCAATAATGATCGCTCTAATTGCGCTTGGGCTGGCTCTGGTCGTGGTGATCATTGTACTGCTCAGCAGAACCGCATCCTTCCCGATTGAACTCGAAGTTGAGGAACAATTGGATCTGGATGAGGTAGACGGACAGGCTGTCGCCGAACGGATTGGTCTGGCGGTGCAGCTGCGCACCATCTCGAACCATGATCCCGAAAAAATTAACCCGTTGCCTTTCGAAGGGCTGCGCAACCTGCTGAGCACCCTCTACCCCGAAGTAGAACGGCGCCTAAAGCGTGAAGTAATCAATGGCCACGCGCTCCTTTACACCTGGGAGGGTTCTGACCCCAAGCTTGACGCTGTGGCATTCACTGCCCATCAGGATGTGGTGCCAGCGGATGAAACCAGCACCTCCGGCTGGTCTTATCCGCCTTTCGCCGGTCAACTGGCCGAAGGTTATGTTTGGGGGCGCGGCACACAGGACTGCAAAGGCGTTTTGATTACGCTCATGGAAGCAGTGGAACGCCTGCTGCGCGAAGGCTTCACCCCCGAGCGCACCATCTACCTGGCCTTTGGCTACGATGAAGAGGTTTCAGGCGTTCATGGTGCCCACGAGATCGCGCGCACATTGCGAGAGCGCGGTACGCGGCTGGCCTTCCTCTTGGATGAAGGCGGAGCCGTGATTACGGGCAGTGTGCCGGGCGTTGACGTGCCAGTGGGGTTGATTGGCGTTTCCGAGAAAGGGCATATGACGCTTAAACTGCGCGCCCACGCTGCTGGCGGGCACGCTTCTGCCCCTGGAGAGATCACGGCAATTGGCGCGCTCAGTCTGGCGATTGCCACCCTGGAGAGCAACCCCTTCCCGCAAGATTTGGAAATGGCTGAATTCATGATGAGTTTCTTGGGCAGCGAGCTGCCTTTCAGCCAGCGCCTGGCTTTGGCGAACCCCTGGCTTTTGGGTGGAACGGTCAAACGCCGCTTTGCACAAAACCCGGCATCCAACGCGATCACCCGCACGACGGTCGCGCCGACCGTCATTCACGCTGGTTCAGCCGAGAATGTTTTGCCAGCGGAAGCCGAGGCGCTGGTCAATATTCGCATCATTCCGGGTGAGACCATACAGGATGTTTACCAGCGGGTCAGCGACCTGGTGGCAGATGAGACGATTGAGGTTTTGCCAGCCCATGGCGATACACTCCTTAGTGATAATGATGCCTGGAACCCCTCACCAGTCTCGAGAGTCGATTCACAGCCGTTTGAACTACTGACCGGCCTGATTTTGGCTACGTTTCCGGGCGCCCGGGTGGCACCGTTCATGCTGAACGGCGCGACGGATGCACGCTACTACACTGATATTTGCGAGAATGTTTACCGCTTCTCACCGTTTTTCTATACGACCGAAGATGTTGATCGCGTGCATGCGGCCAACGAGCGTCTCTCTTTTGCCAACGCTGGTCGGGCGGTTGCGTTTTATCAGGAGCTAATGGCCCGCGTCAGCCGGATGAGCTATACCGAGCTGGAAGAGGATGCCCCGCAGCCAGATGAGGCTGAAGATCAATCGATGCGTGCCACTGGCCGCCCTGAGCGCAAGCCCAAGGGGAACAAACGGGAGGCGAAGCGGAAGATTGAGGACCAGGCGGACTTGTTGCCTGAAGAAAATGAGGAGTTGGTCGTCAAGCCGCTTAAAGAGGAATAAAGGGGAATCCTGTCACCGCGAGCGTAGGATTCTTTCATCGCGAGCACAACAAATCCTGTCATCGCGAACGTAGGATTCTGTCATCGCGAGCAGAGCGTGGCGATCTCGCCTTTCTGGCTCTGAAAGAACAAAGAGAGATTGCTTCGCATGCTCGCAATGACAGCCGATGTCATCGCGAGCGGAGCGCAATGTGCCCTCTGGGTATGGCAATCTCGGGTTTACGGGGCTTGCAAACAAAAAAGCGAGATTGCTTCGTGCCTCGCAAT
>DAOUFF010000038.1:0-7707 GCA_034430195.1 Anaerolineaceae bacterium | reverse complement strand
GGCTCCCACCCAGTACTGATAATAAGCCAGCCATTCGTCGGCCAACGCGCTGTTCAACTTCTCAATTAAGGCGTCCACATCCAATTTGACAATACTTTTTCCGGTAGTACCCATATTTTGCCTCCAATTGTTTTTAATCTGGTTTGATTATAGCACGCCCTCCCGCAACTGAGTTCTGAACAGAGCGCGCTGGCACTCAAAGGCTTAAATTTTCCGCAGCCAGCCGCTGACGCGCTGCTCAAAATGGTGGATTTTTTCAGTGACGAAGTCCTCCACGCTGAGGGAGCTCTCCAGCAGCGGCGTCAGGTCCAAAGCAAAAATCAGACGCTCGGCTTGATCGACTGTGTGCGAATCGCGGAAAGTGGCATTGGCCACCCGGCGCGCGATGGCGGCTTGTTCGTAGGCCTTGCCTCCCTCAATTTGGGAGCGGAACACGCGCACCAGTTCCGCCTGAAGCTGCGGATGAGCTGAAACATCGAACGCGACCCGCTCATGCTCCTCCACCCAGTCCAGGCTGCCCCACACTTCGCAGCCAAATACAAACTGCGGGCGCAAGTCCGGCGGTAAAGCGCGTAGCGCTTCAATTACCCGCAGGCAGACGGCCACATGGGTGGGATGGCGGTCGGCTGGGTTATGAGTGTAAACCACCTTTGGGCGAGCGGCCCGTAGCAGGGCTTCCAAATCGGCAGTCAGCCCAGCATTCTGCCCATTGCGCACAGCAGCGCTCGGGTAGCCGAGCAGAGCCTGGGCAGCATAGCGCCCCAGGCGGGCGGCTTCTTTTTGCTCCTCCACCCGCAGCGCGACCATTTCGGCGCTGCTGGTGCCGGCATACGATCCGCTGCGCGGTGAACCAGCTCCGTCGGTCACGACGACACCGCAAAAGGCTTCGGCCGGGTCATCGTAGCAGCGCAGAATGCCGTCAACAGCCATAATTTCAATATCATCCGGGTGGGCGCCGATCGCCATGCGGGTGACGCGCCCCAGGGCGGTTGCCGGGTCTTCCCCGGAAGGGATGTAAAGCAATGCGTTGGGTTGGTTCAGCATTTGCATCTCGAATGTTCGTACCGTCAACGGGCTGCCCGGGGGCAGCCCTTCAGCGTTTCACTGCAAGACCGTGTAGTCCAACAAGTCGGTATAGATCCGAATGTCGTCCGGAGCCCCGGAAGCGTAAGTATACAACTCGACTTCCACGCTGCCCCCTGCGGGGAGCGTGTCAATATAATTGGACCCGCCGCCGATGATGCGGCCGTCGGCGTTGGACAAAACCGCGTACACCATCACCATTTCGAGGTCCTGGTCATAGGGATTGCTGACGGTGACAAAAATCGATTTTAAGCCGCCATCTTCGGAGTAGCTGATCTGATCTGCGCCAAACCAGGGGATGGGTTCCATTTCCACATATTCGCCGGGATGCACGAAGATAGTGGCGTGGTCCACCTCTTGCGGATCAGCGTAGTAGAAGCCGCCGCCGAAGCCTTTCGACTCTCCGGGTTGGATCAGCTCGAGATAGCCCTCATTGACATCCACTACCCGGTTGTTGGCGTCATAAGCGATGACCGTGAAGACACTATTGATGACGGCGACCGTGCTGTTGGGGTTGCGGACGACGGCGCCATAGCCCACAGAGTAATTATCTGCTCCGAAGCCAAAATCTTCCAATTCGATGTCGGTTGCGCCGGCCGGGAGGAAGACCTCCTCGGCGCTGTATTTCATGTCCAGAACCACCGCATCGACGCGAACGTTGGCGACTTCACCGGCATACGTGACCGGAATAATCGTTGCGCCATAGTCTTGAGTAGGCAAAAAGTTGATATAACTTTGGCCGCCGCCAATGATGTTGCCCTCTGCGTCAAACAGGATGGCGAAGCTTATCGGCGAAGAATAAGTGACATCGTAGGGGTTGTAGACCTCACTCAACACGTTCGCGGAATATTCACCCTCGCGGAACCAGGCATTACGGGCTTCAAACGGCTGCCTGTATTCGGAGGTTTCGGATTGACCATCCTTTAAGGTGATCCCAATCGAAACCGCCTGCAAACCTTCATCCAACATCAGGTCACCGCCGACACCCAGAGTCTGGCCGGGCAAGATGGTATACACGCCGCCTTTTGTGCTGCCGATGACCGTGCCAGCTGCATCGAATATTGAAACCTCGTAGGACGTATCCCAGATGAGCAAGTCGGGGTTGGGGTTTTCGATCAGGAAGCCGAAGCCCAGCGTGGTTTCCTTTTGGCCGAAGCCGAACTGCAGCAACCGCAGCGGCAAGGCCTGGCCATCCGCGCCGGCCAGGGCGGCCGGGGTATCAGAGGGAAGGGGCTGATTCTCTGCCAGAGTTGGAGCGGCTGGCGTGGAAGGAGGAGCCTGCGGAGCGACGGTTTCTTCGGCGCGGCTGAGCCCGCAAGCGAGGGTAAGGGCGGAGATGGCTGCCAGGCAACAAATGAGGCGTAAGTTGCGAGTAGATTGGCGCATGGTGAACCTCCTGTGGATGAAAAGGTCAATCCCGCGCGGGTTTGGCGGGTGGGTTGAGAAAATTATAACACCCGCGCCGTGGCGCGACCCGGACAGATCTTGTCAAAGCTCCCTTGCGGGGTCGCGAGGAACGAAGCGATTTCGTCATTTGATCTGTCAGTGCGAGGCACGAAGCAATCTCGCATGTTTGTCATCGCGAGGCACGAAGCGATCTCGTCATTTGATCTGTCATTGCGAGGCACGAAGCAATCTCGTCATTTGATCTGTCATTGCGAGGCACGAAGCGATCTCGTCTTTCACGTACCGGCAAACAGAGAAAAGAGAGATTGCTTCGCAGGCTCGCAATGACAAGACAAAGGCACGAAGCGATCTCGATTGTTCAGGGCTGGCGAACAGATAAAAGAGAGATTGCCGCGCTGCGCTCGCAATGACAAGACAAAGGCACGAAGCGATCTCGCCTTTTCAGAGCTGGCAAACAGACAAAAGAGAGATTGCTTCGCAGGCTCGCAATGACAGTAGGGGTCGCGAAAAACGTGGCGATCTCGGTTGTTCAGGGATGGCAAACAGAGAAAAGAGAGATTGCTTTGCAGGCTCGCCTCTATCTGTCATCGCGAGGAACGAAGCGATCTCGGTTGTTCAGGGATGGCAAACAGACAAAAGAGAGATTGCTTCGCAGGCTCGCAATGACAGGAATCTGCCGCGCTTCGCTCGCAATGACAAGAAACGGCCGGCTCGCAACCCCCAACTGGCCTTGACTCTCCTTCAAAACCGCGTATATAATTCATAGATTTAAAACCAGCAAGGAGCTTTCTCATGATCCTTCCCGGACTAATCGACCCGCACGTCCACCTCCGCGCTCCCGGAGGTGAACACAAAGAAGACTTCCGCACCGGCACCCGCGCCGCCCTGGCCGGCGGTTTCACCACCGTCTTGGCCATGCCCAACACTAGGCCACCTCTGGTGACCCGCCGCGATTTCCGCGTCGCTCAGAAATTGCTCAACCAGCAGGCTCTGTGCGACGTTTTTTTATACGCCGGCGCCTCTGCCGAACATATCGCCGAACTGCCCGGCCTGTCTTCCCTGGCCGTTGCCCTCAAGGTGTATATGGATGACACTTACGGCCCGCTGCGCGTGCGTGGCCTGGCCAACCTGGAAAAAGTCTTCAACACCTGGCCCGAAAATAAGTTGATCTGCCTGCACGCCGAGCAAGAGTCAGTTGCTGTTGGCATCGCCCTGGCAGCCGTCACCCGGCGCCACGTGCACTTCTGCCATGTTTCGCGCCGGGAAGAAATCGAACTGATTGCCTACGCCAAAAGCGCCGGGCTGTTGGTCACCTGCGAAGTGACCCCCCACCACCTCTTTCTCACCTACAAAGATGGCGAGCGCCTGGGCCCCTATGGGGACATGCGCCCACGCCTGCAGTCTCAATCGGACGTCGACGCCCTCTGGGAGCATATTAACAGCACTGTGGATATGATCGCCAGCGACCACGCGCCGCACACCCGCGATGAAAAGGGCCCCTGGCCCCATTTCAACGAGTCACCGCTTTGGGCCCGCCCAGAGATGGACCTTTATGACGTAAACGCCAGCCTGGCACATACCTATCAGCAGCACTGGCGCCTGCCCGCTGCTTCTGAAACCGGCCAGAGCGTGCCTGAGATGACCGTGCGCAGCCTGGTTCCGCCGGGCGTGCCTGGGCTTGAAAGCTCGCTGCCATTGATGCTCACCGCCGCCGCCCAGGGCCGCCTGAGCTACGAACGTCTGGTGGAATTGATGTGGACGAACCCGCGCCGCATCTTCAACCTGCCTCTTCAGACCGACACCTGGGTAGAGGTGGATGAAAAGCTGCACTACACCTTCCCGCTGCATCCCCTGCAGACCAAATGTGGCTGGTCACCTTTTGAGGGATACCCAATGATCGGCGCCGTGCGCTCGGTCACCCTGCGCGGCCGTAAAGTTGTTCAAGATGGGCTGGTTCTGAGCTAAGCCCTTACACCAAGTTATCAACGATCAGGAGCAAACCACAATGGAAGATAACAATCTGGAACCTTTATTCACGCTGGATCGTTACGAGCGCAAACCGCGCTTTACCCACGGTTTTTACCAGCAAGACATCCTTTCGGTCAACCAGTTCAGCAAGACCGACCTGGATTACATCTTCGAACGCAGCGACGAGATGTTGGCGATGAGCCGGCGCTGGGGAACCTGCGACCTGCTTAAGGATTACACGCTGGCCTGTGTTTTTTATGAGCCTTCCACCCGCACCAGCTCGTCCTTCATCTCGGCCATGAGCCGCCTGGGCGGCAAGGTCATTCCGATTACGGAAGGTATCCAGTATTCGAGCGTCTCGAAGGGCGAAAGCCTGATTGACAGCATGATCACGCTGGAGCAATATTGCGATGTGATTGTGCTGCGCCACCCCGAAATTGGGTCATCAGCAACGGCCGCCAAGTACGTCAAAGTGCCAGTGATTAACGCCGGCGACGGCGCGGGCGAACACCCCACGCAGGCCTTGCTGGACCTTTACACGATCAAGCGTGAACTGGGCACCATCGATGGGCTGAAAATCGCCATGGTAGGCGATCTGCGCTACGGCCGCACGGTGCACTCTCTGACCAAGCTGCTGTCACAGTACGATGTCTCCTTCCGCTTCGTCTCCCCCGACACGCTGCGCCTGCCGCTGGATCTGATGAACGGTCTGATCGACCGGGGTCTCAACGTCCGTGAAGAAAACAAAGTTGAAAATGTGATCGAAAACGCGGATGTGCTCTATGTCACCCGCATCCAGAAGGAACGCTTCACCGACCTGGCACTCTACGAAGAGGTGAAGAATTACTTCGTGATCAGTCAAGACCTGATGACCAAAGCCAAAGAGAAAATGATCGTGATGCATCCACTGCCGCGCGTCGGAGAAATTGAGTACAAAGTGGATAAAGACCCGCGCGCTGCGTACTTCCGCCAGGTGCAAAACGGCCTGTATGTGCGCATGGCCTTGCTGGCGGCAGTTTTAGGCCAGGCCTGAAACCCGGCCGGGTCCTCATTTTACGCGAAAGGACGATTGAACTCATGGACTTTATCGCCAAATTGATGCGTGCCATCGAAAAAAATAACTCCCTGCTGTGTGTCGGGCTAGACCCGGTGGAAAGTATGCTGCCGGAGGGCCCAGATATTTACAGCCGGCTCAGCGCCTGGGCTGGCGACCTGATCGCCCAAACCGCGGATCTGGTGTGCTGCTTTAAACCCAATATGGGCTTTTTTGAACAATTTGGTCCGAAGGGGATGCGTGCGCTGGCCGACATTTTGGCGCAGGTCCCGAGCGACATTCCAATTGTGTTGGACGGCAAACGCGGCGACATTGGCTCTACCGCTGAAGCTTACGCCCGCGGCGCGTACACTCACTTTCACGCCGATGCGGTGACGCTCTCGCCGTACCTGGGCAGCGATGCGGTAAAACCCTTCTTAATCGACCCGGAAAAAACCGCCTTTATCCTCTGTCAGACTTCCAACCCGAGCGCCGTCGAAATTCAGGGCCACGGCTCGCCACCGCTTTACGCCCACGTCGCCTGGGTTGCCCAGAGTTGGGGCGCTGAAGGCCAGATCGGGCTGGTCATCGGAGCGACGCAGCCCCAGGCCCTGGCTGATGCCCGCGAAATTGCTCCGCAAGCCTGGTTCCTGGTGCCCGGGGTGGGTGCCCAGGGTGGCAACCTGGTGCTGGCCCTGCGCGCCGGCTTGCGTCCGGATGGGCTGGGGATGATTGTGCCAGTCTCGCGCGCCATTTTGCACGCGCGTGACCCGCGCGCGGCTGCCGCCAGCCTGCGCGATGAAATCAACAGCGTGCGCGCCAGTGTCATCGCAAAAGGGCGATCCAGCGGCGAGCCGGCCGCCTCCAGCGTACCGGCTGCGCTCAGTGCGCCAACCCCGCTGCCAACCAAAACGTATCAGGCGCTGATGGATGGCCTGTTTGAGAGTGGCTGCCTGCGCTTTGGCGAATTCACCCTGGCCAGTGGCCGCCACTCGCCGGTCTATCTGGACCTGAGGCGGCTGGTTTCATTCCCCAACGTTTTGGATATGGCGGTGGAAGCTTACATTGACCAGCTGGTCACCCTGCGCTACGACTGCCTGGCCGGCGTGCCCTATGCCGCGCTGCCAATCGCCGCCATTGCCGCCCTGAAGCTGCGTCAGCCAATGGTCTACCCGCGCAAAGAAGCGAAAACCCACGGCACCGGCCAGATGGTAGAAGGTGTTTTTGAGGCCGGCCAGAGTGCCGTCGTGCTTGAAGACGTCATCACCAGCGGCGGCAGCCTGCTCAGCTCGGTGCGCGTGCTGCGCGAGGCCGGCCTGAGCGTCAGCGATGCGGTGGTATTGGTGGACCGCGGCCAGGGGGGCCTTGCCACGCTGGCTGATGAGGGAGTGCATGTGCACGCTGTGCTGCGCTTTTCAGAAATTTTGGATTACCTCAGCAACATCGGCAAGGTTGACCCTGCCACAGCAGAGCGTGTACGCGCCTATCTGCGGGCCGAGCCTTGATGAGTGCTGCGCTGACCGTCCATTTTTTGGGAATGGCGCTGCCAAACCCACTGGTGCTCGCTTCGGGTATTTTGGGCACCAGCCCGGCGCTGCTGGAGCGCTGTGCCCGTGAAGGTGCCGGGGCTGTCACCAGCAAGAGCGCCGGCCCGCAAGCGCGCACCGGCCACCCCAACCCGGTAGCGGTGGCCTGGCCTGGCGGCGTTTTGAATGCCATCGGTCTGACCAACCCGGGTGCCCAGGCTGAAGTGCCGCTGCTGCGCGAAACCCGCGCCCGGCTGAGCGCGCTCGGGGTACCGCTCTTTGCCTCCATCTTTGCCCCCACAGCTGAAAGCTTTGGCGAAACCGCCCGCCAGATTGCGGAAGCGGAACCCGACCTGATTGAGGTCAACATTTCGTGCCCGAACGTAGCCAGTGAATTTGGCACGCCCTTTTCTGCCAACCCGGAAAGCGCGGCTGAAGCCACACGGGCAGTGCGGCGGGCCGTCAGCCTGCCGATCTCCGTCAAACTGGCCCCCAACGTGCCCGATATCGCTCGAATTGCGCAGGCGGTGGCTGCCGAAGGGGCAGATGCCATCACAGCGGGCAACACCATGCCCGCCATGCTGATCGACGCCCACGCCGCCAAGCCGATCCTCAGCAACCGGACCGGCGGGCTGAGCGGGCCGGCCCTCAAACCGATCGCGCTGCGCTGCGTCAGTGAGATTGCCCAGG
>DAOUFF010000037.1:0-2179 GCA_034430195.1 Anaerolineaceae bacterium | reverse complement strand
TTCCTGAACCGCGTGGATGAGATTGTGATCTTCAACCCGTTGGGCAAGGAACAGCTGATCGAGATTACAGCGATCCAACTTCGGCATACCGCTGAACTTTTGGCTGAACGGGGCTTCCACCTGGAGGTCAGCCCGGCAGCCGCCGCCTACCTGGCTGAGGTTGGCTACGAACCCGAGTTTGGTGCCCGCCCCTTAAAGCGCGCCATCCAGCGCGAACTGCAAGACCCGCTGTCTCTCAGGCTGTTGGCTGGCGATTTCGCCATTGGCGACACCATCCTTGTAGATCGTAGCCCACAAGGCTTAACCTTCAGCCGCAAGTAAACGAAAGCCGCTCCTTTCAGGGAGCGGCTTTTTATCATTGCCAGCGCCGACTGCGCCCATTTTCGGGCGCCGTGCTTTGGGTTTCAAAATTTGACGCCCAGCCCAGAGCGGAGTGGCGCCCGTGGCTATAGCCTGCAGGCGGCCTACTCTCCCGGCAGCGCACAACGAAAACCAAATGAGATCAAATGGCTGCTGGGGACGTGATCGCTGTTATAGGTCAGGCGCGCCATGCTAAAGCTGTAATCCCATGATCCGCCGTGGACCATTTTGGTGCTCCCTTTTTCTGGACCGCTGGGGTTCAGGGTGGGTGCGCTGGCAATATAGAGCGAATCATACCAATCGCTGTTCCATTCCCAGACGTTGCCCGCCATGTCCATCACACCATAAGGCGAAGCTCCGGCCGGGTAGCTGCCAACTTCGCTGGTGTCTCCGACGCATGCCTTTCCCGTGCGGTCATCAAAAGTGTTCGCCCGCCCACAGTCCGGCAGTTCATCTCCCCAGGGAAAGGCGCGCAGGTCCAGCCCGCGAGCCGCCTTCTCCCATTGAGCGGAAGTGGGCAGCTGCCCCCCTACCCAGCGGCAGTAGCTGTCAGCGTCGTACCACGAGACCCCCACCACCGGGTAATTGTCATATTCCGGATTGCCATAATAGCTTGGCCGGGTTTCTGAATAGAGGTACAGCTGATCCCGGCAGGCGCCGGCTTCGACGCACAAGGCATATTGAGCGTTCGTCACCTCATACTTGTCGATGAAGTAAGCGTCAAGGTAAACCTGCCTGAGCGGCAGTTCATCTTTCATGCAGCCAAATCCGCCATTATGCTCAGGCACGCAGCCCATCGAGAATTCTCCGGCGGCTATGTAAATTTCCGTCCCGCCATCAGCAGCCCGCGTACGGGTATCTCCTGCCTGCCAAGCTTGTGGTACTGCAGCCGTGCCAACGGCCTCCGTCGTGGCAGTGCTTGCCGGTTTTTGCCCGCTGGGCGTGGGCGTCCTGCTAACAGTCGAAGCTAACCAGGCTTCCATATCCAAAGTTTCCGCCAGGTCTGCTGGCGCAAACAAGCCGTACAGCCCTGTCAGTGAATCCGCGATCTGTCCATACGTGGCGCTCAGCGCTTCGCCTTCATTCACCAAAATGGTCTTGTTCGTGATCTGCTTCTTGCCTGCCGGAACAATGGCCCACACGGTCGACCCGAGCCGGTCGCTGATGTCTTGCTCGTCATCCGCAACCAGGGCAATGGTTGCAGGCAGGTTCTGCCTGTCAGGTGCTGCGCCCAGCAGCCCCGCCAGCGCGGGGTAATCTTCTTCATAAACCAACAGTTGACTGAGCTGGCGCATCGTTCCGGTCGGCTTCCCCTGCCAAAACGATTTGAGGTCGCCAATATTGACCACCTCGCGAAAAGACCAGCCGGGCGCCACCAATACATAGCTCCACTCCCACTCCGCCAAGGTGACCCAACCCTCTGGGCGGCTGGCGCTCGCTCCAAAAATGACATTTGCTTCTGCAGCACGGGCTGCCTGGCGCGTGCCTTGCGGCGGGTGCACCTGGCTGGCCAAACTGGCCGGTACGACATCTTCCTTCCAGAAAAGGACTTCGCCTTCCCCACTCGCTGACGTTGCAGTAGGTGCCTGGGCGCCGACCGATCCGGGGGTTTGTATCCCCTGAGAGAGCATATCCTGCGGCCCGGCGCCAGCGCCAGCGCAGGCAGTAATGAGTATCACCGGCAAGCTAATCAGCAGCAAGAATCGAAAACGTTTTGAGATGGACTGAGACAATGGTGGGGAACCTCCGGCTATTAAAGATTCTATCACACACCGCCCAGCCAGAGCCGCCAGGAGCAATTTCTAACAACAGTCGACTC
>DAOUFF010000036.1:0-28073 GCA_034430195.1 Anaerolineaceae bacterium | reverse complement strand
TCTTTGCGCAGGCGCTTGCCGCCACATTCCGGGCAGGGCTTTTCGCTCATGTATTCGCCAATTTTCATCCGAATCCAGTCGGAATTGGTATCGCGGAAGCGTCGTTCCAGGTTGCCGATCACGCCTTCAAACGCGGTGCTGAAAGAACTGTGCCGGCCGCTGCGCCCGATGTAATCCACGCGGATTTCCTGTCCGTGCGTGCCGTAGAGCACCAGGTTGAGCTGCTCTGGGGTTAAACTGCTTACCGGCTTATCCAGGGAGAAGTGGGCGTGTTTGGCCAGCGCCTCCACCACCTGCCAGGCATATCCGCCTTCATCCCGCGGGCCGGACCATTCCAACGCGGCGATGGCGCCATCCCGCAGCGTTTTTGAGCGGTCTGGGATGAGCAGGTTGGGGTCCACTTCGAGCTTGAAGCCCAGCCCCTGACAGGTTGGGCAGGCGCCGTGCGGTGTGTTGAATGAAAAGGTTCGTGGCTCAATTTCAATCAGAATTGAGCCGTGCTCGGGGCAAGCCAGATTCTCTGAAAACTGTATATCTTCTTTGGCTTCTGATGAAAGGTTTTGCACGGTCAGATAGCCTTCGCCCACTTTGAGCGCGGTTTCAACCGAATCGGTCAGGCGCGAAACGGCGGCCTGGCGCTCTTCGGCGCTCTCGTAAGCGGAGATGACCAGGCGGTCCACAACCGCTTCGATCGTGTGCTTTTTGTACCGGTCCAGCGTGATTTCTTCATCGAGCGTGTGCACCATGCCGTCAACGCGAACGCGCATGAAGCCCATCTTGCTGACCTCGGTAAAGATGGCCTGATAAGTGCCTTTGCGTTCACGCACCAGCGGCGCCAAAATCAGCAGGCGGCTGCCGGCTGGCATCGCCATGATCGTATCCACGATCTCTTGCGCTGACTGTTTTTGCACCGGTCGGCCGCAGATCGGGCAGTGCGGGATGCCGACCCGCGCGTAAAGCAGGCGCAGGTAGTCATAAATTTCCGTAACCGTCCCGACGGTGGAGCGTGGGTTGTGCGAGGTGGCTTTTTGGTCGATGGAGACCGCCGGCGAAAGCCCTTCAATCGAATCGACATCCGGTTTGTCCATCTGGCCGAGGAACTGCCGCGCGTAAGATGAGAGCGACTCGACATACCGCCGCTGCCCTTCCGCGAAGATCGTGTCGAAAGCCAGAGAACTCTTGCCCGAGCCGGAAAGGCCGGTCAGCACGACAAGTTTGTCGCGCGGGATTTCGACAGTGATGTTTTTGAGGTTGTGTTCGCGCGCACCAACCACGCGCAGGTTTTCATTGGGCATAAGTTTCCAGACCGCGGCCGCATTTTGTATCATTTGTTCTATTTACGACTGCAATCTATTATTATACCCTTTGGCTGCCAGAGCACCCTCCCAACCTTGCACGCTTTGCTGGGGCGCCTCAGCTGCCTTGAGCCGGCAAGGGATTCTGATGGCAGACTGCATCTGCCCGCCAGCAGTCAACGGCAGCGCTCACATATCGGGGCAGGCAGATAAACTGAAAGCCAGCCTTCACAAGGGCCTGCGCGCCAAGTTTTGGCTGGGGGCTGTTGGCGTAGCGCTTGCGGCGTGCATCATATCGTTAAGCTGAATTTAACATCCTGTTCGATCGGCGGGTGTATAATGCTTGCTACCCCTACATCCAAGAAGCCCGCCAGGGTGCCATTTAATTTTAGCCCCCTTTTTTGGGCAAGCACTTTCCAAACCTCCAAACCTATCCGAAGGAGAAGCAAATGAAACCTAATAAATACAATTTGTTGATCGCATTGATTCTGGTAACTGCGCTGCTTTTTTCTTCCGCAGCGCCCGTGGCAGCGCAACCGGAGCAAACCGCGCGTGTCTGGGTGACTTACCAGGATGGCAAGGGTGCCGATGTGCTTAAAACGCTCACCAGCCGCAGTGCCAAGATAATTTATGACTTTCCGGAACTGGGGGCGTATGTCGTCTCGATGCCAGCCGCTTCTTTGAATGGCGTCTTGAATAATCCTTTCGTGCTCGATGTGGAAGAAGACGCCTTGCGCTATCCGATTCAGGATGAAGCTGCCCAGGTGGCCGCGGCCGCGTTGGAAGTTGTCGATCCGGATGGCGATACGGTGCCCTACGGGATCGATTTGGTGCAGGCTCGCGATGTTTGGGATGCGAACCGCGATGGTGCCGTGGATGCGGGCGCTCCGACCGGAGCCAACCGAACAGTATGCATCATCGATTCGGGCTACTATCAGGATCATGACGATCTGCCTGCGGCGATCGGCGGCTTTTCGCAGGTGGATGACAACTGGGCGCGGGATGGCTTTGGCCATGGTTCTCACGTCGGAGGCACCATTGCTGCTGAGAATAACGGCTTGGGTGTGGTAGGTGTAACGCCAGGCTCAGTGCGCCTCTTTATCGTCAAGTTTTTTGCTGATGATGGCAACGCTACCTACGCCTCCAATTTGGTGGATGCGCTCAGCCGCTGCCAGTCTGCTGGCGCGAATGTGGTTAGCATGAGCCTGGGCGGTTCGCGTTCCGTGCGGGCCGAAAAGACGGCTTTTCAGAACGCATACAACGCCGGTGTGCTCAGCATCGCTGCCGCGGGCAATGATGGCACCTCCGCCTTTTCATATCCGGCTTCTTATGACTCAGTAGTATCGGTAGCGGCGCTGGATGCAAACAAGACCGTGGCGGACTTCTCGCAGTATAACACCCAGGTTGAACTGGCCGCGCCAGGCGTCGCCGTACTTTCGACAGTCCCTTACCTGGATGTCAGCACCGTGACGGCAGACGGCCTGACTTTCTCTGCCGGTCATCTCGATTTCAGCGGACGTGGCGCAGTCAGCGGCGCTTTGGTGGATGGCGGCCTGTGTGGAACCACTGGAGCCTGGTCGGGCAAGGTCGTGCTTTGCCAACGCGGTACTTATGACTTCTATACCAAGGTTATCAACGTCCAAAATAGCGGGGGCGTGGCCGCACTAATTTACAACAACGTTCCAGGAGGGTTTCTGGGCACGTTGGGCGATGGCAATAGCTCAGCCATTGTGGGCCTCTCACTTTCACAGGAAGACGGCTCATTCTTGGTCACCAACAAACTCGGCAAAACCGCCCAGGTTAGCAGCACTCTGACCAAGCCGGCTAGCGGCTATGAGGCCTGGGATGGCACTTCCATGGCGACACCGCATGTTTCCGCCGTGGCAGCCCTCATCTGGAGCGCCAATCCAGCCTGGACCAACGTACAAATCCGCGAAGCACTTACCGCCACGGCACAAGATCTGGGCAGCGCTGGCCGCGATGTCTATTATGGCTACGGCCTGGTGCAAGCTCGGGCTGCGCTGGAATATTTGGGGGGAGGGGCCGTCCCCAATGAACCCCCCAGCCTGACGATCACCAGCCCCAGTAATGGTTCCACCTTCCCGTTGGGGGCGGCCGTGACTTTCAGTGCGGTTGCGGCTGATCAGGAGGATGGCGACCTCGGTGCCCAAATCGTTTGGACATTGAATGGCTCGCCCATCGGCAGCGGGGCCACGTTTACGACCACTTCGCTGCCGGCTGGAACCGATTCCATTGTGGCTACCGTCACCGATAGCGGTGGGCTGACTGCCTCAGCTACCGTTAGCGTGACGATCACTGCGCCAGTGACCAGCCAACTGGTGGTAACTGTTGGGACGGATAAGGAAAGCTATACCAACCTCCAGAAGGCGTCGATTACCGTTACGGTCAAGGATCAAAATGGCAGTCCGGTTTCCGGTGCGTCGGTCAGCGCCAGCGTTGCGGGTACCCTCGGCCAGCCAACAGCCTTCAGCGGGCTTACCGGGACTTCTGGCAGTGTCACTTTCTCCTACCGGATCAGCACGCGCAAGACCGGCACGGGGACCTATACCATTCAGGCTACCGCAGCAAAAACCGGCTTTTTGTCTGGTTCAGCTGTGGATACCTTCCTGGTGAAATAGATTAAATTTTTTACAAAACAAGGCTGGCGCTTTAAGCCAGCCTTGTTTTTTAATAATTTAAAGCCAGATTTTCTGCAGTTTTCCATTTGAAGCGGGCTTGCCAGCTGCGTTCTTCCTGGGAAGCGCTGCTTTGGCAGTTGCTCACTTCTGAGCGGCGAAAGGCCTTATTGGGTGCCCCGCTGGCGGCAAGCGGAAGCGCTCACTTTTCTGGGTCTTGGCGGGCGCGTCCCTGGCCCAGTTCTTTTGAGCGCTGGTAGGCCGCCCACACTGCCCGCGAAATTGCCGTACGGAAACCAGCTTTTTCCAGATAATAAAGCGCTTCGGCTGACGTTCCACCGGGTGAAGTGACGTCATCGCGCAGGCGAGCTGGGTGTTCATGGTTGTTTTCATAGAACAGCACGCTGCCCTTGAGCGTTTGAACCACCAGCTGCTCAGCCATCCTGCGCGGAAAGCCCATATGAACGCCGGCTTCAATCATGGCTTCCATAAAGAGGAATGCATAGGCCGGCCCGGTTCCTGAAAGGGCAGTGGCCATATCCAGATAGTTTTCATCTTCGACAAAGATTTCCTGGCCGAGTGTTTGAAAAATCCGGCGGGCCAGCGCATGTTGCACCTCGTCCACTTCTGCTGTTTGCGCCCAGACGGTGATCCCCATGCCAATTTGGGCTGGGGTGTTGGGCATGGAGCGAATAACCCGTTTGGCTCCGAGGGTTTGCTGCAGCGCTTCCATTGATACCCCCGCCATTACCGAGAGCACCAGCGCCTGTGATTGGATGGTGCCTTTTAGAGCCTTGGCAGCCTGGTCGAGCCGCTGCGGCTTGATGGCCAGGATGACGATCTCTGCGCTGGCGGCAGCCTCTGTGTTGCTGGTCGTCCCGCGGACGCCAAATTCGCTGCACAGGGCTTCCACGCGCGAAGCTGTCGGTCCGGCAATCGTGAGCGCTTCTGGCAAGAACCCTCCGGTCTGAATTAAACTGGAAGTAAGCGTCCGGCCCATGACGCCTGGGCCAATGATGGCGATGTGTGTCTTTTCCGACATTTTATGCTCCTGTTGGAATTTGGCTTTGATTATAACGGCTGTTGGTCTTGCCCGTCTCGCCGGGAACGGCGGCAAATCAACGATACGAGCCAAATCAAAATGCCCAGCAGGCCGCTTAGTGCACAAAAAACCATCATGCTGCGGTCTGTCAGCCGGCCGGTGGCCAGGGGGTTGCCCGCGATGAACGGCCAGAAGGGCTGCATATCACGGTAGATGATCGCGTCCAGCAAGACGTGACTAAACGTTCCCAGCCATCCACTGCGTAGCGCCATACCCAATGAAACCGTCTGGGCGGTGTGTGCCTTCTTTTTTGCCCACAGCCGGCTCAGACCGTTTATGACCATTCGCCCGCTGAGGGCTGCCGCCAGACCGATCAGCAGGGCAGCCAAAAAACTATGGCTGACGCCATGCAGGTGCCCACGGTGGGTCAAAATGTAAACCAGTGGCTGCAGGTCGGTCAAGACCTGTGCCCAGCCAAAAACGAGCAGGCTAATCTTTTTGGGCTGAAGCGATTTGATGGGCAGCGCCGGCCCGAGGTGAAATGCAGTGAAAGGCATGGCAAGCACCTGACGAGTGCGCTCAATCGGGAAGCTTTATTCCGCGGGTTTGTCTTTAGCGGGGTCCAGGTCCGAGGCGGGCAGCGCCGCTGAGGCTTCCAGCAGCATTTTTTCCGGCGCATGGTTGTTTTGTCGGCTAAGCAGCCCGGCGGTCGCGAAGCCAAGCAGGGTCGGGATCCAAAAAGAGATCAAGCGGTAGCCGATGATCACTACCACGCTGATGCCGTCTGGAACGCCCTGGCTGGTGAAAAGGGCCGCCATGGAGGCTTCAACCACGCCAATGCCGCCGGGGAAGAGGAAGGCCATCTTTGCGAGCAATAAGGGCAGGCCGTAGCCGGCCGCCAAAACGCCGATATTGATCGAGTGGCCGGCGGCGGTAAACAGGAAAAACATGCAAAGCATATCCAGCGCAATGTAACCAAATGCCCCCAACATCGGCTTAAGCCAGTTTCCGCCCGACAGGTTCTTCCAAGACATGATGAAAGCATCCAGCGACTTCTGTGTGTCGGCTGGGTTGTAAGGCTTTTTGCGCAATCGGTTCCAATGCCACATCACCCAGTTGGTTACTTTAAATGCGGTCTTGGGGAACCTTAGGCCGATCAGCGCGCCAAAAGTGAAAAGGGCCAGCAAAATGAGGAAAATTGTGTACTGGAGCAGCTGCGATTGGGAAAGGCGCTGCATGACGAACAGAAAAATGATGCCGATGATTGAAACCAGCATGATTGCTGCGTTCATCAACATTGCCGGCAGAAGGCTGGCCATGGTGGCGGTTGTTGAATCGCCGCCTTCTTTCTTGACAAAGCCAAAAGTGGCTGCCATCGACGCCACCCACCCGCCAGCCACCAGGCCAATGCTGTAAGAAGACAGGGCGATGAGCGCTCCCCGAAAAACATTCAATTTTTGCTGGTGAATGCCCAAAATGGCTTGCAAACAATAGCCGTACAAGAGATAGGCCCCGGCCTCAGCCACGAAAGCCAACCCCACCGCCCACCATGTCATCTGCTGCAGCACCAGCAGTGAATCTTTTAAATTGGCGATTTGCGGCAGCAGGAGATTGACAGCCAATCCCAAAAGCACCACGACAAGCAAAATTCGCCACGTGTTGGTCTTGTTGCGGGGGACCGGGTTTTCGAGGTTAGCCACTTTTTTTCTCTCAGCGGCCTGCCGCAATGGTATCGATGTGTCCATATGGGGTCTGTATATGCAACTTCCGTTCCCGGCCATGCTCGATCTGTAAATTGGAAGAGAAGCGCGCGGTGCTTCGCACCGGCAGCAGATCGCATCCTGACAGTTTATTCTTCGTCCTGTTGGGCTTAGTGGTCATATCAGGAAGTAAGTTTAGTCCATGTTGGTTGTTTGGGCAACCTGGGGTGCCTTCCGGTGTTTTATTATGATTAACAAGCGTTGATTCAGCACCCCCAGGCGCTTAGGTCGGGGTGCTGATGGATAATGCTCGCTTTGGGCTGATTGCCGGTGGTCCTTGCCGGGGGAAGCCGCTGCCCTACACGCTGTAGGGCAAGTCAAGCTGGTTCCCGGGCAGCAACTGGCTGGCCTGGCCTAAAGCCGATTTGACCAGCTCAGCGCTGCGCCATCGGCAAAAAGATGGAGGACGTCCAAAGTGGAGCCCAAACATCAGTGGTTCCGTTTATGATGCTGTTAGTGACTTCATTAATGGAATCGACAACTTCAGGTGGAATGATGGCTTCGGCCTCATGGTAGGGGGCAAGACCTACACCGCCATTGGCCAGGTCGCACAGGGTTGTTCCGGAGTTGAATTCTGCATTCACCTGGTCCTGGATGGTGTGATACACAGCATTGTCAACGCGTTTGATGACACTGGTAAGCACTTTGTCTGCGCCTGGGGCGGTGCCATTATCAAAGGCAGTTAGATAAACATCACTATCGACGCCGATAATGTATTTACCCAATTCAGCTGCTCTGCGGACGGCGCCGTGTCCCATCATGCCCCCAACGCCAAAAATCACGTCTGCTCCGCGCGAGATCTGATCTTCTGCCAGATCGGCACCCAATTCTTCATCCACGAAGCTGTCGGCATAGTCCCGAAGAACCGCCACGCCCGGGTCAGCCCATTGGGCGGCATAAGTGAAGGGGAAGATGAAGTCATCCACCGGTGGAATCGACATTCCGCCGATGGCACCAATACAGTTGGTTGTGCTCATCATTCCGGCCAGTGTCCCAGCCAGGTATGCGGCTTCGTCCACTGCAAAAAACAGACCGCGCAGGTTAGCCGGGTAGACGGAATCTTCCCATGTCATATCCACGATTGCAAAATGCACCCCCGGGTATGTATCAGCGGCAGCCATCGTTGCATCGCCCATGACAAAACCGACAGTGATGCACAATGCGTTTCCATCGCTGACACACTGCTCAATGGCGCCCGCATAGTCAATATCCGGGTCACCGGTAGGAATGTAAGTGCTGCCATCGATCAACCCTTCATTTTCGGCGCGGGTAAGGCCTTCATAAGCCATTTGATTAAAGCCTGAGTCATCAATTGGGCCGCCATCGGTGATCAGGCCGACTTTGGGTATGATAGATGTAACACCTGCCTGTACTGGCAGGTTTGAGGGCGTGAGCAGCCCCAGAATTAACAGGACCCCCAGCATAATCTGAAGACTTCGAATAATGTGACGGTTAACCATAGATGATCAATTCCTTTCTTGACCGTTGTGGTCTGATAGAAAACATTGATGTGTTTGCTTTGGTCGGACAAACTGCGCAGACAGAGATTATAAGCCTGAAAGGGGTAAACTTTGCTTCAAATTTACATCAGAGGCCTGAATGTTGTTAAACCGGAGCCAGCCCGCGGAGTAACGGGTAAAATACTATAAACTGGATCCATTGGAGGCATGATGAGTGATCAACCCCAAAACTTGACAGCCAGAAAACTTTCCACATCTACTAAAATCTACTATGGCATCGCCGCACTGGGTTCTGCCACCGTCTCCGGCATTTATGCCGCCATGCTGACCATTTTTTATCAGGATTATCTTGGCTTGCCAGCTCACTGGATCGGGATCGCCTTTGCGGTGTACGCGGTGTGGAACGCCATCAATGACCCCATCTTCGGCCAGATTACAGACCGTACACGCAGCCGGCTGGGACGGCGCATCCCATACCTGCGGTTTACTGCGCCATTTTTCGCGGTCACTTTCAGTTTGATCTGGTTCGCGCCCCAAAACGCTCCGGATGTGACTCAGTTCGTCTGGATGCTGGTGACCATGCTGCTTTATGACACCTGTTACACGATTATTGGGCTGGTGCATGGTGCGCTCATGCCAGAGCTGAGTGAGTCGGATCAGGAACGCGGTCAGCTTTCCATTTCATCCAGCATGTTTGGCTTGCTCGGTACCATGATTGGCTTTATCATCCCCGATTTATTCCGTCCCAAAGCGGGTTCGGTTTCAACCTCTTTGTTTGGCTTGCAAATGTCCATGGTGGCAGTCGGGGTGATCGCTGCATTTCTAATCATTTTGACGACTTATAAAGTGAAAGAGCATCGCGAATTCAGCCTGGTGGATGAACCGGTCGGGTGGTGGCCAGCGCTAAAGTATACATTCACCAGTAAGTCCTTTCTCATTTTTGTGGTGATGAATTTTATGGCGACCTTTATGTTTTCAATTTGCATGGGAGCCATTTACTATCTGGCGGATTATGTCACCCAGGGGGGCACGATGCCCGTCCTTATTTCTTTGTTCGTCCCCTTGGCTCTCGGTATTCCAGAAACTCAGCTGGTGCTGCGCCGCATGGAAGCCGTCAAGGCCATGCAGCTCTACCTGGTCCTCACCGCTATTGGGCTGATCTCACTCGGCTTTTTGCCCTCCAACTGGGTGTTGGCAGGGATTGCCGTCGTCGGTTTGGGCTATTCCGGCGTTTTGGTGATTACCTACCTATTGCTGGGTCAGGTCATTGATGAAGACGAAATTCGGACTGGCGTCCGGCGTGAGGGTTCTTACCTGGGGGCCAATGCACTGGTGACCAAGCCGGCACAGTCGCTGGCAGGTTATCTCACTGCCGCCGTCCTGGCAGCGACACATTTTGTCACACGCGAATCGAATGGAGGAATGATCTTCCTTAACCAACCCGAGTCGGCTCTGTTTGGAATTCGGGCAGTTGTTGGCATCATTCCCGGGGTCGCTATGTTAATCGGTGCCTTGGTTTTGCGCTGGTACCCGATCCATGGGAAGCGGCTGCAGACGGTTAAGGAAACCATTTTGCGTATGCACGCAGAAAAACTGCAGCGGCTGCAAGAAATGGATGCGGGTGTCACAGAGGCTTCGGAATGAAAAGTTTCCGCCAGGAAGTTCTGCTCAACCTTCCCCATCGGCGCGGGTTTGTAAATATTACCGGCGAAGTCAGCGCGGCGCTGCGCCAGAGCGGGATCCGCGAAGGTATAGTATTGGTCAATGCCATGCATATCACCGCCTCGGTTTTCATCAATGACGACGAAGCTGGGCTGCATGCCGATTTTGAGCGCTGGCTGGAAGCACTGGCACCCCACGCTCCGCTGGAGCTATACCAGCACAACCAAACCGGCGAAGACAACGCGGATGCGCATCTAAAACGGCAAATTATGGGGCGCGAGGTCGTGGTGGCCGTAACGGAGGGCCGGCTGGATTTTGGGCCGTGGGAGCAGATCTTCTATGGCGAATTCGATGGCAGACGCCCCAAGCGGGTGCTTATTAAAATCATCGGCGAATAAACAAAAGGTTGTGCCCCCAACAAGCGCTATACGTGGAAATTTCGCCAGATCGCCTGCGGTATAATTTTTTTTGTAAATAACAACAGAAATGAGTGCGGGCACTTGCCGGCGCTCAACCAGATTCCTATTCAGAAAAGGAGACCACAATGAAGGAAGAATGGATGAAAACCCCGGTCGAACTGCCGGAGCTGCCTTGGGAAAAGAACGCCCTGGCGCCCGTCATCTCCGCTAACACCATTGATTTTCACTATGGCAAGCATCACAAAGCGTATGTAGATAAGACACTCGAACTGACCCGCGGCACTGAACTGGAAGGCAAGACGCTGGAAGAGATCATCGTTGCAGCCAGCGCTGACCCAGCCAAAAAAGTATTGTTTAACAATGCCGCCCAGGTCTGGAACCATGACTTCTATTGGAAGTCTCTGGCTCCAGCCGGCAAGGTAGCGCTGCCCGCCGAGTTGAAAGATCGCCTCGAAAACGATTTTGGTTCGTTGGATGAGTTCAAGAAACAGCTGGTCAATGCCGGCATGGCGCAATTTGGCAGTGGCTGGGCCTGGGTAATCCTCAAAGACGGCAAACTTTCCATTGACAAGACCCCCAACGCTGAGGAACCCTGGTCGCAAGATCGCTTTGCGGTGCTCACCCTGGATGTGTGGGAGCACGCATATTACCTGGATTATCAAAACAAGCGCCAGGCATACCTGGAAGCTGTGGTGGACCAACTGCTCAATTGGGATTACATGTTGGCCAATCTCAAAAAAGCCTGATTCCAGGCCATCACCTTTTAATCGAACGGAGCAGCCTGGATTGCGGGCTGCTCCGTTTTCTTGCCTGCCAACTGCCGCGGCCCTGGGATGCGCTGCTGCGTCCAAGCTGGCTGGTTATGAATACGGAGATTGCGCCAGCCTGGCTGGGCAGAAAGGTATGCGACTACCAAGCAAAACCCGACCAGCCGGTTGGCGGCACGAGAAGGCCGGGCCAGCTCAACCCTCAATGGTAATCAAGGTCAGGCTGCCCTGATCGTCCAAAAAGCAAAGTCGACTGCGTGCGGTTTGGCCAAGCATTTCTTTAACAGCGCTGCGATAGCGTCGCAGTTGGGGAGTATATTTCTGCTTGAAGAACTCGCGCTCACTCACCGACCGGATTCTATCCGTCTTGAAATCGATAATTTCCCATCCGGCCGGCGTCTGGTAAAGCAGATCCAGATACCCAACCTCGGCCGGGCCCTGCGAACCGCGGATGTAAGGCAGTTCGTGATACACCGCGCTGGCCGTCTCGATCTCATGCCGCAGCGGGTGATCCTGCAGGCGGCGCAGGTATTCAATGGCCAGCCGCAGCGCGCCTTCCCTTTGGGCAGGGTCTGCCAGGCCGGCGTTTAAAGCTGCTGCCTCAAGCAGGGGCCGCAGTGCCGCGCTTTCCGGGAAGAGCCAAACTTCAAGCGCTTTGTGCACCAACCCACCGACGACGCGCGGCAGATTCGCAGCCAGTCCGCTCGCCCGCCAGCTGTGAAGCTGGGCGGGCTGGTCTTCTTCGGCTCGAACTGGGCTCGGCGCGGGGAGTGCCGAAAAAAGCGGTGTCAGTTCCACTGCCGCCGGCTCTTTACTGGGTTTCTCATAAGCTGCCCGGCCGATTGGCATGTCAGGGCTCACCAGGCATGCTCGCAGTATATGGTTACCGGCAGTGCATAAATCGACCGATCGGCCTTCCTGAACTGCCAACGCGTCCACATCCAACCCTGAAGCAGTGATCAATTCCTGGAGCCAACCGCGGGTTTTATATTCATCTTTATTCTGGTTGATATGTCCGCTGATCAATATTTTCTCTTTAGCCCGAGTCAGTGCCACATAAAGCAGCCGGGCTTCTTCAGAATTTTCTTGGTCCGCCTCCTGGTTTTTGGCAAGCTTGTAAAGTATTGGCGCCGGATCCAGTTTAAAGGACAGGCCGGCTTGCGGTGAGAGGATAAACTGCTGCGGGTCCCCGTTAGAATCATATGCCGCGTCAGCCAGTACCACGAAGGGGAATTCCAACCCTTTGGCTTTGTGAATGGTCATCAGCTGCACAGCTTGCTCTGCATCGGCTGAAGCTTCACCGGTGCGCGCGCCAGCGTCGCGGGTTGCCCGCAGATATTCCAAAAAGTCGTCCACGCTGACCTGCCGACTGGCGTAGGCGTCTGTCAGCAGTTTATCCAGGTTGCGCCACAACCTGCTGCTGGCCGCCCGGTTCCCATCAAAGGCCAGAATGGCCCGGTAGTCACAGGCATCAATCAGCCGCTTGAGCAGTTCAGCGACGGGAATACGATTTACCAATGGTGCCAATTCATCAACGATTGTGCTTGCCCGCTCCGCCCGCTGGAGGTCTGGCGCTGCCAGGTTGCCCATGGCGCTTCGCAGTGCAGCGCGGTAAGGTGTGGGTTGGTCTCCCTGCCAGCGCAGCTGGTAAAGCGCCGCATCCGAGAGCCCAAAAGCGGGTGAGCGCAGCAGGCCGGCCATTGCCAGATCATCTGCCGGGTCAGCCAGTGCGCGCAGGATGTTGAGCACATCGCGAATTTCAGGGCGGTCATAAAATCCGCGCCCGGCGACCGTCACAAAAGGAATTTCAGCCTCCTCGAGGGCGTTTTCATAATCGCTGAAGCCGCTTGAGGCGCGGAATAACAAGACAACATCATCCCAGCGGGTAAGCTGTTGGTCGGCCTTCAGCTCAAGCAAGCGCGCAGCTAATCCGCGGGCGGCTGCGGGTCGGCCTTCAGCAGCTTTGTTCCCCACGCCCAAAATCATCTCGACGAAGGGTGGCGGGATATGCTGTGGAGGCTCCTGCCGAATTGCCCGCAGGCTGGTAAACGGCACATGGAAGGGACGTTGCGGGTCCTCCTCGGTGCCCATTACCGCTGCCAACAGTTCCCCGCTGGCGTTGAGCAGCTCTTGATGGGTCCGGAAGGTTTCATCCAGATCGACCACCAGACCGCCTGCCTGGCTGACGGCATGCTGCAGCGAGCGGAACACGGTGACGTCGGCGCGGCGGAAGCGGTAAATGCTTTGGCGAGCATCCCCTACCACAAACAAATGCCCCGCGGAGCCGGCGATCGCTTCCACGATTTTTCGCTGGCGGGCATTGGTATCTTGAAATTCATCAACCAAAAGGCTTGAAATCTCGCTTTGCCAATGCCTGCGGATGGTTTCATCAGCCAGAAGTGCCAGCGCTCCCGCTTCCAGGTCGTCAAAATCGAGCGCCCGGCGCTGGGCGCGCGCTTGCTGGTAGGCGCCAGTGATCATTGTGAACCCTTTTTGAACCAGCGGGAGCAGGGCACGAAAGATTGCGTCTTGCTGTGGGTCGGGTTCCGGGTCCGTACTGTTTTTGCCGCCTACCACAGGCTGTAGCAGCTGGTCGTAAGCGCTCTGTAAATCTCTGATGATGTTTTTTACCTGGCTCGACTGCTTTCCGATGTTCAGTTTCATGAAGTCGCGCCTGGCATGGTACAAGCTGCAAGCACTAGTCGAGGCATCCCCGCGTTGCAGAGCTTCTTTGGCCTCTCTCCACTTCTCCAAAAGGCTGCTGACCTGCTCGGCCTGCTTTAGGTTATCAATTTTTTCAATATCATTGTTCGAAAGTGCCTGAAGATCGCGAATACAAGCAGCGACCGAATTGAGATCCATCAAACGCGAAAGCTGTTCGCACATCCACTGGCGCGGGTCGGGGCTGTTCGTCATTAGCTCTTCAACCTCCAGCCGGCGGCTAAGCAGAAAACTGAACAACCCTTCAAGGTCGCTAATTTTCATATTCCGGAAAAGCGGAATAAAATCTTCCATCTCGGCCATGAGGGCTAACTGAGCGGTGATGATTTCTTTCTGCAGGACGGCCGCCATTCCTTCGTCCAACAACTCTGAGCGCGGGTCAATCAATGCTTCTGCCGGGTGGGCGCGTAAAATCTCCTGGCACAGGCTGTGAATCGTGCCAATGCGGGCCGAGTCCATCGCCGTACTGACGTCAGCCCAATGCTGGGCCTCTGCGGCAGTTTCAGAATGGTTGAGCAAGTCTTGGACCGCCTGCCGGACGCGTGAGCGCATCTCGCGGGCCGCTTTGCGGGTAAAGGTTACTGCTGCCACTTCGCGAGGCGTTTTGCCTTCAGCCAACAGAGAAACATAACGGGCGACCAGCGTTCTGGTCTTGCCGCAGCCTGCTCCGGCGGTCACGACCACATCACAGGTTCTTTCTATCGCTGCCGGCCTTTGGCCACCGCGTAGATCAAAAAAATCTGCTACCCGCTCGGCTGCGATGCTCATACCTTCCGCTCCGGATTAAACCGCCAACACCAGCCGGCGGCCGGGCAATAAGCCGGACACTGACCACTGGCAGGCAATGGCGGAAATTCACCCTTACGGATGCTTGTAATCATCCGTTCCAGTTCACGGCTTAAGACCTGCACGGATGCCGGCAGGCCTTTGGAGCCCTCCCACTCATATTTACTTAATTTGAGCGATCCGGCTTTGGCTTGCAGAATTTCCCAGTAAAATCCTTCGATCACCTCTCCCAAGCCCAGCACTTCCTGGGCGGCCAAAGCGTAGATCGGAAGCTGAAGACTGCGGCCGGCTTCCAGGTCCTCTTTGCTGTGATGGCTGCTGCCGGTTTTGTAATCGATGACCCGCAGAAAGCCCTGGGGGTTGCAGTCGACGCGGTCAATGATCCCGTGCAGGCGGATGGTCTCCCTGCCGAGGTCTAATTGCAGCGGGGGTTCTTTTCCCAAGCCGAAGGGAACTTCAAGCGCCACGGGTTTCCATTGAGCCTCGCGGCAGAGTTGCTCTACACTCTTGTGCAGTGCATCCAACAGCTCGACTTGCCTGACTTCCCAAAGTTTGGATGGGCGAAACCCATAATAATTGGGTGCCCGGCCAAAGACAGAGCGCGCACTGGCCTCCAGCCTGGCCAGCACAGCTTCCTGATCGGTCAAGTCCATGCTGCCGCTGAATGTGCCTTCCAAAACCTTATGCAGCATGCCGCCCAATTGCAGGGCATCAAAATCCAGCTGAAGTTCCTGGCGCTGCTCCAGGCCCAGGCAGTCATTGACGAAAAACAGATACGGACAGGTGCCGTAATCTCCCAGGCGCGAAGCGCTCCAGGAGTGCTCTGCAGAAAATTTAGCTTCGAGCAACGGGGTAATTCCGCCGGCGTAGCCCTCAAATGGCCCGCCAGGCATCCTTGTCCTGCGCGATTTTAAAACCCCTCCGGCGTGCTGCAGATCATTCCAGCGTTCGTGTAAAAAATTGTAACTATCAGGCAGGGTCCCCTGACGCTGCGCTTCAAAGAGCAGTTCCTGAGTGGATGCCGCGTCCCAAAGTTGTTTGGGGGCATCCGGACGGATTTTTTGAACGGAATGGTCTTCAAATAAGGCGCAAGCAGCCTTCCAATAGGGTGATTCTTCCCAAGGTTCGCCCTCCTCGGTCAGATAGGGCCGGGTGAGAAGCAAAAATTGATCGGTGCGTGTGACGGCCTGGTAAAACAGGCCGTTTTGCTCACGCCGCAGACGCGATTCCAACCCAAGGGCTGCCCGCAAGTTCTCATCCAGGAATGGATCGCTGGTCTCGACGACCGGGAAGAGCCCTTCTGAGAGCCCGAGCAGCGCGGCTGCCTGCAGGCGAAGCCCGCGCGCATCCGCCATTCGTCCCACCACGAGGGTGCTGGCTTGGTTTAATACCGGCTCATGCTCGGAAACAGCCGCAAGTGAAGCCTGCAGCTCGCTGTAAAACTGCGCATAGCTGATATCACCTTTGGGACCAAACGTTTCGCTGAGCAAGAATGCTTGCAGCGTTTCCTGCAAGCTTTCTCGGTCGCTGATTTCACGTTCGGTGGTTAACTTTTGGTAAAAACCTAAACTTTCCAGCGTGTCTTCCAGCCAGGCCACCCAGCGGCTGACGTTCTGCCCAAAGGCTGGCGGAGTGAGCTTCGTGAACACGAATTCCAGCTTTTCCTGCAGGTCAACGGCGGCGCTGCCGCGTGGCAGGCCGCTCAGAGGGCGCTCCTCATCACCGGCTGCGGGCTGGTCATCGCCTGGTAGCAGACGCAGCCGGCTCCAGGTTTCTAGCCACTGATCCTGGCCCTCGATGATTTTCGCCGCCTTACAGATTTGCTCCAGCAGGTCGATCGTTTCGCTATCCATGGAAAAATCGAAAAATGGTGACCGCAGACAGTTCAACAGTACCCGGCTGGTAAAGTTGATGACCGGCAGCGAAAAAACGTTCAGCAGGGCATGGACGGTTGGCGATTGGCTCAGTGGTTCCTGGGTGACGAAGCGTACCGGCATGCCAAATTCGTTGGCAATGCCTTTGATTGTCGGGTAGTAGACATCCGGGTCGGCCGCGAAAATCATACACTTGGAAAGCGAAACATTTTCTCGGATGACCAGCTGCTTAATCCAGCGCAGCGCTTCCCGCGCCTCCTCAGCCGGAGAGCGGGCTTCAATCAGGGCCACCTGCCTGGTCTTTACGGGCGCAGCTGGCGGAACTTCGAACAGATGCTTCTCCAGGTGGCGGACTTCATCGGGAAGGTAAACCTCATCGCCCAATGAGCTCACCCGCGGCTGAAGGGCTTGTTCCAGTTTTTCAATGTCTCCCAAAAAACGGCGGTGAGCCGCCCGCTCGGAACCTATTCTGCCGGGCAGCGTGATGATCAGCTCTCCCACCTGGCCTGCCAAGAGTTGCAGGCACTCGCGCTGAGCGCCGGTGAATGTGTCGAAACCGTCGACGATCAGCAGCCGTATTCCGGCTGCCAGCTGCGGCTGAGCCTGCAGTTCCTCCAGGACGAGCCAGTTGAGGCCCTCCGGGTCGGCCCATTGGATAGCCTTCAGCGCGTCCTGGTAAGCGGCATAGAGGGCCGCCAGTTCCTGCTGAGCGCGAGAACCACTGCGCGTGATGGCAGTAAATTGATCCGGCAAAACCAGCGCCCGCTTTAATTCAATGAAGGCCTGGTCTAAAACTTGAGCAAAACCGCTCATTTCTGCCAAAGGCGCGTAGTGGGTCAGCCCACCATCGTGTTTTGTGGCTTGGACCACGCGCTGAATCAATTGAATACGCAAAGCCGGCGGGACGACCGGTACTACTTTTTTGGAACACCCCAGCAGAAAAGCGAACAAATCGCTGAACCGGCCAACGGATGTGCCCATTGCTCCCCGTTGCGCGGCGATCCGCTCCCGAAATGCGGCGCTCTGCAGACGGTCGGGCACAACCACCCAAACCAGCGCCAGAGGGTCACTTTCCTGCACCGCCCGAATGCGCTGCAGGCAAGCTTCAGTTTTACCTGAAGCCGGGGCGGATAAAATCAGTTCAGTTGCCACGGTCTGGATGCATTCGTGAAGTACATGGCAGGCTGCCTGTGGGATGGGCTGCTGTTACGCCGGCTGATGACGCCTGAGCCATATGAATCGGCGTTGGCCGAGTGACGGCAGCTGAATAAAACGGCGTGGCGCGCCTTTTGGGACCTGACGCAAATAAGGCACGGCGTAATGTTTCTTTGCAAATGGATAGAACCACTCTTCCCTCCATCGCGCAGATGGCCCCGCCACTGCAGCGAAAACCTCCGGCGATTCATTATACCCGGGTTAAGCCGGGGTTAAGCTGGCAGCTGAGCGCCGCGGATGCCTTCCGGGTGGAGGCCGCCAGCCTGCGCAGCACGGGAACCCCCGAACCTTCTGCCGGGTCAGAGGCGGGCTGCACCTTGGGCTATAATCAACCCATGCCATTTGAACTTCAAGCCCCCTATCAGCCTACCGGTGACCAACCGGAGGCCATCCGCCAGCTGGTGTCAGGAATCCAGAGCGGCAAACGACACCAAGTTTTATTGGGTGCCACCGGCACGGGCAAGACATTTACCGTAGCCAATGTGATCCAGCAGCTGCAGCTGCCCACCCTGGTGATGACCCATAATAAAACGCTGGCCGCGCAGCTGTATGCAGAATACAAAGATTTTTTTCCCAACAATGCTGTGGAGTATTTTGTTTCTTACTACGATTATTACCAGCCTGAAGCTTACGTCCCGCGCCGGGACCTATACATCGAAAAAGAAACTGACATTAACGAGGAAATCGACCGCCTGCGCCTGGCGGCAACTACGGCGCTGCTTTCACGGCAGGATGTCATCATTGTCGCCTCGGTCTCTGCGATTTATGGCCTGGGCGACCCGGAAGCTTACCGCAGAAGCGTGATTTCCATCCGCAAGGGTGAAATATTTCGGCGCAACGCCCTGCTGCGGTTATTGGTGGATATCCAATATCAACGCAACGACTTGGAAGTCAAACCTGGCATTTTCCGCCTGCGCGGAGACACCCTGGAAGTCTTCCCGGCTTACAACGCCCACGAAGCCATCCGGCTGAGCTTCTTTGGGGATGAGATCGAAGAGATCACGCGCCTTAACCCGGTTACCGGCGAAGTGTTGGATCGCCCGGTGAGCGTGGACATTTACCCGGCCAAACACTATGTGACTGAAGATGCCCGCATGGAAAAGACCCTGCAGGATATTGAGTTGGAGTTGGCCAGCCGCTTGAGCTACTTCAAGGCGAAAGGTCAGCTGGTGGAAGCACAGCGCCTGGAACAGCGTACCCGCTATGATTTGGAAATGCTGCGCGAGGTGGGCACCTGCGCCGGCATCGAAAACTATTCGCGTCTCATCGACCAGCGCGCCCCCGGTACGCCGCCATGGACCCTGTTGGACTTTTTACCCTCGCGTTACCTGTTGGTTTTGGATGAATCCCATATGATGATTCCCCAACTGCGCGCGATGTACAACGGCGACCGATCCCGTAAGGAAATATTGGTGGACTACGGCTTCAGGCTGCCCTCCGCCTTGGATAACCGCCCGCTCAAATTCCCGGAATTTGAGAAGCTGATGGGCATCACCCTCTATACCAGCGCCACCCCCGGGCCGTATGAAATGGAAAAGGCCGAGCAGGTGGTGGAGCAAGTCATTCGTCCGACCGGCCTGTTGGACCCAAAAATCACGGTGCGCCCAACGCTGGGCCAGGTGGATGATCTGATCGCAGAGCTACGCCGCCGGGTAGAACGCGGTGAACGCGCGCTGGTGACGACGTTGACCAAGCGCATGGCTGAAGATATGGCAGATTATTTGACGGAATCCGGTTTCAAAGTCCATTATCTGCACTCCGAAGTTGACACACTCGACCGAGTCGGCATCCTGCGCGACCTGCGCATGGGCGTTTTTGACGTGATTGTAGGCATCAACCTGCTGCGCGAAGGGCTCGACCTGCCGGAAGTTTCGTTGGTGGCCATCATGGATGCGGACAAGGAAGGTTTCTTAAGATCAACCACCGCCCTGGTCCAAACCTTTGGTCGGGCAGCGCGGCATGTCAACGGCGAAGTCATCATGTACGCTGATCGAATGACCGATTCCATGAAGCGTGCCATCGACGAAACCAATCGCCGGCGGGCAAAGCAGCAGGCTTACAATGAGGCGCACCACATCTCGCCAGTCGGCATCACCAAAGCGGTGCACGACATTACGGCCCGCCTGACCAGTGTGCCTGAACCGGAAGGCCGTGGCAGTCTCAATGCGCGTGACCTTTCTGCGCGAATGGAACGGCGTGAGCTGGAGCGGCTGGTCAAAGAGATGGAAAAACAAATGAAAGCCTCTGCTGCAGATCTGGAATTTGAACGGGCTGCTATGCTGCGTGACCAGCTTTTTGAGCTGCGGGCCATCCTGGCGGAAGAATCCGGCCTGCCGCCCTGGAAGCAGCAAGAGATCATGGCTGGAAGCCAGCCGGATTAAAAAAATCAGAAACCGAAAAAAGTAACCTGAAAGCGCTCGAATGTGCCGCTGGCTGGGCCCCACTCCACATGTACATTCCGGACTGAGGCGCCAGAAGGCCCCTTCCAGAGGGAGTCTACAAAGGCTTCCAGTTCAGGGCGGCTGCCCTCAGCCAACACTTCCACACTTCCATCCGCCCGGTTGCGCACCCAGCCCGTCAGGCCAAGGCTTTCGGCCTGACTAAGGGCGTAATAGCGGAAGCCAACCCCCTGTACGCGGCCGCTCACGCGGGCGCGTAACTGTTGAAGGCTGGCTGGCGCTGTGCTTGGAGTGTCGTTTGTTTCCATCAGGCAATCAGACTATTCGTCCTCACGGTCATCGAATTCATCATCCCAGTCGAAGTCGTCGTCGTCATCATCCTCGTCATCGGCAAATTCGTCTTCCTGGTCGTCGTCATCGCTGACGTAGCGCAGCCATTCTTCATCTTCGCGAGCGGAGCGGTGGAAAAGCGAGTCTTCTTCTTCGAATTCATCCGAATCGGGCTCAGTGCTGGCTTCCGGGCTGCCGTGATGATGCCCGTCTTCCGGTTCAGGCACATCCATCAGCTCAAAGGTGGGGTTGCCTTCTGCAAACTCCAATTCGCTGAGCGCTTCTTCGATGAGCTGAATTTCATCCTCATCTTCACTTTCATCCATTACCTTTTCCAGTGCCTGTTGAACGCCGGGTCCGCCGATCTGACCAAGTGCCCAAATGATTTCCTGTCGGATGTCGCTCAATTTTTCTTGCCTGAGGGCTTTGATCAGGCTGGCGCGCGCCTTCTGCAAGCCCAGTTCACCGGCGGCGTGGCAAGCCTGAGCACGCACCGCAGGGTCTTCATGAGCCAGGGTCTCAAGGATGTTGGGTTCCCACTGTTCATCCGCTGAGCGCCCCATGGCAAACATGGCGCTTTCAAGCCAGTTTTCATCACTACTGGCGTAGGCAGAGCGGAGAAGGTGGGGTACTTCGGAATGGCTGGAAAAACCCAGCGATTCTAAAGCCCGCCGGCGCACCAGGTCAGAAGGGTCGTGTCGGTAGGCTGCAAGCAGCCCAACTTCGATTTCCGTCAGTTGGCTGGCAGGGAGTTTTTCCACTTCGCCCATCAGCACATAAGGGCCCAATGCATTTGCAGCGGCGGCCCGCACTGCTTCAGAGCGAGACTGGCTGGCCAGCAACGATAATAAACTGGGAACCAGTTGGCGGTCTTCTTCTTCGAAAAGCAAATCGATGGCAGAGACGACAACCTGGTCGTCTGGGTCAGTCAGGGAAATCAGGCCGATTTCCCGGAACATCAGGAGCGTATCCTGCTCCGACAGATCGACCAGGTCCGACAAGAGGTTGCGGCGGCGGGTCAGCGGCAGTGAAGCCCAAGCTGCCCGCAGTGTGCCGGCATCCATTGCCGAAAGATCAGATAATTGGTACAACAGCCGCGCTGGGAGCGGAGAACTTTCGTCCATCAGGGCTGAGATTAAGGTTTGGATTGAAGTGGATTCTTCCACATTAGCCTCCGATTCAGGGTAACACAATCGGATTTACAAAATCCTGTACGGTAATATAAATCATCAGGGCAATCAACAGGAAGAAAAATACCGAGTTAATCGCGTTGACAATGTTTTGGGGAATGCGCTTTTTGAAGAGCAGTTCCGGTAAAAGCAGAAGTATTTGCCCACCGTCCAAAGCGGGGATAGGTAGCAGGTTGGTGATGCCCAGGGCGATGGAAAGCATCGAGACTACCGACATCCGAAAAATCGGCAGGGGTGTGGCGCTGGCGACTGGGCTGGTCTGATCCAGCTCGCTGGCATTGCTAAAAATGTCAAATATTCCTTTTATCCCAACGACCCGCGCTTCCTCCGGGTTCACCGCCCCGCGAATGAGATTTACCGGCAGCAGCAAGGTTTCGCGCACCTGAAGCCCAAAGGTCTGCATGGCGCGGCCGAAGGCTGGCACGAAAGGCAGCGGCCTGAGGGCGTTAGTCAGTCCGACACCCAAGGCGCCCTGGCCGGCTGGCGGATTGGAGCGCGGGGTAACAGTGACGCTGATTTCATTCTCAGCACGGGTGACCACCAGCGGAATTTCCCTACCCAGGTTTTCCTTGATTAAAGTCTGAACTTGCTCCATGCTGGTGATTGGAACGCCGGCCACTGAGGTCAACAGGTCACCCGGCTGCAGGCCAGCCTGCTCTGCCGGTGACGCCGGTGCAACTTCAGAGATGACCACCTTGGTGACATCGGGTGTGCCGACCGCTGCGTACATAACTACCAACACAATAATCCCGAGCAAGAAGTTGAAGGTTGCTCCTGCCAACATAATCAGCAGGCGCTTCCAAGCTGGTGCAGCCAACATGCCCCCGGGCTCGCCCTCGTCGGTTTCGCCTTTCGGGCGAACGAACCCACCGAACGGGATCCAGTTCAAGGTGACATCGGTGCCTTTCCAGGTGAAGAGCTTCACCAGGCGCGGCGGGTAGCCAAAGCCGAATTCTTCGACCTCAATCCCTAGCGCTTTTGAAACCAAAAAGTGGCCTAATTCATGAAAAAAAACCAGCAGTCCAAAGACGAGGACAAACTGGAGAATGGTCAGCATAATATCCATTGGTTAATACTCCTCGAGCGGTATTATACATAAATATAAACCCACCCTGTTGGAGGCTTATTAACTTCGTATCATCTTTTTATTGCAATTGCCTCACCTGCGCGTTAGCCGCGCTGCGCCTTCTTGCCTCGCCGCAGGCTGGCAGAGTGAGAGTATAATCTTGCCGTTAGTACGCAGTCCGTCATGGCGCCCGGCCGCTTCGAGCAGTGGGCGCCGATTGGCTGGGCGCAAGCCACGCACAGCAGCCGGTTGACCCGCCATAGCAGAGAAGCTGGCTTTATGCCCGCAAAGCCTTGACCGTTCACAGAAGGATGTTGCTGCCGCTGCTCGCGGTTCATTCTTGGAAGCTAAAAAGGAGAAAAATGTCGGAAGAGAAAAAGATTCGTGTGGCCATCATCGGCGTGGGCAACTGCGCCTCTTCACTTATACAGGGCCTGACTTATTATCATGATGCCAAAGATGAAGACACCATTCCGGGCCTGATGCACGTCAACCTGGGTGGCTACCACATTCGCGACATTGAAATCAGCGCTGCCTTTGACGTGGTGGATACCAAGGTCGGCCTGGACGTCTCGGAGGCGATTTTTGCCTACCCAAATAACACCTACAAATTTTGCGCTGTCCCCCACCTGAATGTTCCTGTACAGCGTGGCATGACGCATGATGGCTTGGGTAAGTACCTCTCGGCCATCCTAAAAAAAGCGCCGGGCCCGACAGACGATATCGTCGGCATTCTCAAGGCGACCCACACTGACATTTTAATCAATTACCTGCCGGTCGGCTCTGAGATGGCCACCAAATGGTACATGGAGCAGGCGCTCGAAGCCGGCGTGGCGGTCATCAATTGCATTCCGGTATTCATCGCCAGCTCAGCCTATTGGGGCGAACGCTTCCGTCAGCGCGGCCTGCCAATCATCGGCGATGATATCAAGAGCCAGGTTGGCGCAACCATTACCCATCGCGTGCTCACCAGTCTGTTTGTGGATCGCGGTGTGCGGCTGGATCATACTTACCAGCTCAACTTTGGCGGTAATACCGACTTTATGAACATGTTGGAACGCGAAAGGCTTGAATCCAAGAAAATCTCGAAAACCGGTGCGGTCACCAGCATGCTGCCTTACCCGGTTGACAGCGATGACATCCATGTCGGCCCCAGTGATTACGTTCCCTGGCTGAAGGATCGCAAGTTCTGTTACATTCGTATGGAAGGCACCACTTTTGGAGACGTACCGCTCAACTTGGAATGCAAGCTGGAAGTGTGGGACTCGCCCAACTCAGCCGGGGTGGTGATCGACGCAATCCGCTGCCTCAAACTGGCGTTGGATCGCGGAATCGCTGGCCCGGTCATCGATCCAGCATCCTATTTCATGAAGACGCCGCCGGTGCAGTTCAAAGACGACCTGGCCCATGCGAAGACGGAAGCCTTCATTCACGGAGACACTGCGGCTTAAGCCTGGCGCTATGCCCATCCCAATGACAGGCGGCTTTTAGCCTGCGCTGAAAGCCGCCCGAGCTGCCAGCCGGAATGGCTGCAAAACCGCTGGTTATTTGCCCGTATGCCGGGGCCAGTTGCCTTGCGGACTGGGCCGGTAAACCTCACAGCCGCCCCGCTGCGGTATAATCCTGCGCATGCCTTCTTTGGTTTCCCTTGACATTGAAACAACCGGACTGGACCCCCACAGCGATGCCATCATCGAAATTGGAGCGGTTAAATTCAATGGAAAACGCATTGAGGCCGAGTTTTCAAGCCTGGTCAACCCGAGAAAACCCATCAATGCTTTCATTACCGATCTGACCGGCATCAGCAATAGCATGGTGCAGAATGCGCCACTGCTCATCGACCTGCTCCCGAAGGTAATTGATTTTATTGGAGACTCCATCGTCGTGGGGCACAATGTCAGTTTTGACTTGAGCTTTTTCTACAAATATGGCGCGCTCAAGAACAACCCGGCATTGGATACCTACGAGCTGGCTTCAGTGCTTCTCCCTGGCGCGCCACGCTATGGCCTGGGTTCACTGGCCAATCAACTTGGGGTTGGGCTGCAAAATGCGCACCGCGCTCTTGATGACGCGCGGGCGACGCAGGCCGTTTTCAATCGGCTGATCGATATCTTGGCGGAGCTGCCCACCGAACTGGTGGCAGAAGTAGTTCGCCTGAGCAGCGGCTTAAATTGGCTGGGC
This sequence comes from Anaerolineaceae bacterium, assembly GCA_034430195.1. Classification (GTDB taxonomy): domain Bacteria; phylum Chloroflexota; class Anaerolineae; order Anaerolineales; family Anaerolineaceae; genus Mesolinea. Next base: position 3,270 of record DAOUFF010000036.1, on the reverse strand, counting down.
GAACCGGCATTTCGGGCAGAACTGCGCCGTAAATCGCAGCTGGGCATTCAACCACGCGCCGGCGGAAATGAACCGGGGGCGTTTGGGGCGCTGGCCAAACCCACCCGCTTGCGTCCGCTTGTTCCGAAAGAGCCTCCCGAGCCGCTGGATGTGGAACGGTTGGCTGCCACCCTCGAGCCGGGTGGCGAATTTTCGCGCCACATTCCCGGGTTTGAACACCGCTCCCAACAGGTTGAAATGCTGAAGTCAGTCGCTGAGGCTTTTTCGAAGGGCGACCATCTGATGGTAGAAGCGGGCACCGGCACCGGTAAATCACTGGCATACCTGATCCCGGCAGCCTGCTGGGCGATTCAAAATGGCGAGCGGGTGGTTATTTCCACCAACACCATTGCCCTGCAAGATCAGCTGATGCAAAAAGACATCCCCGATTTGATCCAGGCCTTGGACCTTGACCTGCGCGCGGCGGTGTTAAAGGGCCGCGGTAATTACCTTTGCCCGCGGCGGCTGACGCTCATGCGCCATCGCCAGCTTGAGAGCGTGGATGAGCTGCGCATTTTGGCCAAAGTTCTGGTCTGGCTGCACCAGGGCGGCAGTGGCGACCGGGCGGAGATTAACCTGAATGGGCCAGTGGAACGGCTGATTTGGTCACGCATCTCGGCCGAAGATGAAGGCTGCAAACTGGAGACCTGTCTGAAGCGTACTGGCGGGCGCTGCCCGTTTTACAAGGCGCGCACTGAGTCTGAAGCTTCGCACCTGCTGATCGTCAACCATGCCCTGCTGCTGGCGGACGCCGCTGCCGAAAACCGTGTGCTGCCAGCCTACAACTATCTGATCGTGGATGAAGCCCACCATTTGGAAGCTGCCACGACCGACGCCCTGTCATTCAAGTTGCGCGCTGCCGACGTCAACCGCCTGAGCCGCGAATTGGGCGGTCCCAAACAAGGCATTTTGGGCCGCCTTTTGGCAGCCGCCGTGCCGCTGCTTAAGCCGGCTGACTTTGCCGCGCTCAATCAAGCTGTTGAGCAGGCCGCTGACCGCGCCTTCCACTTTGATATCAAGATGACTGCCTATTTCAAGGCGCTTGACAACCTGCTGGAAGAACTACGTGAGGGCCGTCCGCTAGGCACATACCCGCAGCAAGAACGCATCCTGCCGGCTACGCGTACCTTGCCGGCCTGGTTCGATGTTGAATTAACCTGGGAGCAGGCCAAAGCTGATCTGGACCAGCTCGAAGACTTGCTGGGCAAAGTGCGCGAATTTTTGCATGGCATGGCCAGCTCCGATGATGAGGAAGCCGAAGATATGGTAAGCGCGTTGGCGACGGTTGCAGCCACGCTAGATGAGATCGGCACCCGGCTTGAGGGGCTGACCATGGAACCGGACCCTGGTCAAATTTATTGGGTGGAGATGGACCCGCTGCAGCATCGCCTGACCCTGGAAGTGGCTCCGCTGCACATCGGTAATCTGATGGAAAAATACCTCTGGCACCAAAAGTCCAGCGTCATTCTGACATCCGCCACGCTCACCACGCACGGAGAGTTTGAATATCTGCGTGGCCGGCTGAACGCTGAAGACGCCCGCGAAACCATGGTCGGGTCGCCATTCGATTACGAAAACGCAGCCATGCTTTACCTGGCCAAAGACGTGCCCGAACCTTCCGACGCCCATGGCCACCAGGTTATGACCGAGGAGACCCTCATCCGATTGGCCAGAGCCACTGGCGGGCGGATGCTGGCGCTCTTCACCTCTTATGCCCAGCTGCGTAAAACTTCCAAAGCGATTGAGGGTCCCTTGGCCAAGGCTGGTATCACCCTCTATGAGCAAGGTGAGGGCGCTTCGGCGTCCGCGCTGCTGGATGTTTTTAAGGAAACGCCGCGGGCAGTGCTTTTGGGAACGCGAGCGTTCTGGGAGGGCGTGGACGTCCCCGGAGAGGCGCTTTCGGTACTGGTGATCGTTAAATTGCCCTTTGATGTGCCCAGCGACCCGATTATTGCCGCCCGGTCCGATAGCTTTGACGACCCGTTTAACGAATATGCCCTCCCCGAAGCGATACTGCGCTTTCGGCAGGGTTTTGGCCGGCTCATCCGCACGCAAACTGACCGGGGGGTGGTGGTAGTGCTCGACAAGCGTATTACCAGCAAAGCCTACGGGCGCTTTTTTATGGAATCGCTGCCGCGCTGCACCGTGGTAGAAGGATCCATCGCCAACCTTCCTGATCGCGCCGCTAAGTGGCTCAATATCTAAAAATTGGACAGAACCTTAGCCAAAGGATTGGGAGTGGCGAAAGCTTGGCAGCTTGCGCCGCTCGGTTTTGTGTAGGATTGTCAAACATATTGGACAGTCTTAGTAAGAAAAAGGGCCGGGGAAGTAAAACCTAAAGGTTTCATTGGAGTATGGTTAGAGCGATAGTTATGGCGCTTCAACTGAGTTCTAAAATCCTCAAACGAATAGAATTGAGCATGACTATAAAACCTCTTTTGATCTTCTCTGTGACTCCTTTCAACTTTCCCATTGTGCCTGGGGGTGTAAGGTTTGATGCATTTATGTATGATTCCGAGCTGTGCCAAGGTTTGTTCAAACAGGGATAAATGAGTTTCCTCCTTACGTTGAAAGTGTGAAGTGAACTCGAAGCCGTTGTCTGTTTGGATGGTTTCGATATGAATTGCCTGTCGTTTGAAGAAAGTTGTAAGACGCTTCACAAAATCAGCAGAAGACCAGGTATTGGCTTGTTGATAAGCTTCCAGGAAACGAAAACGGCTGAACTCATCGATGGCTGTGTACTGGTAGTATTTCTTCCAGGTCTTGTCTTTGATACAGTAAGAAGGCACTTCTTTTACATCGATTTGTACGCGTTGCCCAGGGTATTGCATAGCTTCATAGGGTTTGGGTTGATACTTCTTCTTTGCCTTCTTTTTTTCTCCCAGCAGGCCTTCTCTGCTCATTACCCGATACAAGCTGCTGAGGCTACGTTTGTAAGACCGATGCCGCAGCTTAAACCAAAATTCATTCAATCCCATCTCTTTGTTTCTCCTTCTCATCCGATGGATCAGCTCCAGTTCCTCCGGACGATGTTGGTTGGGGTGGTGTTTCGGTCTGCGTGATTGGTTGGCCAATGATTCTAGACTCCCATCAAAACGGTTCAGCCAAAAGTAAATATAGGATCGCGCCTTGTTGTATTTCCGACTCGCGCGACTCACTCCATGACTTTGGGCATACTGCACGATGGATTGTCTATATTTCATTTCTTGTGTTATCTTATTCATAGCAGGT
>DAOUFF010000035.1:0-21038 GCA_034430195.1 Anaerolineaceae bacterium | reverse complement strand
CACGATCGCCTCACTGGTCAGGTCGCTGGTAAATTGAGCCACATCCAGCCCAAGCGTCTCCGCTTCAGTGGTCAGCCAGGCGGTGAATTCTTCGGTGGTCAGTGCAGACCATTCACTCTGCTTGGAGTAGAGTGCGTGGTACATATCCCAGAATTTGTCCTGCAGGCCGGCAGCTTCAGAAGCCTGGGCGGCCAGTTTGGCATTGGGGTGAATACTTTCCAGCGGGAAGTGGCGGAAGATGAAGTGCACATCATCCGGGTACTTCGCCATCAGGGTCTCAAGTTCCTGATAGAAGGAAGCACAAGCCGGGCATTGAAAATCATCATAAGCCATGATGGTCAGCGTGGCATCTTCCGGGCCGAGAGTCCAATCCGCAGAAGTAACTTCTGGGAAGATAGCCAACTGATCTTTTTCTTCCTGAGTCAATTCCGGGAAGAACGGCTGCATGGGAGTGCAGATCATCAGGCCTTCATCGTCAGACAGGCGTGTGTCGGGCGTGGCAGTTGGCGTGCCGCTGACGGTCTCCACAGTCCCCTCAGGGGTGGCGGAGGTATCTTCGGCGGTAGCGCTCGGTACAGCGGTCGGTGGAACGGGGGTCTGCACCTTGCAGGCACTCAGCGCCAGCGCGGCCACCAAAAAAAGCACTATGATTCGGGCATTCTTTTTCATTTGTATCCTTTCATCAAGCCCGCTGCCTTTCAGTGGCGCGGATCTTGATTCCTCTTCTTCTCATCCAGGGCAGCCGTGATCGCGTTGCGCATGGCCTGCTGCACCTGGTCTTTAGGTTGGGTGGCATCAATCACCCGCCACCGGCCGGGTTCTTCTTCAGCCAGCTGGTGGTAGCCCAACCGGACGCGTTGATGAAAGTTCAACGCATAGGCATCGAGCCGGTTCCACTCATTATCCTTCTTTTTGCGGGCCAGTCCAATTTCCACCGGCACATCCAGCAGCAAAGTCAGGTCCGGCTGCAGCCCATCTGTGGCAAAAGCCAGCATGGAACGCAGCGTGCCCAGATCCAGACCGTGCCCATAGCCCTGATATGCCAGGGTGGAATCACCAAACCGGTCACAAAGGACGATTTTACCATCAGCCAGCGCCGGTTTAATCACCTGTTCCACCAGCTGCGCTCGGGCGGCCAGGAACAACAAAATTTCTGTACGGGGATGAAGCGCCTGATTTTCCATGCTGACCAGCACCCGGCGGATTTGGTCGCTGATGGGCGTTCCGCCAGGTTCACGCGTCGTCAGCACATCGCAGCCCATGCCGGTCAAAAATTCCGCCAATGGCGGTACCTGGCTGGTTTTTCCACTTCCTTCCGGCCCTTCAAGGGTGATTAACATACACTAATCCCGGTAGATACGGACATAACGGTTGGGGTCTTTGCCAAAAGACTGAGAGATCAAATGCGCGTCACGGGCCAACGCGTGCTGCTGGCGGCGAATTACGGCCGGGGCTGGCTGCAGATCGACATATTTTTCGCCGGACTGAATGATCATTATGGCCTGGCGGACCTGTTCGAGCGCATCGTTCTGAAAATCAGCAACATTGCCTGAAAATGTCCCGCCAAACAAATCGGATATAAACTGTTCCAATTGGGCGTCAGAGTTGGATTTCAGCACAAAGATCGGGATTCCTTTCTCTTCTGCTTCGACAATCGGCTGCAGGCGTTCGCGGTAATAACGGCGCTGTGTCACCAGTGTGTCTGCCTCGTCCAGGGTCCGCACCACTCGGGCGGGAACGCCCATGGCGCGAATCGTTGCAATCAGCCGGTTGCGTGCCACGCCAAGCGCAAACAAATTTTTCACTGGCGTGTCGGTTTTGGCTGCATCCACCGGATGATTTTCGATTAATTCTGAATAAGCGGGTGCCCGCCCAGAAGCTTCCTTTGGGCTGGCAGCAAATCCGTTACGTTGAAAAGGGGATTTTTCCATGCCGCTGCCATGCTTCAGCGCCTGGCGCGCGGTGGGAGCCGCGGTCGGGCTGGCTTTGACATAATGTACCTTGCCGTTTTCGTCCCAATAGCGCTGTTCGGGCGGGATCGGGTAGCCGCGCAGGATGGAATCTACCGCACTGGAAACATCGCGGTGGACGTTCACACGCGTGCGATCCTGAATTTCCACCAGGATGTTAAAAGTCGGCGGTGACCGCCGTTCCAGAACCGTCTTTTGGGTACCGCGCCGGCGAGCCTCATCATCAGAAAGCGTCACCGATTCAATTCCCCCTACCAGGTCAGATAGGGTGGGGTTGATCAGCAGGTTTTCGAGGGCATTGCCATGGGCTGTGCCGATCAGCTGAACGCCGCGCTCGGCGATGGTGCGGGCAGCCAAAGCTTCAAGCTCGCGCCCGATTTCGTCGATGACGATAACTTCGGGGTTATGGTTTTCAACCGCCTCAATCATCACTTCATGCTGCAGCGAGGGTTTCGGCACCTGCATGCGTCGGGCTTTGCCTACCGCTGGATGGGGAACGTCGCCATCGCCTCCAATTTCGTTGGAGGTGTCAACAATCACCACCCGGCGCGTCTCAGCCAGGATGCGGGCAGCTTCACGCAGCATTGTCGTTTTGCCAACACCGGGCTTCCCCAAAATGAGGATGCTTTCGCCGGAAGTGATCAGGTCATTAATGATATCGATGGTCCCGTATACCGCCCGCCCAACCCGGCAAGTCAGGCCGACGATCCGGCCACGGCGGTTGCGAATGGCCGAGATGCGGTGCAGCGTACGTTCCATGCCCGCGCGGTTATCGGCGTCAAAGTCGCCGATGCGTGTGGTCACATGTTCGATATCGTCTTGGGTGACCAACCGGTCCAAAAGGACAATTTCGTTGTTGACAAAACGGGCGGTTGGTTGGCGGCCAAGGTCTAAAATGACTTCGATCAGATCATCAAAATTATCACTGCGCCGGACGGCTTCAGCCAGTTCCAAAGGAAAGACGCTGAGCATGGCCTCCAGATCGTCAGTCACATGATGGGTTATGGTCATATTGAGTTTTTTACCTTCTTATTGCTTTCCTTGTTATTGATTTTAACTTAAATTGAAACTGCCGGGTTTAGCAGGTCTATATCATTCATATGAGTTCCATTAACAAATGGTTGCATACCGTAAAGGTCTTACAAAAATTTGTTGCGGCTCGTGCGAATCTTTACAATCTTATAAAACTACAAGTAAAGAAGAGGTAATCATGGAAAAAGTCCGATTGGCAATCGTGTTCTATAGCAAGAGCGGCACCAACTATCAACTGGCAACCTGGGCCGAGCAGGCCGGTTTGGAAGCGGGGGCGGAGGTCAGGCTGCGCCGGGTGGCCGAACTGGCTCCGCAAGCAGTGATTGATTCAGTTCCGGAATGGAAAGCATTTACCGAAAAAATCGCCCACATCCCTGAGGTCAGCCTGGATGATCTGGAATGGGCAGATTCATTCATCTTTAGTACGCCAACTCGGTTCGGCAACATGACATCGCAAATGCGCCAGTTCCTCGATACAACCGGCCCCATCTGGGCAGCCGGAAAGCTGGCCAACAAAACCGTCAGCGCCATGACCAGTGCTGGCAATCCTCACGGCGGCCAGGAGTCCACCCTGCTCTCGCTCTACAACACCATGTATCACTGGGGTGCCATCATCGTTCCACCTGGTTTCACTGATGCCTCCATCACCAAAGCCGGCGGAAATCCGTACGGGTTGAGCGTCACAATTGACCAGACCGGCAAGATCGTTGAAGACGCGCGCGACGCGGTTTTCTATCAGACGAAACGCACAGTTCAATTTGCACAGTGGATTAAGGCTGGCAAAGAAGCACTGGCCTAAAGCCCACCCCCAGGGCACGCGTATAAAACCACCGGCTGAAGTTCTTTCAGCCGGTTTTTCTTTGGCAGTTAAGTGCCACGTAGTGCCATGGTGTGGGGTAAACAGCCTAAAATTGAATGGAACAAAAAAATAGGCGGCAGCGTCTTTAAATTTAGAATTATTCATCAAGAGGAGTTAACGATGAACAAAAAACAATCAATAATTACAATAAGCGTCCTGTTGATCGGCGCGATGCTCATCGCGGCCTGCAGCGCACTGCCAGCCAGCAAAGCCGGCACCGATTCGACTGGCTCAGCCAGCACGCTGCGCACACTGGCCGTCACAGGTACCGGAAAAGTCATTTTGGTTCCAGATCTGGCATACATTAACATTGGCGTCCGCAGCGAAGAAGCTGACATCACCGCTGCACTTAATGCCAATAACAACCTGGCCAGCGCCATCACGGCTGCCCTCCAGGCTGAAGGTGTGGACGCCAAAGACATACAGACCGCTAATCTCAACGTGTTCCCTTCGGATCAATACGATCCCACCACTGGGCAATACATCCAGCGCAATTATGCTGTCGAAAACACGCTCTACATTACCGTGCGCGATCTGCCTGCGCTGGGCAAACTGCTGGATACCGCACTCAAAGCCGGGGCCAATAGCATTTATGGCATTAGCTTCGATATTGCCGATAAGCAAACCGCGCTGGCCCAGGCCCGCGACCTGGCAATCGCCGATGCCAAAGCCAAAGCCGAAGCCACAGCCGCCGCTGCCGGTGTAGAGCTGCTTCAAATCCAAACCATCAATGTGACCAATACCAGCTATGTCCAGGGCTATAACCAAGCCATGGGCGGAACGGGCGGAGCCGAAAGAGTCATAGACAGCACCGTTCCGATCGCAGCCGGCCAGGTCGTGATCACATTTGATGCCAATCTGATTTACGAAATCAAGTAAACCTCTGCCCTTTACCAACCTGCGCTCCCCTAAAGCAGGTTTACCCCTGGAAGCCCCGGTTTCCAGGGGTATTCTTTAAAATTGACGATTGCCCTGTGTTAGAATTTGAACGGCTCAGGGCGCAGGCAGTCGGCGATCAGCCGCCCAAATCGTCCAAACATGAGCTTTGTCATTACCATCCGGAGGCCCTTATGTCCATTCATCCTTTGGCAGGTCAGATTGCTCCCCTTGAGTATCTGACTTCGATCCCGCAGCTTATCTCCAGTTACTACACCCTTCATCCCGAACCGGGCAACCCGGCCCAGGCAATTGCCTTCGGCACATCTGGCCACCGTGGGACCTCGCTAAACGGGACTTTCAACGAAGATCATGTGTTGGCAATTTGTCAGGCCATTTTCGAGTACCGTAAACTGCAGGCAATCAGCGGCCCTTTGATTATGGGGATGGACACCCATGGGCTCTCTGAACCAGCACTGCGCAGCGCCATCGAAGTGTTTGCGGGCAATGGCATGGAAATCATCATCCATGCCGATAACCGACCAACGCCGACACCCGTCATTTCTCACGCTATCCTTTCCTTTAACAGCCTCCACGGTCAAACCCAGGCAGATGGCGTAGTAATTTCGCCATCCCACAACCCACCTGAGGATGGCGGCTTCAAGTACAACCCACCCAACGGCGGCCCGGCTGACACCGCCACCACCCGCTGGATTCAAACCCGCGCCAACGAAATCATCTCGAACCATCTTCAAGAGGTACGGCGGCTGCCGTACGCCCAGGCATTAAAAGCACCGGGCACGCACCCGGCCGACCTGATCACACCTTATGTGGAAGATCTGGAAAACATTATTAATCTGCAGGCAGTCGCCTCAGCCGGCATCCATATCGGCGTTGACCCTCTGGGAGGGTCGGGCTTGGCATACTGGGAACCGATTGCGGAACGGTACCAGCTTAATTTGGAGGTGGTCAATAAACGCATTGACCCTACTTTCAGCTTTATGCCACTGGACCGCGACGGAAAAATCCGCATGGACTGTTCCTCACCGTACGCAATGGCCAACTTGGTCGCCATGAAGGATCGTTTCGATATTGCCTTTGGCAATGACGTCGACTACGACCGACACGGCATCGTCACGCCGAGTGTTGGCCTGATGAATCCCAACCATTATCTGGCAGTGGCAATTTTGTATCTGTTCCAACACCGGCCGGAATGGCCCGCCAAAACTGCGGTCGGCAAGACCCTGGTTTCATCCTCCATCATCGACAAGGTGGCTGCGAGCCTTGGCCGTCCGCTGTGCGAAGTGCCGGTCGGCTTCAAATGGTTCGTCCCCGGGCTATTGGACGGTTCGCTTGGTTTTGGCGGTGAAGAGAGCGCCGGCGCTTCCTTCCTGCGCCTCAACGGTCACACCTGGACGACCGACAAAGACGGCTTTATCATGGATCTGCTGGCTGCGGAGATTTTAGCAGTCACTCAACTTGACCCGGGCCAACATTACCTGGCCCTGGAAGAAAAAATGGGTGGCAGCTGGTATGACCGCATCGACGCCCCAGCAGATTCTCGGCAAAAAGCAGCCCTAGCCCGCCTCTCACCGGAAGCGGTCAAAGCCGACCTGCTCGCCGGGGAGCCCATCCAGGCAAAACTGACCACAGCCCCCTGCAATGGCGCAGCAATCGGCGGGTTGAAAGTGGTCAGTGAAAACGGCTGGTTTGCTGCAAGACCTTCCGGCACGGAAGATGTCTACAAAATTTATGCTGAAAGCCTAAAGAGCGCCGCCCATTTGGCTCAGATTCAATCTGAAGCTCGCATCATCGTTGACCAAGCCCTTACGGCTTAGTCTAGCCTCACCCCAAAACGCATATCTGAAACCCAAGGAAGCCGCTAACGGCTTCCTTGGGTTCAATACTTACTGAATGTCTCTCAAACGAAGTGGCGATTAGTGCCCCAAGACCAGGCCAAAATAATAACCGATCACCATCGCCCAAATCCAGCTATCCACCCGGTCCAATACACCGCCATGCCCGGGGATGAGATTGCCGGTATCTTTCACCCCGGCAACCCGCTTGAGCATGCTGACAAAAATATCACCGAAAGGGGTCAGCAGTGCAATCGCGGCACCCAGAATAGCCCCCTTCCCGGGGTTTACGTCTGGCAAAACCGGCTGGAGGAGCAGCGGCAACACAGCACCAAAAAGCAGCCCGGCTGCCAGACCGCTCAGGTATCCCTCCCATGTTTTGTTGGGCGAAAGGCGCGGAGTCATGTGGTGGCTTCCCCAGCGGGCGCCCACTAGATAAGCGCTGGCGTCCACCAGCCATACCAGCCCGATGGATAACATCATCAGCCAACGGCCATTCGGCAAGGCTCTGACCGACAAAAAGTATCCCCCCAGCCAACCGAGATAGAGTATCCCCGAAAGATGCAGGGCAAACACCAGGAGCGCCTGCGGATCACCTTTCTCAAAGCGCACCAACCCAAGTATTGCGACTGCCATCACCAAAATGACGATATTTAAATCGGCGTGCCAAAACCCCCAAACCGCACGCCAGGCCAACAAGGCTGTCACGCCAACAATCAGAAAAGGGAAAGAGACAAAGTAGTCCATCCCCTTCAACAGCCGACCATATTCCCACGCGGCCAGGCTGAAGACGATCAGGATGAAAATGCTGTAAAAATAACCTCCCAACCAGGCTGCGGCCAGGACCAGTGGCACGAAGACCAAGATCGACTTAATCCGGGTCCAGAGCATCACGATTCCGAAATTCGCCCAAAGCGCCGGTCACGCCCGGCATATTCCGCCAGTGCATCCTGCAGCGTTTTTTCATCAAAGTCTGGCCATAATGTCGGAGTAAACACCCATTCGGAGTATGCGCTCTGCCAGGTCAAGAAATTGGAAGTGCGCTGCTCCCCGGATGTACGGATGACCAAATCGGGGTCGGGGATTCCGGCGGTATCCATAGCCGCCGTCAGCGTCTCTTGGGTGACCGATTCTGCCGGCAGGCCCGCGGCTATCAGCTTGCGAACCGCTCTTACAATTTCATCCCGGCCGCCATAATTAAAAGCCAGCACGACCGTAATTGCACGGTTGTCCTTTGTCAGGGAGACGCTATCTTCGATCCGCTTGCGCAGAGCAGCTTCCAGCACCTGCAGGTTTCCAATATGCACAAGACGCACACCTTCGGCATGCAGACTCGCAATTTCTTTTTCCAAAAATTCATCCAAAAGAGCCATCAAGCCGGAGACTTCTTCCGCAGGGCGGTTCCAGTTCTCAGTCGAAAAAGCGTACAAAGTGAGATAGCGGATGCCGGCATCCCGCGCTGCGCGGATCACACGGCGCAAGTTTTGCCCGCCGGCACGGTGCCCGGCCAGGCGTGGCAGCCCGCGGCGCTTTGCCCAGCGCCCATTGCCATCCATGATGATGCCAACATGCCGCGGAACAGCTGGTTGAATGTCATTTTTTGCCATAGGTCAAAATTCCATTATTTCGTGTTCTTTGCGGTTGCCAATCTCACCCACCTGTTCGATCATTTTTTCGGTAAGTTCCTGCAGCTTTTCTTCAGCCGTCTTCAATTCGTCTTCAGAGATCAACTTTTCCTTTTCCAGGTCGCGCAGATCTTTGAGCGTGTCGCGGCGGATGTTGCGAATGGCCACGCGGCATTCTTCCAAGCGGTGATTGACCATCCGAACCAGGTCGCGGCGGCGTTCCTCATTGAGCGGCGGCAAATTCAATCGGATGACTTTGCCATCGTTGGAAGGCGTGAGCCCGAGCTCAGACGCGAGGATGGCTTTTTCGATGGCCTTAAGGGTTGAAGCGTCGAAAGGCCGGATGAGCAGCTGGCGCGCTTCAGGAACGCTAATGGTTGCAAGCTGTATCAGGGGAACGTTGGTTCCAAAGTATTCGACCTGCAGCTTTTCAACCAATGCTGGCGAGGCCCGGCCGGTACGAATGCCCATCAGGTCTTCTTCCAACACCTCCAGCGCGTTTTCCATCCGCGCCACACTGTCCTTATAGAGATCGTTGATCATTCCTTCCTCCTCTTCAGCTGGCCATTAAAAGTGAATTAAGCATACCCTAAAAAGAACAAAAAAAGAAGGAGGGCCAGCCTTTCCCGCCAGCGCTCAGGTCGTGCAGATGCAGGATGTTATAATAAGCCCACAGTATACACGAACAAAAGGATCAGCCATGCCAAGACATTCTCATGAAAAGCACGTGATCACAGCCGCGGACGCGCCGGCAGCCATCGGGCCATATTCCCACGCGGTTTCGGTTGGGCATTTTGTATTTGTTTCTGGCCAGTTGGGGCTTGACCCGGTCAGCGGTGCGCTAGTCGAAGGCGGCATTCAGGCCCAAACCCGTCAGGCGCTAAGCAACCTGCGATCTGTCTTGCAGGCGGCCGGCACCAGCCCAGATCAGGTGGTCAAGACAACCGTCTTCCTGACCGATATGAATCTGTTTGCCCAAATGAACACTGTTTACGCAGAATTTTTTCCAGCAAACTGCCCGGCGCGTTCTGCCGTTCAGGTGGCAGCCCTGCCCAAAGGTGGCCTGGTCGAAGTTGAAGCGATCGCCCTGATTTCTCCCCTGAATTCAGAAGAGCCTGCGGCCGACTGACCGGCTAACCATCCTGAAATGCCGCCTTCTGTTTCCGTTGTCATCCCCTGCCGCAATGAAGAAAAAACAATTCATGCGGTCCTGGACGCGCTGCGGCAGCAAACTTATCCGCAAGAACTGGTGGAAGTGGTCATTGCTGACGGCTTAAGCACGGATGCTACCCGGACGGTCATTGCTGCCTATCAAAAAAGACATCCAGAAATGAACCTCCAGCTGGTGGATAACCCCAGCCGAAGTATTCCTTCCGGGGTGAATGCCGCCATTCGCGCCGCGCATGGAGAGGTCATCGTGCGGATGGATGCCCATGCGCTCCCGAATGCAGATTATATCGAGCGCTGTGTGCATGCATTGATGGAGGGCCTCGGGGATAACGTCGGCGGCGTGTGGGACATTACGCCTCAGAATGACACTCTGATGGCGCGCGCAATCGCTGCCGCCGCTGCGCACCCCCTGGCAGCAGGCGATGCCCGTTACCGCTTTGCAGAAAAAGCCGGCATTGTGGATACCGTACCGTTTGGCGCCTTCCAGCGCTCCTTGTTGGAAAAGATCGGGTATTTCGACGAAACGCTGCTAAGCAATGAAGATTATGAGTTCAACACGCGCATCCGCCAGAGCGGTGGAAAAATTTGGCTCGACCCGAACATTCGCTGTGTTTACTACGCCCGGAAAAATCTAAAGGAACTGAGCAAACAGTATTGGCGCTATGGTTTTTGGAAGGCACAAATGTTGAAACGCTACCCCAAAACGCTGCGGCTGCGCCAGGCCCTCCCCCCGGTGTTTGTGGCAGGTATTGGTTTACTGATCGCTGCCTCGTTTTTTTTCAGACCTGCCCGTATCGTTTTACTAGCGGTGTTGGGGGTTTATTTGCTGGCCTTGTTGCTGGCCGGGGCGCAAATCGCTTGGCGCAAGAAAGATTTCAGCCTTCTGTTCGGGGTCCCGCCTGCCATCGCTGCCATGCACTTCAGTTGGGGGGCCGCCTTTTGGCCTGGTCTGTGCACCCGCCAAACGAGAACCAACCACTAAAGGGAGCAATCATGCAAGAGAAAAGAGACTACCGTAAATGGCGGTTGGAAGACCGCGAACGCCGCTTCCTTTTGGTGATGGGCGACTTATTGGCTGCTGTGATTGCCTTATTCCTCGCACTCTACATCTGGGCCTCTGGCGACGAATGGCTTAATTTTTCAATCAATTTCCTGCAAAACCGGGCACCCACCTGGTTCTACCTGCTGCCGCTGCTCTGGTTAGTCTTGCTGATCGACACCTATGATTCGCAAAAATCTGGCAGCCGTAACGCCACATTAAAGGGGATTGGGATCGCCATCGCCGTTGCCATGGCGATCTATCTGCTGGTTTATTTCGCCTCACCACCCAACTCGCTGCCGCGCCTGGGGGTGGCCTACTTCTTTGCCGCCGCAGCTGTACTTACCTTCATCTGGCGGGTTATCTATATACATACCTTCCGCGCCTATACCAGCCATAAAAGGGTGCTGATCATCGGAGCCGGCAAAGCCGGCTCGGCGCTCGTACAAACCATCAAAGAGCAGGAAACGCCACCTTTTACCCTGGTGGGGCTGATTGATGATGACCCTTCCAAACTGGGCGAAAACGTGTTTGGCTACCCAATTTTGGGCAACCATACCCAGCTGGAAGAAATCATCACCTCACAGGAGATCACTGACCTGATTCTGGCCATCTCCAACGAAATGAACCATGGTATGTTCCAAGCTGTGCTCTATGAGCAGGAAAAAGGCCTCACCCTGTCAACAATGGTCGAGATCTACGAAAACCTTTCCGGCCGTGTGCCGATCGGTTTGCTGGAATCGGACTGGATCATCCGCTCTTTCTTGGAACGCACACCGGCCAGTGGATTTTATCGTCTGTTCAAACGCCTGTTAGACCTTGCCATAAGCTTAATTCTGCTGATCATCCTCCTCGTGATCTACCCATTTATTGCCTTGCTGATCTTGATCGATTCGGGTCGTCCGGTGATTTACCAACAGGAGCGGCTCGGCCGAGGCGGCAAGCCTTATATTATTTACAAATTCCGCACAATGCACAATAAAAGCGATATGGTGAGTGAAGCATTGGTTACTTCCAACAATGACCCGCGCGTCACCCGCGTCGGCCGCTTTATGCGCAAATCGCACCTGGACGAGCTGCCGCAAGTCATTAACGTCCTTCGGGGAGAGATGAGCCTGGTTGGCCCTCGCTCGGAACGTAGCGAATTGGTAATCTTGTTCCAAACCCGCATTCCCTTCTACCGCGCCCGATTGCTGGTCAAACCCGGAATTACCGGTTGGGCCCAAATTCATCAGAATTACGCCGAAAACGTTGAAGAGACCGCCGTAAAACTGGAATACGACTTATATTACATCGAGCATGCCAGCTTGTGGATGGATATCAGTATTCTGATGCGCACGGTGGGGTCAGTTTTGGGCTTTAAAGGCAGGTAAGCGGCTTTGAATCTTCCAGCTGTCTCTAATTCTTCAGGCTTTCAGCCCCTTTTCGGACCGCACATCTTGCAAAGCCCGGAGTGGGGTCAGCTGAAAGCGGCGTTTGGCTGGCAGCCCTGGGTGGTACAGGCTGAACATAGCCGTGCCCAAGTGCTTTTCCGCCGTCTGCCGCTTGGCTTAAGCATTGCGTACCTGCCCAAAGGCCCTTTGGGGAGCGACTGGCAGGAGCTTTGGCCACTTGTGGATTGCGAGTGCAAACGGCGCCGATCCGTCTTCTTACAGGTTGAACCGGATTGGAACGAACCTTACGAAGCGGGCCTGGCCCAAACCTGGCTGGCTGGCTTCAGCCAGCAGGAACGCACCATCCAACCCCGCCGGACGGTACTGATTAACCTCGAAGGGGAGGAGCAGCAGCTTTTAGCCGGCATGAAACAAAAAACCCGCTATAACATCCGCCTGGCTGAAAAGAAGGGCGTTTCAGTTTCCCCAAGCCAGGACCTGACCGGTTTTTATGAGTTAATGCGCGTCACCGGCCAAAGGGATGGCTTTGCAGTACACAGCCTCGAGTATTATCAGCGCGCCTGGCAGCTTTTTGCGCCACGGGAAGAATGTGTGCTGCTGCGGGCGGAGTTTGAAGGGCAGGCTCTGGCATATCTGATGGCTTTTCAATCCGAAGGCCGGGCCTGGTATTTTTATGGCTGCTCCGACGATCAATATCGCAACCTGATGCCAACTTATTTGCTGCAATGGGAAGCCATGCGCTGGGCCAGGGCACACCGCGCGCGGGAATATGACCTATGGGGCATTCCCGATGAAGATGAAGATTTGTTGGAAGATCAATTCAGTGCCCGCTCCGACGGTTTATGGGGTGTTTACCGCTTCAAACGCGGTTTTGGCGGTCGCATCGTGCGAACCGCTCCAGCCTTCATTAAGGTTTACAGACCGCTCCTTTACCGCCTGTATCAATGGCGCAGCGGGCGGTCGGGCCAGGGAGAAGGCGGCAATGCCTGAATTAGTCGCTCCCGCGGATTGGGACGCGATCATTACCAGCCTTCCCGACGCGCACATCCTGCAAACTTCGGCCTGGGCGCGCAACAAACAACGCGTCGGCTGGTCCCCGCTCTATTACGCCTGGCGTGGCCTGGATGGAAAAGTTATCGCCGCCGCGATGATCCTCCGGCGCAGCATCGACCTTCCCGCCGGGGTTCAGCTGAGAGTGATGTACTGCCCGAAGGGACCGCTGATGGATTGGCAAGACCTGCCCCTGGCAGCGCAAGTCTTGGGTTTTCTTGAGCAACTTTGCCGGCAAGAAAAAGCAATCTTCATCAAAATTGACCCCGACATCCCGCTGGGATGGGGTATGCCGGGCGCTCCCTCAACCCAAGAGTCGCCAGATGGTCACACCTTTGCCGACGGGCTGCAGCGCCGGGGCTGGGTATTTTCTCAGGATCAAATTCAATTTCGCAACACCGTTTTGCTGGAACTGACCGCAGCGGAAGATGAAATCCTGGCCCGCATGAAACAAAAGACGCGCTATAACATCCGCCTGGCACAGAAAAAAGGGGTACAGGTGCGGACGGGCAGCCTGGCAGACCTGGAGCTGCTTTACCACATGTACGCCATTACCGCAGTGCGCGATGGCTTTGTCATCCGCTCAAAAGATTATTACCTCGCCCTCTGGCAGGAATTCTTTCAGGCAGGGATGGCGCAGTTCCTGATTGCGGAATTTGAAGGCCAGCCCATTGCGGCCGTGGTCATCTTCATTTTCGCCGGTACGGCCCGCTATATGTACGGCATGTCCTTGGAAGAGCACCGCGATCTGATGCCGAATTACCTTTTACAGTGGGAAGCCATCCGTCTCTCAAAGAATATGGGCTGCCAGGTTTATGACCTGTGGGGTGCACCGAATGAATTTAACGAGAGCGATTCGATGTGGGGTGTCTACCGCTTCAAGGAAGGCTTTAACGGTACCACCGTTCGCTATTTGGGCGCTTGGGATTATGCCCCGCGGCCGCTGCTGTACCGCCTGTATACACAAACACTGCCGCGTGTGCTGAGCGTTATGCGCCGCCGCGGCAAGGCAGATAATCGAAAGCAGGCCTTTAATGATTGACCGAGTTCAGCTGGCTCATCTTCCGACGCCGCTTGAAGAATTACCCCGTCTTAGCGCGCATCTGGGCGGCCCGCGTCTGATGATCAAGCGCGATGACCTTACCGGCTTGGGCCCGGGCGGAAACAAAACACGCAAACTGGAATTCTTGGCTGCTGATGCGCTTAGACAGGGCTGCCGCATGTTGGTGAGCACCGGCGCGCTGCAGTCCAACCACTGCCGCCAGGTGGCCGCGGCAGCTGCGCGCCTGGGCTTGAAATGTACGTTGGTTTTGGCTGGGCAGCCGCCGCAGCATTTGCAGGGTAATTTGCTGCTCGACCATCTTTCCGGGGCGCACGTCGTTTTCGTTCCACCTGCCAGGCGGGACGAAATATTGCAGCAGGTGTTTGACCAGGCTGCAGTTGCTGGCGAACGCCCGTATCTCATCCCGTACGGCGGCTCCAACGCCCTGGGCGCACTGGGATACACCTTTGCCATGCAAGAGCTGCTGCAGCAAGCCCGTCCGCCGGATTGGATCGTGTTTGCCACTTCTTCCGGTGGAACCCAGGCTGGTCTGCTGCTCGGTGCGCACCGCAGCGGATTTACCGGCAAAATCCTGGGCATCAGCGTGGACAAGTCGGCCGCTGAGCTGCAGCCGGTTGTCAGTGAGGTTGCCCAGGCAGGAGCAGCCCTGCTCAATGAAAGCTGGGCTCCGGCGTCGCAAGAGATTTTGATCGAAACCGCCTTTTGCCAGGCGGGCTACGGGAACCTTCAGCCCGCCGAAGGGGAAGCCATTCGCTTGTTTGCCCGCCTGGAAGGCATCCTGCTCGACCCGGTATATACCGGGCGCGCCGCAGCCGGCCTGATCGAACTCATCCATAAGGGCCAGTTCCAAGCGACCGAAACGGTCTTGTTCTGGCATACCGGAGGAACACCGGCACTGTTTGCAGAGCCTTACAGCAGCGCACTGGCAGCCTGAAAAGGCCCGGTTTGCCGAAAACCAGCCCGGGAAGGTTCCTGCTATAATCGCTGGCAGGTGAAATGGCCATCGATATTCGTTCAACTGTAATCATCATCGGGATTTTAGCTGCCGCGGCTGCGATTGCGCTGGCAGCCAATGCCCGGCGTGCTTTTCGCGAAGGCAAGCGCCTGCCTTTCTTCTTTAAGCGACGTCATCAATTTGAGCTCGGCATCCGCCTGGTTGTGGGAGCCATCGCACTGGCCGCTTTTGCGTACTTTAATTTTCAGCACGGTGAAACTGTTCTCTATCGCTACTTTCCTCCCAGCCTGACGCCATCGCTTACCCCCACCATCACACTCACGCCGACCATCACCCTTACCCCAACCCAGACGCTGACGCCGACCATCACCAACACCCCTTCGGTCACCAACACGCCCTTCATCCCCGAGGCTATTGCCACTCAATTTGAGTCCTTTATTACTCCCAACCCCGATTTTCTGTTCAGCAATATCGTCTTCGCTGAAAAGGTTGGTGAAGATTTTCAGCCCATAGACCCGGCCTTTGAATTCGAAAATCCTCTGGAAAAGGTTTATGCCACCTACAGCTATAACCTGATGGATAACGGCGTTCAATGGACAGAAATTTGGCTGCGAGGGGATACAACGATTAAAACCGAAACCGGTCTTTGGGAAGGGGGAAGCGGCGGCTATGGTATTTCAGTGCTCGAACTGCCCGCGGCGGAATGGCTGCCGGGGCTTTACCAGGTGCAATTCTTCGTCGGTCAAGAGTGGGTGCTCTCAGGCTTCTTCCGTGTTTCAGGCAACCCACCGACCAGCACACCTACCATCACCCCAACCCTGACGCGCACACCTACGCCGACGGCCACTCGCACTGCCACACCACTGCCGACCCGCACCCCCTGGCCGACGGCCACAACGAGCGGCAATTAGCCCAGTAAGGCTCTCAAAAGCTGCCCCCCATCGCCAAAAAGGGGTTCAGACATGCTTGGTCTGGGGTGCTCCTGGCCCCAGATGGCGCGCGATCCCAGTTGCCACGGCGGCATTGCGCAGCAGCAGGGCCAAGTTGGTTTTCAGGCTTTCGCCGCCTGTCAGTTCACTGACCCGAGCCAACAGAAATGGCGTCAGCGCGCTGCCATGCACGCCGGCTTGCTCTGCTTGCCGCAGGGCGGATTCAATCGCGGTTTCAACGCGCTCTGCAGGCAGCGCGGCTTCGGCCGGAGGCGGCACAACCACCAGCAGCCCCGCCCGCAGCCCGAGCCCCCAATGCGCCTGCGCAATTGCGGCCGCCTGGGCACCTGAGTCAACCCGAACGTCTACGCTCAACCCGCTGTCGCTGGAATAGAAGGCGGGGAAGGCATCTGTTTGGTACCCGATCACCGGCACACCCTGCGTCTCCAGAAACTCCACCGTCCGGGGAATGTCCAAAATGGCTTTGGCGCCGGCGCAGACCACAATAACCGGTGAACGGCCCAGTTGGATCAGGTCAGCAGAAATATCCGCGGAATTGCCGCGGTGCACCCCGCCGATTCCGCCGGTGGCAAATACCGGGATCTCAGCCAACTCCGCTGCAAACATGGTTGCAGCTACGGTAGTTCCGCCGCTGAAACCGAGAGCAGCGGAAGCGCCGATATCGCGCAGGCTGATTTTGTGAGCAGCCCGATCGGCCGCCAGCTTTTCAATCTCTACGCCCTCCAGGCCGATGTGCAAGCAGCCATCCAAGACGGCAATGGTAGCTGGCACAGCGCCAGCTTGGCGGATGGTCTTTTCCATATCGAGAGCCAACTGCAGGTTGTCAGGCCATGGCAGGCCGTGAGTGATGACGGTGGATTCCAGCGCAACCAGGGGCTGACGTGCCTGCCGGGCGCGCTGCACTTCAGCAGAATAAACAACTGGGGTAGACCGATGGAAAGGCGGCATCACAAACCTCCGTGGGACGAATAAATGTTACAGTGATTTTACAACACATTCCCCACTGAAACCCGCTCATTAAGCGGGTACAATTGGCGAGAAACGGACTTCCCATGCAACCAAACGAGAACCTCCCCACTAGCAAACGCTGGATTGTCTCACCGCTTGTGCCACCTGCAGTCAAACGCGAGCTGCACGATTTTCCCCCATTCCTGCGCCAGCTGCTCTACAACCGCGGCATCCAAACCGCGACTGAGGCGCATGCCTTTATGGACGCTGAAACCGTCGCTCTGACCGACCCGCTGCTATTGCGAGATATGGATGTAGCTATCAGTCTTATTCAGGATGCCCTCAGCCACGCGGAAAAAATCGCAGTTTATGGCGACTACGACGTAGACGGTGTAACTGCCAGCGCACTTCTTTTTGAATTCTTTCAGGCTTTAGGCAACATTCCGCGCGTCTACATCCCCAACCGCTTCGACGAAGGCTACGGGCTTAACCTTGAAGCCATCAACCTGTTGGCTGGCGAAGGCGTCAAACTACTGATCACGGTCGATTGTGGCATCCGTTCCGTTAAAGAAGTGGCCTTGGCACGCTCCCTTGGCATGAATGTAA
Source organism: Anaerolineaceae bacterium (assembly GCA_034430195.1). Classification (GTDB taxonomy): domain Bacteria; phylum Chloroflexota; class Anaerolineae; order Anaerolineales; family Anaerolineaceae; genus Mesolinea. Next base: position 3,645 of record DAOUFF010000035.1, on the reverse strand, counting down.
TCCTCTCGGATCACCACCTGCCCGGGCACGAAATACCCCCAGCCAACGCTGTCATCAATCCGCGCCAACCCGGGGACGCCTACCCATTTAAACACCTGGCCGGCGTCGGCCTGGCCTATAAATTGGCCGCTGCTTACCTGCAGGCCTATCCCCAACCAGGCCTCAAAGCCGAAAACTGGCTGGACCTGGTGGCGTTGGGTACAGTGGCCGATCTGGCAGAGCTCACCGGTGAAAACCGCGCGCTGGTCGGGCAAGGGCTGAACGTCATCCGCCGCTCAAGCCGGCAGGGTCTCTATTCACTGGCCCAGGTTTCCGGGATTCGCCTGGATCGGATTACCACCGCCAATATTGGCTTTGGCCTGGGGCCAAGGCTAAATGCAGCCGGAAGACTCGAAACCGCAATGGCAGCCTTCCAGCTTTTGGTCAGCGATGATCTTTATGAATCCGCGCGCCTGGCCCAGCTTTTGGACGATCAAAACGCCCAACGGAAAAACTTGACACAGCAGATCCAAGAGAAAGCTATTGCCGGAGCCTTGGCTGAGGGCGGCAGTCTGCCCATTATTTTTGCTGCTTCAGAAGAATTTAGTGAAGGCGTGGTCGGGTTGGCCGCTTCCCGCGTGGCGGAGAGGTTTTATCGCCCAGCGATCATCGGTCACCAGTCAGACGGTTTGATCGTGGCTTCGTGCCGTTCCATTAAGGAATTTGACATCACTCGCGCCCTGGACGAATGCGCTGACCTGTTGGTCCGCTATGGGGGTCATTCCATGGCTGCTGGCCTGACGGTCGCGAACGACAACCTGCCAGCCTTGCTCGAGCGCTTGAACAGCCTGGCCAGCCGCCAGTTAGCCGGCATGGAACTCACGCCAGAACTTTTCATTGATTATGACATCGCTTTGGACAAACTGAAAGCGGAACACATCCCTGAAATCATGGATGACGTCAGCCGCCTTGAACCTACCGGGGTACGCAACCCGGAAGCGCTGTTTTGCAGCCGCGGACTGCGGGTCGTCAATCCACGCGCCTTGAGCGACGGCCAGCATCTCAAGATGCTTCTGCGGGCTGGCATCAATACCTATGAGGGCATTGCATTCCGTCAGGGTTACTGGCTGAAATCTCTGCCACCCGTGGTGGATGTGGCTTACACTTTCGAAATCAATGAGTACCAGGGCCGCCAGAGCCTCCAGCTGAATATTCGCGACATCCGTCCTGCTGAAAACCCGGCCTGAGCATATCCCCAAGCCAGTCTGATTAGTCCGGCACGATCGTCCACTGGCTTTGCCGGCTTTCGCTGCGCCCATCCTGCAGGGTGAAACGCGCGCTGGCGATCAAGCGCAAGCTGCGCCCAGCAGATTGTCCCTCTTCAGCCCAGCCGATCAGGCTGCGCAGCGCCTGCTGCACCTGCAGCCCTTCTTCCATTCCAAAGCGGTAAGTGAAGAAGCCCGGGTTGACCTGCAAATAGCCCAAAACTGCTGTGAGGGCCTCTTGGAAGCGGCTATTGGCGGCTTCTCCGGCTTGCTCGAGCACATCAATTGGCAGCCCTACATTGCGCCGAAGTGCGTCCAGCAATACTGGCGCGTGCAGAAAGTGGGCAAAGGCCTCTCCGCCAGAAATTTGGCGCTCCGATGGCATCTGACCGGACATGCCAACTGCCAGTCGATATTCTTCGCTCAGGCGCCAGCCGGCTTTGTCCTGCGGTGGGATGAGGGCATTGATCGCCTGCAAAATTTGTTCGGCATGTTTCTGCAAACCTTGCCGCAGGTCATCGCCGCCGCTGGGGGCCGCCGGGATGAGCTCGCCCACATTCATGACCATCCGCGGCCGTTTGAGCTTCAGCAGATCCACCAGCGCGCCAGCCATGCCGCCAAATCCGATTGGAAGAACAGGTGCTTCAGCTCGCTGGCTGATGAGGGCCACCCCCAGTTGCGCCTCCATATTGTTCGGGTTCCAAACCCCGCCTTCGGGGAAGATCCCCAAGATGCCGCCCTGTTTCAAGACACTGACGCTCTGTAAAATGGCCCGCCGGTCCGGGTTGCCGCGGTTGACCGGGATGAACCCGTAAGCTTGAACGATCCAGGCATAGCCCGGGTCGAAGGGGATGTCGCCATTGCCGAGGAACTCAACCTGGCGCGGGGCGTACGTTGCCATGAGCACCGCTTCCATGACCCCCACATGATTGCCTGCCAAAATTAACGGCCCTTGGCGAGGGATCCGCTCGAGGCCTTTCAGCTCAACTTGCGCCAAGGCCGGCAGCAGGGCTCGCAGCCCAAAACGCATCAACCCGCGCGCTAATCGTTTGCGTGGGTAGCGGATCGGGTCGGCGAAAGGCGTTTCCATGGCTATGGTTAAGTATAAAGGCAGGCAGGGATATTAAGTCGATGGAGTTATGCAAGAAAAATGCCCCCACGGGAATTCGAATCCCGGTTTTGGCCTTGAGAGGGCCGCGTCCTGGGCCGCTAGACGATGGGGGCTTAGCGCGTGAAATATTATCACAGGAACAAATCAGCGTCAATCCACTGAATGGGTTCAATACATATGAGACGCTACTGGGGTTAGGCCAGGGTGATAACGTTCAATATACTTTCTGGGGGTCAGATTGTCCAGAGCGCGGTGCGGGCGGATGTTATTGTAGACCCACTCCCAACTTCTCAAGCTCTTGTTCAAAGACTGCAAGTCTCCTTCGGGGGCAAATACTGCATAGAACTCGTCCAAATGCGTACGATGGGCTCTCTCAACACGACCATTGAGTTTGGGAGAGCGGGGTGGCAGAACAAATAGGCGAATGCCAGCTTCGGCACAGGCTTGTTCAAATTCAGCCATGAATTCACTGCCGCCATCCACCTGAACCGCTTTGACTGGAAAAGGTGAGCGTTCGATCAGGCAGGAGAGAAAGGCTTTAGCTTGCCGCGAGCTGGCCTTGGGGTAGACTTCAACCACATCCCATCTGGAGACCACATCCCTGGCAGTAAAGTGCTTGAAATGCACCCCTGGAAATAGGTGCAGATCCAGCGTGTCTACCTGCACAATATCCCCGGGCTCCTGCACGACATAATCCTTTGGTTTGCGAATGGCATAGGGTCTTCGGGCCTTACGCTTGGGCTTCCAACGTTTCTTTGCAGTCACAATCGGAATTTGATGCCGACGCTTCAAGTCCGTCAGTATCCGTCCTACGGTTGAAACGGATGCAACCAACCCATCGGCTTCCAGAAGAACCTTGATCTTCTCCTTGCCCCAGCAGGGGTACAACGTGCGCAACGACCGCACTCCCTCTACCAATTCATTGCTCCAGCGCGCTTTTCGAACCCGTTTCGGTCTGCGGCTGCGTTGCTCCAGCCCCTTCCAACCCTCCAGCTGCAAGCTGCGCTTCCAGCGGTATAGGCTAGCTCGGGATACCCTCACAACTTTGCTCGCCTCAGTACGGTCCATCCCCTGCTTACAAAGTGTCTCCCAGATCGTCAGAGCTCGTTCTCGCTGTTTTGCTCCTTCGCTCGCGTGGATGGCTGGCATCTTCGCAAGATGATAAAATCCTCTGTGCAGATATTTCTGCCGCATTGGGGTCCCTCCTTCTTTGGTTTTCTACCCTTTAGGATGGCCCCAATGTGCTTTTTTGTAAAGCCCTATCGTCTCACATGTGTCTGAACTTGTTCA
>DAOUFF010000034.1:0-5518 GCA_034430195.1 Anaerolineaceae bacterium | reverse complement strand
GTTCCCTGGTAAGCCACGCCACCCTCCACCGGGATCCATCCCTCCAGGTTGAAAGGCAGCACCGGATCAGCCGCTGAAATCCATTCGCCATTATATTTGCGCGCCAGGTGCACGTGAGTGCCGGTGGCTCGCCCACCTTCACAAGAGGGATGGCCAATTGGGTCGCCCTGTTTCACAACTGTACCCACGCGCACCCGTCCTTCGGCGGCGATGTGCAGATAGAGGATGTTCCATCCGGTGCGTTCGTCGCCATCGCCATCCAAATCTAAGATAACCGTGCCATCATCAGTCCGGGCGATTATCCCATCTGCCACAGCCAGAGCAAACTGTTCGGTCTCAACGCAGCCCTGGGTAGGCAAAGGTGGTGCGAAGTCGATAGCACCCCAGGGTTTCAGATCGCCCCAACTGGAATGTGGCCCGCCGGTGTAAGCCCATACGGTTCCCGGGCTGAAGGGCAAAATAAATTCAGGCTGGGTGAGACTGCCCGGGAGGACGGTTGTATTCCTCCGCCAGGGGTCCCCAAAAAGCGCACGAAAAGTTTTGGCCAGGCCATCCGGCCCGATGGCTCGCAGGTATTCTTCGCCATCCAACAGGCGGGCGAAGTACTCCTGCAGTGCGGCACTGGCGGCATTCTGCCAGGGATCAATATTTTCAATTTGCCCGCTCTGGCGGGTAATGCTGGTCAGTTCACCCATCCGATAGCGGTAATAACCATCATTGAGTAAATCACTGACATAGGATATTTGCAGGTAAACACCCGGATGATCGTTGACGAAGCCCAAAAACGCGTCTTCATTTTTGGGTTCACGCTGCGGATTGCTCAAAGCTCCAGTTTGAAATTCAATCAAAGCCAACAGGAGCTTGGGGTTAAGACTGTAATTTTCGGCGTAATATGTGATGACGCCAGTTGCGTTACGATATTTGCCCTGAATAACCGCTCCATAATTTTTAAACCAGCCCGGGGTCATTTCGAGGAAGGCCTTCAGGTCAAAATCTTGGCAGTCCGGTCCATACACAAAAGCTGCATCCGGCAGCATTTGAAAGCTGGTACCCCAGAGCGGCTTGTAATAGATGGGCATTTTCATCGGGAACCCCGGCGGCAATGTGGTTGCATCTGGGGGTATTTCCGGGTTGGAGAAGCGGATTTCGGCCTCGCTGGTCCCAAAGCGCACAGCCAGCAGCGGAAGGGTATCTCCGCTTTGGGCAATGTAATCGACCAGCGTACCCGGCTCGTACACCGGGCGTTGATCGAACGGTGTCGCGCTGGGCAGAGCTTCAACAGCTGTTTCGCTGCTGGCCGGGATGATATAGGTCGGGCGCGCACTACTGCAGGCACTCACCAAAGTAAAGACCAACAAGAAAAATCCGCCTGAAAAATGGTTGTAAAAATGTTTATTCATGCCTTAAACCCAATATTGGGCTGAGCCTTTACTATACCATAGGCAGCGAAAAGGATTATTGCGCCCGGGTGATTTGGGAAGCTGCCCCGCCTACCACGCTGGCCCTGACAATTTGGTCTCCCTTGACCAGCCAGCCACTCAAAGGCTGCGAACCAGCCTTGGCCTTCCAGCCCTGCAGGTTAAAGGTGAGCGGCCCTTCAGCCGGCACCCACTCACCGTTGTACTTGCGCACCAAATGCAAGTGGTTGCCGGTGGCAATCCCGCCTTCGCACGAAGGATGACCCAAATGATCGCCAGCTTTCACCCACGTACCCTGCGCTACCCGGCCAAAGCTGGCCATGTGCAGGTAAATCAGATTCCATCCAGTTTGTTCAAACCCATCCCCATCCAGATCGATGACGACAGTGCCATCCCAAGAACGTACGACCAGGCCATCTGCGGCTGCGTTCACCCAGGCGTAATTGGTCTCACAGCCCGGTGCGCTGCTGGGGGGCGCAAAGTCGAGGGCTGCGCGCACATCAGCTGCCCCCCAGGCAGCGTGTGGGCCAACGGTCAGGGACCAGGTGACCCCGATATCAAACGGCAAAATCAAGTCAGGCTGGACGACGTTGGGTGTAAATAGCGGCTCATATTCCTGGGCGATCAGCCACGGATCGCCAAACATGGCCTGGTAAGTCTTAAATACGCTATTTTCGGCATAAAGCGCTGCCTGCCACTCAAGCGGGTTCAGCTGCTGAGCAAAATAATACATGAGCCCTACCGAACCGCAGTTCAATTCGGCTGCCAGCCGCAGTTCTTCGCCATTGGGGAAAACCAACACCATCATCGTCCCCTCGCGCCAGCCATAATACCCCGTGCCTAAAACGCCCGCAGCAAATTCCAATTGATGATACAGCCCGACGGACTCTCCCAGATTGATGCCCAGCGGGTAATTGACTTGATAGCGGCTCTGCGGCATGTCGTAAACCCAACCGCTCTCATATTCAATCAGCGTCAGCAGCAAGCGGGGATGGATGGAAAACTCTCGAGCTACCTTTTCAATAATTGCCGCACCACTCATCATCCCGGAGCCATAGACAAACTCCTGATAGGTTGCCAGATAGCCGCCTGCCTGTGAAACAAAAGCGCTGACATCAAAATCTACTGCTGATGGTGAATTGACCACTTCGCTATCCGGGAAAAGTTTTAGGTTGGCACTGGTCTCATCCAGACGGTCAGGGATCAACAAAAGTTGCCCTTCCGGAATAAATCCCTCCGTTGGCAGCGGGTCAGCTGAAGTGATTTCCGTGGTTTCCACACCGAAGCGCACCGCCAAAACACCCATACTGTCTCCGCTCTGGGCATAGTACAAGATGGGAGTATTCTCTCCATAATCAATGCTGGCGGCCGGGGTGTTAAGCACGCTCAGCCCAGCCGCTGCAGCTGGCACACTGGTTTCAGCTGACGGGGTCGGGTTGGCGACCTGGCCAGCCGCATCGGCAACAGGCAAGCCTGCCGCGGCTCCCGCGCCCAGTGCAGGCTCAGCGGGCGGGGTGTTCATCGGTGGAATGTAGGCCGCATCGGTCTGCGCCAGCGGCGCTTTGGTCTCGTATGCCAGCAGGCCGGCAGCCACAAACGTGATCAGCAGGGCGCAGCACAGCATACGCCGCTGACGCTGCCTGCGCTGCTTCTGGCGGGCATGCAGCTGACCGGGTTTACCAACCGATTTGGTTGAAATCGGCACGGCCATTGAAAGCTTCAACTGTCTGTCCATCTTTGCTCAAATATCCGTCATAAACAATTCCCGGGCTGGAAGCGATCCAACCGCCCAGGTTCATCGGCACGGCGCCGGCTGCATCGATCCACAGCCCGTTGTAACGCCGGGCAATATGGAAGTGGGTACCTGTCGTCACGCCACCTTCACAGGAGGCAAAACCGAGCGGGTCGCCGGCCTTCACTTGCGTGCCGGCCTCCGCCCGGCCTTCGCCAGCCAGATGCAGGTAGAGCAGCGTCCAGCCGGTTTGTTCGAAACCGTCACCGTCCAAATCGAGAACAAGTGCGCCGTTGCCGGACCGCACCACCAGTCCGTCCGCTGCTGCAGTGACTGGCGCCTGGCTCTCAAAGCAGCCGTAATCCTGCTCACCGCCGGGTGGGGCAAAATCGAGCGCTGCCCAGGCAGAACCGGTGCCCCAGCCCCAGTGTGGGCCTCCAGTAAACGACCAAACATCGCCCCTGGCAAAGGGCAAAATCAAATCGGGCTGGGTCAAATCTGCAGGCAGCACAGGGTCCATGGAGAAAGCAAAAGGGAAACCAAACAGGTCAAAATAGGTGGCATAAAAACCGCTTGCAGAAACCGCTGTTTTCCAGGATTCTTTCCCCAGGAAAAGACTGAACCAATATTGCAGGGCTGCTGTCGCGCCGTTGATGGTGGGATCAATGCGCATCACCTGATCGTCGGCCAGGCTCCAGACCGAGACTGCCCGTTGTTCCCAAAGGGTGTATCCGCGCGTCAGCTCGTTGGCAGCCCAGCCAAGCTGTTTGTAAAGGCCGCGGTAATTGGCATTTTCAAGCCCGAGCGGGTAATCATTTGATGCGCTGATGGGGCTGCCAGCGCGCAACCAGCCGCTCTGGTGCTCAATCACCGCCAGCAGCAAACGCGGATTTACCGAAAAGTTTTGGGCAACTTCTTGAACAATCTCGCTGCCGGTCAGCGTGCGCCCATCTTCGAGTTCTTCACGGTAGCTCTCGAGATAGCCATTGAACTGCCAGACGATCGACGCAGTGTCAAACCCGATAGTGACCGGCGAGTAGAAAAGCTCTGAATCTGGGATGATCTTGAAAGCAGTTGCCAGCTCGTTTGCGCTGGCTGGCGGAATGGTCAGTACCTGCCCGGGAGTGATGAGGCTGGGGTCTTCGATGTCGTTTGCTTTAACAATCTGGCTGACGGAGACCTGATGCTTCAGCGCGATCTGTACCAGGCTGTCGCCTTCCTCCACCGTATATTGAGTGGTTTCGCTGCGCAGAGGCGGCAGGTCAGCCGGCGCGTTGGGGGTTGGGGCCACTCCGACCGGCGCTGGGGTCATCGTGATGCGCGGCACCTGGAGAGTAGGCGTCGCCTCAGTGGCCAGCCCGCCGGTTGCGGATGCCAGCGTTGCGGTGGGTTGACCAGCGTCAGTGCCCCCAGGTACCCTCCAAGGGTCATAGGTCAGCGCCGGCCGCAGGCAGCTGGCCGTCAGGAGCAACCCCGCCAACCCCAACCCGAGCCGATAGCGGCTCGAACGGCTCGGCGAGCGCCCATGCTGATTGTGTTCAAATTTTGCCTTGCGGTAAATGTTCATTTCTTGTTTAGAGTTACACATTTCATGCCAGAGCTTTCCAGCTGAAATCCGCCCGCACCGCGCTCTGCACAATCTGACCCCCAGACAGTATATTGAACGTTATCACCCTGGCCTAACCCCAGTAGCGTCTCATATGTATTGAACCCATTCAACTGGTTGACAATTCAGGTGTTTCGCATAAAATAATAGCCACGCCGGAGTGGCGGAACTGGCAGACGCGCTACGTTCAGGGCGTAGTGGGTATAGTGCCCGTGAGAGTTCAAATCTCTCCTTCGGCAAGAAAAACACAGTCTCATGCAGGCTGTGTTTTTTTATTTTTTGGCTGCAGGATCGCGGAATGGTACAATATATGCACGGTAAACAAACTGATGCAGACCATCTTGGACAAAATTAAATCAATTCATTGGCTGGACCGGCGAATCATCCTGATTGCGGTGATTGTCATCCTGGTGCTGCTGATGATGGATTTTAATAACCGTATGACCAACATGCTCGAGCTCAACCAGCAGGAAAGCGCCCTGCAGACCAAGGTTGCCCAGCTGGAACAAACCAAGGTTCAGGTCGAAGCGCGCATCGCCTACGCCACATCCGAAGCCGCATTCGAAGAGTGGGCCCGCGAGGATGACCGCCTGATTAATGAAGGCGACTACCCGATCATCCTGCTGCCAGCTGAAGGCGCGACCCCAACCCCCACCCCTCTGCCCGATACCCCGCAGCAGGTGCTCAGCAACCTGCAAATCTGGCAGAAACTGCTCTTTGGCGATCGCTAATGGCTCTCGGCCCGGCCTATTTCCCTGTATT
>DAOUFF010000033.1:0-21701 GCA_034430195.1 Anaerolineaceae bacterium | reverse complement strand
TGCGTATAATGAAGGTGGTGGACCCACACTAGTTCATACGGACTCGATGGTCCAGGCAACTGTTCGGGTACCCCGCACCTGGAGACACGGCGATCTTGACTGCGAGACGGTCTTTTTGACCCAGTGACAACCGATCTGCCGTGTCTCTTTGTTCCTATTTCATCATACTAATGACAGGTTGGGGATGCTTCGTGCCTCGCAATGACAGATCGGGGATTATTTCTTCCCCCGCAATGATAAAAAATAATTTGCGGGCGCGCAATACCCACTTGGACATACTCCTGCTTTGCAGAAATTTTACATTTCCCCCCTTATCCTTTAAAATCTCCAAAACACACTGAAACTCCTCAAGAAACTCAAAAGAGGCAGCCATCAGACACAATGAAGGAATCTAACCCGTGACTTTCCCGTTACTTCTGGCAACCAACAACCCGCACAAGATCACAGAAATTCGCGAAATACTCGCGACCTTGCCAATCGACATTCTCACCCCATCCGACCTCAGTTTGACCCTCACCATCGCCGAAGATGGTGACACTTACTTCGAGAACGCCCGCAAAAAAGCCGTCGCCTTCCAGCAGGCTTCTGGCCTGACAGTACTCGCCGATGATTCCGGCCTGGAGGTTGCGGCGCTGCACGGCAGCCCCGGCATACACTCTCATCGTTTCTTGCCGGCCGCCGATGCAACCGACAAAGACCGACGTGATTATTTACTGTCACGCCTGCACGGATTGCCGCAGCCCTGGCTGGCTGCTTTCCACTGTGAAGTCGTCTTGGTCGACTGCGCGCAGCACGTCTTTCGGGCACATGGTCAGTGCCGGGGTCAGATCATCACCCCTGAACGGGGCGACAACGGTTTTGGCTACGATGCCGTCTTTGAAGTGGACGGATATAGAAAAACGATGGCTGAACTTCCAGCTGGAATTAAAAACCAGGTCAGCCACCGTGCGCAAGCCTTACGGGCGGCGCTGCCGTTCATAAAATCACTCTTGGAAAGTTGACTTCGGCTAAATTAAGCTTTATAGCCAAAACGCCGCAGCAGCGCTTTCCGCGCAGCAACCTCTTGCTCGCCTTCAACACCCTTCGGCAGGAATCCATCCACCACTCCGATGATTCCACGACCTTGATCCGTCTCTGCCACCAAAACTTGCACCGGGTTGGCACTTGCACAGAAAATTCGGCACACTTCCGGCACCTGCTTAATGGCGTTGAGCACGTTGATCGGGTAGAAGCCGGAGCCAAGAAAAATAATAAAACTGTGCCCGGCGGCAAGGTTGCTGGCATTGTGACGAGCCAGTTCCATCAGGTGCTCATCTGTGCCGCTCCAGCGAATCAGGCAATCCCCAGATGCTTCACAAAAGGCCAAACCAAACTTAATCCCCGGCACGGCATTGACCAGCGCTTCATGAACGTCTTCCACGGTCTTGATGAAATGCGATTGACCGAGGATAAAATTGATATCTTCATCTTTTTCAATGGCAACGCTAATGAGATTCATGTTCACCTCCAGAAGACTGTGTTTTGATTGTAGCATGAGTGCCAGTTGTGCAAGCGGCACAGCCAATCTACTGGTGAAATAAGGTAAAATCCAACTATGCAACGCTGCAAGTTCATGGTTTTACCCTTTGCGCTCACTGTCCTGCTTCTGTTCAGTTCTGCCTGTGCCAACCTCACTTCTGCCCGCCCAACCTTGGCTCCCTTGCAGCTTACCAGTACGCTGAGCGCAGCCACATTAACCCCGATGCCCACATTCACACCCACGCCAGCGGTCTTGGGCAGCGCTGAACGCCCTTTTGTTTTGGGCATCGTGAGTGCCGCTCCAAGCTCCTCCCAACAGGAAGCGCTCAATCAGCTGGCAGCTGATCTTGCAGCTTCTTTACAGGTCAGCGTTCAAGCGCGTATTTTTTCGGATTACATTGCATTGGAACTGGCGCTGCAGCGCTCAGAAGTTCATTTGGTTTGGCTCATGCCGGTAGAATATCTGCTCGCTTCACAAAAGAACCTGGCAGATGTCATGCTCGTGACAAATCACCTGGGCGTTACTGGCTATGGCGTTCAATTTATCGGCCACAGCGACTCGCACTTTACGCCTTATTTCGACGTCACCACGAATGCTGCCACTGCCACAGCAGCTCAGGCTTTGGCGCAATTTGCCGGTCTAAGGCCCTGCTTCACCAACACCAAGTCACTCTCGGGCTACTGGGTACCTTCTGGATACCTGGCCATCAATAACATCAGCGTTAAACCCCCCGTGCAAACTTACAGTACCAACGCCAGCTTAAGGGCTTTGTACATTAAAGGCGTGTGCGACTTTACCGCCACTTACGCCATCGCAGCCGACCCACGGACTTCATCGGAAGTGATCACAGACTTGCCAGATGCTGTGGCGAAATTGCCGATCATTTGGATCTCCCCTCCAGTTATTCCGACCCTCTCACTGAGCGCCAGCCCAGAAGTGGATCTGACCGTCAAAACCCGCCTCGCAGAAAGCCTGCAAGCCCTGGCCCGTACCGAAGAAGGAAAAACCTTGCTTACTTCTGCCCTTGCCTACGAAACTGCCGGTCTGCAGCCCCTACCCGATAGCGCTTATGACGAGCTGCGCCAACTGATCTCAGTTCAAAATGTCCGCCTACTGGATTTGCTCCCAATCGAATGAAACGAACTCTAATAATATTTCTGCGGGTATTGTTGATTACCGGCTGCGCCGGCATTTTCTTAATTGGTGCAATTCGTATCGCCATGATTTTGGTTAGCCGGCCGGCTATCTCCCTGCACCAGGACGCCGAACCTGTGGCGGTGGTCATCGTCCCGGGGGCCGGGCTCAACCGTGATGGCACGCCCTCGCTGCCGCTGCGTGACCGAGTGGATTCTGCCGTAGCGCTTTACCAGGCTGGCAAAGCCCAGAAGATTTTAATGAGTGGCGACAACAGCACAGTCTCCTACAATGAACCGGAAGCTATGCGCCAGTATGCCCTGGAGCAAGGCGTCCCCGACGAAGATATTGTGTTGGATTACGCCGGCAGAAGGACCTATGATACCTGCCTGCGGGCCAGGCTGATCTTCGGGCTGGACAAGGCCGCCATCACCACTCAGGCTTACCACCTCCACCGCGCCGTTTTTTTATGTCAGGCGCTGGGAATCGACATTTTGGGGATTCCGGTTGAAGAATCGCGCTACCAGCCAAGTCGCTTTCTTTTTTGGAATTTCCGTGAGGTGCTGGCCTCAGCTGCAGCATTTTGGGATGTCTATATCAAAGCACCGGAGGTCATTCTAGGTGAGCCAGAGCCTATCCAGCTGCCTTGAAGGAGCATAATGAACCGCGAAGAAGCATTGAATTTGGTAAGAATTTACGTCCAGAGCGAGAGTCTGGTCAGACACATGCTCAGTGTCGAAGCAGCGATGCGTTTTTATGCACACCGGCTCGTTCAAGACGAAGAACAATGGGGGCTGGCTGGGCTGCTCCACGATTACGATTGGGAGGTCCATCCGAATGCGGAAACGCATCCGCTGGAAGGACTGGCTTTGCTGCGTCAACACGGCGTGCCAGAAGCCGTCGTCCATGCCATCTCCAGCCATGCGGATCATACCGGCATAGCCCGCACCAGCCTCATGGATCGGGCGCTTTATGCCTGTGATGAAATCACTGGAATGATCACCGCGGTCGCCCTGGTCAGGCCGTCTCATTCACTGGTTGACCTCGAAGTCAGCTCGGTCAGAAAAAAGTGGAAAGACAGAGCTTTTGCAGCTGGTGCGGATCGCCAGGTGATGGAACAAGCCGCGGCAGAGTTCGGTGTGGATTTGTGGGAGCATGTCGGCAATGTGATTACCGCCATGCGAACCATCGCTGCCGATTTAGGGCTTGAGGGCAACAACTGAGCGGTTCTATTTCTTTTCCCAGTAATCAGCAAAATCATCCACCGCAGTAAAACCGATGACCTCATCGCCTGGCTTGAGCGTAAAAAGAGTCCCGCCATTGGCTGCCCGTTTACGGCTGACTGCGTTGGTGATCGTGAATACCTTGCTTGTTGCCTTTTTAAAGTGACAAACCCCTTTGTCACTCAATTTGCCAGCCAGCTGTACAGCCAAAAGGTCATCACCGGTTAGCTTCCAGCTGATGACACCCTGACCATAGCGGCCCTGCAGAGGGAAATCAGCTGCAGCTACCCGCTTGGCAAGGCCCATACGGGTGACCAATGCAACTTCCTCCTTACCGCTGAGCACGCTGGCCCCAATCACGATGTCGCCTTCTTTTAGCTTGATCCCATTGACACCGGCTGCGACCAGTCCCATCGGGCGAGCCTCATTTTCATTGAAGCGAATAGACATGCCCATGGCGGTGGTGATCAGCAAGTCCTGATTGCCATCGGTCAGCATCACCTGGAAAAGCTCATCCCCTTCGTTGATTTTTACGAGGGTAAAGCTGGCGGCAGAAGCCCCAGGCAAGTCGGCCACCGAGGAGCGCTTGATCATGCCCTGGCGGCTGACGGTGACCAAGAACCGATCCGGAAGCTCCGCTCGATCCATTGGAACGGCAAAAATCGACTGTAAAACCTCATTTTCGTGCAAAGGTGCAATCTTGTGCAGGGGAAGGCCACCATCGCCATTCTTGACCACCGGAATGGACAGGGAATGAATCGAAGCGCAGCGCCCTTCTGAGGTCACCAAAAAAATCGTTTGGTGGGTATTCGTGCGCAGCATATTCCAGGCGGCGTGCTCTCCGCCGAGGCGGTTGGGCTTATCATTTTCCGTACGGCCGATGATGCCTTCGGCGCTGGCTTCAACCCAAAAATTTTCCATCGGAATGACATCCGTTTGAGTCAGAAAATCGGAAGCTTTTTCGCCTTCCCCTAAATGAATCACCTGAGTTCGGCGGGCATCGGCGTACTTACTGCGCACTTCTTTCAATTCAGAGATGACCAACGTGCGCATACGCTGTGGCGAAGCCAGCAGCGCCTTGAGGTCGGCGATTCGGCTGGCTACCTCTTTGTATTCCTGTTCGATTTTTTCCCGCTCCAACGAAGCCAGGCGGCGCAGCGGCATCTCGAGGATGGCATTAGCCTGAATTTCATCCAATTTGTAACGATCCATTAGTTTTAGGCGGGCATCATCAACGGTCTGCGCCTTACGGATCAGGGCGATAATTTCATCAATATGGCGGATGGCAATCCGCAGGGCTTCCAGGATGTGGAGGCGCTCCTCGCCCTTGCGCAGCTCAAACTCGCTCCTGCGCCGGATCACATCCAGACGGTGTTCAGCGTAAACCCGCAGCGCTTGTTTCAGGGAGAGTTTATGCGGCGTTCCGTCCACCAAAGCTAACAGGTTCAACCCGAACGTGCTGTGCATCGCAGTACGTTTATAAAGTGTGGTTAAGACTTTCTCCGGGTCGGCATTTTTATTCAAATCGATCACAATCCGCATGCCCTGCCGATCCGATTCATCCCTCAGATCCGCAACACCCTCCAGGCCCCCCTCACGGGTGATCTCGGCAATGCGTTCAATCAAGGCCGATTTATTGACCATGTATGGAATTTCAGTGACGATGATGCGCTGCCGGCCGCGGGACATCTCTTCGAGCATCGTTTTGGCGCGCATCTGGATGAGCCCGCTGCCGCTGCCGTAAATTTGAGCCAGAGACTCTGCTGAGGCGTCCTGCAGGATCAAACCACCGGTCGGAAAGTCTGGCCCTTTAATAAAGCGCATCAGATCTTCAATGGTGATATCCTCAATCTTGTCCCAATGCTCAAGCATCATCACCAGTGCATCCACCACTTCGCCCAGGTTATGCGGTGGAATGTTGGTCGCCATGCCGACTGCAATTCCCGAGGCACCGTTTACGAGCAGGTTAGGGAAGGCTGCTGGCAAAACTTCAGGCTCTTTCAGCGTGCCATCGAAATTATCGATGAAATTCACAGTATCCATGTCAAATTGACGCAAAATTTCCATGGCCGGCGCTGAAAGGCGCGCTTCGGTATAGCGCATGGCAGCTGGCGGGTCACCATCGATGCTGCCAAAATTACCCTGCCCGTCAACTAAGAGGTAGCGCTCCGAAAAATCTTGAGCCATGCGCGCCATGGATTCGTAAACCGCGGCATCGCCATGCGGATGGTATTTGCCTAACACTTCCCCGACAATGCGGGCAGATTTCTTATGCGGGGTATCCGCACGCAGGCCCATATCATACATAGCATAGAGGATGCGCCGCTGAACCGGCTTTAGGCCGTCGCGAGCATCCGGCAGCGCTCGGGCTACAATGACGCTCATTGCATAATCAAGGTAAGATTGCTGCATTTCTGTATTGATATTAATGGTCTTCTCAGCGTTAGAATCCATGGCGGCGTTCCTAATTTCGAGTATTGGGCATCGGTTTTAAGATATTTAGGTCAAGCTAAACAAATATAGCATAAAAAACACCCGGAGTGGTAAGCACACCGGGTGTTGGTCAGCGCTTTCAGCGGCTGCTAATCGTCAAAGCCGTCTGAAGTGTCTTCTTCGTCCAATTCTTCTAACGGATCATCCTGATCGTCTTCATCATAATCCGTTTCAGTGTCATTGGTCTCGTCAAATAGATTTCGCTGCGGTAGGCTCGAGTTTTCATCGATATTTTCAACTTCAGCCACTTTTTCTTCGGTTTGGCCCTTAAATCTTTCAGGGTTAAAACCGGTTCCTGCAGGGATCAGTTTGCCGATGATGACATTTTCTTTTAGCCCGTAAAGCGGATCTTCCTTTGAAGCAATGGCCGCACCAGCCAAAACCTTGATGGTATGCTGGAAAGACGACGCCGAAAGGAACGAATCGGTGCTTAGTGAAGCTTTTGAGACACCCAACAAAATCTCGATGAAGCGTGCCGGGCGTTTACCCTTGGCCAGCAGGTCTTCATTGACTCTAAGGATTTCCAAACGGTCCACCTGATCTTGAGGCAGGTAGTTGGTGTCACCCGGGCGGGTAACCTGAACCTTGTTCAGCATCTTTCGAATGATTACTTCGAAATGCTTGTCGTTGATATTTTGACCCTGCGTGCGGTAAACGTTCTGAATTTCTTTCAACAGGTAAAGCGCCGTCTCGTCCCGGCCTTTCAGACGCAAAATGGTGTGTGGGTTGAGCGAGCCTTCGGTCAACTGCTGGCCGGCTTCAACTTTTTGCCCTTCAGTCACAATGATGCGCATGGTGCTGGGAATGTCGTATTCCCCAACCTGACGGTTCTCATACGAGACAATGACCGTACCGTTTTCTATACGAACCCGTCCGCCATGTCGGGCTTTAATTTCTTCGCCTTCGTGGCTGGCAATCACCATATCGGTCTTGATTTCAGTTTCTTCAGAAACCTGAATCGTCCAACCCTCTGGAATTTCGTAAGGGTCTGAAGCCATTTCGCTGGATTCGACCAATACCTTGCGCTGCTCTGGGTTCTTTTCTGAGTTGACCAGGCGAGCCGTACCGCTGATTTCGCTCATAATCGCCTCGCCTTTAGGCATGCGGCGGGCCTCAAAAAGCTCTTCAACGCGTGGCAGACCGGTAGTGATGTCACCACCCGCGGCCACACCGCCGGAATGGAAGGTGCGCAGGGTCAGCTGCGTGCCCGGTTCACCAATGGATTGGGCAGCTACAATACCGACGGCAGCTCCGAGCTGCACCAAATCGCCCCGGCCCAAATCCATACCGTAGCACTTGGCGCAAATGCCATGGATCAGCTCGCAGGTCATGGGTGAGCGCACAAAAATCTTTTGAACTTTGGAATTGGCAATCAGCCGGGTCACTTCCTTGTTCAGCAAATCGTCGCGTTCGGCCAGGATTTCTCCGGTTTCGGGGTCAGTGACTCTGCGCGCCAAAACCCGCCCATAAATACGCTCGTCAAAAGACTGGTTGGCAACGTTGTCACTGCGGTTGATCCAAATTCCATCGGTCGTACCGCAATCCTCGTTATTGATGATCACATCTTGCGCTATGTCCACCAGCCGGCGGGTCAGGTAACCCGCATCAGCCGTCCGCAGAGCGGTATCGGCCAGGCCTTTGCGCGCGCCATGAGTCGAGATGAAGTATTCCAAAGCCGAAAGGCCTTCCCGGAAGTTGGAGCGGATTGGCATTGGAATGATGCGGCCGGAGGGGTCGGCCATCAGGCCGCGCATGCCAGCCATCTGTGCAATCGGGCTGAAGCCGCCTTTTGTGGCACCAGATGTCGCCATCGTTGAAAGGTTGCCATTTCGGTCGAGGTGTTTACGCACGGCATCACTGACAAGTTTGGTGGTGTTTTGCCAGATGTCAATAATGCGCTCGTTTTGTTCCTGTTCGGTGAGCAGGCCTCGCCGAAAGTCTTTTTGTACCTGTTCCACGTCCAGCAGAGCTTGCTGAATGATCTCAGGCTTCTCCGGAGGAACGGTGATATCCGCCACAGCAAGAGTGGAGCCAGATTGGGAGGCATAGCGGAAGCCGATGTCTTTGATGTTGTCAGCAAGAATGGTCGTTTTATCCTGCCCAACGATGTCATAGCTATCGGCGATTAAATCGCGGATGCCGCCTTTTTCAAGGGTCTGATTGACAAACCGCAGGTCTTCCGGCAACACATCGTTAAACAACGCCCGGCCAACCGTGGTCGAGATCAGTCGTTTCTCTGCGTCCGGCAGGCGATTGCCATTATCATCATAATAAGTTGTCGTCAGCAGTTTGATCTTGGCGTGAATATCGACCTGACCCAGCTGGTATGCCATGATAACTTCGTCAATATCACTGAAGGCGCGGCCATCACCTTTCAATGGCTGTTCCATCCAGGTGGTCAGGTAAAAGACGCCTAAAACCATGTCCTTCCCGGGGGAGATGATCGGTTCACCGCTGGCTGGTTTTAACAGGTTTTTGCTGGCAAGCATTAACTGCCGGGCTTCGTTTACGGCCGCTTCGGAGAGCGGCACATGGACGGCCATCTGATCGCCATCAAAGTCAGCATTGAAGGCAGTCGTTACCAATGGGTGCAGTTGAATTGCGCTACCCTCGATCAGCACCGGCTCGAAGGCTTGAATGCCCAGGCGATGCAGAGTCGGAGCACGGTTCAGCAAAACTGGACGGTCATGGATGACTTCTTCCAAGACTTCCCACACTTCCGGACGGTTGCGCTCGATGTAGCGTTTAGCGCCTTTGATATTGCTGGTGTAGCCATGCTCTTCCAGGCCGGCAATCACGAACGGGCGGTAGAGTTCCAGCGCCATGGTCTTTGGCAGGCCGCATTGATACAGTTTGAGATGCGGTCCGACCACAATTACCGACCGGCCAGAATAATCGACACGCTTGCCCAGCAGGTTGCGGCGGAAGCGCCCCTTCTTGCCCTTGAGCATATCGCTCAGCGACTTTAATTCCCGGCGCCCACGGCGCGAAAGCATGCGGCCATGCTGGGTATTATCAATCAGCGAATCCACAGCTTCTTGGAGCATGCGTTTTTCATTGCGGATGATTACATCCGGTGCACCCAGCTCAATCAGACGCTTCAGGCGGTTGTTGCGGTTGATCACCCGGCGATAGAGGTCGTTGAGGTCGGAGGTGGCAAAGCGGCCGCCGTCCAGCTGGACCATCGGACGCAGGTCAGGAGGGATCACCGGCAAAACGGTCAGAATCATCCATTCCGGTTTGTTTGTTGACCGGCGGAAAGACTCGACCACCTTGAGCCGGCTCGTGGCCTTCTTGCGCTTCTGCTTGCTCTTTGAAGTTAAGGCTTCCTGCCACAATTCCTGAGCCAGGGCATCCAGATCCAACCTTTTCAGGATGTCCAGGAAGGCTTCAGCGCCCATGTCAGCCCGAAATACATTGCCCCAGCGTGATTTCAGCTCACGATAGTGGGCCTCGCTGAGGAATGTGAACGGTTTAAGTTCATTTAATTCATCCTGAAGTTTGGAGTTTTCGTTTTTGGTTGCTTCATCGCGGTCTTCCAACTGCGAGCGCAATTCTTCCATCGCCAAATCAGCTTCTGCTTTGATGGCTTCTTTTTCATGAGTGAGAGCCTGCACCTTTTCGGTCCGCTCTGCCTTGACATCTTTCTCGAGCTCGTCCAGGCGATCTTTCACGATTTTCTGAACGCGCATGATATGCTTGGAAGCCACTTCTTCTTCAGCTTCGACCACAACCAGGTCGCCGCCATCCACAGCAAAGGTGATCGCCTTGCGAACCGTCTTGCCGAGTCGGTCGTTCAGCTCACGTTCCAGGCGCTGACCTTCGGCAATGATTGGCTCAAAACGGCTGGCAACCTGCTCATCGTAGGCAGTGTTAAGCGCTTCGATTTTTGCATCGAGTTCGCGCATCTGGCGGTCGCGCTGCTTTTTGACCTCAGCAATCTGATTATTCAGCTGGAGACTCAGTTCGTTTTCAGAAACGCCGATTTCCTGCTTGATGCGGTTCAGCGCTTTTTGGCGAGCATCCTCGTCCACGGATGTAACAATGTATTGGGCAAAATAGAGTACGCGGTCAAGGTTTCGGCGCGAGATGTCCAGCAGCAAGCCCAAATATGAAGGGATGCGCCGGGTATACCAGATATGCGCCACAGGCGCAGCCAACTGAATGTGCCCCATGCGTTCGCGTCGGACGGAGGACTTGGTTACTTCAACGCCGCACTTTTCGCAGATGATGCCCTTGTAGCGGGGATTTTTGTACTTACCACAGTAACACTGATAATCCCGTGTTGGTCCAAAAATCGCTTCACAGAAAAGGCCATCTTTTTCTGGACGCAAGCGCCGGTAGTTAATGGTTTCGGGTTTGGTAACCTCTCCATACGACCAGCTCTTTATCACATCAGGAGATGCCAGGTTGATGCGCAGCGCTTTCATTTCTTTAGTTTCCACTCATGCCTCCGAGATTTTAAAGAGGAATATTAAGACACGAAAAAATACTGGGAATTTTTTCTCAGTACCAAATTCGAGCCTTATCGCTTTAACATATGCAATCTCACATTATATAACAGTAATTATTGTAATGTCAAGTTTTTTGCCAGCAATTTCGTAAGCTGCTATTTTACTTCTTTAAAGGAAGATCGAAAGAAAAAGTAGAACCTTCTCCCAATTTACTTTCTACTTCCACTTGTCCCCCATGGCGTTCCACTACGGTTTTCACAATCGCCAGACCCAGCCCCTGCCCACCCATCTCATATTGGTCATCCACTTCAACATGAAAGAAGCGTGTAAAAATGCGCGAAATATCCAGCGGTGCAATTCCTTTGCCATGGTCTTTAACCGAAAAATGCAGCTGGCGGTTGTCACTGGAGGCTGAAATTAACACTTCGCCACCTCTGGGGCTAAACTTGATGGCGTTTTCAATGAGATTAAAAATGGCTTGCGTGAGGAATACCTGGTCGGCACTGATCTTTTCCTGTTTCAATCCATCGAATGACACGCTGAGCGTAACCTTGTGCTGGCGAGCCTGGGGCATCAGCTGCGAGATGGTCTCTTCGATGACCTTGCGGATTGGAAATGTGGTGTATTGCATGGCATCGCCGGAATCCAACCTCTCGAGGCTAAAAACTTTGCCCACCAGACGATTCATGCTGTCAATCCCGCTCTCAATCCGACCGATATACTTCTGCTGTTCCTCACTCAAAGTCCCAATCGAGCTCACCAGTTTGACATATCCCTGGATCATGGAAAGCGGAGAGCGCAAATCGTGGCTGATGTTGGTTACAAACTCATTTTTTTGGGCGTTAAGCTGCTTAAAGCGGGCCAAATCCCGCAGGATAATCACCCGGCCGTCCTCCTCCTGCTTGTCTGATGGCAGCGGGTAAGAAGTTGCGCTGTAATCTGACTTTCCATCAAATGAAATGGTTTTCATCAGCGGATTTTTATCCGCCGAGTGCGCCATCTCCGCCAGGTCTCCGGTTAGCTCCCCTGAAAACGTGCTGGTTGCCGCGCCATTTGGCCCGACGATTCCGGTCAGGGCACGCGCGGCCTGGTTGGCGAAGGTCAGCCCTCCGCTGCTGTCGCATAATAAAATTGGCTCAGGCAGTGCCTCCAGAGCGCTGCGTAGTTGCCGGTTTTCATCAGCGATGCGCGATGAGCGCTCCTTGGCGGCAATTGTGGCGGAAGCCCGTTGGGCAAGCTGCTGGTAGAAACGAATATCTTCATCGCTGAACCAGCGGTTTTCGTCAAAACCCACCCACAAAATTCCCTGACTGACGCCCTCCTGGCGCAGCTGCAGCGCCACAATAGATTGCGGATAAGGCATGCCGGTGGTCAAGCCAAAATATTGGTCAACCTTAAGATCAGACAAGATGAGCTGGTCCTGATTTCCAATCTTATCCAAAATCATCACGTCCAGATAGGCATACAAGCGAGTATTTTCCCCCTGGCCCATCCGCAGCCGGGTCTCGGGAGCGCTGTTTTCACCGTGACTGCTCAGCAGCACCAGGCGTGCCGACGAAGCTTCCCGCACAAGCGCTGCCCGCAGCACGGATGAAAGCACCAAATCATTGCCCTCGCGTGTGTAATAAACCGGGTCCAAAGACAGCAGCCGCTTCTGGGTGTCATCCCGCTGGCGCAGTGCGATCCGCAGGCGTTCGATTGCTGAAACGAGCGCGGTCTCTTTCCCCAAGCTGTGCAGCTCTTTCACGGCCACATCGTATTTACCATCGGCCAGGTAACCCAATTGTTCAATCGCGACATTCAAGTAGCTGTTCACCAGGCGCGTTTTTAAAAATTTCAGGGGCTGCCATTCTTTTCCAAGCCAGCGGAGGCTAAGTTGAACGATGCCACCAGCTGCCAGTATGGCTGGCAATAATGAAAAAATGACCAACAAGCTTTGATTCAAAATGGAAATCAAGTCGCGCTGTTGGTAAATCAAAGAAATCACAATCTGCAGCAGAACCAGCAGCGGGCAAAGCATGGCATAAGCACTGAGCGCGTCCTGCAGGGGCGAACGCAAGCTGGCACTGGCTTCTTCGTAAGCAATTTCACTCTGACGCCAGGAAAAGGCTAGAATGAAACTGACAAAAACCAACGCAGTCAGCGGATTCGCCTCCCAAAAAACAGTTTGAATGACACCACTGAGCGCAGCAATGCCAGCGGCTGGCAGCGGTCCCACCAGACCGACTGCGGCCAGACCTGGCAAAAGCCCAAAAAGCGCGACCAGTACCGCAGTGCTCCTGCCAACAGCATTGAGGGCCTCCCCAGCGAAAGGCTGGAAAACAGCCAAATAATTCAGCGGCAAAATGAGCAGCACCAGCAGCGCCAGCCAACGCCATTCTCCAGAATCAGGCCGCACGCTTTTTTTGCTGATTTTTCGAAAGCCCAATACCAACAAGCCGACCCAAAGCAGCGTAATCGCCGCCAGTGAGGCGGTTTGCAGGGTGCTGAGGTCTTGAAATGTGGGTACAAATAACTCGGGGTGCTGTGCGTCCATAGCCGTCTAAATTATAGCACGGCCAAGCTGCATCTTTGCCGGTGCTGCCCAGCTTGCAGGTCAGCAATCGCGCATTTTTTCCCAGATCAGATCGACAACTTGTTCCGCATTCAGGTCGTCGGTATTAATAATTAAAGCATCCGCAGCTGGCTTAAGCGGGGCGATCTTACGCCCAGAGTCGATCTCATCGCGGTGCCGGACCGAAGCGAGGACTTCGTCAAAAGTGACCGTATTGCCCCGGTTTTTTTCTTCATTGTAACGGCGGGTTGCCCGGACCAAGAGCGAAGCTTCCAGGTAGATCTTGAAATCGGCGTCCGGCAGTACCACCGTCCCGACGTCCCGCCCGAGCATCACGACACGCCCGCGCTCAGCAATTTTGCGCTGCTGGGTTGTCATGGCTTGACGCACACCGGGGAAGACCGAAACTTCTGAAACGCAGGCGTTGACTTCCGGGCTGCGGATATCCCAGGTGCGGTCGCGGCCATTGATCAGCACATCAAATTGCCTCCCATCCGCCACGCTCGAATCGCGCACATCAATCGTCAGTTCCTCCGCCGCCTGGGTGACCTGGTCTTCTCGTTGCGGGTCCGCTCCCCTTTCGAGCACATCCAAAGCCACCGCGCGGTACATGATGCCGGTATCCAGACATAGGTATCCCAGCTTTTTGGACAGCATCAGCCCGACGGTCGTCTTGCCTGAAGCTGCCGGGCCGTCGATGGTGATCGTGCGGGGCAATGATTTTTCGGAAGGGTTCTCTCTGGTCATTCTGCTCCTGTAAACAAATCGGCACGTACCCAAAGGGTTGCCTGTTGTGTGATGATGGGGAAGGTTCCCAGTGTCAGTCCGCGCAGGTAATCCATGGCGCGCAATGAGGGCCAGCTGACTGCTTTTGAAACTGGCAGGCTCATTCCACGGTACGCCGCTGGCAAGCCGGAAGCATCCTGACTTTCGCTTAAAATGACCTGGGGAATATCGTCTGAATAAACGCTTTCTAGTCGGGGTTGTGTGTGAAATTCTCTGAAAACCCAATCGCTACCAGCGATTTCAGTGCCGTAAACTTCCACGCGGTCGTTCTGCGGAGACAGGGCACCTTGTCTGGTAAAGTCTTGCAGCACTTCGGCGGCAATCCGGTCCGGAAAAACGATCGGCGAGCTCTGTGTCAGGTAAGCCGTTCGTTCCGCACCGGCCGGTGCGAGGGAGCTCAGCCCCGCAGAGAAGATCAAGACACAAGCGAGCATCCCAAGTGCCAGCCGGATGGCAGCCGAGGCAATCTGGGCTGTCCAACCCAGGCGTGCCAACACAAAGGACAAAACAACCAGCACGACGCCAGCCAATCCGGCCAGCGCAACTCGGTAAAATTCCGCGGAACCAGGCGCGTATGTTACCAGCAAGGGGAGCGAAATGCTCAAATAGACCAAGAGCACTAAAAAGAAAGCTGCCAAACCCAAAACCTGGCCGCGTTCTTCTGCCCGCAGGCCTGGCTCGCCGGTCAGCCCAGAGCTAATCGCTTTCCACAGGAATGGCACGAGAAACACCGTCATGCCAGTCTCTGAACGCGATAGCAGCAAGGCAGCAATCACGACCATCGCCAGAAAAAGGTAGCTCAAGCTGCGCCACTCCCCGCCTGGCAGCTCTTCGGTACTCGAACGGAAGACAAAAAACAGGATGATAACGCCAAGACTATACGCAAGCGTCGTATAAATCGGCAGGCCAAATGGAATTTCAAAAGGCGAAGTAAATTTGCCAATAAAATCGGCCAGCCCTTGCCCGACCCCACTTAACCCGGCTGGGTAAAGCGTAAAAGCGCTGGCAATGAGCAGCAGCCCGCCAATCAGAGCGGTAACGAAAGCCCTCCAACCGCTCTTCCCCCAGCTGGCGCTCATCAGGGGTATGGAGTGTGACTTGCGAGCCCAGCGCGCAGCGAGCAGACACAGCCCGGCGCAAAGCAAAACTGCCCAAAAGTAATAACCACCCAGCCAGGCCAGAGCCAGGCTGAGGCCCGCCAAAGCGGGTCTTTTCAAATGGATAGCTGTCAGCAGCCAGAGCAATCCGGCCAGGGTGAAGATGGGGGTGATAATCTGCCGTGAAAAAATGATCAGCAGTGGGTCAAATGCGAATGCAGCGCTCAAGAACAGCGCTTGCTTTTCACCGAAACGATTGCGCCAAAAGTACGGCAGCCAAATAATGCTCGCCCCTGCCAGGGTTGGCATCAGCCGGGCAAGCGCATCGCCTGCACCCGTCAAAAAAAACAGAAAACCAGTCAGTCCGAGATAAGCCGGGTCGGTACCGGCTGCTAGGCCCTGTAAACGAGCAATCTTAAGTGCGTTGAATGCCAGCTCGCTCTCAGCAGCGGTAAAAGGGACAGCATCCAGCCGGCTCAACCGGATGAACATACCCAGGCCAAAAAGCAGCAACGTCCCGCCAAAGAGCCAACGCTCAGAAAGACCGGCCTTTTTTCCTTGTGTCGATGTATCTGTAAGCATCTTATTACCAACCAACCGTCTGATAAATTCGAGTGCCATCCTGTTCAAAAGCCAGGATCATGTGCTGTTGGAATTTAGCCTCTTCCAGCGCATAGGTGCCGTACTCCAGCGGTCCGACGACAACATAGCGGATATTATACTTGTCCAAAATCAGGCGTGCACTTTCCCAATCGCGGGTGCTGTAGAGCTCCTGGATCTCGGCCTCGCGGGATCCGATTTCGGTGTAGCCTCCGCGCCACTGGGCTTCATGACCCACCCACCCCAAAACAGTCGGCATACCCGAAAATGTGGAAATAATATTATATGTGGTATAGCTTCCACCGGTCGGAGAAACCGCTTCGACCATCACGCCCAGCGGGGCTTTTGCCAACCATTCTGCGGCAGCCATCTCTCCCGGATTGGTGATCAGGAAGTCTTGCCGGCCGTCAAGTGAAAATCCACTGGCCGGCTGGAAGCCTTCAGTCTTATTCCACAGTTCCAGTGCCGGATAAATCAGACCGCCAGCCACTGCTGCCAGCGCCAGCAAAGCCATTACCTTATGACCGTCACGCCGCAAGGCGGCTATCGCCACCCAAACGATAAAAAGCAGCACAAGAGCGATGATGAGATAGTCCAAAGGGCTGGAACCCAAAGGCCCCAGATTGGCGTTCAGGCTGGCATTCAACCCGGGGTCATGCGTGATGATGAACAACGCCAAACTGCCAACGATCAGGATGGTCGGGATGATCCGATCGGCCGCGGTTAGCTTTCTGGCATGTCTGAAGAGCCACACCAGCGCATAACTGCCGGCCAATGACCACAGAATCCAGGCCTGAAAGTAAAATTTGAAGATTGTGTTCATGCGCGTACCAAATTGATCGCGCAGGTACACGAATTCGGGCGCAAGTGTCAGTAGGCCGCCCAAAATGATCAACAGGATCACAAAAATATGGTTTTCGTCGAAGGCCGGTTCGCGCCGGCCGTCAGTCACCGGCCCGCTACCCACCCCTGGCTGCTTTCGTCTCAGCAGCAAGCTGAGCGCCAGAAAAAGAAGCAGGAAAAGAGTCAATGCGGTCCCTGGTTTGCGCAGGCGCCCTGCCAGAGCGCCACTGATCAGCCCGGGCAGTGAATCTGCTCCCTGAAGCCCTAAAAGTAAGGGCGCCAACTGCGGCAGGCGGCCTGCCAACCAGGTCAGGCCAAAAGAGGCTGCCAGCAAGCCCAAAAAAACGGCCGCCACCCAAAGAAAAGCCTCTGAAATCCGCAGGTTTTTTTTCTCTTTCAAAAAAAGAACGAAGAGGAAGGCCAGGACTGGCACCAAAAGCGGACCAAACATGACCCAAAAGTTTTTACCCGGGGTGAAAAAAGCAGCGCTTGGGATGATTCCGCCAGCCTGAGAGGCAAAACTAAGATAAAACGGCAGATAAGCGGCAATGCTTAACACACCCCCGACGATGCAGATGATAAAAAATTCCTTTACCCGGCTGCCAAAACTACCCAACTGTTGGTAACGATGTAAGCATAAGGCAGCTGCAATTAATACCAGGTAGAACGGAAAGTCCCAGGTATTCAAGAAGGCTATCCCCCCAAGGGTGAGGACGGCCACAATGCCGGTGAGAGGGTTCAAAGGCACATCCCACTTAAACAGCCTCCAGTGGCCGCTCCAACCGCCCCAGAAGGCATTGAGTGCCTGACTGATCGCCAGAAGCACAAATGGCATAGCCAACATGTGGGGGTGAATATCCGCCAAAAGGTAGGTAAAAAAAGGAAATTCGTCGATGACTTCTATCACCGCTCCGCTGAGCGTGCTATCTTGCAAGGTTCGGCTGGCCGCCCACCAGCTCCACCCGCCGCGGGCTGGCAGCCACGAGAGTGCGGCAGGCGGGCTGGTCAGTTCACGCAGGTTCAGCCAGCTCCAAAATGTTGAGTTTGGCGCACCGCCAGCTTCCTGCCAAAACAATCCGCGTGCGTTCAAGACATCCAGGGCGCCGAACCAGTTGCTTACGATCAATAGCATCACGGGTGCTGCCAGCGCAGCGAAGTAGACCCAGTGAGGCGTTCCTTTTTCAAGCCCATCTGCTTCGGCCGCTTGAGTTTCGTGGCCAAAAAGCTCAAAAAGCAGCCCATATGACGCCAATGCCGTCAAGCCAAACCAGGTAGCCGAGGTCAGATTGTAGGCCACACTCGCCGCAGCGCCGCTCAGCCGGGTCAGCATCGCCACCAGCAGGTATCCAAAATAATAATAAGAGATGCCATATCCCGCCAGCCAGGGGTCATGCGGAGGCATTGCAGGCGATTTGAGGATGGCGTTGATAAAAGCCATTTCCATAAATTTTTCGGTGTAGATGATATCGGGGTTAGCCGCCCGCACAAGCGCCATAAACCCAAAGGCAACCCCAAATACCGCTTCCATCCAGAGGATGGTTTTTCTGCGCTCTTGGATCTGACTGCGTAACGTCGTCAGACCGGTCTTCTTGGCCACCAGAATGTTGATTACAGCCAGTACCAGCAGGGCGGTGACTTCCCCTGCCAAATTGGGGGTAAGCAATTTCAGCGACGTGGCCAGCCAGTAAATAAACCCCCATAAAAGCAGCCCAAGCGGACGGGCAAAGGCATAACCGTGCGAACGAAGCCGGCGAAAAACAGCAAATGTGAGCGGCAGGTTCACCCAACCGATCAAAAGCGTTATCAAATACCAGACAATGACCTGAACCAAGTTCACCTAACCGCGTAAATGGATGTACTGCCGTCCCGATATACTTCATCCCAAAGTATACCCTCGAGCGCAACAAACTTATCCAGACCGGCCGGGCTGTAGGTTGCCCGTTCCAGCTGTCCTACGATGATGTAGCGGACGTCATAGCGCTTAAGGTAGTCACTCACAAATTTTTCATCTTGGGATAGATAAAAGGCATTAACGCCGTCTACTCGCTGCTGCACAACCTCCGACCGCAAAATTGCACGCTGCTGGCGCTGGTGGTAATTCCATCCGACCACTGCCGGCAGTCCGGTATAAATCGTAAAGCGGTTCCCCCATTGGTACTCGTATGCCTGTGCTTCAAGGATGACCGGTGAACCGCTGATATGCTCCTGCATCCAAATAATCGCGCGGTAGTCTTCCCCCAGGTCCATTGTGATCCCGTTGGTGACATAGGTTGAGCTGGCCATATAGGCCATTCCGTCAAGCGTGTGTGCAGCGGTCGGGTCCATGCGATCATTAATCTTATCCAAAGTACCCATCAACGGGAAAAGCAGCGCGCCGGTAATCAAAAGCAGTGCCGGCAGCTGAAAGAGGATTTGCGTGCGCTGGGTCCATTTCCGCTGATCATTCCAAAGTGAGACGAAACCAGTGCCCAGTCCGAGCGTAAATAGGATCCAGGCTTGCAAGTAAAGCTTGAAGACGACATTCATCCGGCCGATATCGCCGACCAGGTAAACCATCTCGACTACTAAAGTCAGCAATAAAGCCGTCCCAATCATAAAGAATGCATAGCGTTTGGCGTCTGGCTGCCCCGGGCGGGTCACCAGAAAAAGCGCCCATAGCCCCAGAGGGATGACCAGTAGCGCCACGACCACTTTGGCTGCGACCAAACCCAACAGGAGCACTGCAGCAAAGCAGGCGCCGACCACCAGGATGTTTTTATACTTCAGCCAGGCGTGCACCGTTTCCATCGGTGTCACCGCCATCCACTGATAGGTTTCCCAGGCAAACCAGAAAACAAGGATGAATAAGATGAGCCCCCAATGGGTCAGGTAAGAAGCCAGTCGTGTCCGATCTCCGGACCATAGCCCGATCTGGCTGAAACCGGGGTAAAAATTTTGGTTAAAAGGCAGATAGAGCAGGCGACTCAGCAAGGCCAGCAGCAACAGGCTGCCAATCGGAAGTGCAGCTTTCTGCAGCCAGGGCTTCAATTTTATTTTGGGAAGTTGCACTACAGGCCAGTAAGCCCAGCCTACGTAAGCCAGCGCGCACAAATTTAATGTCAAAAACGTGTAGTAATCCCAGGTGTTGGTTGGTTTAAGTGCGCCAATGATGAGGGCTCCAAAGAACAGCCCAAGAGCAGCTGCTGGCAGGTCAAATTTCGTAGGTTTACCCCAACGGCCTTTGGCGCGAATGACGCTCAGGCCCCACAGCGCTGCCAGTACGACAAAAGGCATGGCTATCAGGTGGGCATGTAAATCTGCATAAAGATACGTAAAAAACGGAAACTCGGTGATTGGGTCCCCAGGAATGGTTCGGCTAGGGTTCCAGTACCACGACCCCTGGGGTACTGGCAGCGGAACCTTGCGGATGACTTGAATCAAGCCGCTAAAGATCCAGCCAATTTCTTTGAAAAGACCCACTCCGCTGGCTGCCTGACCGGCTGCGCCGAGGGCTTTAAGTCCGTCAACCAGCACCTTAACTGTGCCAAGATTACCCAAAAAAGCGAGCAGCGCTGCGGTGAAGATGCCCGCCCAAAATTCCGGCCCAAACAGATGCTGCCTGGCACTTTCACTGCCCGTTGGCTTATGAATTCCCCGGTACAGATTCCATCCAAAGCTGTATGCAGCCATGATCAACATGCTGTACCACAGCGGCAGGATGATGTTATAAGCCACAGCTGGGACGACGCCCAGCAGCTTGATAATCAGCCCCATCATCAGTTGACCGAAGTAATAATAGTTGATGAATCCGCCCGCAAACCAGGGGTCATATGCCGGCAGCGTGCTGCTTTTAATCACCGCATTAAGGTACGAAAAATCCATCGGTTTTTCGCCGCCCCGCCAGGGATGCCAAAGATCCGGGTTTTGATAGCGGATCCACAGGAACATGGCAAAGGCCAGAATCCCCACGACTTCGGCCAGCAGGTATTTCTTCCAGTTTTCTCTTAGGGCTCTAGCCAGCTCAGCCCGGGTGAACCATCCTACCACCAGGCCAGTGAGTGCGATAGCTGCGCTCAGGGCCGCCAGAAATGTGCGGCTCAAGCTGACGCCGGCACTGCCCAGCCAAAGGCTCGCCACTGCCATCAGTAAAAAGCCAATCAGGCGTGAGACCGGGTACCCCTGGTCATCCAAACCCGGGAAGATCATACGAACCAGCGGGAAAACCGCCAGCCCCATCAGCAAGCCAAACAAATAGAAAACAAGCACTGCTGCGGCTTGGTGCTGATTCACCCAAGACTGCCGATCAAAAATCTCTGCCCAGGTGCCCCCTGCGCGTTGCCTGGCGAGCTCATCCGCGCTAAGCATCAGCTGATTTGCAGCGCTGCCTTTCCCAACTTTATAATCATCTGCCTGCCTGGCAGTCAAGTTGACCACACTGGTCAGGTCGACTGAACCCAAAATGCTCTGCACGGTATCGATATCGAAATCTGCTGTCTTTCGGAAAATCAGCGTTTTAGGATGATCATAGACCGAAAACGCCTCTTCGGCGAACTGGTCATTAAACTGAAGGCTGCCCAGGTTTGGAAATGAAGTACCTGCGTAAACCAATTCAAACCCCAGGCTACCCTGATACATGCCGGGAAGGGCAACATTGTAGCAGCTCACCACATCCAACGCTTCCGGGCAGCCCATCAGACTGCGATAATATTCCGTGGTTAGCGGGTAGCGTTCTGGCACGCGCGGGATGGTGCCCCATTGGCGGTTGGAACTGATGAAAAGATAGTCCGCCTGGCTGAGGATCTCTTCGAAACGGCTCAGTTTGCTCTGGTCGTCTTGCCAATAGAGTTCCAGGTTTAAATCACCACGGAAAATCCCCCCCGAATCGCTATAGGGCACATAGCCATCCTTTGCGACCGGAAGTGCGTCATCCCATGAGGTTTCCAAAGCGGGAGCGACCGAACTGATGGCAATCTGTCCTTCGCCGGCTGTCATTTCCAGGTTGACATAAACATTTCCGCG
>DAOUFF010000032.1:0-49901 GCA_034430195.1 Anaerolineaceae bacterium | reverse complement strand
ACAGAGATAAAAAAACAACCAAATTTGTGGATTACACTAAGAACTGGGGTTGCCACCCTATCGAAGCGTTTTCACCTCATTTTTTTTCCTTTTTTATTTGACCTCTTTCTTCTCTTCGGTCCACGGGTCACAATCAGCAGCATTGCCAACCGGCTGCTAAATGATCTGGCCCTCCCTGAAAGCACTTCTCCGGAACTCGTTCAAACCTGGACCATGATGGTGGAATCTCTAAGGGGTTACTTTGCGCATTTTAATCTGCTTTCAACCTTGCGGACGCTTCCGTTTGGCATGCCCAGCCTTTTTTCCCTGCGCGCTTTTGAAACCAATCCTTTAAATCAGATCTTGTCTTGGGAGCTGCCCCAGGCAGGTCAAATCCCTTTCGTCGTTTTATTTTGCTTTTTCGTCGGTTTGATCCCGGCGGTCGCCTTCTACCAACTGGCAGCCAACGCTACCCACCCCGAGGGGCAGCGTAAATTTCTAAGGCAATTTCCGCGCAGTTTCTCGGTTATTTTTGAATTTCAATTGGTCAGCCTGGTTGTGCTTTTGGTATTGCTGCTCCCAGGTACCATGTTGGTTGGGGTTCTGACGGTGCTCAGCCCGTTCCTCGGCACGGTCGGCTATATGCTGCTGATGGTGTTTCTGATCTCCCTGCTTTTGCCTTTGGTTTTTACTCCCCATGCTATTCTTACCTACGGGCTAAATTTACGCGAAGCCGCCCTGCTCAGCACACGCACCTTTCGGGCGAACGCCTTTTCAGCTTCCTTCTTTGTCATGGCAGCTGCGGCGATCTCTTACTTGACCAATCTTTTGTGGCAAACCCCACCCGACAGCTCCTGGATGCTGCTGGTCGGCGCATTCGGACATGCCGTTGTAAGTACAATCCTGGTTTCGGCCAGTTTCCACTTTTTCTATTCAGCGGTGGATTTCACCAAGTTTGTTTACGACTCCACTCAGCCAGCACAGGTATAAAAAGATATTTGGAGAATTCCTTTGAATAATCAGAACCACTATAACGCAAACGATATCCAGATTCTGGAAGGCCTGGAGGCCGTCCGGCGGCGCCCTGGTATGTATGTGGGCGGTACGGACATTAAGGCATTACATCATCTGATCTATGAAGTCGTCGATAATTCAATTGACGAAGCGCTGGCCGGGGTATGCAACTTTATCTCGATCACAATCCATGCCGATGAAAGCGTTACGGTGCAGGACAACGGCCGCGGTATACCCGTTGACATTCACCCGGAGCGCAAGATTTCAGCGCTTCAGGTGGTAATGACCGTTTTGCATGCCGGCGGCAAATTCGGCGGTGGCAGCTACAAAGTTTCAGGCGGTCTGCATGGGGTTGGGGTCAGCGCCGTGAATGCCTTGTCAGAATGGTGTGAGGTGACCGTTCGGCGCGAAGGGAAAGTTTATTCTCAGCGCTATGAGCGTGGCATTCCCAAAACAGAAGTCGAGCAGGTCGGCACTTATTCCGGAAACGAGACGGGAACAACCACAACTTTCCGCTTTGACCGTGAAATTTTCAAAGGTGATCTTACTTTCCGCTTCGACACTTTAGTGCAGCGCTTTCGCGAGATGGCCTTCGTCACTCGCGGCGTGACCATCCGGCTCTCGGATGAACGTGAAAACCGCGAGATAACCTTCCATTTTGAAGGCGGCATCGCTTCTTTTGCCCGTTACCTGAACAAGAACCGCGAAGTGCTACATGCTCCGATTTACGGCGAAAAAGAAATTGAAGGGATTGGCGTTGAGTTTGTCGTGCAGTACACCGACGCTTACGCTGAATCCGTCTACACTTTCGCCAACACCATCAATACGATTGACGGCGGAACGCATCTGACCGGTCTGCGCACCGCGGTCACCCGTTGTATCAACGACTATGCCCGCAAAACAGGTATGCTGAAAGATACGGAGCCAAACTTCAGCGGTGATGACACGCGGGAAGGCATGACGGCCATCGTCAGCATCAAACACCCTGACCCGCAATTTGAAAGCCAGACCAAAGTCAAGCTGATGAACCCGGAAGTGCAAACCTACGTCCAGCAGGTGGTAGGCGATCGCATTGCTGCCTTTTTGGATGAAAACCCCTCAGCCGGCAAAGCGATTGTACAAAAATGTCTAACTTCAGCCCGCGCCCGCGATGCTGCCAAAAAAGCACGCGACCTGGTCATCCGCAAGTCGGCGCTCGAATCGATGACCCTGCCAGGCAAGCTGGCCGATTGTTCTGAACGCGACCCATCCAAAACTGAGCTTTTCATTGTGGAAGGCGAGTCGGCCGGCGGTTCAGCCAAACAAGGGCGCGACCGTCACTTTCAGGCGATCCTGCCGCTGCGCGGAAAGATCCTGAACACCGAACGGGCCCGTCTCGACAAAATCCTCGGAAACAAGGAAGTTAAAGCCCTGATTTCAGCGCTCGGGACCAGCATCGGCGATTCCTTCGACCTCAAAGGGTTGCGCTATGGTCGGGTTGTGATTATGACCGATGCCGATGTTGATGGCGCGCACATCCGCACGCTCTTACTCACGCTCTTTTTCCGCTATATGCAGCCGCTGATTGATGAAGGCCATCTTTATATCGCCCAGCCGCCACTTTACCGCCTGAGCTCAAAAAATCAGGTGGTTTACGCTTATTCTGATAATGAAAAAGATCAGACGGTTGCTCGTATGGGCGGAATGGCAAAGGTCAACATCTCCCGCTACAAAGGTTTGGGTGAAATGAACCCAGAACAGCTCTGGGAAACCACAATGAATCCCGAAAACCGCACCATGCTGCGCGTTAGCATCGAAGACGCTTCAGAAGCTGACCGGACCTTTGATATGCTGATGGGCACTTTGGTTCCCCCTCGGCGACGTTTTATCCAAACCCACGCCAAAGACGTCCGCAATCTGGACACCGTCGCCTGAGCCTTTAGCCGTATCTGCGCAATGCGCTGATCATATGTCGGAGGCTGCCGGATGGAAAGAAAGATTCTTCATCTCGACCTCGACGCTTTTTTCTGTTCCGTAGAGGAACTGCTTCGACCTGAATTAAAAGGTAAGGCTTTCGCTGTTGGCGGCAGCCCGCAAGGTCGGGGCGTGATCGCCTCCTGCTCTTATGCGGCCCGCAAATTTGGCGTACGCTCGGCTATGCCTGCCAACCGCGCCCTGGCGCTTTGCCCCCAACTGATTTTCGTCCACCATCAGCATCACCTCTATGGAGAATATTCCGACAAGGTGATGGCCATCCTCGGCGATTATTCCTCGCGGGTACAAAGAGTCTCGGTCGATGAAGCCTTTCTGGATGTGAGTGACCTCCCCCGGCCGATTGGCATGATTGCCCAGGAACTGCAGCAAAAAGTTTGGGAACAATGCACGCTGCCATGTTCCATTGGTGCCGCGACCAATAAGCTGGTTGCAAAGGTTGCCAATGATTTTGGCAAGGCCAGCGTGAAAACCGGCAGCGCGCCGCGCAAAATTACCGTTGTGCCGCCCGGAGAAGAGCAGCGCTTTTTGGCGCCCCTCGCGGTTGAAGCATTATGGGGAATTGGCCCCAAAACGAGCCAAAAACTTCACCAACGCGGTATTCACACCATTGGACAGTTGGCGCAGATGACGCCTGCTGAGGCGCGCCTGCTTTTTGGTCGCAGTGCGGACGAGGTGCAAGCCCGCGCCCGGGGGATTGATCAGTCTCCGGTCCATGAAGACCGTGAGATCAAATCTGTCAGCAACGAACAAACCTACTGGGAGGATACTTCCGATCCGGAAGTGATGTATGCCACCCTGAGGGAGCTGTCGGATAAGGTGGCTTATCGCCTGCGAAAAGCCGACCTGGCTGGCAGCGTCATCCAGCTGAAACTGCGCTATTCCGATTTCACTACCCTCACCCGTCAAAAGGCACTGGGCTTCAGCACCAACGTCGATGACGAAATCTTCCAAACCATCCTGGCGCTCCTGCAGGAAAATCTGATCCCCGGGAGGCAGGTACGCCTGCTGGGGGTCGGAGTTTCTCAGCTTTCAACCCCACAACGCCAGCTGGCACTGTGGGATGACCGCTCGCTACGTAAGCAAAAATTAGCCAGCGCATTGGATCAAATCAAGGATAAATATGGCAAAGACAGCATCCAGCGCGGCAGTCAACTTAAGCCCGGAGCACCAAAAAACAAAGACTGAGTGCCATTGTTTTCTGGTATAATCGCTGCCACGCCAACGTAGCTCAGTCGGTAGAGCAGACGCTTCGTAAGCGCCCGGTCGGGGGTTCGAATCCCTTCGTTGGCTTTTTTTACGCCTGTTGGACGGCATCACGACGCTTAAGAGAACCAGCGGATGCCGTCTCAACAATTGGTAAGGGGTTATGCTTTCAAAATCATCCGGCTATCCAGAGCCAGTGCGCCACGCCCTTGTGGATATACCACCAACGGATTAATTTCAATTTCCAAAATTTCCGGATGGTCCAGCCCGAGCTGCGCCAGCCTGGCAATAACCTCCGCAGTCGCC
Organism: Anaerolineaceae bacterium; assembly: GCA_034430195.1. Taxonomy (GTDB): domain Bacteria; phylum Chloroflexota; class Anaerolineae; order Anaerolineales; family Anaerolineaceae; genus Mesolinea. Next base: position 45,425 of record DAOUFF010000032.1, on the reverse strand, counting down.
TGCAGGTCGGCGGCAGGCCCTCCCCGGTAACCCTTGAGCAGCTGGCCAGCCGCTGTTTCTGCAATCATCGCATAGATTTCAGCCATACTCAGCGGGGCGACGCGATAACTGACGTCCTTGATCAATTCAACCAACACACCACCCATGCCAAACATCAACATCGGCCCAAAGGTGGCATCCTGCTTGAGTCCGACGATTACTTCTTGCCCTTTGGAAGCCATTGCTTCGACCATCACCCCGCGGATGGACGCCCCGGGCACGTTACTGGTCACATCCCGCATCATTTCATTATAAGCTACGCGCAGCTGCTCTTGATTATGAATGTTCAGCTTGATCCCACCCGCCTCAGATTTGTGCAGGATGTCATCCGATACGATTTTCATAACGACTGGGAAGCCCACTTGTTCCGCCAGCAGAACGGCCTCCTCTACGTTGGATGCCATGCCACCCGGCACGCTTTGAATGCCATAGGCCTGCAGCAGCGGCCGTGTTTCTACTTCGCCAATCGTCTTTTTGCCGGTCAAAGCTTGCAGCGCGCGCTGCCCTGCTTGCAGGTCAACACCGGCTGGCTGGGCCGGAACCCAGGCGGGTTGGCTGAGGGTATTCTCATAATCCGCCAGGGCTTGACAAACTGGCCCAATTTGGTCGGGGTAAGTGTAAACCGGAACGCCTGACCGGTTGAGAAAAGTCGCCGCTTCCTGCGTGCTGTAGTGACCCATCAGGCAACTGATCAGTGGCTTTTCGCCAAGCTTCGCTGCCTCAACCCAAGACTGGGCCACGTCGATTGAGCTGACCAAGGCTTGTGGCACCAAAATAGGCAGCAGCAAGTCCACATTCGGATCCTTTTGGAGTTGAGAGAGGCTCCACAAGTACTCTTCCGGGGTTGCCCCGCCCAACAAATCAATTGGGTTTGCCACTTGGGCGCTGGGGTTCAATTTTTGCCGCAAAGCGGCCTGGGTTTCCGCCGAAATGGAGGCCAATTTGAAACCATGAGCGGCCAGACTGTCTGACGCCAAAGCGGCTGCCCCGCCAGCATTGGTTACAATGGCTACCCGCTTGCCAGCTGGCAGCTTCTGGGTTCCCAGAGCCCAGGCTGTATTAAAAAGCTCAGCGACAGTATCAACTTCAATCACGCCGCTTTGTTTTAACGCAGCCTGGTAGGCGGTGTAAGCCCCGGCAAGTGAACCCGTATGTGAGCTTACTGCGCGCGCTCCGGCTTCATTCCGGCCGGCTTTTAACATGATGATTGGCTTACGCCGCGACACTTCTCGGGCAAGCCGCACAAAGCGCTGCCCATCCTTCAGCCCTTCGACATAGAGCGCGATAACCCGTACATGCGGATCGCCGTCAAAATATGCCAGCATGTCCGATTCGGTTACATCCATTTCATTGCCCAGGCTGACAAAATGAGAGAAACCGACCCCCGAGTCAACAAACAGATCCACGATGCCTCCGCAGAGCGCTCCGGACTGGGAGATAAAAGCAATTGGCCCGCGGTCGGGCATACCCTTAAGGAAAGTGGCGTCCAGGCCGGTATAAACATCCAGAGCCCCGACGCAGTTTGGTCCAATGACGCGCATGTTATACGCTCGGGCAACCTCGGCTGCGGCTTGTTCAATAGCAGCGCCTTCCAGGCCAATTTCTTTAAACCCACCGGTGATGATGATGACGTTCTTGATCCCGCGTTCCCCGCACTGGGTCAAAACGTCCAAAATGGTGTTAACCGGAAGAACGATCACCGCCAGGTCGACCGGGTCCGGCACCGAGGCAATCGTGGGATAAGCCTTCAAGCCAAGCAGCTCGTTGGTATTGGGGTTAATTGGATAAACCTGCCCGCCGTAATGATATTGGATAAGATTACGGACGATTCCATAACTCAATTTATTCGGGTTGGTGGAAGCTCCCAATACGGCCACTCCGCGTGCGTTAAAAAAGTTTGAAAGTGAATTGATTTCGTTCATCGGTCTCCAGACGGTTTTCAGGTGAGAATAAACGCCGTTGATTATACCAATGCCAATCAATCCCCAGAGCTTTGAGCGGTTTTGTTCCGGTCAATCGTTTATAATCATTGCCAGTTTACGCGATGCAGAGCAAAATACCCGGCAGTCCTTTTTTTAATCTCTTCCCACAGCAGCTAAAACTGCGCGAGTCCGTCCGCCCTGGTCTGACGCTGCTCCACGGGGAAGCTGGCAGTGGCAAGACCAGCGCCGCACTAGCCTGGCTGGCAGCAGTGATTCAAGCCTACCCCGGCGAGCCGGTCATGGTTTTAACGCCGCTGCGCACTTTAGCTCAGCCATACCGCCAAGCGCTCGCCGCCCCGGAATGGCAGCCGCTCAGCCCCGTCAGCCTCCAGACCATTCCAGGACTGGTCCGGCGGATGGTGGCATTGTTTTGGCCATTTGTCGGCCGGCGTGGCGGGTTTGACCATCCGTATGCGCCTCCGCGTTTCCTCACCGTCGAAACAGCGCAATACTATATGGGCCGCATCGTCGCCCCGCTGATTGATGAAGGCTATTTCAGCACGGTCACACTTCAGCGCAACCGGCTTTACAGTCAACTGTTGGATAATCTGAACAAATCAGCACTGGTAGGCTTTCCACACACTCAGATTGGCCAAAAACTGCAGGAAGCCTGGACGGGTGACCCCGCCCGCCTACGCGTGTTCGAAGATGTTCAAACCGCAATTTCGCTTTTTCGCCGTTACTGCCTTGAAAATAACCTCCTCGATTTTTCGCTTCAGGTCGAAATGTTCCGCGACTATATCTGGCATGAGCGCCTCCCGCATGAGTATATAACCGGTCAATACCGACACCTGATTTATGACAACATCGAAGAAGATACGCCTTTTGCCCATGATCTGCTGCAAAGTTGGCTGCCCGATTTTACGACAGCGCTGCTGGTAATGGACGATGCAGCCGGATACCGCCGGTTCTTAGGCGCTGATCCCCGCTCGGCTCAGCGTTTTGTGCGCATTGCTGACCAGGTATTCACATTTAGTGGCCGGACCAACCCGAACGCTGAACTCGATTTGATTAAGGCAGTGATTGCTCTCGAAAAACCTGCCGCGAAAGCCCCTTTGCATCTCAGCACGCAAAAACTGGCTTCCGTTATGGTACTGCCTGCCAGCACTGCACGTTTCTTCCCTCAGGTGCTCGAACAAACTGCACAAAACATTCGTGACCTGGTCGCGGCAGGCACCCCTCCGCACGAGATTGCAGTCCTCTCGCCCTACATCTCCGACGCATTAACCTTTGGTTTGACCAATCGCCTCACAGAATTTGGGATACCTGTCAGCCCTCACCGCCCGGCTTTAGCGCTTAAAGACCAGCCAGCGGTCGCCACGTTGTTGACATTAACGGCTCTCGCTTACCCGGAGTGGTCCGCCCATCCTGATTTTCCCAAGGCGGCTCAAGCACTCTCAGCGACGGTGCAGGGGCTCGATCTGGTACGGGCAACACTCATCACGGAAAAAATTCAAGCCACGCTTCCGCCGCCCCCTGCGGAGCAGGCTTTGGAAGCGTTGAATGAGCGCGTTCCACGCGACCTCCTCCAGCGCACCGGCAAGCTTCTGGATTGGCTGCGGGTCAATGGCGACCCCGATCTCCCTTATGATTTATTCCTGAGCAGCCTGTTTGGTGATGTGCTTTCTCGACCAGGGTTTAGCATGCACACTGATCTCTCAGGCGCCAAAGCGGTTTCAAACCTGATTGAATCCTTCCAAAAGTTCAGTCAATCTTTTGAAGAGGGCAGCCCACTGCATCAAAGCCAGCTGAATCCAGAGTTTATCCGCAGTGTTGCCGATGGGATCATTTCAGCCCAATACCTCACCGACTGGGATGCCTCCTCGCAGACAGGCGTTCTCATCACGCCGGTGCTCACCTTCCTGATGCAAAACCGGCCGGTGGATTATCAATTTTGGCTGAACCTTGGCAGTTCTGGCTGGTATCAGCGTTTGGAACAACCGCTCACACATCCTTACGTCCTCAGCCGCAATTGGCTACCGGGACGAAAGTGGACCGCAGAGGATGAACTTGCCCTCTCTATGGACAATTTGGATAGTACCCTGCGGGGGTTGATCGCTCGCTGCCGCCGCAAAATTTACCTTGAGATCAGCACCTTTGGGGAGAGCGGCACCGAGGAGCGTGGCTTGCTGCTGACCCGCATGCAGGCGCTGTTCCGCCAGGCATTAAAGGCCGATCCCCATGACTGAAAACCGTCTGCGCGCCTCTCAGAAAGAAATTCTTGCTTACCAGAAAGGCCTGATGGGCGTCTCGGCCGTACCGGGAAGCGGGAAGACCTGGACCCTGACCCAACTGGCAGTGAAGCTGATTTTGACGGCCGACCTGGCTGAAGATCAGGAAGTGCTGGTAGTTACATTCTCAAATTCGGCAGCAGACAATATCAGCAGCCGCATCGCTGCCAGTTTGCGGGCTGAAGGATTGATTGAAGGCTTGGGGTATCGGGTCCGCACGCTGCATGGGCTGGCAAATGACATCCTACATGAACGGCCGGATTTGGCCGGTCTGCCTCAAGATTACTCCGTCATCGACGAAAAAGAAGCCGACATGCTGCTGCTGGACCTGGTCTCGCGCTTCAACTTGGATCAGCCACATTATTTCGACCAGCGCCTTTCAGAAGATTTTGTAAAAAAGATGGGAAAGCAGAACAATAACGAGGAGGTCTTCCTAAATGGCCTCAAGGAAATGGCTGGTGTTTTCATCCGAACACTCAAAGATAACCGGCTAAGCCCTAACCAATTCAGCCAACTGGCCGGGCAGTACGCTACCCCATCGGACCTGCTGCAGTTTGGCATGAAAATCTATGAAAACTATCAATTTTCACTCAATTATCGCGCTAGTGTGGATTTTGATGACCTGATCCGGCTGGCATTAGATTGCCTGGACCAGGACCCTGAGCTGGTCACGCAGCTCCGTCGGCGCTGGCCGTTCATCCTTGAAGATGAAGCACAAGACTCCAGCCTGCTGCAGGAAGAAATGCTGTCGCTCCTGACCGGAATCAGCGGCAACTGGGTGCGGGTGGGTGACCCCAACCAGGCGATCAATGAAAGCTTTACAACCGCTAACCCGCAGCTGCTCAAAAACTTTCTTTCCCGCGCCGATGTTCTTGCTTACAATTTGCCCGAATCCGGCCGTTCGTCCCGAAAAATTATTGCGCTGGCCAATCGTCTAAACCTGTGGACGCAAAACCAACACCCTGCCTTGATAGTTCGCGATGCGCTCTCGCTCCCACTCATTCAGCCGACCCAACCCGGAGACCCCCAGCCTAACCCGGCTGACTCACCCCAATCCGTTGAATTGGTTCAACGCTCATTCAGCCCGGAGCAGGAGGCCAATTACCTGGCCGAATCGATCCGTGCTTACCTTGAGCAGCACCCCGACGACACACTGGCTGTTTTGGCTTTAACCAACAACAGGATCGCGCAGCTGGCTGATACTTTCAAAAAAGCTGGACTGCCGGTCGCCGATGTTTTGATGCGCCTTCCAGAGGCCACCCGCCATTCCGCCGGTGCGGTCGCCCGCATCCTGAGAAGCATCCTACACCCTCTCAGCCCGACTCATCTGGCCGGAGCTTTCGAGGTCACCCGGCGATCAGGCCGCGATGATGGCGCATTTCAGGAAGAAACCAAGATGCTTTCTGGCCGGATTGGCAGCCTGGCGCGGGTAGAAGATTACCTGTACCCGCTTTCAGGCTCAGACTGGCTTGAAGACCTGCGCCCGGTCCTTAGCGCAGATCAACTTGAGGCCCTGGCCGAATTTCGGCGGCTGATGCGTAAATGGCATCTTGCTTCCGGACTGCGTATCGATCAATTGATTTTGGTCATTGCGCAAGATTTAAATTTTGACATCTACGAGCTGGCGACGGTCCACAAGCTGTCCATATTGATCCGCGATTTAGCGCAGGATCATCCCGATTGGTCTTTCGAAACGCTAACGGAAGAGTTAATATCAATCGCCAGGGATAAGCGCAGGTTTGCGGCCTTGTCAGAAGACGAGCAGGGTTTTGACCCGGAACAATACCGCGGCCAGATTATTGTGGCTACCCTTCATAAAAGCAAAGGGCTCGAGTGGGATAAGGTGTATTTAACCTCGGTCAACAACTATGACTTTCCAGCAGGGGACCCCATTGACACTTACCGTTCCGAATATTGGTACTTCAAAGGCCGGCAAAACCCGCAGGCCGCTCTGCGAGCCGAAGTCGAAGCGATCATTGAGGGCCTCCCAATTCGTTCAGATTTGGAAGAGCGCAGCCTTCATATGTCACGTGCGGAACAAATCCGGGAAAGGCTGCGACTGTTTTACGTGGGGATTACCCGCGCCAAAAAATCTTTAACAATCACAAGCAATAAAGGGCGAAAGGGCAACGCTCAACCGGCAGTGGCCTTCCAGGCCCTTTGGGAAGAGAGGACTGATGACTGAATCTGCCACACTTCCGTTCCGTTTTAGTTTCAGCCAAAGCAGCCTGCAGTCCTTTCTCAGCTGCGCCTATCAATTCCGCCTGCGCTACCTCGACCAGTTGGTTTGGCCGGCCCAATTGACCCGCGATCAGGCAACATTCGAACGTGACCGTCAGGCTGGCATTCGGCTGCATCATCTGATCCACCAGTACATCCTCGGAATTGACCTCTCAGAATTGGTTCTAAGCGCCAAAAACGACCCTGATTCCCGCGTTTGGCCATGGTTTGAACAATTCCTCGCCTTCCCGGCCAAAGAACTGGAGGGCCGTCTGTTTCCGGAATATTCTCTGACCGCGGTGCTGAATGGCTGGCAGTTGAGTGCCCGTTTTGACCTCATCCAGGTGACGCCGCAGTCGCTGGTGATCTATGATTGGAAGTCTTCGCACCGGCCGCCAGCCCGCGCCTGGCTGGGTGACCGGGTTCAAACCAGCCTCTTCCCGTTGGTGGTTTCCCTTTCCGGCAGCCAGGTAAGCGGCCAGGCTATCCCGCTGCCAGCGCGCATGTCGTATTGGGAGGCCAGCTCGCCATCCCAGACCATCGATTTTTTCTTTGGCGAAGCCGAAATTTCTGCTGCAGGGCAATGGATCAGCGGACTGATCAAAACCATTGCCGGTCTGCGGCCGGATCAGTTTTTGAAAACGACGGATTTGGCCCGCTGCCGCTACTGCCCGTACCGCACCCTCTGTGAACGTGATGTTGCCAGTGGCAACTACCAGGAAGAAGAGCCTCAGCATCTGCTCTATGACGTGGATTGGGTACCGGCAGCAACCGCCGAGGATGCAGATGTTTGAATATAAACAATCGCGGGAGTGTAGTACTTTTTATATGATAAATTTAAACAAAACATGGGCAGAACAGGGCTCGAACCTGCGACCTCATCTGTGTAAAAGATGCGCTCTGACCAACTGAGCTATCCGCCCGGGAAGTCATATTATACAATAAAAATATGAGAATCATTCGTTTTAAAACTGCCACCCAGCCGGCGCAATATGGTTGGATTTCAGAGGACATGGTAGGCATCATTCATGGCGATCCATTCTCCGAATACCGTCGTTTCAGCCCACAGTTTCCTCTGGCAGAGGTCGAACTGCTGCCGCCGGTCCTGCCTGGTAAAATCCTGGCGGTTGGCCGAAATTACAGCGAACACATCCGAGAGATGCAAAGTGAAAGGCCAGAATTTCCGCTGCTCTTTCTGAAACCGCCCTCTGCCGTAATCTACAGCGGCGAACCGATCATGCTCCCACCGCAATCGCAGCAGGTTGAGCATGAGGCAGAACTGGCAGTGGTCATTGGGAAACGCAGTCGTTGGCTCAGGCCCGATAATGTGCAAGCGGCCATTTTCGGCTATATGGCTGCCAACGACGTCACCGCCCGCGACCTCCAAAAAAAAGATGTACAGTGGGCGCGCGCCAAAGGCTTTGACACCTTTTGCCCGCTCGGGCCATGGATTGAAACCGAATTTGACCCGTCCGACGCCTTGATCACCTGCCATGTCAACAATACGCTGCGCCAGATGGCTTCCACTCGCGATATGATTTTTGACGTTGCGCAGCTGCTGCTGTTTGCTTCGTCCATCATGACCCTGGAACCGGGAGATGTTTTATTAACCGGCACTCCGGCCGGCGTTGGTCCGCTCACCGCTGGAGACGTTGTCTCGATTCATATCGATGGAATCGGTTCATTGACGAATCCAGTGCAGCCCGCCTGATCTGAAGCTTGACGATGCCCTTCGCCTACTGTCAAATTGTTTTGTTTATCCCAGGCTGCAGCAGCCTCAAAGAAAAACGCTCAGTTTTGGCCAGGCTGCTGGCGCAGCTGCGTAAACGCAACGTTTCCGTGATTGAATCCGGTCGGCAGGATCATTGGCAGCAGGCAGAACTGGCGCTGGCCATGGTATCCGCTGACCGTTCCCTGCTGGAGCGGCAAATCAATGAACTGCACAAACTAGTCGATGAAGATTTTTTGCGAGTACAATTGACCGACTTCAATTATGAGATTTATCTGTGATGCATCCGAACCCCACCCCCATTGACTCCAAACGATTGGAAAAGATTCTTTATCGCGTTGAAAAACCCGGCCGTTATGTCGGCGGGGAACATAACCAGATTGTCAAATCCTGGGATTCAGTCGAGACGCATGTCGCACTCGTTTTTCCAGATATTTATGATCTGGGCGTCCCCAACCTTGGGCTGGCTATTCTCTATGACATTCTCAACCGGCAAAACGGCATCGCTGCCGAGCGGGCTTACGCACCCTGGACGGATATGGAAGCTCAGCTGCGCGAGAACGCCATCCCTTTGTTTTCCCTCGAAACCCGCCACCCTCTGGCTGACTTTGACATCATCGGTTTCACGCTGCCGTATGAATCCATTTACACCAACGTCTTAAACATATTGGACCTGGCGGGCATCCCTCTGCACACCGCCGAGCGCGATCAGTCACACCCGCTGATCATTGCCGGCGGCCAGGCCTGTTACAATCCGGAGCCCATGGCAAGTTTCATCGATGCCTTCGCGATTGGAGAAGGTGAAGATCTGATCGTAGAGGTCACCAGGGTTTACCAGGCCTGGAAAAACAGTGGACAATCGCGCATGGATTTACTGCGAAGCCTGGCGCACATCCCGGGGGTTTACGTTCCAAAACTCTATGAAGCCCGTTATCTTGCAGACGGCCGCCTTGAGTCCTTCGCCCCGCTGGAGGATGCGGCACCACCCGCAGTGCAAAAGCGGATCGTGCCCAAATTGCCGCCGCCGGTTACCCGTTTTATTGTCCCAAATGTGGAAATTGTCCATGACCGGATCGCCGTGGAAATCATGCGCGGATGTACCCGGGGCTGCCGCTTCTGCCACGCCGGCATGGTTAACCGCCCGGTTCGGCAACGCACTGTCGCCGAAATTACGGACGCCGTTGCAGATGGCTTGCAAGCTACCGGCTATGAACAAGTTGGCCTGCTTTCGCTTTCCTCATCCGACCACACCCACATCCTCGAAATTATCCAATCCATTTATCAGCGCTTCCACAACAGCCGCGTTCAGGTGAGTTTGCCTTCACTGCGGATCGCGTCCTTCTCGCTGGATCTGATGGACGAACTGCAGGAGCTGCGCCCATCCGGCGGTTTTACGATTGCCCCTGAGGCGGCGACTGAGCGAATGCGGGCCGTGATCAACAAGCCTCTCGATGAAGCAGTCTTTTACGATACTGTACAGCAAGTTTTTGAGCATGGTTGGTTAAGTTTGAAGCTTTATTTTATGATCGGCCTGCCGGGCGAAACCATGAAAGACGTCCAGGCCATTGTCGATGCAGCAAAAAAGGTTCAGCAGATCGGCCGAAAGGTGCGCGGCAGCCGGGTGAAAGTACACCTGGGCATCGGCACATTTATTCCCAAACCCCACACACCTTTCCAATGGTACCCAGTGGACCAGCCCGAAGTCATCCAGCAGAAATTGGACCTGCTTAAAGAAGGCACACGCAAAACTGGCATCAAACTCAGTTATAACCTGCCGGATGTCACCATGCTTGAAGCCTGGCTCTCACGCGGAGACCGCCGGCTGGGCAGCGTGATCCAAGACGCCTGGGAGCATGGCGCCAAATTTGACGCCTGGAACGAACGTTTTAACATACAAACCTGGCTCGACGCTTTTGCCCGCCAGGGTCTTGATCCGGCTTTCTATGCCCACCGGCTGCGGGGATTAGAGGAGATTTTGCCCTGGGATCATATCCAAATCGGCGTTAAAAAGTCGTTTTTGTTGAATGATCTGCGCCTCAGTCAGCTTGAACGCACCCGCGAAGATTGCCGCGAGCGCTGTTTTCACTGTGGGATTTTGGATAGCTTTGAAGAAATCCGGCCCGATTCCGCCGATTATTATTGGGGGTGCCCGGCATGACCAGCCTTCCGCAGCGAATACGCGTTCAGTTTTCAAAAGACGGTTCGCTCCGCTTTATTGGGCATCTCGACCTGCAGCGACTTTTTGAGCGGGCATTGCGCCGGTCAGGTTTACCGCTGCGCTACTCGCAGGGCTTTAACCCTAAAGTGCGCATCAATATTGCCTGTGCGCTGCCGCTGGGTTTTTCGAGTGATTGTGAATTGGTTGATTTTTGGCTTGAGGAGCCACAGCCCCTGGAAGAAATTGAACTTCGGTTCAAAAATGCCCTTCCGGGTGACATCCGCGTGATCGGGCTTACGGAAGTTCCTGCGCAGCTGCCTAGCCTTCAGGCCAGCGTCAACGCATGCGAATATCAAGTCCGGTTTCCTGATGAACTGGATGGACAAGAGCTGCGGGCATCTTTTTCAGAATTGTTGACCAGCACTTCCTTACCGGTTGAGCGCAAGAAAAAAACCGTTGACATCCGGCCTCTGATTGAGAACTGGCAATGGCAGGAGGCGGGCACGTACCCGGTGCTGCATCTACGGCTCACAGCCACACCGCAGAGCACAGGCCGGCCAGATGAGATTGTGCGGCTTATGGGCCTTGACCCGGCGGAATGCGAAATTAGACGGGTTAAAATCGATATGACTGACAATGGGAATGGAGAAGATTCTTATGAAATTGGATGATTGTATTTTCTGCAAAATTGGCTCAGGGGAAGTGAACCATTGGAAGGTTTTGGAGCGCGAAAACAGCCTGGCCTTCCTGGATGTTAACCCGATGACTGCTTACCACACTCTGGTTATCCCAAAGGACCATTACGCCGATGTTTTCAGCGCACCAGCGGATGTGTTGGCCGACACAATGGAAACACTGCGCCAGGTGTGTCTGCTCTATGAGCGCAAACTGGGCATCCACAATGTGCAGATCTTCAACAATTCCGGGAAGAATACGATGCAGAGTGTCTTCCATCTCCATTTTCACATCTTCCCTAAAACGGAACAAGATGACCGCCGGTTGAAGTTTGAATTCCACCCGGAACTTGTCAGCCAATATGCGGATATGCTTGCCCGGCTCAGAGACTAAACCCAAAAATGGTCCGGTAGAAATTTAAGATTTGGGTATAATTCACAAACTGTTCCCGTGGCCTAATGGATAAGGCATCGGCCTCCGAAGCCGGTAATGTGGGTTCGAATCCCACCGGGAACACTATCTCACTTTTGACCAATCTGTTTTTTATGGCCTTGAGGTTCTCTGCACTGGAGGCAAAATGGCAGACCCTGAAATTGCCGCCGAGTTGGAAAAGCTACGGGCGCAAATTAATTACCACAATTACCGATATAACACCCTTGATGACCCGGAAATCAGCGATTACGAATATGATCAGCTCTTCCAAAAGCTCAAGCAGCTCGAAGCTCAGCATCCGGAACTAATCACACCCGATTCCCCCACCCAGCGCAGCGGCAGCCAACCCCTGGATAAGTTTCGCAAAGTGCGCCACCCCAGCCCAATCCTGAGCCTTGCCAATGCGTTTGGGCGGGCGGAAGCCATGGACTGGTATGAACGCGTGCGCAAAATTAACCCGGCTGTCGAAAAGGCTGAATACGTGCTTGAACCCAAGCTGGACGGCCTGACGGTGGTCCTGCATTACACAGATGGGATTTTCACCCTTGGCGCCACCCGCGGTGATGGGATAGTGGGCGAAGATGTCACGGAAAACATCAAAACGATCCCGATGCTGCCCTTGCGCATCCCGGTTAGAGGCAGTGAACCCCCTCCAGCCAGCCTGGTGGTGCGCGGTGAAGTTTTTATCACGAAAGCAGAATTTGAAAAGCTGAACCGCCAGCTGCAAGAACGCGGCGAAAAGCCTTATCTCAACCCGCGCAATACTGCCGCAGGTTCACTACGCCAACTTGATCCGAGTGTAAGCGCCAGCCGGCCACTGCGAATGTACATCTACCAAATCGTGCAATCCTCCAATCCACTGCCCCTGACGCAAAGCGGAATCCTGGATTACCTGGGCAGGCTTGGCATTCCGGTCAACCCATTGCGCTGGTTTGCGCATTCTTTTGAAGAGGCGGTTGAAATTTGTGAGCGGGAAGGCTTAAAACGGCATGAATGGCCTTACGACGCTGACGGTATTGTCATCAAGATCAATGACCTGCAGCTCTCGGGCAGTTTGGGCGTGGTTGGCAAAGATCCGCGCGGCCAGCTGGCCTTTAAATACCCGGGTACCGAAGTTGAAACGAAGGTCATGGATATCCAGGTCAATGTTGGCCGGACGGGCGTCTTGACCCCGCTTGCACTTTTGCAGCCTGTTAGTATCGGGGGTGTTATCGTCCGCCAGGCCACCCTTCACAACTTCGATTTTATCAAGGATAAAGACATCCGCATTGGGGACTACGTTCTCGTCAAACGTGCCGGGGAGGTCATTCCTTACATTCTCACTTCTCTGCCCGAAAAGCGCGACGGCAGCCAGCAGCCATTCATTGTTCCCCAATACTGCCCATCGTGTGGTTCGCAGATTGAAAAGAACCCGGAGGAGGTAGCCTACTACTGCATCAATGCCAGCTGTCCGGCCCAGCTCAGCCGCACTATCGAGAACTTTGCTTCCCGCCCGGCCATGGATATTGCTGGCTTGGGTGAACAGATTGCAGTTCAGTTGACGTCAACCGGGCTGGTGAAATCGGTGGCTGATTTATACCGCTTATCTTTGCCAGATTTGTTGAAACTGGAAAAATTCGGCTTGAAAAAAGCCCAAAATCTGCTGGACGCGATCGATGCTTCGCGCCATCAACCACTGGAGCGCCTTATTATTGGATTGGGCATCCATGGGATTGGTGAAGTCAGCGCTCGAAAACTGGCAGATACGTTTCATGACCTGGACCAGCTGAGCAGTGCGACGGCTGAGGCGCTCTATCAGGTGGAAGGGATTGGTCCCAATCTGGCTCAAGAAATTCTCAACTGGTTTTCCAACGAACAAAATCAACAAATCTTGGCAGATCTTAAAGCGCTTGGTGTTTGGCCAACGCAGAACAATCAACCTTTGCAGGCCAGCCACCAGCCTCTGGCAGGCAAAGTTTTTGTCATCACCGGCACACTGCCTTCGCTCTCGCGCGAAGATGCCACCAAATTAATTGAAGCAAACGGCGGTAAAGTCACTGGTTCCGTTAGCAGCAAAACGGACTACCTGCTTTTGGGAGAAGACCCGGGTTCGAAATTAGCCAAAGCCCAACAGCTTGGGATTCCATCCCTCACGGAAGCCGAGCTGATGGAGCTGATTCAGAATAATTAAAACCCTCAATAAAAATACTGCAAAAAAAAGATAGCGCCGCTTGAAGCGCCATCTTTTTTTCTGATGAGCCAGTTTATTTTTTACCAGCCCGGCGCGCCTGTTGGGCCTTTTTGATGTTTTCAGCCCAGGCTTTCTTTTGGGCTTCGGTGGGTTTCTTTTTCTCGGGAACATTGGGCCGGTCTTTTGCTTCAAAGATGTCACCCTTAATATGTTTCGGCTCTGAGCCAAGACTGCTGAAAAGATCCTTGGCATCCTGGCTGTCCGGAACGAGGGTTTCACCTTCCATGTGGGCATCGGTTTTGCTCACCAGCCAGGCTGCAGTGTCCCAAGAGCCACTGGCACGCTTGCCGGCTAAGCGCTGCAAGTGCCCTTTGTCGCCCACATCGACGTTACGAAATGTGATGAACTCAGAGGTAGGTCTGAGTTCGATGTGGTAGTAATCTCCTTCGCCGGTTGTGCCTGGCTTTGCCCGGCGCTGGCGCGATTTTTTCTCTGGTGAACCTGAGGTCTTTGCAGTCATAGCCATTCCTTTCTGATCGGGATTGGTTTTGCTCCCCCTTTATCAAACCAATCTTTGCCATGCTTCAAGTGGAGATGGCGGGAATCGAACCCGCGTCCGAAAGATTAGGCTCTCGAATCTCTACGAGCGTAGCCGATTGTTCGTTGTCGTCCGCCGCAAGATTAACCGGCAAAACTTGCGAAAGACCAGTCACTTAAGCCCTAAAGCCCGCTTAAGTTCGGATCGTGACTCTCCGAACAGCATTCCTGCTTTGTGACGCCTGATCTGAACCCGGCAGGAATTCGGGCTCAGGAGACGTGACCTCCCTTAGGAGATCAGCTTCCGATCTTCCCGCTTATGCAGCGAGAGGAAGGGTTGCGTAGTTTGTGCGATTGGCACTTGTTTTTTGTACTGATTTCACGAGGTCGGTACCTCTCGGCTCGCAATCCGGAACCAGCTTCTCCCGTCGAGACCTGGCATCCCCGGTACAAAGATAGTATAGCATAAAAAAACCCTCCGGTTGACCGGAGGGTTTACAGAACTGTCTAACTTGGAGTTACTGAGCGATTTGAGCCAGTTGTTCGGCTAAAATCGCATTGGCATCCACATTCGCCTGATCCAGCAGTGCTTTCACATCCGACGTGGGGTCGTCTACGATTGAGGTCATCACTACTTCGATGACATTGTCGCGAACAAAGTCATAGCCAGGCACGGGCGGTTCAAACTTGCCGTAAGGCAGCAAGCTGATGGCGGTGGCATAAGCTTCTTGATTGCCGGCGAATTCAGCGGTAACTTCGTCAGCGATGCTGGCGCGCACCGGGAAGTAACCGGAGGCTTTGGCCCACAGGGCGTTCACAGGGGCGCTGGTGTAGTACTTCACAAACAGCCAGGCAGCCAGTTCGCGTTCAGGGGTTGACTTGGGGATCGAAACCGAAGCGCCATAGACGTTCATGACGGGGTCGGCAGTGGTGTGCGGGAGGGCAGCGACGGACCACTCGAACGGAGTCCCATCAGCTGCGACGGCATCGCCATAGAACGGCAGACCGGAAGAGGAACCAACGCTGAAGAGCAGGGTACCATTGCCAAAGTCAGTCTGATCACCGTAGTTTTCAGTAACCAGGCGAGCGCATCCATCCGCAAAGAGGCTCTGCATGAAGCTCCAAGCGGAGACAGCAGCATCGCTATTCAGGGTGAACTGATTGGTAGTGTAATCGAACATGTCACCGCCAAAGGCAAACGTCCAGCTGGCAAAGCGGGATGTGTCGATGCTGAGTTCGTAGCCGGTCGGGGAGGCAGCGCCTTCTGTTGCACCAGAGAATGGGGTTTGGCTGGCTTTGCAGGCCATTTCTTTGAATTGTTCAGGTGTGGTCGGCGGAGCATCGTAACCCAATTCGCGCAGCCAATCCATGTTGTAATACATCACTTCCATGGAACGGTTGGGGGCCAGGCCAAGGCGCTGATTGTTGAACAGGGAGAGCACGTCCTGGGCGAAGAAGCTCGGGAAGAAATCAGCCTGGTCTTCGGGGGAAAGACCATACACGGGGTGGTTGATCAGTTCATTCATATCAAACATGGCGTTTGCCAGTTGATAGGTTGCCACCTGGTTCTGATAGCCAACAACAACATCCGGGACTTCAGGAGTATTCAGCAGTGGCAGCATCTTGTTGAAGATCTCGCTATAACTGCCAGCGTACTCAGCTGTCACCGTGATGCCGTATTCGTTGGTCGCATTGAAGTCAGAAATGATCTGTGCGATTGCAGCTTCACGGGCATCGCCAGTGTGTTGATGCCACCAAACAATTTCCTTCGCAGGAACCACGTTCGCCCATGGATCTTCTTCAGTGGGTTCAGCGGTCGGAGCTTCAGTTGGGGCTTCGGTCGGGGCTTCAGTTTCCGCAGGAGCCTGGGTGGGTTCTTCGGTGGCGGTAGGCGTCGTCGTAGCGCAGGCGCCCAACACCAACGAGGCAATTAACAACATTGCCACAAGCAAAATACTTTTTCTTCTCATTTTCAAAACCTCCATTTTGAACAATTGAGTTTGTTTCTGATATCGAAGGCTGAGAGTTTTCCTTCGCAATATCCAACGTGATTATAAACTATCCTTTCAGGCCGGTCGTCGCAATCCCCTGCGTAAACTGCTTTTGCGTAAGGAAGTAGACGATCAGGATCGGGATAATTGTGATGACGGCCCCAGCCATCAGCCAGTGGGTATACGGCCCAGCTTCCTGCATAAAACCATACAAGCCAACCATGAGAGGCCGCCAGGTATCGCGTGTGGTGACCAGCAGTGGCCATTGGAATGCATTCCAGGCGGCGGTAAAGCCAAAAAGCAAAACGGTCATCACTGGCGCCTTACTGATGGGCAGAACGATTTGAATGAGGAAGCGCAAGTGGTCGCATCCATCGATGCGGGCTGCATCCCACAGTTCGATCGGGATCTGAGCGAAGAATTGGCGCAGCAAAAAAATGCTGAATGCGTTGGCCATGAACGGAACCGTCAACGCCCAATAGGTATTAATCCAGGTTCCTCCTGGCAGCGGAATGATGGTGCCCCGGATTAACATGTAATTAGGGATCAGCGTCACGGATTCAGGGATCATCATGGTTGCCAAGAAGACGCCAAACAACAGGTTTTTTCCTTTGAAATCAATCCGTCCGAAGGCATAACCTGCCAGAATGGACGTGAACAGTAGGCCTGCCAAGGTGCCAAGAGTCGTCAGCACGCTGTTTAAGAAATACTTGGAAAAGTTGGCTTGTTCCCATGCGTCTTTGTAATTGATCCACTGTGGAACCTTGGGGACGAACTGGCGGGTAATGGTTTCTCCCAGCGTCATCAATGAATTGGAAATCATCCAGAAAAACGGGAAGATAAAAATCAGGGCACCAAAAATCAGAATCAGGTACAAAAAAAGCCGGCCAATCACGCGCAGCGCGCTGCGTTCTTTTTCTTTTTGACTTTTTGGTGCTGCAATAATGGCGGTTGAACTATCCATAAAAGACCCGCTCTCCCATTATTTTATTTTGGGCAAGTGTCAGCCCCAGAATGATTACAAACAGCACGATCGCCTGTGCCGTCGCAATACTGTATTGGTTCGCTTTATAAAAACGGTCAAAAATCATCAGGCTGGTGGTCAGCACGCTGCTGCCGGCACTGGGCGTCCGCATCACATAAATATGATTGAAGGCTTTAAACGTGCCTATAAAAGCGATCAGCGTCAGATAAAAGGTTACCGGTGAAATCATCGGGATGGTAATTTTCCAAAACTTGTCCCAGGTACTGCTCCCATCCATTTCAGCAGCCTCGTAAATTTCTTTTGGAATGTTGCCCAGGCCAGCCAGAAAAATAACGGTGTTATATCCGACGAAAGACCAGATGCCAAAGATGATAATCGTGACCAGGGCCAGGCTTGGCCCTCCCGCCAGGCCACTGACATCAAGCCCCAGCAGCTGCAAAACCGGTTTGGGCTCAAACCGCCAGCGCAGCGGATCCATGCCAAGCAGGCCGATCAATTGGTTGGCAAATGAGGTTTCTCGGCTTGAAAAGATAATCTGGAAAACGACGGCGGTACTGATGGATGGCGTAATGTAAGGCAAAAAATAGATGACCCGGAAAACTTCCTTGCCAATGATGTCTTGGTAAAGAATGTACGCCAGCACCAGCCCGAGCAGCACCTCCAAAGGGACGGTTCCCAGTGCATAATAAACCGTCACAATTAATGAATCTAAAAATTCTGCATTGCCGGTTTCGTACATCTGCGCCCAGCCGGTAACAAAAATGGCGCCGCCAATCAGCAGGACGAGCGCGCCCAAGATTTTTGCAAGCCGCTTTCCTTTGGGAAGAGGCTTGAAGGCCCCACCCCAGACGTAAAACCCGGCGACAATCAGCCCTATTCCCAACAGCAAGATGAGCAGGTTCTGCCACGAGCCGAAGATCAGCAAATAGTTTTTGCCGCCAACGAAAGGTCCTTTAGTCACCTGCCAATTGAACAGGCTCATGTAGATTGCGTATCCAATTGGGAAAATGCCAAAGATAAGAATGATAATTAATGCGGGAAAGATAAAGAGGTAACCAGTAAGCTGCTCCTGCCGCTTTAACTTCTGCAGGTCGCCGCGTTTTTTTTGGATAGGCACGTAGCTGTTCTCAGTCAAAGAAGTCTCCAATCCAAACGGGTAGGCATCATATTAATCTAGAGAGAGATTATACAGCCTATTTAGTCTTTTTCCGAAACTTTTGTAGCCAATTTTATCCATCATTGAGACTGGCTTAATCGAAAGTTTACAAATCAGCAGGAACAAAAGCCAAAATACTCTCAGGAAACGAGTCCGTCACCACCAGAAATCCCAGATCATCGAGCACTACCAAGCCTTCCCAATTTCTGGCTTCATTTTCGGGGAACAGCTGAAGCTGGACCGGGGGTTCATCCACCAGCCTTAAGGCCGCATTATCAATTTGGAGCTTAATGATTCTCTCGACCACATCGCTATCCTGGTGTGTCGCTCCCTGCCCGTACGCCTCTGCAAGCGCATCGCTGCTGGCTTGCAGGTGGGTATCACCGGGATAAAAATAGTTCATGACCCATAAATACCCTTCCGAATCGGTGGATGTCGCATCGGTAATGCGATAATTAATGTTCGGGAATGGGATCGTGGCTGCCTGCAGAGGATCTTCGATCGAAAATTGGTGGGCGATCGGCTGCGGGTTTTGCTCAAAACCATTGTCTTCAAAGAAGGTGTAAACCATCCCATTGAATAAGGTAATCGCTTCATCGGAAGCATTGCTAAAGGAGGTTTGTGGATCCAACCGGACGAGGGTATCCGCATCCAGAGTGATCTGCTCGATGGCGCCGCTGACGGTGCCACGAACCAGATAACCCAACATCGGGCTTCCGGATCGGCTTTCAATGGTCATGAAAACCTCGTCTCCATTAAAGGCGATGCTTTCAAAACCCTCAAATCCGCGGATGCTTTCGCTCAAACCATCATCTTCAAACGCAATGGCTTGCCAGGGCAGCGCCTCGCCGGAAGGATGGTTCAATGCGTCCGTGATAGATTGCTTTGGGATGGCAAAAAGCGAAGCCTGGCCCTGGATTAGGTTCTTTTCAGGGTATTGCGGCAATAATACCAGCCAATCCTGAAACCAGGCCAGACCCGAATATTCCATCGACTGCTTTGCCATGCTGGCATCGAGCACGAGTGGAGCGACCTGCGCTTCGGCTGGGGGTTGCAGGGGGGTTGGCGTTTCATGGCGGTCTGCAGGTGTGGCTTGCACTGCGTCGGCAGAGGCCGTAACGGCTTGAGTCCCGCTTCTCATCGTCGCATACGGAGCGCTCCCGCTAATACTACACGCACTTAACCCTATAATCAAAAGCATACAGCCAATATTAGCCCAATTTTTTTTCATTTATCGCCACAGTCCTGTTTATTCTTCAAAATATACGAGTAACGGATCATGATCGCTCAAACGCTCGGCAGGTAAAAATTCAGCGTTCAAATGAATGACACTGAAAAGGCTGACGGATTCTTTAAGTACTGGGCTGACTAAAACATGGTCCAGGGCTTGAGCGTTTCCTTCGTAAATATAGCTAAAACGCGATTCTTCCGGCAGTACTTCAATTAAATCACTTAAGTTGCTCTCTTTCAGGGTGCGGAGCGGCAACGACCAGCTGAAGTCATTGAAATCGCCCAAGACAATCACCCTGGCCGCAGGCTCGGCCGCCAATAGATCGCTGACAAAATTGCGGATCAGTTTCGCCTGGGCTTGGCGCTGCACTTCTGAAAACAGCTGCGGGGGCTGGCGGTCACCGAATAAGGGGTCATCCTCGCCCTTCGAGTTAAGATGAACTGCGACAATAAATAAGTTTTTGTCCTTATAAATAAATTGGACCACCAACGGTTTTCGGCTCTGAGTAAACGCCGAGGTTTGTTCGCCAATCCTTCCCGGGTTGAGGCTGAGCTGGGCTTGGGCGTTATTCTCAATCACTTGCAGCCCGGCAGCGGGTGCAGCTTCGTTTGGGCACGCTAATTTAAGCCCACGATCGGTCCGGTAAAGGATGACGGTCCGAATGTTTGCACCTTCCTGGCCACCATCCGCGTTGCGCTGCGGGTCGATATTTATGTAATGGTACTTCGGACCGCCAGCCATGCTCACGGCCGCAATTATTTTTTCGATGGTTTGGGCCGATGAAGTTGTTGGGCTTTTATACGGCCCGTCGTCATCCTGCACTTCTTCCAACGCCAAAATGTCAGGGCTGTGCAAATCGTTGACAATCTGGGCTGCCAGAAGGTCGAACCGCTGCGCATCATCCACCGCGCTCAAGTTTTCAACATTATAAGTGGCGACAACCAATTCGCTGCTTGATGGGTCGCGTGCAGCGTTGACGGTCGGGCTCCCCTGTTTAAATTTGAGCTTTTCAACGGGTTCAAG
Organism: Anaerolineaceae bacterium; assembly: GCA_034430195.1. Lineage (GTDB taxonomy): Bacteria > Chloroflexota > Anaerolineae > Anaerolineales > Anaerolineaceae > Mesolinea. Next base: position 24,866 of record DAOUFF010000032.1, on the reverse strand, counting down.
TTTGAAGTTCCCGAAACTATAGTCCACCACCGCGAAAATCGGTTGAATAAACTGCGCTCCAGGCAAAATGTCTGGCATGTTGATGAACATGTCATCCAGGATCAAACGCTCGGGGTTGTAATCCTGCTCTCGCAGCACCAGTACTGAGCGGTCAGAAAGCAAACTGGCGTCTTTACCGCCGTCAGCCACGACGGCCACCTCACGATATGTTTCAGTGACGCTGACAGCCAGAGCGTTGTTGACCTGCACTAACATGCCTTCCAGGCTCTCGTAAAAATCCAGACCGTCTTCTTCGGGGTCAAACAGCCCCGAGCGGCTGACGTAGCGGTTAACGTCATTGCAGATGACCTGCTCCGGGATGGCCCGGCCGCCCTCCCCCAGTACCACAGCAGCAGGGAGTGCGTTTTCAGAAGAAAGGACCTTGAGTTCCTGCGATTGAAGCGTGGTGGTGGTCAGTGAATTTTCCCCTGGTCCAGCCGGGTTCATTTCACGTACCAGCCCGCCGATAGCCACGACTGCGTCACCTTTTTTGAGCTGGCGCACATTGACCCCAGTCACAAAAAGACCTTCAGAAGTGGCATCATCACCATCACCAAGCGGGTCTTGCAGATAAAAACCATCCGCGCGCACAGCGGTGACGATGCCAAACACACACGTTACACTTTTACCCTCGAGCGGAGAGCGATGCTGCCGGCCTTGGATTGCGGCAATCGCTGTGGAGGGCTGCCCACCTGGGCAGAGCGATTGGGTTGCAGTTGGTGTTTGGGTGGGCGTCGGAGGAAAAACCTTGGGTACAGCGCTGCAGCCTGCGCCAGAGAGTGAGATGATAAACACGCACAAAAAGGCGCTAATAAACCTAAGGGAAATACGCATATTATTCAGCATCGGGAGGGAATTTTACTTCAACTAGGCCAGCTACCAGCTTCCTATTGATGATAAAATGAAAAGATGGAAATTCAAGCAGCCATCGCAAAAGTTGACCGCTTTTCTTCGACAGAAGAAGGCGACAAAGTAGAAATCATTGAACGCCCCAAAGGTGGTTTCTCAATCATTCTAGCTGAGGGGAAATTAGAACACCGCCGCTCCAAAGCCGTCACAATGAAAGCCGTTCATACCGTGTTGAACCTGATCAGCGAGGGCATCCATGACGGCGCAGCCTCCCGAGCCGTGCTTTCCAACCTTCAGGTCGAACACAGCGGCAAGGTAGACCTTTCTCTGAGCCTGATCTCTTGCGATTATGAGAGCGGGACGGTCGTGATTACGAAGAATAATCCCTTACCCGTCGTGATTTTGCAGGAAGGCCAAGTAAACTTTCTTAACCTCGACCAGGATCAGGACTTATTGGCTGAAAACCCGGTGGTTTTTCAATTCCCGCTGGAAAAAGAGATGACATTTTTCCTGATGTCCGATGGGATTTTCAGTGCAGGCGAGCAAACTCACCAGACGCTCGATCTGCACGAAATCATGGAATCACTGATCGAAGACGACCTACCCTCTGTGGAAGAAATGACCGAATTTGTGCTCCAGCAGGCAATCAGCCGGGATATCGGCCGGCCGAATGATGATATGTCGGTCGTGGCCGTCAGGATCTCGCCCGGAGCTGAAAGCGATTTCAGAAAAGTCTCACTGAGAATTCCAATTTAATGTTAAAGGAGAGGATATGCGCGAAGAAGTCGTGCTGATCACCGGCGCGAACGGCGAGATTGGCCATGGTCTGATAAGGTATCTTTCAGAAAGAAATTGCCCAATCGTCGCAATCGACGTCAACCCATTGGATAAATGCCTGCGCTCATCGGTGACCTCGTGGATCGTGGGTGACATTTTAGACCAGATTCTGTTGGGCAGGTTGGTGGTGGAACACCAAATTCGGGTGATTTATCACCTGGCTTCCATCCTTTCGACCAAAGCGGAATATAACCCTGAAACGGCGCATCGCATTAATGTTGAAGGCACCCTGAACCTGCTGCGGCTGGCTGTTGAACAATCCAACTGGCAGGGTCAGTCCGTCAAGTTCATCTATCCCAGTTCCATTGCCGCTTATGGTTTGAAGAACCTGGCGGACAAAAAAGCCGCCGGCAAGGTAAAAGAAGACGACCATAACCACCCCACCACCATGTACGGCTGCAATAAGCTCTATTGCGAGAATCTGGGTGGCTATTACAGCCATTTTTACCGCCAGCTCGCGGCTGATTCCAACACCAACCCCTCGGTGGATTTTCGCTGTGTACGCTTCCCGGGCTTGATCAGCGCAGAAACCATTCCGACCGGAGGAACCAGCGACTACGGCCCGGAAATGCTGCACGCAGCTGCCAGCGGCTCTGGCTACAATTGTTTCGTTCGGGCCGATACACGCCTGCCTTTCATGGTGATGCCCGACGCAATCAAGGCTCTGATCACGCTTCAGCAGGCAGACCGGGCACATTTGACCCGTGATGTTTACAATGTAACCAGCTTCAACCCTACGGCACAAGAAATCAGCGAAATAACCCGTGAAGCATTCCCGGACGCACAGATCAGTTTCGAACCAGATGTGCGACGGCAGAAAATCGTGGACACCTGGCCGGAAGATGTAGATGACAGTGCTGCCCGGCAGGATTGGAACTGGAAGCCGGATTATGATCAGGCGCAGGCGTTCAGCCAATATTTGATCCCGTCCATCCGGGCACGCTACCAAAAGGCAGTGGCCTGAGGCTGTAAAGGAGGGCTTAGTATGCCCCTATATGAATACGAATGCCGTAACTGCGGCACAAAGTTTGAAGTTTTGCGTAGCTTCAGTCAGGCTGATGACCCCACCTGCTGCCCGCACTGCAGCAAAGAATCAGTCACCCGTTTGCCAGCGCTGATCCATGCCCTCAGCAGTGGTCACAGCCTGTCAGCTCAGGCTGGCAGCTGTGGTTCCTGCGCCTCCGGAAATTGCGCGAGCTGCGCCCATGGCTAAACGTACTTTTGCTGATAAGAGTGTCCTGATTACCGGCGGGTCAAGCGGGATTGGTCTGGCCCTGGCCAGGCAGCTTGTGGTTCAGGGAGCGCATGTTTGCCTTTTGGCGCGCGATGTCCAAAAATTGGAAAACGCCAGGCAGCAGCTAGAAACGCTGCGGGTCAATGCGCAGCAGCGCATTGCAGTCTTGGCAGCCGATGTATCTGATAACGCCAGCTTGTCCCCCGTGCTCTCAAACTGGATTGCAGCCGATGGCGTTCCAGACGTTCTGATTAACAGCGCCGGCGTTGCTCGGCCGGGTTACTTTGAGGAATTGACCGAAGAAATCTTTCGCTGGATGATGGACGTCAACTATCACGGTACGGTCAATACCATTCGCTGTGTTTTGCCCGGGATGATTGCCCGAAAAAGCGGCCAGATCATCAACTTTTCTTCCATCGCCGGCGTGATCGGCGTTTTCGGCTACACCGCCTACGGGGGTTCAAAATATGCTGTCCGCGGCTTCTCGGACGCACTTCGTGCAGAAATGAAACCCAAAGGGATCCGGGTTTCGATCGTATTTCCGCCAGATACAGATACGCCACAGCTGGCCTGGGAAGACCAGTTTAAACCTTTTGAAACCCGCTCGATTTCAGGCACCGCCAAACCGATCAGCGCCGATAAAGTTGCCGCTGCAGTCCTAAAAGCGGCAGCACGCGGGAAGTATGCGATTGCGCCCGGCTTTGAAGCGGGGTATATGTACTTCGCCGGAACGCGTCTGGGGGGGCTAATTTACCCTATCATGGATGCGATGGTGCGCAGCGCTCAAAAGAAAAAGCCCGGCAACTGATCGCTTGAACCCTCCGCATGGACATTACCGCGATTGTTGAGCAATGGCGCCGGGATCCGGCTTTTATGCAGAACGTCACATCCTGGTGGACGGACGCCGCCGCACAGCCCGAATGGGCCGACCTGCCGTCCGGCTTGCATCCCGATTTGCGCATCGCGCTGGCCTCCCATGGCATAGACAAGTTATACAGCCACCAACGCAGCGCTTTCGACCTGGCAGCGCTTGGCGAAAATATCATCATTTCGACCGGCACCGCCTCCGGAAAAACACTTTGCTACAATTTGCCGGTTCTTGACCGGCTGTTTAAGGCCGAAGGCAGCGCTCTTTACCTCTTCCCAACCAAAGCGCTGACACAAGACCAACAAAAAAGCCTGACCAGCCTGATTCGTGCCAGCGGAAAGCAGCAATCACTCCTCAGTGCCATTTACGACGGTGACACGCCAACCGCACAGCGCTCCGAGATCCGTTCAAAAGCATCCATCGTCTTGACCAATCCGGACATGCTCCATCAAGGCCTCCTGCCGCATCACACCATCTGGCGTCATTTTCTGCAAAACCTGCAGTTTGTAATCATTGACGAAGTCCATACTTATCGCGGGGTTTTCGGCTCGCACATCGCCAACGTCCTCCGCCGTTTCAAACGGGTTGCCGCCTTTTACGGCAGCTACCCCCAATTTATCATGGCGTCTGCGACCATTGGCAATCCGGCTGGCCTGGCCTCACGCCTGATCGAAGCGCCGGTTTCGTTGATTGATCATGACGGATCTCCGCACGGCACACGCCACTATTTTATTTATAACCCGCCGCTGGTAGATGAACAGCTTGGCTTGCGCAAAAGTGCAGTCCAGACAGGCATTCAGCTCAGCCAAAAACTCCGTCAGAATGGCCGCCAAAACCTAATTTTCGCTCGCACTCGCCGAACGGTGGAGATGATCCTGGCTTACATGCGTGCCCAGCTTGCGCCAGACGAACAGGCATCTGTGAGGGGCTACCGCAGCGGTTATCTTAAAGAAGATCGACGTGCGATCGAACAAAGCTTTAAGAGCGGCGCGCTGCGCACTGTGGTGGCAACTTCCGCGCTGGAATTGGGTATTGACATCGGAGATTTGGAAGCCGTCATCCTGGTGGGGTATCCGGGTTCGATTGCCACCACCCGGCAGCGCTTCGGCCGAGCCGGCCGAAAACTGCAGACTTCACTGGCGGTTCTCATCGCGACTCCCGACGCGATGGACCAATACCTTGCCAACCATCCGGAATACCTTACCGAGACGTCACCAGAGACCGCGCTGATCAACCCTGACAATCTGGCAATCTTGATGCAGCATTTGCAATGCGCAGCCTTCGAGCTCCCATTCCAAAAAGATGAGACTTTCGGGCAGCTTGACGCAGATAGCACGCGTACATTCTTAGAAATGTTCAGCGCGCAAGGGCTCTTAAATCAACAAGATTCCAAATATTTCTGGATCGGAGAACAATTCCCCGCTGCCCAGGTTTCCCTGCGCAGTACCACCTCGGCCGTGGTGCTGCTGAAGGTTTTTAGCGACGAGGGTTCACAGGTGATTGGAGAATTGGACGCCGCCAGCGCGAAGTGGCTCGTTCACCCTGAAGCCATCTACCTGCACGATGCTGAAACCTACAAAGTAGAATCTTTAGAATTGGAAAATGGTCTCTGCCGGCTCACACCGCTGCTGAGCGACTATTATACGATGCCGGTCCAAGGCACCATTATTGAGTCATTTTTACAGCAATCCATTGAAAAATATCAATACTATACGAAATCTTATGGTGATTTAAGCCTAAGGACTGAAATCAATGGCTACCGCAAACTGCGTTGGCTGACGAATGAGGTCTTGGGCGAAGGGAAAGTGAACCTCCCTCCTGATTTTTTGGAAACCAAAGGCTGCTGGTTCGGGCTGTCTGATCAGCTGGTTTCGGCCCTGCGTGAACAAAACCTTTGGAAGAGTGACAGAAATGATTACGGTCCAGGATGGCCGGCCCTGCGTGCCCGCGTTTTAGCGCGCGACGCATATCGCTGCCGAGGCTGCGGCCAGGTGCTACCGGTCGATCAGCTGCACGTGCACCACATTAAGCCATTCAAGACCTTTACTAACCCGGAGCTGGCCAACCAGATTTCTAATTTGGTCAGTCTTTGCCCAGCCTGTCACCAGCAGGCAGAACTGTCAGTGCGGGTACGCAGCGGCCTGGCTGGCGCTTGCAATGCACTCCGCAACATCGCCCCCCTGCTGGTGATGTGTGACCGTGAAGATCTGGCGGTAATGTCTGACCCACGTTCCGTGCTGACCGATGGTCAGCCTGCGATCATTGTTTACGACAATATTCCTGGCGGAATGGGTCTCAGTGAAAAGCTTCATGAGAATCATCATTTTTGGCTGGAACAGGCTGCAGAAACGATTGCAGAATGTGCTTGCCTGGAAGGCTGCCCAGCTTGCGTCGGCCCAGTGGGAGAAGAAGGCTTTGGCGGGAAGCCGGAAGCCCTGGCTTTGCTGAGAGGGATGCTTTAACAATGGATTGGCAGAGTCTCACTGAAAAACTAAAAAAGATGGGCATGGAGGTTGGCGCTTCAAAGAACTTCAAGGCGGGTTCGCTGAAACCCAACCCAATCGAACAGGTAACGGATGGGCGCTTTATTAATACGATATATGGGCCGGTCTATGCCGTCCGAAAAACGCTCGACGCTACCTACATTCATGGGGGTGCCCCGCTGCAGCCCAGGTCGGGTTGGTCTCGGATCAGTACCCAATCCCGCCTGCCTGCGCTGGCGCAAGCCCCACTTGAAAACTTCGTTTATCTGGATACAGAGACGACCGGCCTTTCAGGTGGTACTGGCACCATGGCATTCATGGTCGGAGCTGCCCGCTTCTCGGGATCAGAACTGATTTTGGAACAATTTTTTTTACGAAACCCAGCAGAGGAACCCGCGTTGCTGGCCGCCCTGGAGGGTTTTTGCCAGGGTATGGAAGCAGTCGTCAGTTACAACGGCAAAAGCTTCGATATCCCGATCCTGAATACACGCTACATCTTGCAGGGTTTCGACAGTCCATTTGAATCGATTGCCCATTTTGACTTGCTTGCACTTTCTCGCCGGATTTGGAGGCGGCGCCTGCAGCAGTGCAATCTTGGCAATATTGAGCGCGAGATACTGGGGTTCATTCGCACTGAAGCGGATATTCCCGGTTATTTAGTACCGGAATATTACCGTGATTATCTGCAAACCCATGACGCATACCCGCTGCGGGGAATTTTTTACCACAACCAGCAAGATGTGGTCAGTTTGTCGGCCCTATTTGCCCGGCTGGCTGACTTGCTGGAAAACCCGCACGAAAACCTGCTGAGCGAACCAAAAGATGCCACATCGCTGGGGTCGGTGCTGGAACGGATGGGAGAAACCGAGCTGGCATTGTTTCAGTTTGAGCGCGGCGCTAGCCTCAGCCAGCAACGTGACGACCGGGTGCAAGCGCTTTTGAGGCAGGCTCAGGTTCTTAAGCGACAACAAAATATCCGGCTTTCGCTGCCGCTCTGGCAAGAAGCGGCCGCCCTGGATTCAATTCCGGCACTGATCGAACTGGCCAAGTATTATGAGCATGTAGAGAAAAACGCCGAAGAAGCGCTGACCCATACCCGGCAGGCGATGATCCTCTCCCAAAAGCTGCAAGGATTCGTTCACCAAAGCATCCCTGACATCAGGCAAATTGAACGCCGCCTGGAGCGCCTGCAAAATAAGATCGACAAACTAAACTCTTTAGGAGAACAGCGATAGGCTAAACAGACCATAAAATGGCCGTGGTTATTGTGAAATTGATTGACACAAGAGCGGAAAATATCTATAATCCTCAAGAGATCTATTTCACCTGTAACATCGCTTCTCTTGGCTTCAGACAATGAGAGATAAAAATATAAGCTGCCGATTAATTGCTTTCGTTTGATCATCAGGTTTTTACCTGTTGTCATCTCCACATGTATCTCTTTAGTTTATTGGATTAGGAGGTGCCCCGAAAAAATAAATAATCCCGTATTTCTATTTTTTTGTGCCAACAGTTCAACATAATAAGAAGGAAGTGACATGAACAGAAAAGTTGTTCTCCAATTAGTCTCAGTCACACTCATTCTCGGCTTGATTGCGAGTTTCTTGAGCCCAATCAATGTGAACGCTGAGGCAAGTTCTCCACAAATCGTGGTACAAGTTGAAAACGCGGTACTGGATGAGATCGCAAAAAACGGGACCGCCACCTATTGGGTGGATTTCTCCAGCGAAGCCGATCTCTCAGATTCCGCTAAGATGTCCTGGTCTGACCGGGGTTGGTATGTCTATGAAACCCTGAAAGCCTCGGCAGAGAAATCTCAAGCATCGGTGAGTGCTTATCTTGCCAATGCCGGTGTTTCTTATGAATCCTTCTGGATCAAAAACACCATGCTTGTCAAGAACTCCAGCAAAGTTGTGCTCTCCGCTCTGCAATATATGCCGGGTGTAACTTCCATCCGGGCTACTAAAACCTACATCCTGTACGAACCAGAAAAAGACAAGAGCCTGATCGAAGCAGAAGGCAAAGGGGTAGAACCCAATATTGCTCATGTGCAGGCGCCCGCGGTCTGGGATCTGGGCTACACCGGTGAAGGGTTGGTGGTCTCGAGCGTCGATACGGGCGTTCGCTATACACACACTGCTTTGGTAAACCAATACCGCGGCAACAATGGCGATGGCAGCTTCACCCATGATTACAACTGGTTTGACCCTTATGGTGATCATACTGCTTCTCCGGCAGATGACAATGGGCATGGCACTCATACCATGGGCACCATGGTTGGTGACGATGGCGGCTCCAATCAAATTGGTATGGCACCTGGAGCGACCTGGATGGCCTGCCGTGGCTGCAATACCAGCAGTTGTACTGACGTTGCGCTACTGGCCTGTGCGGAGTTTATTGCTGCCCCGACCACAACCGCTGGAACAAACCCCAATCCTGATATGCGGCCGAATGTGGTCAACAACTCCTGGGGAGACTGCAGCCAAAGCTATGATGACTGGTATCAGGATGTTGTCGATGCCTGGCATGCAGCTGGTGTTTACCCGGTGTTCTCCAATGGCAACAGCTCTAACTGCGGCTATTCTGCTCCCCCCGGGTTGAACACCGTTGGCAATCCTGCCCGGTATGGCAATGTCACCGGTGTTGGTTCCTCAGGCGAGCAAAATGGCCAGTACGCTTCTCACTCCAACTGGGGCCCAACCGACAATCTGGATACAATCAACCCAACGGACGGTTTTGATGAGATGAAACCGCAAGTGATCGCTCCCGGAGTGAGCATTCGCTCCTCCGTAAACACGAGTGATACCGCTTATCAGGATGGCTGGACGGGGACTTCAATGTCCGCGCCACATGTCACTGCGCTGATTGCACTGATGTGGCAGGCAGCACCTTGTTTGGTTGGCGACTACGCCACAACTGAAAACTTAATTGAGTCCAGTGCCACGGATATCGTCTACAACGACGGTTCCAGCGGGACCCCGACCGACTTCCCCAACTACGCCTCGGGTTGGGGCGAGATTAATGCCTTGGCTGCCGTTCAAGCAGCATCTGGGCTGTGCGGCAACAGTATCCTCACAGGTACCATCACCAGCGACTCTGATGTTCCTTTGGAGGGTGCGCGGGTCGAGATCACTGGAACTGTCGACACCAACCATCGTGTAGTTACCACCAACGCCAGCGGTGTTTACAGCGCCAATGTCAACGCGGACACCTACACGGTTGAGGCTTCTTTATTTGGCTTTGAAAGTGCGTCGGTTTCTGGGGTTGTGGTTCCCGATGGCGAGACTATCGTACAAGACCTGCAGTTGGTAGAGCTCCCCAATACCCTGGTTACTGGTGTGGTTTACGATGGCGGGGTGGAAGGCACCTCTGAATACCACGGTATTCCATTAGCTGCCAAACTAACCTTCTCGATGACGGGTTTCTCACAAACCGTTTATTCAGATCCCTTTACTGGTGAATATGAAATCACCCTCTACCATGGTCAGGAATACGACGTAGTTGTTGAAGCGATTCCATCCGGATACCTGACTCTGGAAACCACAATCACACCTGCTGAAGATGACAAGTCCGTGGAGGATTTTACGGTATTTGTTGATAATGTGGCCTGCGCTGCCCCGGGTTACGTACCGGACTACGACTTCTACTTTGATTTCGAGGCTAACGACGGCGGCTTTACTACCAGCGGAACCACCTCTTGGGCTTGGGGCGAAATCACGAGCGGACCCAAGGCGGGTCACAGTGGGATTAAGGCTTGGGCGACCAACCCAGCTGGTAATTACAATGCCAATGAGTTAGGCTATATTACATCGGCTGACATTGATCTGTCTGGGTTCGGCACCAACAGCCCAATCATCGAATTTTGGCAGTGGCGTCACATTGAAAGCGCTACTTTTGACAATGCGACAGTTGAAGTCTCCAAGGACGGCGGCACATCATGGACGCCGGTATACGGTCCAGTGGGCGGCGTGAGTGATACTGCCTACAATAAGGTGACGATCTCCCTTGATTCAACCTATAATGTGAGCAACTTCCAGCTCCGCTTCAAATTTAAGAGCGATTCTTCGGTTCAATATGAAGGCTGGTACGTCGACGATATCGGAATCGCGTCAGCAGCAGTACCACCGGCTACTGTAATCTCCACTTATGATTTTGAGAGTTCGAACGACGGCTTTACAATCAGCGGATCGAACCCATCTTGGGCCTGGGGTTCTCCAACCAGCGGTCCGGGCAACGCTCACAGTGGCGTTAATGTTTGGGCTACCAACCTGGGCGGAAACTATAATGATTCCGAAGACAGTTTTCTGACTTCACCTACTCTTGATCTTTCATCACAGGCTGGGAATGCGATTACGCTTTCCTTCTGGCATTGGATGGAATCCGAATCCAACGCCTGGGATTGGGGCGGAGTGCAAGTCAGCAAAGATGGCGGTACGAGCTGGACGACCGTTTGGGAGAAGTTTGGCAATGTCCTTGAATGGACACCGAAGAGCGTACAGCTGGACGCCACTTACGCGGTTTCCAATTTTGCCTTCCGCTTTTACTTCCATTCGGATTCTTCATTTTCTTACCCTGGATGGTACATTGACGATGTGACAGTCTCTGCTTCAGAGCCCTACACCATCAGCGTGCCGTGTGCGACGATCCCCGGCGGCTATGCAGCCGGTCACATCTTTGATGCTAACTTCCCCACGTCAATCATAATTGGCGCCGAGGTTTCATCGGATGTCGCCTCTGCAGTCACCGATAGTGAAGGTGTCTACTGGTTCTTCCAGCCCACCGCTTCGGAAGTTCAGGATGTTATACTCACGGCTTCAGCGCCGAAGTACCTTGACTTAACCGAAACTGTCAGCATTAACCAGGATGAAGTAAATGTGCACGATTTTTATCTGCCTGCCGGTTTGCTTTCCTGGAATCCTGTTGAGCTGGAACGCACTATTTTCCTGCATGATGATCCCGAAACCACTGCGCTGTTCTTGGCGAACGATGGCGCAGGCGACGCGACATTCGAATTGAGCGAAAAAGATACTGGTTTTGAGCCATTGGCTGTAAACATTCCAGCCTTCACTGGCGAAATTCAGAAATCCGGCATTCCTTCATCGTTAAAATTTGACCCCAATCCCCAGGCTATTACCATTAGCAGTTCGCCGCTTTTGAACAAAAACTCTCTGGCAGGAACTCTGGCTGCTCCTTCGGCTTATGGGTCAAATCTTTTGACGGACATACTGATGTTCATCCCAGATCTGTCTGCCCCAGCCACCTGGAGCCAGGTGGGTTCTACTGCTGCTTCACTCTACGCTGGCGACTTCCTGGGTGATGACTTCAGTCAGATCTTCGCCATTGATGATGCCCATGTGCTCTATTCTGTCAACACTGCGACAGGGACGGCTACTGAACTTGCTGAACTGACACTGCCCGCAGGTGAGTCCATTACCGGCCTCTCGGGCGCTGAAGGATTCCTCTATGGCTTGTCTTCGAACTGTGGTGGCAGCACATCGCTTTGGATGCTCGATCCGGCAGATGGTTCGGTAACCACGATCGGCAACACAGGTATCGGTTGTGGGATTGATCTGGCGTATGTTCCAGGTGAAAACGCAATTTATGTCGTGGATATTGTGTCTGATGCCACCTTCCGAGTTGACCCGGCTACAGCCACTGCGACCGAATTGGGTCCAACCGGTGTGGACGCCAACTACGCGCAAGATTTGGATTATGACGAAGAATCTGGCGTGCTCTATTGGGCGGCTTACACTACTGTACCCGAACTGCGTGTTATCGACCTTGAGACCGGCGCCAGCGCTCTTGTCGCTCCGTTTGCTTCTGGAGAAGTGGACGCTTTCGCCATCCCAACCGGTGGTTCTGCTGATGTGCCTTGGTTGAGTGAAAGCCCTTCAGAAGGTTCCGTACCGTCTCACGAGGTTACAGCCATTCAAGTTACATTTGACGTGGCTGGAATTGAACAACCCGGTGATTACTCCGCCGAGATTAAAATCAAGCAGAATACCCCATATCCATTGGATTCGGTTCCAGTAACATTACATGTCATTCGCCCATTCAATTGGGGTAACTTCAAGGGTGATGTCATCGCTACTGAAAAGTGCGACCTCGACCCCCATCCTTTGGAAGGAGCCACGGTCAATTTCATTCAAAATGGCGAAGTGATGGCTTCAACCATGACTGATGAAGACGGCCATTACAGCTATTCACTGGTGACCGGTACGTATGATATCGAACTGGCGTCCGAAGGTTATGTAACCATGCTGGCTGAAGATGTCTACCTGGGGCCTAGCATGGATATCGTTCAAGACTTTACAACCCGTCTCGATCAGGCCTGCCTGTCGGTAGAACCAACTGAAATTTCAGCTTCGCAGCAGCCGGGAATGGTAACCACTCAATCCTTGGTGCTGACTAATACCGGTGCACATGAAGCAGTCTTTGAAATTGGTGAAATTGCTGGCCAGGGTCCGATCATTGACGCGGACGTTGAATTGATTTTGGATGACGGTTCAGCAGAAGACGGCATCGGAATCGGCGGTACTTTGGAATTTATTTTCCTGAATAAGTTCACTCCCGATCCCGAACTCTTCCCCTTCAACCTGGAACAAGTTCAGGTCTACTGGGACTCATCCGGTTCAGTCCACGTTGGTGATGAATTCCAGATCGCCATCTACTCGAATGTCAGCGGTTCGGATGATCCGGCTGTGGGCTCAGAACTGCTCTACAAATTCCCGGTAACCGCCTCCGTCTTAGATCAATTTGAAACCTATGACCTGCCAGAACCCGTCGCCATCGAAGGCCCCGGAGATGTTTTGATTGGTGTGGTCGCCATGACCGTCCCCGGCTCTTCCTACTTCCCAGCGTCTATCGACGAAAATGAATCGCAGGAAAGATCCTGGGCTGGCTGGTGGACTGCCGGTCCGCCGGATGACCTGGCGCTTCCTCCAGATGAAAGCTGGGGCCTTATCGATGACTTTGGCTTCCCGGGCAACTGGCTGGTACGCGGCTTGGGCTCGATTGGCGCGACCGACATCGTCTGGCTCTCCGAGGACCCAATCGCGGGAGTTGTTCCTCCTGATGGCGCCACAGTGGAATCTACACTCACGTTCGACTCCACCGGGCTCACCCCGGGACGTTACACAGGCAAACTTTCCATTAAGAATCAGCCGGATCCCAAGATAGTCATTCCGGTTGAACTCCTGGTGGAAACGCCGGATAATTACGGAACACTCCAGGGTACAGTTCTGAACTTGGGAGAATGCAACAACAATCCTGAACCGCTTGCGGGTGCCACCGTAACGTTCTACATTATCGACGAACCGGTTTCGTCAATCGAAACCAAAGCTGACGGCACATATAAGGTTCTGCTTCCGGCCGGGCTCTATACGGTCGAGGTAAGTGCTGACGGTTTCGAGACACAATCCCGAGGCCACGTATCATTGACACCTGGAGACACAGAAGTTCGCGATTTTGGTCTGCGGATTATGGCTCCATGCCTCACAGTGGTCCCCGCGGAAATTGAACAATACATGCTGCCAGATACTACCGGTGAACAAATCATCAAGATCATCAATACCGGTCCGGTAGAAGGCTTATTCGAGTTAGCAGAACTAGGAGTTACTCGTACCTCACCTTTGTATACACCTCCCACGTTCGCCTATCGTCCTGAGCTCGACCTCCCGGAAGCCGATAAGTCCAAGACGTCGTCCGTTACACCCTCCGAATTGGTTGCTCACAATGCGATTGCGGATGTGCTTCTGGACGAAAGTTTCGAAACCAGTGTACCTCCAACCGGATGGGCATTAGTTCAGACCGCTCCTACCACTTGGTTGCAAGGGAATTACAACCCTCACACCGGTAATTACTATGCCGACGTATCCTATGACGAGGACCTCAACCAGCAGGATGAATGGCTGTTGACACCCGAATTAGCCCTTGCCGAAGGAACGTTGACTGTCTGGTCCGGCGGGTCAGTTTACTGGTGCCGTGATACTTACGACAACTGCGATCTGAGCGTGTGGATTGTGGTCGGCGATGTTGGCGGTGAAGATGACATCTTTATCCAGAAGCTGGATGCCGATTGGTCTGATAATTGGATGTGGGATCAGACGACAATTGATCTTTCCAGCTTCCTGCCGGGCGGACTCGTCCGCATTGGCTTCCAGTACTACGGATTGGATGGCGCTGAAGCGTACATTGATGATGTAGTGCTCGATGGTGTTGAAAGTGCAGACGTCCCGTGGTTAAATGTTGATCCGCTAGCGGGTACCGTTGCCCCCGACTCCTCGGTCAGACTTACACTAGAATTTGATGCTACAGACTTAGCGCTTGGAGAATATGCGGCTATACTGTCCATCAAGAATACACCTAACCCAAAGTTGACAGTTCCGATACTACTCGATGTGGTTGAGGTGCTGCCCACTTATAGCTACTTTGTCCCGATGCTGATCAGGTAAACTGACAGCTGGTTTATCCAATTACTTAGTAAAGAGCTTCCTGTGTTTCCACAGGAAGCTCTTTTTTCCTTCCCCGCTGGGTTGTTTTCAATGCGGATGCACAAGCTGACTTCCACACCTGTGCTGCAGATTGCCACGAAGCCGAGGCCAAACCGCTGTAAGAGAGGGTAGCCGTGAAACAAGAAAAGAAATCTACCGGAGAGGTAGGACAACTGGTATAATACTCAATTGCTTTCATAACGTAACTTTTTTCAAGGAGATAGTTTTATGTCAGGGCATTCACATTGGTCCACGATTAAACGTAAAAAAGGCGCAGCAGATGCCAAGAAAGGCGCTGTTTTCACGCGCCTGGCCCGTGAAATCGCACTCGCAGCAAGAGGAGGCGGCGGCGATCCTGACATGAATGTCAGCCTTTACCTGGCCATCGAACGAGCCCGCGCCAGCAATATGCCCAAAGACAGCATCGAGCGGGCAATTAAGCGCGGCACTGGAGAAGACAAAGACGGCGCTGAACTGGAAGAAATTACCTACGAAGGTTACCTCGGCAAAGGCGCAGTGGCCATGATCGAATGTGTCACTGAAAACCGTAACCGGACGGTGGCCGAGCTGCGCCACATCCTCAGCCGAGGGGGTGGAGACTTGGCCAGCAATGGTTCCGTCAGTTGGCAGTTTGACCGCAAGGCCATCTTCTCAATTAAATCCACCGGAAAGAATTTTGACAAGGTTTTTGAGGCTGCGCTTGAAGCTGGGGCAGACGATGTGACAGAAGATGACGGCTACATCGAAATTATCGGCGCAGTAGAAACCTTCAAAGCCATCAGCGACAGCCTGCAGGCCGCTGGCATCAAACCAGAAGAAGCGGGTTTGCGCATGGTTCCGCAGCAGGAATTGGAGCTGGATAAAGAGCAAACGCTTTCAATTCTGCGCACCATTGATGCTCTGGAAGAAAGCGATGACGTACAAAACGTCTACACCAACCTCAAGATCTCGGATGAAGTGCTCGCCGCCATGGAGGAAGAATAAGCTTCCATGTTGGTTCTTGGGATTGACCCGGGAATCGCCATCACCGGCTTTGGTCTGATCGGGCTGGACTCAGCTGGGAACCCAGAATTAGTCACCTTCGGCGTAATCGACACAACGGCTGTGAGGGAAACCTCCAGCCGTTTGATTTCTTTATACGACCAGCTGGAAGCATTGCTGCAGGCTTACCATCCCGACGAATGTGCACTCGAAAAGCTGTATTTTTCTAAAAATATCTCTACGGCCATGGCGGTCGGTGAAGCCCGCGGCGTCATTCAATTGTGTCTGGCACGGGCTGGATTGCAGCCAGGAGAATATGCACCAAACGAAATCAAGCAGGCGGTTACATCCTATGGGAATGCCGGCAAGCACCAGGTACAGGAAATGGTGCGCCTGACGCTCAGACTGGAGCAGATCCCCCAGCCAGACGATGCCGCGGATGCATTGGCAATTGCTCTTTGTCATCAGGGTCGCTCGCGCATCCAGTCTTTGGAAAAATGATGAAAACCACCATCACCAGCTTGTCCAATCCGCGGATTACAGCCATCCGAAAACTGCTCGAGGCCAAACACCGCCGGCAGGCAGGTTTGTTTGTGGCTGAAGGCTTACGCCTGGTCACCCAAGCGCTCCAATCACAGGCTGCCGTGCGCGAACTGATTTATTGCCCAGAGCTGCTGGTGAGCGCCGTCGGTCAAAATCAGTTGATGGTCGCAGAAGCGCGTGGCATTGATTTATTGGAGGTCACCCCAGCAGTTTTCAATTCTTTCAGCCGAAAAGATACGCCACAGGGCTTGGCCGCATTGATCGAACAACGCTGGGGAGAGTTGAGTGAGGCCCAGCCCAGCGCAGGCAGCATTTGGGTGGGGCTGCAGGCTGTTCAAAACCCAGGCAACCTCGGAACCATTCTCAGAACTTGTGACGCAGTCGCTGCCAGCGGCCTAATCCTTCTGGACGATTCCACGGATCCTTACGACCCGGCTGCAGTCAAAGCTTCAATGGGATCCATTTTTACAGTGCCTGTAATCAAGAGCAACCTCAACGCGCTTACCGCCTGGCTTGCCAATAATCCAGGTATTCACAGGATTGGCACTTCAGACAAGGCCTCCATCGAGCATTTTCAGACTGATTACCCTTTGCCATGTCTTATACTGATGGGCAGTGAACGTCAGGGGCTACCTGATGAGTATATTCGCCTATGCGAAAAGCTTGTCAGAATCCCGATGGAAGGGGCTTGCGACTCTCTAAACCTGGCGGTAGCGACCGGTATCGTGCTCTACCAGGTATACGTAAACAAAAAGGCTGGTGCCGAGTGATAGCGACCGTTAGCGGAAAGATAAGCGCAGTAAAAACCGATACGCTGGTATTGGATGTTCAAGGCATCGGCTTTGAAATCTCAGTCCCCAAACCATTGCTGGCGGAAGTTGAAAAAGGAGAGTTCCTGCTCCTGTACACGCATCTGGTCGTCCGGCAAGATTTAATGGCTCTATTTGGCTTCCGAACCGAAGAGGAGAAGCATTTCTTCAACCTTTTGTTGGGCGTTGAAGGAATTGGCCCAAAACTGGCCATGAGCATTCTTTCGCATCTCTCCTTGGATATTATTCGCAGCGCGATTGTGTCAGAAAACCCTGACATTTTCAGCCGGGTTCCTGGGGTTGGCCGCAAAACCGCGCAAAAAATCTTGATCCACATGCAAGGCAAAATCAGTCCTGAAGGTTTGGAGGCAGGCATCCGCGCTGGCAGTGCCGATGAGGACGTACTGGATGCGCTGATCGGGTTGGGCTACAGTGTTGTCGAAGCGCAAAGCGCCTTGCAGGCGATGCCCAAAGAAACTCCCGACACATTGGAAGACAAGCTGCGGCTGGCTCTGCAGTATTTCACGCATTGATAGCCGGCTTCCATCGGCCTATCGAAGGCCAGGCAAACTGATGATGGTAAAATTACCTTCAGATCCATTTTTTGGTTAGGAATACTATGGCATTTTCAAGAGAATTAGGCGTAGATCTTGGCACCTTCAACACACAAATTGCTGAAGGCAATCAGATTTTGATTCAAGAGCCTACCATTGTAGCAATTGTCATCAACGAAATGAAATTAGTGGAATATGGTACCACCGCCCTGGGTATGTTGGGCCGTGTTCCAGACACGATCGAAGTCATTCGGCCGCTGCGCAACGGCGTCATCGCGGAATATGAGCTGACCGAAATTTTGTTGCGGGAACTTATCAAAAAAGTGACCGGCCCAACGTTGTTCTTCAAGCCCAGAATTTTGATCAGCATCCCGTACGGTGTCACCAGTGTGGAGCGCCGTGCAGTGATGGAAGCTGGCTTGGGCGCTGGCGGGCGCGAAGTGAACTGGATCCCGCAACCATTGGCAGCCGCTCTGGGCATTGACCTGCCAATCAACACCCCGACGGGCAACATGCTCATCAGTTTGGGAGCAGGTACCACCCAATCCGCTGTAATTTCCATGGCTGGCATCGTCAGCGCCGAAACCCTTCCGGTCGCGGGTTTGCGCCTGGACGAAGCCATCATCAGCTACGTCCGAAAAAAGTACGGCCTGATTTTAGGCCAGCCTACAGCTGAGCAGTTAAAGCTTCGTATTGGCGCTGCCATACCGCTGGAAGAAGAAAAGACAATGGAAGTTCAGGCGCAGGATCAGGTGAGCGGACTGCCGAAATCACTTAATCTTTCTACCAACGAAATTGTGGAAGCGATGCAGCCCGCTCTCCAGGAGATCGGCGCATCTGTCAAGCGCGTTCTGGAAAAAACACCGCCAGAGTTGATTTCGGATATCATCGACCGGGGCGTGGCGCTTTGCGGTGGAACCGCCTTGATGCCCGGCTTGGATCGATTCTTGACAGTAACATTGGGCATTCCGGCTTATGTAGTCGACAACCCGGTAACCTGCACCGTTGAGGGTGCCGCTCGCGCTTTCTCAAGCCTCGAAATGATTCAACGCAACCTCCCTGATTAATCCTTCTTAGGCCATTCCTCCCTCGGCAATACAGTCTTGGAGGGGGACTTCTTGCGTTTATTCCAGGTAAAAAGTCATCTTCTGCAGGATCAGCACGGGATCAATGTCAGAGACATGCACGCCGTCCGGGCACTTCAATGTAACCGGTGCATAGTTTAAGATCGCCCGAATCCCGACTTCCGTCAGCCGATCGGCCACACTCTGCGCTTCTGAGGCGGGCACGGTTATGATGGCCAGACGGACGCCCTCTGCCTTCACCCATTCTTCCAGTTGTTCCACCGGACGGACTTCGACACCGGAAATCACCTTTCCAATCAGTTCCGGGTTGTTGTCCAACGCCAAAGCGATCTCGAAACCCTTTCTGGCAAAACCCTGATAGCTCAGAAGCGCCGACCCGAGGTGACCGACGCCCACCAGCACGACCTTCCAGGGATGAGTCAGGTTAAGAATTTCTCGCAGGTTCTCCAACAGCGTGATGACATCGTAACCGCTGCCTTGTTTACCAAAACCGCCAAAATATGACAGGTCTTTCCGTATTTGAGAGGCGGTAATGCCAAGCTGTTCCGCCAATTCGTTTGAGGAGACGATCGCCCGACCTTCCTGTAAAAATTGGTTCAGCTTTTGAGCATAGACCGGCAGCCTGGCAACGACCACCTCCGGGATAATTTCTTTATCCATTCAAACCTCCCCGCGAATCTTAACAAAAATGGAAACATTCAGTTATGTGATTGATGATATTATAAATGTAACCCTCAGATTTTATGGGGGATGTCTGTAAAAAATAAGCCAAAATTGTATGAAAACACAGGAGAAGACTTAATGAAAGCAGCCAGCATTATTTCTTATGTTGTCGCAGCAGTTTTGATTGTTTTCGCATTTCTCTTCACGCTGGGAGCGTTCAGCTCCAACGGTAGTGACACCTGGTTGTTCATCGGTTTGGCAGGCTTCGTTTTGGGGGCACTGATGATCGTGCTTGGTGCCCGCTTCAATGCCAGGGCACATCCCGTGCAGCAAAACGTTAACGTCAAGATTGATCTTCCTGGGGATGTCCAGATGACCTCCATCAAATGCCAGGCCTGCGGCGCACCGCTGGCCGCCAGTGATATCAAAATGGTCAATGGCGCACCTATGGTGGAATGCCATAGCTGTGGCACCACTTACCAACTGACGGAGGAACCCAAATGGTAAGAATTACACGTGGGCTAAAAATCGTTCTCGCGCTTTTCGTCCTGGCAGCTGCCAGCTTTTCCCACCCCATGGCAGCCAGCGCTCAAAATTACCAGTTCACCATCCCAACTTATGAAGTTGAGGCGTATATAGAGAAAGATGGCAGCCTGACACTCTATTACATTATGGAGTTTCTAAATGACCCCTCTGCCAGCCCGATTGACTATATCGACCTGGGCCTGCCCTACGCCACCTATAATTTAAATGACATTGATGCCAAAATTAACGATCAGCCAATCACACAAATCGGCGACTCTGCCTATGTGAACGGTGCGGAGCTGGCTCTTGGCAACCTGGCAATCGCGCCCGGTGAGAGCGGGGTCGTCACCGTTTGGGTTTACAACATTCGCGGCGTGATCTTCCCCTACGATCAGCCGGACCGGACGGACTATGCTAATTTTCAGTTTACGCCCAACAGCTTTTCACCGGATTTTGAAAAATCGGATAACACGCATTACCGCATGACCATCATTCTTCCGCCCGGTGTAAACGGAAACGACGGCGTTTACTATGAACCTGCTGGCTGGCCAGGCGATGCCACTCCCGAGGCGGCCTTCACAACCGATAACCGGGTTTATTACTCCTGGTATACAGAAAATGCAGACGTACACAGCAGCTATACTTTTGGTGCTGCTTTCCCAAAAAGTGCGGTACCAGCTGAAGCCGTTATAACCCAGGAAGAATACAACAATCAAGGCGGGTCAGGCGCAGGCATAGGTTCCTTTTGGAACACGATTCAAGACACCCTGCCCTGCTGCCTGGGCGGACTGGCAATCTTCGGGTTAATGGGCTATTCAGCTTATGTCGGGCAGAAAAATGCCAAGAAACGCCGGATGCAGTACCTGCCACCGAAAATTTCGATTGAAGGCCAGGGCATCAAACGTGGACTTACCGCGGTTGAAGCAGCAGTTTTACAGGAAGAACCGCTGGACAAAGTATTGACCATGATTCTTTTTGGCCTGATCAAGAAACAAGCCATCAGCATTATTGAGCGCGATCCGCTTAAAATTCAGGCGGCTGACCCCCTGCCGGAAAACCTTTATGAGTATGAGAAAGCCTTCGTGCAGGCCTTTCTGATAAACTCTCAAAGCGAACGCCGTAAAAAGATCCAAAGCAGCCTGGTCGATCTGGTCAAAACGGTCAGTGAGAAAATGAAGGGTTTCAGCATCAAAGAAACCAAAGCCTATTACCAGGATATTGTTAAGAAAGCCTGGAATGCGGTTGAAACGGCGAAAACACCCGAGATTAAAAGCGCACAGTTTGACCACACCCTCGAATGGACCATGCTGGATCAAGACTTTAACGAAAAAACCACACGGACTTTCAGCGGCGGCCCGGTAATCGTCCCGATGTGGTGGCCACGCTATGACCCAACCTTCCGTCCAGCCATGAGCGCTGGGGGCGGCCTTGCGGGCGGCGGCGCGGTCTCTGCGCCTGCTGCCGGTGGAAGCTCAAACAGCCGGCCCTCGCTAAATCTCCCGCAAATCCCCGGGTCTGATTTTGCCGCATCGGTCGTCAATGGCGCCTCGGGCCTGGCGGCAGGCGTGGTTGGCGACCTGACTGGCTTTACCGGAGGCGTAACCAACCGCACCAACCCGATCCCGGTCTCAACGCCGCGCAGCGGCAGTGGCGGCTTTAGGGGTGGCGGCGGCGGTCATTCCTGTGCCTGTGCCTGTGCTTGCGCCGGTTGTGCCTGCGCCTGCGCCGGTGGTGGCCGCTAAAGATAAGGGTAATACCGTGGCTGACAACTTTTTGTTTACTTCCAAATTTGCTGCCCCAGCTGGCATGTACCTATTCGACCTGCAAAATAATGGCGGTAAATCGCGCGTCCACCTCCGCATGGAAGCGGACTCTAACGGACTGCTGGTGGTAAATGCCGCCAAAATGATCCATTTGAACCCAACTGCAGCCCAAATGGCTTATCAGCATTTCACACAAAAGAACGACCGGGTGGCGCTCAAGAACCTGGCAAAAGTATTTAACGCTCCTGCCAGGCAACTGGAGCAGGATTACCAGCAGGTAATCAGCCGGTTGGATGCTCTTGTGGATGAGGGCAGCGATTTATGCCCAATCTGCGACCTCGGTCTGGATATGGACATGCCTTTTTCTGCCAAGCTTTCCGCACCTTACCGCATGGACCTGGCACTAACTTACCGCTGCAACAACAATTGCTCGCATTGCTACAATGCCCGTGCCAGAAGCTATCCTGAAATGGATACCAACGCCTGGAAGCAGGTGCTGGATCGCATTTGGCAGCTGCGCATCCCGCATGTGGTTTTTACAGGCGGTGAACCCACGCTGCGCGCTGACCTGGTAGAGCTGGTGGGTTACGCCCAGAAGCTCGGGATGGTCACCGGTTTAAACACCAACGGCCGCAAGCTGTCTGACCCCGGATTCGTCAATGAATTGGTTGCGGCTGGGTTGGACCATGTTCAGATCACCCTGGAATCTCACCTGCCTGCCATCCATGATGAAATGGTCTTGGCCCGGGGCGCCTGGGAAGAAACCACAGCCGGCTTACGCAACTGTATCAATAGCCGGCTATATGTCATGACCAATACCACACTTCTGCGCAATAACGCCCCATTTCTGGCCGACACGCTGAATTACCTTGCGGATCTCCATGTCCCCACCATCGGGCTGAACGCCCTGATTTATTCCGGTCGCGGCGCCGAAGTACAGACCGGCTTAAACGAGAGCGAGTTGCCGGTCTTGTTGAGCCTGGCTGAGGAGCACTGCGAAAAATCGGGCCAGCGGCTGATCTGGTACACCCCCACCCAGTATTGTCATTTCAACCCTCTTTTGCTGCAGTTGGGGGTAAAGGGTTGCACCGCCGCCTATTACAACATGTGCATTGAGCCGGATGGGCAGGTCATTCCCTGCCAGTCGTACTACGAATCCCTTGGGCACATTCTCAAAGATTCGTGGGACTCGGTCTGGAATCACCCGCTGGCTCTCGATTTGAGAGAGCGCCGGTCCATTCCGGAAGGCTGCCTGGCATGCGACTTTCTGAAAGAATGCGGTGGTGGATGCCCTTTGGCCAGAGGCCACCAGAATATCCAGCCGATCCCAGTAATGAGTTTCTTGTTGGAGGAGTGATATGACCAGTCTGATCGAGCGCATCCGTGAAATTTTTCAACCCAGCACGCCTGAGCCTCTTAAAGCAGGCTTCATCACCTATCACACCCCAGCCGATCAAGCTGAACAATACCGCCTTCATCTGCGGGTCGAAAATGACGGCGAAGGCCTGATGATCGTCAATGCGTCTTCAGTGCTGCACCTCAACCGCACTGCCACTGAGTTTGCCTGGCATCTGATGCATGGCGCAACGATCCATGAAGCCAGTAAAAAAATGGCCAGGCGCTTTGACGCCCCGCCAACCCAACTTGAAGAAGATTTGCGCCAATTCCAGGAAAAAATCCATCAGTTTGTCACCCAACCCGACCAGGACCCGACCGTTGATCTTGGTTTTGAACCGCATGAATTGACCGGAGACATTTCGGCGCCCTTCCGGCTGGATTGCTGCCTGACATACCGGCTAGAAGGAGCCGCCCAGAAACCCACAGGGGCGGAAGGCGAGTTGGATAGCACGGCCTGGAAAGCCATCATCTCCAAAGCCTATAACGCTGGCATTCCCCAGCTTGTATTCTTAGGTGGTGAAGCGACCCTGCGCGAAGATTTGATCGCTCTGCTCAGTGAGGCTGAGACGCTCGGCCTGGTTACCGGCTTGGTCAGTTCCGGAAGCCGGCTGGAGGATGTCGCTTTTGTGCAGCAAATGATTTCCAGCGGCCTGGATCATCTCGTTTTCCGCCTAGACCCGGCAAACGAAGCCCAGATCCAGACTTTACTGCGGATCTTGCCGCTCGACCTCTTCACCTGTGTCGATATTTCCGTTTCTGAAGGCTTTCCGCTTCGCGATCTGATCAACCA
The DNA here is from genome assembly GCA_034430195.1 of Anaerolineaceae bacterium. Taxonomy (GTDB): domain Bacteria; phylum Chloroflexota; class Anaerolineae; order Anaerolineales; family Anaerolineaceae; genus Mesolinea. Next base: position 953 of record DAOUFF010000032.1, on the reverse strand, counting down.
GCTGAAATCTGCCGGAGCGAACGCATTCGCGCTTCATCCAGCCCAGGGTAGCACTGAAAATACGCTTGCTGAGGCGCTCGATGTGCTCACTGAGGCCGAAGTGAAGATCATTCATGACAACCCGCAGCCGCTGGTCAGACCGGCGCCTCTGAAAGCCGCCGGAGAAGCCGGAAACCCGGTGTCCCCATATGCCAGGCTGTTGATTCTGCCGGATGGGACTGTGCTGCCTGGCAATGGCACAGGTGCCCCGCTAGGCAACCTGGCCACTGAAGCTTGGGAAGCGGTTTGGAACCGCCGGGAGCCCCTGGATTTATGAGATTGCCCGACTGGCATGACCGTTACTTGCTGCAGTCGATCTGGACGCAGAATTTAAGAAGTTACATCCTTCAAAAAATCAACCTTAAGGCTGGAAGCCGCGTTTTGGACGTGGGAAGCGGCACGGGAGCATTGTTTTCAGACTTGCAGCAGCGTGGCTTTGACGTTACCGGGCTAGACTTTGACAGACAGCGCTGCCTATGGTCTAAAGGATTGGGCACTTCCGCTGAACCCGTTTGCGGCGATGCCAGCGCGATGCCCTTTCGGAGCGCGGCCTTCGATCTCAGCCTGTGCCACTACTTGCTGCTTTGGACGAAGAATCCGGAGCAAGTAATCGCTGAAATGCGGCGGGTTACAGCACCCGGCGGCTATGTTGTTGCTTTTGCTGAACCGGACTATGAATCGCGTATCGATTACCCGGAAATTTTTCGCTACATTGGTTCGCTCCAGAATCGTTCACTGACTTTTCAGGGGGTCAACCTGCAGATGGGCCGCCAGCTGGGAATGCTCTTCCGCGGAATGGATCTGCAGAATGTGAGCATCGGCTTGCTGGCTGGCCAATGGAAACAGCCCATCCCGGAAGAATTTGAGAACGAGTGGAATATCATTGCATTTGATTTGGGCGGCATGGTACCAGC
>DAOUFF010000031.1:0-76378 GCA_034430195.1 Anaerolineaceae bacterium | reverse complement strand
GAGTCAGTGGCATAGAGCGGATCGCCGGTCTCACCGTCATAGTCTAAACCGTTGTGAACCGGTGGGTTGTACTCATAACCGGAGATGCCCGTTCGGCCGGTGGGCAGCTGCCAGACGCCGCTTCCGACCTGATAAGCAGTAGCGTTGCAGGCAAAAGCGCCCAAATACGATACATTCGGGTGCGAGCCGATGCCATCATCATCCCCTGAAACTGGCGTCACCCACGAAGGTGTGGAACCTACGGCGCCCGGGATGAAAAGCATCGTGCCGGTTTTGATGCGCGGCAGGCTGGGATCGCCAATTTCGGCTTCGTTCAGCTTGTTGAGGGGTTCATTTACAATGGTATCAACAGAGACCTGATAATTCCTGGAAACGCCGTTCAGGCCTTCGCCGTAACTCCAGGCGTGGAACACACCGTCGGAGGGCAAAATAATCAATTTTTGGCCTTCGTAAATGCCGTCCGGGGTATCACCGATGATGTAACGGTTGGACCACAAGACGGTTTCGGCTTTCAGGCCAAACTTCTCTGCGATACCGAAAATAGACTCTCCCGGAGCGACTACGTAAGCGATAATCTGATTGCGGGGAGCCGGAAAAGTTTCCGGAGTACCCACAGGCAGACTGCGCAGCAAACTAACGGCTGGGTAAGAGAGCAGCGAAGAATCCGCGAAGTAATTGGGGATTGTTCCCCCCGGGACCACCAGGCGGGTGCCAGCGCTGATATTGGGCAGCGACAGGCTGCCTAGAGTGTCGCGGTTTAAATGGTTGGCCGGAAAGTCAATAATCTCATCCGGTGTCACGCCATAATATTCTGCGACAGCATTCAGACTCTCGCCCTGACTCCAGACGTGATAGACGCCATCTACCGGCAGGATGTAAATCTGACGGCCTTCAGTGTAGGCAGCCAAGTCGTCGCCTAACTCGTAGCGGTTGGCCCACAGGATGGTTTCGGGCCATAAACCGAACTTTTCAGCGATTGAAGCAATCGACTCTCCGTCCTTGATGGTGTAAGTGATCACCTCGTTACGTGGTTCCACGGTCGCCGTTGGGGTGGGGTAAACCACAGCAGCGGTTGCTGTAGGCAGCGGGAATGTCGGTGCCAGCGTGCTCTGGCGCACGTTGACTGCCGGGTCAGAAAGCATAGCCGTCAGGCTAGGTGTGCCTTCTGGGGCTGGTGCGGCTTGAATGTCTTGTCCGAAGATCCAAAAACCGAGCAGCAACATCGAAATAATGATCAACGCAATCGCCAGCCAGCCCAGCGGTCCCTGCTGCCAGATGGAATGGCCCGAATTTGTACCCGAAGGTGGGTTTGGCTGGGCTGGGGAGCTGCTTGCAGGACTAGCTGAAGGCTGGGGCGCAGCGGTCAGCTCAGCGTTTTCTTTTTCGTGATTGGGGTTTTCATTCATATTTTTACTCCGAATTTGCATATTATCACGAACAACCCCTCTGTCAAGTTAGGCACGCATTGCGCGGGCAGCCGCCTGGTGGCTGTCAACGCTGGTCAGGCTGCGCTTTGGGCGTGCAGGATGACGCGCAGAGGTGACATGAGAAAAAAGAACAGGTTATTTATAAAAGTTGGCGTTTGCCCGCGCCGCAATGTGGCTGCCACAGGAATTTTGCTGCAGGTTAACCAGCGGTTAAGTGAAAATTAAGAAAAATTGAAAATGGGTCTGGACAAGATTCAAAGCTTATGGTATTATCACATAAGTGAGTTATCCCAATAAATTGTGAGCAAAATATGGTAGCTGCCATCAAAAGACAAGCAAGATTGGACCTACTGGCGGATGTAGCTGAGCTTTACTACGTTCGTAATGAAAACCAGGAGCAAATTGCACGCCGCTTGGGGGTAACGCGCTCCATGGTGTCGCGCATGCTGTCTGAAGCTCGTGAGCTGGGAATGATCACCGTCCACATTGAGCGTCCAATTAACCAAAACATCGAAATTGGTCGTCAGTTATGCGAGCGTTTCGGCTTAGCCCAGGCGGTTGTTGTTGAACTGCACAATGGTCAGCCTTTGCTCATGCAGCTGGCAAAAGCGGCTGCTAAAGTATTAAGCCTGTCTTTGGAACCGGATCAAGTCATTGGCACTTCGTGGGGTACAGCCATCAGCGCTACGGTTGACGAAATCTACCTGGACCAACCCATTCCGGGGCTTAAGGTCGCGCAGCTTCTGGGGTCGCTGGGCGCTCACGTCAAAGAATATGATGGACTGTCGATTGTAGCCCGCCTCAGAGACAAAGTGCGAGGTGAAGGGATCTTCTTGAATGCCCCGCTCTTGGTGGAAAATGAAGCTATCGCCCAGGTGCTGATGAGTAGCAAAGGGGTACAGGAAACACTCAAAATCGGAAGCAAGGCTCGCATCGCACTTTTGGGAATCGGCTCTTCGGTCCTGGCGCATTCACCATATTATCTGGCCGGTCATATGACAGCCGCTGAAATGCAGCACATGGTCGCTGAGGGAATGGTCGGAGATGTGTGCGGAATTTTCTTTGACATCAATGGCCAGCCAAGTTCAATTGAAATCCAAAACCGGATTATTGGGATCCCCATCAACAGTTTTATGAACATCCCTTCAAGGCTGGGAGTCGCGGGCGGGCCAGAAAAGGTGATGCCCATCTTGGGAGCCGTGCGGGGTAAATATATCAACATCCTGGTCACCGATTCCATGACCGCGCAAAGTGTATTAAACCAATCCTAACCCGATCGAACAAACGGAGCAATAAATATGGCAATGTGGAAAAAGCAAGAATTTGACAATTTTGAGACCACAGATGCGCTTGCGAAAAGCAAAGATTTGGGCCTCAGCCCGGAACAGCTGGTGGAGATGTACCGGACGATGGTAAAGATCCGCCTTTTTGAAGAGATGGCCGATAAGCAGTATGCCCTGGGCAAAGTCCACGGCACCATGCACCTTTCCGCCGGGCAGGAAGCCGTCGCGGTAGGCGCGGGTTTTGCCGTCCGCCGGGGTGAAGACTATCTGCTCAATCACCATCGTGGCCATGGGCATTTTATCGCCAGCGGTGCGGACGTAAACCGGATGATGGCCGAGTTTTTGGGCAAAGATACCGGTTACTGCCATGGACGCGGGGGTTCCATGCACATCGCCGATGTAACCGCCAATAATTTGGGTGCCAATGGCATCGTCGGCGGAGGGCTGCAGCTGGCGGTAGGCGTCGGCCTGGCGATCCAGATGCGCAAGTCTGACAAAATTGTCATGACGATCTTCGGAGATGGTGCCGCCAATGAAGGCATATTCCATGAATCCTTAAATATGGCCGGGATCTGGCAGCTACCCATTTTTTACCTCTGTGAAAACAATCAATACGGCATGTCCGCCAACGTCAACCGGGTATCTGCACGGACTCCGTTCAAGGCTCGCGCTGAGGCGTACGGCATCCCGGGCTACTATATTGATGGCAATGACGTGTTGGCGGTCTACGAATTTGCAAAAATGGCAGCAGAACATGCCCGCACTGGCGCTGGACCGGTTTTCGTTGAGACGCAAACCTATCGTTACTTTGGCCATTCCAAGAGCGACCGCAACCTGTACCGCACCAAGGAAGAAATTGAGTATTGGAAGACCGTTGAAGATCCAATTGACCGGTTTGAAGGGCTGCTGCTGAAAGCGGATTTGATCACCGTGGAAATTGTCAAACAGATTCAGGAAGAATTAACCGCTGAGATAAATGATGCGGTTACTTTTGCAGAAAATTCACCAGAACCTGATGTTAATGATTTGACGGAGTGGGTATATGCCTGAAATTACTTATCGTGAAGCCATCCACGACGCGATGGTCGAAGAAATGCGCCGAGACGAAACCGTTTTCTTGATTGGGGAAGATATTGGCAGTTACGGCGGCGCCTTTGGCGTCAGTGCCGGCATGTTGGCGGAATTTGGGCCGGAACGCATCCGTGAAACCCCTATCTCGGAGCTTGGCATTGTCGGTGCGGCGGCTGGGGCGGCAATGGTCGGGATGAAACCGATCGCTGAAATGATGTTTATGGACTTTATTCTGCTGGCCATGGAACCACTGGTCAATCAGGCAGCCAAAGCCCGCTTTATGTTTGGCGGTAAAGCGACAGTGCCCATGGTCGTCCGGATGGCAGGGGGCTCAGGCACCGGTGCAGCTGCCCAGCATTCGCAATCTCTCGAGAGCTTGCTGATGCATATCCCGGGGATTAAAGTGGTTGCACCAAGCAGCCCCTATGATGCCAAAGGGCTGCTGCTGAGCGCCATTCGTGACCCCAACCCGGTCTGTTTCGTAGAACACAAATTGCTCTATAAGGTTAAAGGCGAGGTTCCCGAAGGGGAATATACCATTCCGCTGGGTGTGGCTGATATTAAACATGCAGGAACTGACCTCACCATCGTTACTTCAGGAATTATGGTCAACAAGTCGCTGGCTGTGGCTGGCAGGCTGGAGGCAGAAGGCATTAGTGTAGAGGTCTTGGACCTGCGCACGCTGCGCCCAATGGATACCCAGGCCATCATCAAGTCGGTCAAGAAAACCGGCCGGCTGTTAATCGTCCACGAAGCCGTGCAGACCGGCGGCTGGGCAGGCGAGGTGATGGCTGTTGTTTCTGGCAGTGAAGCCTTCGACTACCTCGATGCGCCGATGCGGCGCCTGGCTGGCAAGGATGTTCCTATCCCTTACAACCGCTTCCTTGAAGCGGCGGCCGTGCCTCAGGAAGCCGATATTGAAGCTGAGGTCCGGGCGATTTTGGCGAACCAATATTGACGGAAGGAGCAGCAATGCCCACAGAGTTTATTATGCCCAAAATGGATATGGACCAGGAAGTAGTCACGATTATCTCCTGGCTGAAAAAAGAAGGCGACCGAATTGAAAAAGGGGAGCCGGTGATTGAAGTGGAGACCGATAAGATCACCAGCGAGATTGAGGCCCCCGAGAGTGGAATTTTGGCCAATATTCTGTATCATGAGAATGAAGAAGCTCCTGTAACTAAAGTTGTCGCATATATCCTTAAAGATGGCGAAAGCGCGGAAGGGCTGCCCGGACGAAGCGCAGAAGCGGCGCAACCCAAATCGCAAACCCCTGCGCCTGCGCCGGTTGCCCAGCCTGTGAAACCCGCTGTGCATGCCACCCCTTTGGCTGAAAAAGTCTCAGCCGATTTGCGTGTACCGTTAGATCAGGTGCCGGCGAGTGGCCAAAAAGTAACCCGCAGAGATGTAGAAACTTACGCCGAGAAGCTGAAGGATCAGGTCGTTCCCCGGGTGACTGTTCCAGCCACTCCGGCAGCCCGGCGACTGGCGTCTGAACAAGGTATTTCGCTTGAAAGCCTGGCCGGCTCTGGCCCGCGCGGGCGAGTGCAGGCGGCTGACGTACTAAAGAATGCACCCCAGCGGCCTGAAGCGCCAGCGCAAAGGGGAGCCCGGGTGGGTACAAGTATCCCCCTGGTAGGCAAACGAAAGCGCATTGCCGAGCGGCTGACGGCCAGTTATCAGTCGACACCTCATATTTACCTGACATGTGATGTGGATATGAGCCAGGCCGAAGCAGCTCGGGCGCGGATCAATGCCAAAGCCACAAAGGATGGCAAGGCAGCACTGTCTTTGACTGCCTATCTGGTGAAGGCCGTCACCTGGTCTCTGCGCCGCCATCCATACCTGAACGCATCGCTTCAAGACGACAAGATCCTCCTGGAGGGTGAGCTCAATATTGGGATCGCGACTGCCGTGGAAGATGGGCTGATCGTGCCGGTCATTCATGGCGCAGATCAGCTTTCTCTGGAGGAGATTAATGATACGCTGCGCTTCTTGACCAGCCAGGCTCGCAGTGGAGCGCTCACAGCGTATGATGTCTCTGGAGGCACGTTTACGATTTCGAACCTGGGAATGTATGGCATCAGCTCGTTCACTGCCATCATCAATCCCCCGCAGTCAGCCATCCTGGCAGTAGGAAGCCTGATTCGTAAACCAGTAGTAATTGATGACAAAGATACCATCGCAGTCCGCCCAATGCTTTCGATTACCTTGGGAGCGGACCACCGTGTGGTAGATGGGGCAGTTGCTGCGTCCTTTTTAGCTGATTTGGTCGGCGCGCTTGAGGCGCCGGAACTGATGCTTTATTAAGTCGATAAATATCAACGTGGGTGACCCGAACTCCTGCGGGTCACCCCATAAAGATGGAGATTTGTTCATGTCGTTAACTAAGTATCTTGTGGAATCAGCGATCTGTCTGCAGATGGATGCTGAGAATAGCACCGAAGTGATCCGCCAGTTGGGGCAGCGACTCATTGACGCTGGCCTGGTGAAAGAAAGCTTCATTGATGCTGCGCTGACCCGCGAGAGTGCCCTGCCCACCGGCCTGCCTTTGGGTGGTGAGATCAACGCCGCGATACCCCACACTGACATTGAGCATGTCATCCATTCTGGAGTGGCGTTGGCGACACTTAACAAACCGGTGGTTTTTCAAAATATGGTTTCGCCGGATGAGGCAGTTGAGGTTCGCATCGTCTTCCTGCTTGCACTGGAAGAGCCCCACGCCCAAATTGAAATGCTACAGGAAGTGGCGGGTGTGCTGCAAGATTCCGAGCTGCTGCAGCGGCTTTTGGCGGCCACTGACACCAAGGAAGTTATGAGTGCTTTTTCGCAAGCGGAAAAGCAAGCAGGCATACATTGATTTAGACCATTTTATAAAAAGGTAAAAAAGGAGAGTCATCATGTTAGGAAAAAAGAGAATACTGGTAGCCTGTGGAACTGCCATCGCTACGTCGACCGTGGTGGCAAAAGCGCTGGAAGAAGCACTGGAAAAGCGCGGCATTCCAGTCACAATCCAACAGTGCAAGGCCAGTGAAGTGCCTACATTGTCGCACGATGCAGACCTGATTGTGACGACGACGCCGGTTCGGACGGAGCGCGATGTCCCGGTCATCCAGACGCTGGCATTCCTGACCGGTATCGGCAAAGATGCCGTTATTGAAGAAATTGTTCAAAAACTTAAGGGTTGAAACTTCCGCTTTGGCGGAGCCCTCAATTTGTTTTAGTTCAGGAAGGCAGAAACGGCTTGGATAACAAAATCTTTGGTTTTATTTTCATTGGCCTGGCTGTTGCCTACGGCGTCCAGCTGTTGTTGACTGGGTGGCAAGCCCGCCGCTATTACAAGCGTCTTAAGCAAATCCGCAAAGATGGCCTGACCTCCGTCGGTATGTCTGGTGGCAAGTGGTCCGGCCGTATTTACGGGGTGTTGGTTGTAGATCCGGACTTTAACATTTTGCATGCCGAAAAACTATCCGGATTCACAATATTTTCGGGACTCAAGTCTGTGCAGGCTTTGATTGGGCAAAATGCGAAAGATCTGACCGATACACAGCAAACTTTTGGTTTGAATAAAAAGCTGATTGAGGCATTCCGCAATGCCGCAAAAGAATATTTTAAAGCAGATGCGATCGAAAAGGCCCCGACGAAATTGGACGATATCAAGAGCGTCCGGATGTATCACAAAGCCAAAAAGCCCGATCAGAGTGCTGCTGCTAAAGGAGGTGATACTATCGATTGATGTAGGGCAGTGTTTTGCAGGTAAAGTCGTTCCGATCGTTCATTCTTATTGATTTAACTGGAGGAAAATATGCAAGCACTAGCAACCGCTGCTGAATGGTTCATTGGCCTTTTTCAAGCCGGCGGCGAACAATTTGTAGGCCTGGTCACAGGCATCATTCCTCTGCTGGTCGTTCTGATGACCTTTGTCAACGCGCTGATCACCTTGATCGGCCCGGAAAAGATTGACAAGGTTGGCGAAGCGGCAGGCAAGGAAGGTCTGATTTACTATCCGATCCGCTATGTAGTTTTGCCGTTCCTTTCCGTATTCTTCCTGACCAACCCGATGGCCTATACCATGGGGCGCTTCCTGCCCGAAAAATATAAGCCGGCTTTCTATGATGCTGCTGTTTCGTACGTGCATCCCCCTCTGGGCATCTTCCCGCACGTCAACCCGGGTGAATACTTCGTCTGGGGCGGCATCGCCGCTGGCATTGAACAGGCCGGCTATCGTGTTTCAGATTTGGCCATTCGCTACTTACTGATTGGTCTGGTTGTCATTCTGATCCGCGGAATTGTGACTGAACGGATTACTGCAATCATGTCCAAGCGCAGTACGACGGCTGAAGCAGCAGCAAGTTAGTTGGAGGACGAAATGAAAGGTATCAGCAAATTCCTTGAAAAAATTGGCCGTGGAGTGGGGCAGGTTGTGGGCGCCATGTACCAGGCCGGTCGGGATTCCGTCGACCAGGTGATCAAGAATGTTTTGCCCTTCATGGCATTCATCTCCCTGATCATCGGTATCATCCTGAAGACAGGCATTGGTGACTGGATTGCAACCACCCTTTCTCCTTTGGCAGGCAGTCTTTTGGGGTTGGTCGTGCTCTCGATCATCATTGCCATCCCGATCCTTTCACCGCTGCTTGGCCCAGGTGCTGTGATCGCTTCGATCATCGGGACGCTGTTGGGCACCCAGTTCGCGACCAAAGCGATCCCGGCGCAGTATGCTCTGCCGGCTCTGTTTGCCATCAACCCGCAGGTGGGTTGTGACTTCATCCCGGTAGGTCTGGCTTTGGGCGAAGCTGAACCAGAAACCGTCGAAATTGGCGTTCCGGCGGTCTTGTTCTCGCGCTTTGTGACCGGACCTTTGGCTGTCGTTTTGGCGTACTTCGCCAGTATTGGCTTGTACACCAATTAGTTGCTTTTCAATATGGGAGTGGCCGGTGGGCTTCCCCCACCAGCCACTCCAGTGTTCATCAGTTTGTGTAACTTAATCAAATCGAGGAAAAATGGCAGAGTACAAGAAGTTGGTAATCGAGCATGGGCCAGGTGGTTGGGGTGGCCCGCTGGTGATCGAGCCCAAGCCGGGCCGAGAAGTGATCGCGTCCATCACGGGTGGCGGGATTCATCCCCTGGCACAAAAAATTGCCGATCTGACGGGTGGCATTGTTAAAGATGGCTTCCGCGGCGGGGTACCGTTTGATCAGATCGCCTGCGCAGTGATTGACTGCGGGGGTACCGCCCGGGTTGGCGTTTACCCAATGAAAAAAGTGCCAACGGTTGACATTTACCCGACCAAACCTTCCGGCCCACTCTTCCGCTTCATCACCGAAGAATTTTTCGTGTCCGGCGTAAGGGTGCAGGATTTGGAAAATAATAACAATAATAATAAATAAGACCGTCAGGCGATTTTGCGGCTGCCGGCCCTTCTGAGGTGGATCTCGGCCGGTCTATTGGTTATGATCGGATTGTCCGGCATTTTGTGCCGGATGATCCCTGAAAAAGACGAGGGAAGATTGAAGAAATATACGGCGACCGTTCTGCATGTAGGAGCCCTGGTCAGTGAGTTCACTGAAGCAGGCATTCTGGTGTTTTTTGGCGAGAGTGCCCCCCAGGAGTTATACGAGTTTTCCGTCATCCATGATGGAAAATCATTGGAAGCCGACTTGGTTCCGGGGGATCGCATTTTTCTGGATGGCGAACCATTCGTGATTTTGGCGGTCGGTGAGGTTGCCAACACTAATTTTCGGAATTTGGGACACCTCGTGATGAAGTTTAATGGCGAAACACAGGTAGAAATGCCAGGTGACGTCTGCGTGGAGAAAAAACAGCTGGTTTGGCTCCATCCCGGATCCAAAATTGAAATTATTGGCGAAGAAATCGCTTAGAAAGAGGTGTTTATGGCTACCTTGAAAGAACGGCTGATTGAGAGAGAAAAAAGCGCCGGCCCATATCGGATTGGGTTGGTGGGTGCTGGCCAAATGGGGACCGGTTTGATGTCTCAGGTGGAAAAAATGCATGGCATGAGAGTCGTCGCGGTTTCAGACGTCATGCCCACCCGGGCTTATGACGCCTACGTTGAAGCAAGTGTGGACCCCAGCATCGTCCATTGGGAAGAAGAGCAGGTTGAAAAGGCCGATCAGCTCATCCGCGAAGGACAGCGAATTGCCACGCATTCCTCCGACTTTCTGGTGAAAATTCCAGCGCTGGATGCCATCGTGGAGTGTACCGGCATTCCGAATGTTGGCGCGATGGTCTGTGATCAGGCCATTGAGGCAGGCAAACCGGTCATTAACATGAATGTAGAGACTGATGCCACGATTGGTTATTACTTGACCCAAAAGTCAATTAAGAAGGGCGTGGTCTATACCCTGATTGCTGGGGATGAACCTGGCACTATCAAAGAAATTTATGACTTTGCCGACGCGCTTGGTTTTGAAATTGCCATGATCGGAAAAGGCAAGAATAACCCGCTGGATCGCACTGCCAACCCCACAACGCTGGCTGAACGTGCCAAAGCCAAGAATATGAGCCCGAAGATGCTGGCATCGTTTGTGGATGGGACCAAGACCATGGTTGAAATGACGTCCATCGGGAACGGTGTCGGCTTCCAGCCGGAGGTGCGCGGAGCGCACGGGCCGGCTTGCGACTGGCGCGATCTTGCCAAGGTGTTTGTACCCAAGGCTGCTGGCGGAATTTTCAGCAGCAAAGGTTTTGTGGACTACGCGGTTGGCCCGGCCCCGGGTGTTTTCGTGGTCATCACCACAGATCAACCGAAAATCAAGGCTGACCTCAATTACCTCGGTTTGGCAGGCGGCAACAATGGCTACTGGAGCTTGTACCGTCCATATCACCTGGCAAATCTTGAATCTCCGATCACCATTGCCAACGTAGTCATGGATCAGCGCGAAACATTGAATATGAAGCTGAAGCCAGTCTGCGAAAGCATTGCAGTGGCCAAGAAGGACCTGCAAGCAGGAGAAACAATCGATGCGTTGGGCGGCTATACCGTTTACGCAATGATTGAAAAGGCAGAAGTTGCCCGCCAGGAGAACCTCATCCCGATCGGCTGCGCGGTGGGAGGCGTTCTCACTGCTCCAATTAAGCAGGGCGAAGCGATCCGGTATGACCAGATTCAGCTGCGCGAGAATGATCTGATTGTCAAACTGCGTCGCGAACAAGATAAGATGGTCTGGGGTTGATCGATTAAGATGCTTGAACCCTACAAACGGGTAACGAATGCCATAGTGGGGCTGGTAAACCGCGCGGAAGGTGGAAATACCCGCGCGGTTGCCACTCTGGCTTCTAAGCAGGTCCAGAATGCCTTCCTGCAGGCCGCTCAGCGCTGCGCCCGGAGTGGCTTTGTGCTGGGTACACTCTCAGAAGCAAGCCTGCGCCTGACGCGGTCGCGCTATCTGACCCTGGCGGGCGGAACGAGCCTCACGGAAGCGGGGGTGGAGGATATCGCCATTCTCGAACTGAAAGGTGGAGCCGCGCTCAATGGGGTCACGCCACCGCTTCACCCCGAGATCCACAGCCTGGTCTATTCCCGCACTGAGCACGATGCCTTGTTTCTTTGCCAGCCAGCTTATGCGATGTTTTGGCTGACAAGCGGCAGGGCGCTTGACTTTTCCATCTTGCCAGCCCTGGAGCGGCAGGTTGGCCGGATCAGCATCTGCCAGCAGCCAGACTTGGAGGGCGCCTTGCCCGCCAGCGATCTTGTGCTGATTATTGGGCAGGGAGTATTAAGTTTGGGGCGCAGCCTGGACGATGCCCTGGATCGGGTGGAAGCGTTGGAGTGGATTTGCCGGCAAAACCAGCTGGCCGGATCCGCACGCATTGAACGCCCTTCAAACGGGCAAGCCGTATAATTTGAAAGCAGGTCAGGTTGGAATGCCGGGCATGGCGACCTGATAATATTTTTTGTGAGCGATTGCCAGTGGCTCAGGCTTTCGTAACGCGAGCCAGAAACGGAGGGTTATGGAACATGAAATTTATTATGTGATCGCGAAGGACGCTGTTGAACAGATGGCGGCTTATTGCCAGCTGCATGGGCACGCGCATGTCACCCTGGTCACCGACCAAAACCTCCTCCCGATCCTGGCTGAACGCGCTTCTAGAGCCCTGCAGGAACGGCAGATTGTCACTCGTCAAATTGTTCTGAACGGGAATCCCGTTGTGCCCGATGACCGCAGCATCACGCGAATTTTCAGTCAAATCGACAACCGTGAGACCCTCTTTCTGGCAGTCGGTTCGGGCACGCTGACGGACCTTACCCGGTTTGTTGCTTACCGGGCCAAAGCGGATTTTATCAGCATGCCGACCGCTCCGAGTATGGATGGCTACGCTTCTTCAGGAAGCTCGCTAACGCTGGACGGCATGAAGCAGACCATTATCAGCAAACCGCCCGTAGCGATTTTTGCCGACCTGAACGTACTGTGTGCTGCCCCGCGCGATATGATTGCCTCTGGCTTTGGGGACGTTATCGGCAAGTACACAGCCCTGGCAGACTGGGCTTTGGGCGGCCTGTTATGGAATGACCGCTATGTGCCAGAACTGGCGGAACGGACGCGCAAAGGCCTCCTGCGGGTGGTCGGACTTTTGGAGCGGTTGGAGTCGGATTGGGAGCAAGCTATCTTTGCCCTGACGGACAGCCTGTTAGACGTGGGCATCTGCATGATGTTGGCGGGTAACTCCAGGCCAGCCTCAGGTGCAGAACATTCCTGTTCGCACTATTGGGAAATGAAATTGATGCGGCAGGGACGGCCGGCAGGCTTCCATGGAACAAAAGTTGCCTACGCCACGACATTAATCGCTGGTCTCTATGAGAATCTGCGCGGTATCAGCCAGGCTGAAGCCCGCCAAATGCTTTCACAGGCGCTGCTGCCCACCGCTCAGGACGAGGTCGAGCGAATCCGTGCTGTTTTTGGCGATACCGCCGACCAGGTTATTCGCACCCAGCGCAAGTTTCTGGCGCTTACGCCAGCGGAGTTTGAAACGCTAAAACTTGGCATCATTGAAAACTGGGAGCAGGTGCAAGCCATCGCTGCCCAGGTGCCACCCCAGTCTGAGATTCGCACCCGGCTCATCCAGGCGGGTTTGCCATTGGACCCGCGAGCGATCCACCTGAGTGATGAAGACATCCGCGAGGCGCTGCGCTTTGGGCACTACCTGCGCGACCCATTTACCGTGGTTAAATTAATGCTTATGCTTGGTATTGACCCGGCTGAAGCAGCTTTAACTCAAATTTAGAACTTATGATAGCGTTCGTCCAGATCGATCAATTTCTGAACCTTGGGCGCAGAGCGGCCACCGGCAAACTCCGCAGGAAGCCAGGCGGCAATGATGGTCTTCGCCAATTCCGGACCGATGACCAGCGCACCCAGGGTGATGATTTGGGCGTCATTGCTTTTTCGAGCCCGCTGGGCGGAATAGACATCATGGGCCTGGGCGGCGCGCACCCCAGGCACTTTGTTGGCTGCAATCGCCATGCCGATGCCGGTTCCGCAGATCAGAATCCCGCGGTCGCAGCTTTTCTGGGCCACCTTCAGCGCTACTTTTTCAGCGATGTCGGGGTAATCCACCGGGTCGGGAGTAAAGGTGCCGAGATCATCCACTTCAGCCGCAACCAGGGTTTGTTCGTTAAGGTAATCAATCAAAATCTTTTTCAGTTCAAAGCCGGCATGATCACTGCCAATTGCAATTTTCATCAAATATTCTCCTTCCAGCAGGCTTGAAATGTTTCCGAGATTGGACCTGCAAAGAAATCATAACATAAAGCCTGGCAAAGATCGTTTGCCTGGCGCAACGCAAAAAACCGTTTTGGGTTTTATAAATAGCAAATGTTGTCATAACATGGCATGTTTGTGTGATGATTGGGTATAATTTTTTAAGCCCTGTCTATTTTTAGTGCACATTAAATAGTTACACCCACGGTTCCAGATGGACCGGAGCCGTCCTCAAAGAAAAAACATCCGCTGCCAGTGTTCAAACCTGGTTTCAGCGGAGGTCGATGCCAACTCTTAGGAGTCGTGCAGGGAACCGGCTTAATTGCTCAGGTTCCAGGTGATGCTGGTAAAAAACGATTTAGTTCAGAGCGAAAGGAGGCGGATTAGCAGGGACAGTAGATAATCTTCAAGTGTATTTATTGTTGGCAACTATTCAAATATAGGAGTTAAAACATGGATGCAATTCTTACTGGATTAAAAGCTTTTTTTGATACCTTCGGATCCACAATTCTTCTGCCCATCATCATCATCATCCTGGCGCTGATCCTTGGCGCCAAATTTGGCCGCGCCTTCCGCGCCGGCATCACGGTGGGTATTGCCTTTATCGGCATCAACCTGGTGACTGGATTGATGGGAACCGTATTGAGCAATGTTGGCCAGGCGCTTACAACTAACCTAGGCATTCAACGCGACATCTTTGATGTCGGTTGGCCGGCCGCCGCCTCGATCGCCTTTGGAACCAACGTCGGCCTGGCGGTCATTCCGATTGCGCTGCTGGTGAACATTGTTTTCCTGCTGCTGAAGCTGACCAAAACCCTGAACGTGGACGTTTGGAACTTCTGGCACTTTGCCTTCTTGGGGTCGCTGGTTTCAATCGCCACCAAGAATGTGGTTTACGGCTTCATCGCAGCTGCGATTGCTGCTGCCCTGGCCCTCTTCTTGGGGGACTGGACAGCCAAGGCAGTACAACACTTCTACAACGTACCGGGCATCTCCATCCCGCATTTGACGGCTGCGCCTGGGGTCCCGTTTGCCATTTTGGTCAACTGGATCTTCGAGAAAATCCCCGGCCTGCGAAAACTGGAAGCCGATCCCGAGACGATCCGCAGGAAGTGGGGCCTCTTTGGTGAACCGGTTGTGATGGGGTTTATTATCGGACTGGTGCTTGGCATCTTGGCTTATGCCTTTAAAGTGCCGGCAGAGAAGACCACGCTGCAGGTCATTGCTGACATCCTGGGTGTTGCGATGAACCTGGCCGCTGTGATGCTGCTGCTGCCCCGGATGGTGGCCATCCTTATGGAAGGTCTCATTCCGGTTTCGGAAGCTGCCAGTGAGTTTATGCAGAAGCGCGCCTCTGGCCGTGAAATTTACATCGGCCTGGATGCAGCCATCCTGACCGGACACCCGGCCGCCATCTCGACCGCTCTGGTGCTTGTCCCGATTGCCATTTTGCTCAGCATTATTTTGCCGGGCAACCGGGTCATCTTGTTCGCTGACCTGGCCGTCATTCCGTTTGTGGTTGCACTGATGGCCCCGGTCATGAAAGGCAACATCGTGCGGATGATTGTGGCAGGCATTTTGGAAATTGGAGCCGGGTTCTATATCGCCACTGCAATGTCGCCGTTCTTCACCGCTGCCGCGGTTGAATCGGGCTTTGCGCTGCCGGAACAGGCGGTGCAGATTACCAGCATTGCTGACGGCTTCCTCTGGCCGAACCTACTCTTCACTAAAATGGTGCAATGGCTGGGTGGCCCGCTCGGGCTGGTCGTTTTGGCAGCTCTGTTAGGCGTAGCCATCTTCATGTATACCAAGAATACCAAGGGTTGGGAAAAAATAGCCGGCGCGCCGGATGAAACTGAAGCCAAGTAGGTTGATTTCAATTCCAAACATGGGGAGGGAAGGTTTTCCTCCCCATGTTTTTGAAATGAGAAAAAATGATTGACGTGATGATCAGGTCCCTGTTGGGCAGCGCCGGTTCAGCCGTGCTCGATTTTTATATTGCCCACAGTATACCGATAAATGTTGTTATCCTTTTCTATGTGCTGCTGGTTTGGCTGGGAAGGCGTTCCTACAAGCGCATCAAAGCAGACCTACAGAGCCAGCTCAGCGAGTTGTTCGGTTCAGAAATAAGCCAAAAGTCAGAAAGCTCGCTGCGCAAAGCGCTGCAGAAGCGTCCTCTCAATTGGGAGCGCGCGCTGCGTAGTACTGCCCTCCCGATCCTTTCCACTCCGGGGGCATATTATTTCAGACCCAAGACCCAAAAGGCGTTGGAGGGAATTTTCTCAGTGCCGGAGATGCTGGCCTGGTTTCAGTCCGCTGAAGCGCCGGCGGACGCCGGTAACGCCAGCGCGCAATAACTTCTTCTGACCGGAGACAACGTTTCAAAAGTAGCGCCGCCTGTTTTGGGCGGCGCTTGTTGCAGTTAAAGGTATTGCTGCAGAGAGAGGTTATGCCTCACTTAAAATAGCGGCCCAGAATTGGCGCAATGTCCGCCTGGCTGTACCGGCCAAACGCGTCAAAGAAATCCTGCCGGGTGGCAATGCCATAAAAATTGGTCATGGCATAATCTTTAAGTGCAGCGAAGAAGGCCTGGTCACCAACGGCCACGCGCAGTTCCTGCAAAAAACGGGCGCCATTCAAGTAGACAGCATTACGGTAGGCATTGTATCCACCCGCAAGGTAAATGTCAGAATTGACATACCCGCTCGGACCATATTCGTCCACGCGGTTGGTCCACCACCAGGTGACATCTTCCGGATGGTAGCGCTCATAAAAAAGCACTTCACTGTAGGTTGCCAGGCTTTCATCCAGCCAGGGTTCTTCCGCTGAATTGTTGCCGACCAGGCTGTAAAACCATTGGTGCGAAAGTTCATGCGGGGTCAGGATGGTGAGATTATTCAGCGGAGTGTTGTCATAGAAATCAAACACCTTGTTGCTGATCATCACCATGCCATCCATCTCCATGTTGTGCAAAAAGTCAGCTGAGACGATTGAAATCATTTCCCGCGGATAAGGCGTGAGCATTTCCGAAAACATCTTCATCGCCTGGGCGGCGATTTCGGTGACTGCGACGCCGGATTCCTGTTGATTCATAAATACATAGGAGTGGATGCGCACTCCATCCTGGACGATCTCATGCTCAAAAAAGCTGTCCGAAATTGAGAAAGAAAATGCACGGGCCAGCTCGAGATGATAGCGGTACTTGCCGTTCTCTTCAACTGCTGGAGCACTGGCGGCGACTTCGATCAGATCTGCCCGATCCGTCAACTGCAGTGAGACGTCAAAATCCGCGGATTCGTTGACGATATATTCCCCGACGATGGTATTGGTCTCATCCACCTGGCGACTGTAAGCCAGCCAACCTTTTTCCTCCGAAAAAGGTGGAATATACGGATACCAGTCCGCGATGTTGGTCTGGCGGTTGGTGGAGCCGAAAACGCCCTGATGATCGGGGAAAAACAGCTGAAAGTTGATCGAAATCCGGGTGGACTCTCCGGGCTGCAGGGGGGAGCTCAGCTGGACGTAAGTACGCACGCCCTCCTCCCGAAAACCAGCAACGCGTTCACCGGTCAGGTTATTCTGTTGGTAGCTGCCCGCATAATCGCGAGGCGGAACGACCAGCAGGATCTCAGGCAAGGCTTGGGTAGAACGGTTGGTATAGGTGATTGCCTCAGACACACTGCCAAACTTGGAGTAATAATTCAGGATTAAATCCAGCTGGTAGTGTGTACGGTTAACGGGTGGCTGAGCCACGGTTGGGCCGCTGGGGGTGGGCTCAGGCGTTGCGCTGGGGCTGGGAAGGGTCGCGGTAAGCGTGGGGCTGGCGTCTGGCGGCAGGGTTTCCTGCACAGCAGGGGCAGCTGCGCCACAGCTGGTAAGGATCGCTGCCGACAAAAGGCAAATCCATATTTTTTGAGCGAAATGCTGCATAAGTCGGATTCCAGATTTTTATAAATAATTCACACGCCATCTGGCAGGCTGAGCTGCGAGTGGCGTGTGCCGATCACGTGAGCCATCAAGATGTCAATTGGCTAATTCGTGGATGGTGATTTTATGGCTGATCGCAGCAGTTTTACTCAGCATCGCGATGCATTGACAATATTTCTCTTCCGAGAGTTGAACCGCGCGCTCGACATCTTCCGGATGGATGTGATTGCCAGTGACAATGTATTCAAATTCCATGCTGGTGAAAACATGCGGGTGCTCGGTCGTCCGGCTTTCCACATGGACTTTGACTTCGAAAGCGCTAAAGTCAACCTTTTTCTTGCGCAAGATCGAAAGCACGTCCATGGACGTACAGCCACAGGTGCCAATTGCCAACAGTTCGGTGGGTCTGAAGCCGTCATCATC
The DNA here is from genome assembly GCA_034430195.1 of Anaerolineaceae bacterium. GTDB lineage: Bacteria > Chloroflexota > Anaerolineae > Anaerolineales > Anaerolineaceae > Mesolinea. The sequence goes on along the minus strand of DAOUFF010000031.1, from coordinate 58,525 downwards.
GCCGCCGCTTTCTTTGGCGGAGTCCATTTTGATGGTGTAAGGCGAACTGGCCTGACCAATTAGTGTCATGCCGTGCTGCCACACTACTTTTGCGTCCATTCTGTCTCCTTTTGGGCTGGCCCAACTGACCAGCGTAAGATGGTTATCAGGTAAAGGCTCCTCTTTCGGCCTTACCGCAATTTTCGCATAGAAGGTTGAGCATGCTGTCGTATACGACCGGCCCTTTTCCGCAGTAAGGGCAGGTTTGGCCCCAACGCAGCCGCAGACCAGAGGCGCAAACCTTGTCTGCCGAGCCAGTGGAGGCGGTTGAGCGCAAGCTGGCGGCTCGCTTCAGCCCGAGAGAAGGGTGTTGTTCATCTGCTTCAGTAGGCTTTATTGGTTCAACGGTCATCCTGGTGGCTCTGCTCATGTAAACCCTGGGGCTCGGGGGTTAACCGGGCTGCACGGCCGCTGTCAGCGGCCAATTGGGCAATACGTCAAAACTAAGCTCATCCAGCTGCTTGTGCATCAGATGCTGATATCCTGCCGCGGCAATCATGGCGGCATTATCCGTGCAGAGGTTCAGTGAGGGAATATGGACCCGGAATTTAGTCTGAGAACGGAAGCGTTCCCGCAATTCCTTGTTGGCGCTCACACCGCCAGCCACGATGATCTCGTGGGCTCCGAATTCTTCAGCGGCAGCCATGGTTTTTTCGAAAAGCGTTGCAGCCACTGCGGCCTGAAAGCTGGCGGCCAGGTCAGCCACTGGAAGCGGTTTGCCGGCTGATTTTAACTCTTCCACGGCGCGCAGAACGGCGGTTTTGACCCCACTGAACGAAAAATCATAGGGTTCCGCCAGGCGCGCCTTGGGGAAGTTGAATGACTTTGGGTTACCGTCTGCGGCGGCCTTTTGGATGGATGGGCCGCCCGGGTATGCCAGTCCCAATAGGCGGGCTACTTTGTCGAAAGCTTCACCGGCTGCATCATCAACCGTGCTGCCCAATGGGCGGTATTGCAGATGGTCCAGCATCAGCACCAGCTCGGTATGCCCGCCCGAGACCAACAGCGCCACGATTGGAAAGTGCGGTTCAGGTGAAGGTTGAGCGTCAGCGGGATGCAGCCAGGCGGAATAAATGTGACCTTCGAGGTGGTTCACGGCAATGATGGGCAGTTCTGCGGCCATGGCCAAGGCCTTGGCGGCGTTGACCCCCACAACCAGTGAGCCAGCCAACCCGGGGCCGCGCGTCACAGCCACGGCATCCAGGTCTCGAACTTGCAGATGCGCCTGCTGCAGTGCTTCATTAATAGTGGCATAGATGGCCTTGATGTGTTCACGGGAAGCCAGCTCGGGGTAAACGCCGCCAAATTGGGCATGCAAATCCACCTGGCTGGCGATGATGCTGCTCGTGATCACGCGACCGTTCGTGATGACCGCTGCGGCGGTTTCATCACAGGAGCTTTCGATCCCTAATACACGCAAGTCGGTTTTCTTTGCCATTTTAACCTCTAACCGGAAGCACCAGGTCCATCGGAAAATCAACAAATTTGCTGAAGTTTCCTTGAGAATCCAGATACCAGGTGTCTTCCAAGCGGATGCCATAACCTTTTTCGGGATAATACAGACCGGGTTCGATGGTGAAAACAGACCCCGGCTTGAGAATGTTGGTCGGGTCGTCAGGTTTGCCTGACCAGGGTTTCTCATGCACATTTAAGCCGACGCCGTGCCCGAGGCTATGCACGTAACCTTGCTCGATCCGCGGGTTTTTGCGAATGGTGTCATGGCCCATGGATTCAAAAAGCTGACAGGCACGGGCTTGATAGATGGAAGGATTAGCCCCGGCTTGAAGTTCAGCAACCACGGTGTCGTAGACCTGGCGAACCTGTTCGTAAGCCTGATGAACTTCATCAAGCGCATACCCCAGGCACCAGGTGCGGGTGAAATCATAAAAGTAGCCACCACCAGCTTCGCAGGGGAAGATGTCAAATACGATCGTCTGCCCCAAGCGGATCGGATCAGCAGGCGTGCCGCTGCTGTGGGGAACGCCTGCGTCTCGGCCGATGGCAAAAATGGTATCTTCAGGGTTTTCAGCGCCCAGTTCTGCCAGCCACAGGTTAATCTGACTCTTGACCTTGCCGATGGTCAAGGCGTTGCCCTGCGCGTCCATGAGCGTGTCGCCATCATGTGGGCTGGATGTCAGCAGGTCTTTGGTTTTTTGGACGACAGATACGGTAATCTCCCCCATGCGGCGGATGTGGTCCAGTTCTTCCTGGCTCTTGGTAGCGCGGGCTTCCATCAGAATGGCATCGCTCAAGTCGCCCTCAAAGCTCAGTTCCGGCAGGATCTGTTGCAGGCGCGCTATTACCGAATAAAACTCACCAAATTCCCGCATTCCATACAAAATCACCTTACCACGGGTAAGGCCGATATCTTGAAGAATTCGAGCGTATCTTTGTGCGGCAGCCTCGAGTGGATCACGATTGAAGCTCTCCAGGAACAGATTAAGCGGATAATTGGCATAACTGATCAGGCGAAAACCGCTCTTGGCGGCTTCATCGCGTTCCATTGGTCCATGACAGAGCCAGGGAGTTTGACCCGGAAGGTAAAAGAGATCTGCGCCGGTCAGGTGGGCGCCACCGGTAAAGTACACCATGGCTGGGTTATGCTGGGCAGCACCGCTGATCCATAGTGCAGCTGTGTTTTGGTTAAGCATCAATTGATCGATATCTGTTTTCATTTAATTTCCTTATAATCTCCGAGCGCCTGTCTGAGCCCTGACAGAAGCGCTGCTTCTTGGCCCGGCAGCATAGTGCGCGGGTCCAACACCACCTGATCATCTTCAACCCGGGCGATGATCGGGAACGCCTGTTCTCTTAGACTGGCTAAGAATTGTTGCGGTGATTTTACCCGGACAGCCAACAGCCGGGTAGGCAATGTCTCACCTGGCAGACTGCCGCCGCCGATGGTCGAAAAACCATCAATCACCCGCCCTGCGCCAACGTCGGCTTGCCAGGCACGGGCTTGAAGGTCAAGCTGGGCGGCAGTGCGGGCGAGCATTTGATAGACCGGGATTTCTTCTTCCCAACGCCCACTCAGGTAAAGTTCGAGCGTTTTGGCAAGAACTGACAAGGCCAGCTTATCGGCACGTAATGCCCGGTAAAGCGGATGCCTGCGAATTTTCTCAATAAGCTCAGCGCTGCCAACGACGATGCCCGCCTGGGGACCGCCCAAAAGTTTGTCCCCAGAAAAGCACACCAGGTCAGCCCCTTGAGCGAGCGCTTCCGGGACGGTGGTTTCATGCGCTAAACCGTAGCGAGTGGTATCCACCAGTGCGCCTGATCCGAGGTCAAAAATGAGTGGAACCGAGAACGCATGCGCCAGAGCTGCCACCCCAGGCAGGTCAGGTTGGCTGGTAAAACCTGTCAGGCGGAAGTTGGAGGGATGAGCCAGCAAGATCGCTGAAGCGCCTTGCTCAAGTGCCGTCTGATAATCTGTCAGGTGGGTGCGGTTCGTCGTCCCGACTTCAAGCAGATGGCTGCCAGATTGACTCATCACATCCGGAATGCGGAAGCCTCCGCCAATTTCGATCAGCTGGGACCTTGAAATGGCGACTTTTTTTCGTTTGGTCAGGGCGCTCAGTACCAACAGCAGGGCACCGGCATTGTTATTCACCACCAGGCTGGCCTGCGCGCCGGTTAGACGTCTGAGCAGACGATCCGCGTGGAAGTCCCGCTTGCCGCGTTTTCCTCCTCCCAGGTCGAATTCGAGCGTGCTGTAGCCAGCGGAAACCTCGGCTGCAGCCTGCAGAGCGGCCCTTGCCAGCGGTGCGCGGCCCAGGTTGGTATGCAGGATCACACCAGAAGCATTAATGACTGGCCTCAAGCTGGGAAGGGCTTGCTTTTCCAGTTCATTTTGAGTGCGGGTAAGTATCTCCTGGTCGCCGGGAATGGCAATTTCGGGTGCAGGTTCCGCCCGAAGGCCCTGCAAGACCGAGCGCAGTGCTGAGAGTGTCCACTCTCTGCCGTACTTTTCTGTCAAGCGCTGCGCTTCGGGTAATTTGAGGAGAGAATCCACCGAGGGGATCTGACGCAGGTTGGTCATGGCGGGTTATTCGCCGGCATCCCCGGGCTTCCAACGGCTTTTTTCCCAGAGGCGCAGCATCAGCTCAACTAATAACAATCCGCCGGTCAAGATCAGTGCCAGGGGCAGGGTGAGCACTCTGGCGATCTGCAGCCAGGCCAGCGCTGAAACCAAGACTCCAAACCAAATGGCCTGACGGATGATGACCGCGGGCTGAACAGGTGGATGGGATGGGAAGCGTAAGTTAAGAAAGTAAGTGACCGGCAAAAAGAAAGCCGAAACAAGGATTGTCAGAAAGAAGAAAAACAGCCAGCGCGGGCCGATGGTAGGGAGGGTGAAAAGCAGCATTGCTGCCAGACCAATCGCGCCAGCCAGCAGCAAAATGAAAAAGGCCGGTAAATACGCTTTGAAATTTTGGGAATCCGGATTGTTTTCCATTGTGTAAAATTATACTCTAAAGAAAGCTGATGCTTTCTGATCGGTCCAAATACACAATCTTTTTGTTGTTTTTGCATAAATGTATTGACAGTGTCGGTAATCGTGGTTAAGCTATGTAATTGTTTACAGTAATCCATTACATTTACCTGGATAAACATCAAAAGCTGAGTGCGAAACACTCAGGAGGCGGATTAGCGGTGACAACCATCAAAGATGTAGCCAGAGAAGCAGGGGTGTCAGTTGCTACGGTTTCGCGTTTCTTAAATGGGAGCGGGCCGGTTGGAGCCGATACTGCCAGCAAAATTGAGGCGGTCATCCTCCGGTTGAATTACACGCCCAACCTGCTGGCCCGAAATTTCAGGCGCAATGAAAGCCATGTCATCCTGATACTTTGCCCCAACGTTACCAATCCATATTACGCACACATACTTTCCGGCATCGTCGAAACTTTTTATGAGCATGGTTACAGCGCTCTGATTTACACCACCGCAGATAACCCGAAAAGAGAATCGGAAGCGCTGGATATGCTGACAAAACGTCGGGCCGATGGCGCAATTTTAATGGCTGGGACGACGGATGAAAGTGTGCTGCTCAGTTTTGCCAGCCGTTTCCCGGTTGTGCAGTGCAGCGAATATGAACCCAGTTCTGACTTCCCGCGGGTTTCAATTGATAACTACCAGGCTGGCCTCGATGTGATGCGTTTCCTGATCGGTTTGGGTCACCGGCGCATCGCTACCATCAGCAGCGAGAACCATTATATTTCCACCAAATTGCGTTTGCAGGCTTATCAGGATGCACTGCGAGAGAATTCCATCACGTTGGATGAGCGCTACATCGCCTTAGCCTCAAAAGATTATTCTTTCCATTCTGGCAAAGCAAAGGCAACTGAGCTGCTCGGTCTGGCTCAGCCGCCAACCGCAATTTTTTGCATCTCCGACACCTTGGCGCTGGGTGCGGTCAGCGCTGCCGATGAAATGGGGCTTCAGGTTCCAAGGGACATTTCCATTACCGGATTTGATGATGTGGAACATACTACCATGTTTCATCCGTTTATCACCACAATTGCTCAGCCATGTTATGAACTGGGAAAGCGCTCAGCTTTATTGTTGATGGAAAAGTTAAACCAGACGACCAGCAATCACCATCAGATATTTCTTGCCCATCAACTGATCGTCAGGGAGACAACCGCTGGGTTAGGTCATTTGGATCAAACCGCCAGTACCATTTGAGTCTGGCGGAGAAGAGTCAATACATTCAAAGGAGAAAAGAATGAAAAAAATATTGATTGTTTTGTTGTCCGTAATTCTTCTGAGCAGCACCGTTTTGGCTGGCTGTGGTGCGCAGGAAGAGACGCCCGCAGTTGTTGAGGGCGCTAAGTATAAAATCGGTATTCTCGCTCCGGCAGTGACCCACGGTTGGGTTGCAGCGGTGGCTTACAATGCCGAACAGCGCTGTAAAGAACTGGCTGATGAGGTGGAGTATAAACTCTACACCAGCAATAATGCCGAAGAGATGACCACGCAGCTTGATGATCTGCTCACTTGGGGTGCCCAAGCGATCGTGGCTTTCCCGCAGTGGGAGGGCATGGAGGTTCCGATCCAGGCAGCGGTTGATAAGGGCGTGAAAGTTGTCAACTTTGACATCGAGATCAACGCCAATGGCGTTTACCGCGTGTCTGGCGACAACCGCGACATGGGTGTGCAAGGCGCCAAGTACATCGTTGACAAAATTGGTACCGAAGGCACCGTCGTTATGCTTGAGGTTCCGACCTCCGGATCTGTATCTGAGCTGCGCAAAGCGGGTTTCGTAGAGACTTTGGCAGAAATCGCTCCGAACATGGAAGTGATCTCGTATGCGACCAAGTTCACCCGTGAAGATGGCCTGAAAGATATGGCAGACATCCTGACCAAGCAGCCCAAAATCGACGCGGTGTACTCTATGGACGATGAAACTTCCATCGGCGCACTGCAGGCCATTCGCGAAGCCAACCGCACCGACATCAAAGTGATCACTGGTGGCGGCGGCATGCAGGAATACTTCAAGATGATGCCTGAGAATCCCGATATCTGGATTGAATCGGCGCTGTACAGCCCGGCCATGGTTCGAGACGCTGTTGACATGGCGCTCAGACTGCTGAAGGGTGAACAAGTGGAACAAGTGGTGGTCATTCCGACGACGATTGTTGACCGCGATAATTACACTGAATTCCTGGATGAGAATTCACCTTACTAAACCGGTTGTTGGCTAAAGTATTAAATTGATAGGAAGGGAAGAGGCTGATGCCAGTCTGAAGCCTCTTCCCAAATGAAGGTGAGCGTCATGATTGTTGAGATGAAAGGGATAAATAAATCCTTCGGCGCGAATCAGGTGCTGAAAAATGTCGATTTCTCGGCGCATGGTGGGGAAATCTGCGCTCTGCTGGGCGAGAACGGCGCCGGAAAATCCACCCTGATGAACATTTTGGGCGGGGTTCTGCCGGCCGACTCGGGGAGTGTGTGCCTGGACGGCAACGAAGTCGTCTTTAAATCGCCTGCCGAGTCATTGAGCGCCGGTATTGCATTTATCCACCAGGAATTGAATCTGGTCAATGACCTCACTATTTATGAAAACTTATTTATCGGGCGTGAACTGACGCTCAAGAACGGCTTGTTGGATGTCAAATCCATGATCAGTGAAACCCAAGCGGTATTTGACCGCCTGGACATCAAAATTGATCCCAAGACCATGGTTCGGAATCTGGACGCCTCTTATAAACAGATTGTGGAAATTGCCCGAGCCCTATTGATGAAGGCTTCCATCATCATCATGGATGAACCGACGACGTCGCTGACAGTGAGCGAGATTTACCGCGTGTTTGACATGATGCGTGCGCTCCGGGAACATCAGGTCGGTATCGTCTTTATTTCTCATAAGCTGAATGAGGTCATGCAAATCTGTGACCGCTATACGATCCTGCGCGATGGCTGCAAGGTGGCTGAGGGCAAGGTGAGCGACGCAACTGTTGCAGAGCTCGCTCGAATGATGGTCGGGCATGAACTTCGCACGAAAACGCTGCAGCGCAAGAAAAAGTCTTCCAATGAAGTTTTGCGGCTGGAGAAGCTTTCGGATGGCTGGAATTTTAAAGATATCTCCCTGTCGGTTCACTCCGGTGAGGTAGTCGGGGTTACGGGTCTGCTCGGCGACGGAAGAAGTGAACTCTTTCAGGCCGTTTTTGGGGTTTCGAACCTTCATCATGGACAGATTTATCTGGAAGGCAAGCCGGTATCCATCCGGAACACTACGGAGGCCATTCAGGAAGGCATCGCCTATATCCCCCAGAATCGCAAAGAAAATGGCATCATCAAAGACATGACCATTTTGGAAAACTCGTCAATTGTGGCCTGGCCTTTTATTTCAAAATTCGGATTTATCGATCGAAAAATTCAAAACCAATTATTTGAAGAACAGGCCAAAAAATTACGGATTAAATTTGAACGAAAATCTGATTTGGTGACCAGTCTTTCCGGTGGCAATCAGCAAAAAGTGGTACTGGCAAAATGGCTGAACAAAAAACCAAAAGTATTAATCCTGGATAACCCCACCCAGGGGGTGGATGTCGGCGCCAAGGAAGATATTTACGACATAATTCTCAACCTGGCTGATGAAGGCGCCGCAGTGGTTGTTCTCTCCAGTGAGGCTCAAGAAATTATTCGGGTGTGCGACCGTGCTTTGGTTTTGTACCATGGCGAGCTTCAGGGTGAAGTCAGGGGTGAGACGATGAATGATCACGAAATTATGCGCCTTGCAACTGGTGTCGGAATGCAATGAAACAGGACGGGATGCGACGATGAGTGTAGCAATGAAACAAAAAGGTGAAAACGCGCTGACCTGGTTCAGCGATATGTGGGTATCCAAGCCCTTGTTTAGCACAGGTGCCGCCCTGCTGGTGATGATCGTACTCCAAACCATCGCTTTGGGTTTTAATTTTGGCAGCATTGGTGCCTGGTTTCAGACCTGGTCACAAAACTGGATCAACATCCTCCGAAATAACTCCGCAATCGGGATTATCGCACTGGGGATGACCCTGGTGATCATCTCAGGCGGGATTGACCTTTCAGTTGGGTCCACATTGGTGGCAATCGGTGCAGCGTTGATGATGCTGATAGATACCGGCCCAAAAGGCCTGCTGCTGAACCTGGGGATCACTGGTGTGCCTGCCTATATCATTGCGATTGTTGCCGCGGCTGTAATCGGGCTGGCTCTCGGGGAGCTTACCGGGTTATTGATCACCAAAGGCAAGCTGCCACCGTTTATTGCCACGCTGGGAACGATGAAGATTTTTCGCAGCGTCACACAGCAGTTTATGACAGGTTACAACCCTGTCGTGCCGACGCCTTTTCTCAAGATTGCCAGTCTCGAAATTGGCGGTCAGCTGATCATGCCAATCCTCTATTGGATCGTGTTTGCCCTGATCCTTTATATCGTTTCGACCCGCACAAAATTCGGCCGGCAGGTGATCGCGGTCGGTTCCAACGAGCGTGCCACCAAGCTTTCAGGCGTCAATGTCGACCAGATCAAACGCCGCATCTATGCAATCATGGGGGTTTTGGTCAGTTTGGCAGCCATCTTGCAGGTGGCACGTATCGGCGCGATGGATTATGCCAACGCTGGCAGCGGCTATGAGATGGACGCCATTTCGGCTGTTATCGTCGGCGGGACGCGTATGTCTGGCGGGAAGGGCACAATCTTGGGTACCGTATTGGGGACGCTGATCATTGCTGTGATGAATAACCTGCTCAACCTGTTGGGGGTTCCGCCCTTTTTGCGCGAAGCATTTAAGGGCGTGATCGTTATCGGAGCCGTGCTGCTTCAAAAGAAAGAAACCGTAGCTTAAGGCAAGCTTGAGGAGAGACACATGATCAAAGTTGGCATCATCGGCTGTGGAAAAATCGCCCAAAAACGGCATATACCCGAATACCTTGAAAACCCAGAAAGTGAGATTGGCGGGTACTACGACCTCAACCAGGCACGCGCCGCGCAGCTGGCCGGGCAATTTGGAGGTAAAGCGTACGCTTCGTATCAGGAACTGCTGGCGGATAAATCGATCGATGCCGTCAGCGTCTGCACTGCAAACCACACGCATGCTGAAATCACGATCGCGGCGCTCAAAGCTGGCAAGCATGTCCTCTGTGAAAAACCCATGGCAACCACGCTCGAAGACTGCGAAGCCATGGTCCGGACGGCCCAAGAACAGCATAAAATTTTGCTCATCGGACAGAACCAGCGGCTGGCAAAAGCCCACCAAAAGGCCAGGGAGCTGATCGCCAGTGGCGCCATCGGTAAAATTATTACCTTCCGTACGACTTTTGGGCATGGCGGGCCGGAGACCTGGAGCATAGATCCTGGTAAAAATGTCTGGTTTTTCGACAAAAAACAAGCCGTTATGGGCGCAATGGCCGACCTGGGTATTCACAAGACGGATTTGATTCACTTTTTGACCGGTGAGGAGATTGTTGAAACTACAGCCCGCTTGACTACTCTCGATAAAAGAGACGGTCAGGGAATTCTGATTGGCGTGGATGACAACGCCGTTTGCATCTACCGCCTGAGTGGAGGAGCGCTTGGCACCATGACAGTCAGTTGGACATATTACGGCCCGGAAGACAACAGCACAATCGTCTATGGTCAGAAAGGCATCATGCGCTTGTATGATGACCCGCGTTTTGGTATTCAGCTCCACCTCAACACGGGTGAAGCCATCTTTTATGAGATCGATCAGATCCAAACTAACCAGTCACAAACCAGCTCTGGCGTGATTGATGCATTTGTAGAGGCTCTAACCACCGGCAAACCTTCTGAACTTGCAGCCGAGTCTGTTTTAAAGTCGATGAGAGTGATTTTTGCCAGCATCGAGTCTTCTGAAATCGGGCGTCCAGTTGCCATCCAGCATCACTGAAAAAGGAGAATATCATGAAACTTGGGTTTGTCAGCGCCATTTTGGATGGTTGGACTTTCGAAGAGGTGATCGACACAGCGGCAGGCTATGGCTACTCAGCAGTAGAGGTGGCTTGTTGGCCGCGCGGAAAATCTGAGCGGCGTTATGCCGGGGTCTCACATATCGATGTAGAACGCCTCGACGAGGAACGGATTGAGCAAATCCAAAGCTATTGCCTTGAAAAGGATGTGGAAATTTCATCCCTGGCTTATTATCCCAACACCATGGATGGCGACCTTGAAAAACGCCAGGCTAACATTGACCACCTGAAGAAAGTCATCACCGCCAGTGCCAGGCTGGGCGTTAATGTGGTCACGACCTTTATCGGCCGCGATCAAAACAAAACCATTGAAGACAACCTCGAGATTTATAAATCAGTCTGGCCGCCGATCATCGCCTGGGCTGAATCTCTGGGGGTAAAAGTGGCCATCGAGAATTGCCCAATGCTTTTCACTCGCGACCAGTGGCCCGGCGGCCAAAACCTGGCGGTCAGCCCGCGGATTTGGCGTGAAATGTTCCGCTTGATCCCTTCAAGCAGTTTCGGGCTGAATTTTGACCCCAGTCACTTCGTCTGGCAGATGATGGATTACGTCAGACCGCTGGAAGAATTCAAAGACCGGATCTTCCACGTCCACTTGAAAGACATCAAACTCTATCCGGATCGGCTGAATGACGTCGGCACCCTGGCCTATCCATTAGACTATATGAGCCCAAAGCTGCCTGGCTTGGGCGATGTAAACTGGAGTCACTTCATTTCGGCTCTGCGCGACATAGGCTACGATGGCTTTACCTGTGTGGAGGTGGAAGACCGTTCCTTCGAAGGCAGCCGGGAAAAGATTTTGGATAGCCTTGAGCTTGCAGCCGAGTACTTATACCAATTTGTGATCTAAGGCAGACGCAATCCAGAAAGGCGGGCCGGGAGCATGCAAAGAATTGTCGCGGTAAACTCTAACACCTATCATGGCTTTCCCGTCGAAGCCGCACTCAGAGGCATCCGCCAGGCTGGCTTTCAGTATATTGAACTGACAGCAACCAAAGGCTGGACTGAACATGTTTTTCCGACCATGAGTTTTGCCGAACTTTGGGGCATCAAAGAAATGATCGCTGAAAGCGGCCTGACCCCCATCAGCCTGAGCGGGCATTGCAACCTGATGGATCGCCAGCGTATCGGGGATTTCATCGACAATATCCATTTGGCAGCGTTTTTCGGCTGTCAATACATTATCTCTTCTGTGGGAGAGGCACACCTGCAGGACAAAGCCAAATTGTCAAATGAGCAGGCTGCCCAACAGATTCGCGAATTGGTGCCCCATCTGGCGGCCAGTCATCTGCGGCTCGGGCTTGAAAACCATGGTGACCATGCCACTGGCCAAATTATTCAAGAAATCGTCAAGCTGGTACAGTCGGAACAGGTCATGGTCAACTATGACACTGGCAACGTCATTTATTATGGCGGCTTGGATCCATTGCCTGATTTGGCTGCCTGTGTCGATTCAGTCGGCCATATCCATTTGAAAGACAAAATTGGCGGATTACGGGAATGGAATTTCCCGGCGTTAGGCGAGGGGTCGGTTAATTTCCCTGCCATTTTTGACTTGCTTGACCAGAGCGGCAACAACTGCCCTCTGAGCATCGAAATTGAGTTTACCGGCAAAGGCCCCGCCAGCCTTGAAGAAGTCGATCAGAGCGTGCAGAAGTCATTCGCTTACCTCAAAAAAATTGGCCTGACTTTTTGAGCACAAACCGGCATTGGATTACAGGGAGCCTGGGATGATTCGGATCGGTATCGTTGGCAGCGGTGGCATGGGAACGGTGCACTACAGCAATTATGGCTACATTCCAGACTGTCAGGTAGCAGCACTGACGGACGTCGGTCCGCGGGGTGAGGAACGGGCGCGGGAATGGGGGGTGCCCTTCTATGAAAGCATTCCGGCGATGGTCGAAGCGCAAAACCTGGATGTGGTGGATGTGTGTTCCCCAACCTTCCTGCACAAAACGCATGTCGAACAGGCTTTGAGAGCAGGCGTCCACGCCATCACCGAGAAGCCGGCGGCGCTGCATCTCAGCGACGTGCAAGAAATGTTTGACCTTGCCGACAAACAAGGTCGGCAGATTTATGTCGGTCAGGTGCTGCAGTTCACAAAAGAGGTCGAGGTTTTGCGAGGTTTGGTTCAAAGCGGAGAATACGGTCGGCCATTGGATGCATTTTTCGAGAGACTATCCGCCCGACCGCGTTGGGTGCAAAATGATTGGCTTTTTGACCGGCAAAAAAGCGGTCTCTTGCCTTTTGATCTGCATATTCATGACCTCGATGTCATTGTCAGCCTGTTTGGTAGGCCACTGTCGTACAGCTTTACGGCTTCGCATAGCAGCGAGCGGGCTTTTCCCGAACATTACCGCTTTCTTTACGAATTTGATGGGCTGCACGTCAGCGCAGAAGCAGCCTGGTACAATGCGGATTTCCCATTTACCGCCCGCTGGCGGGTTTACTTTGAAAATGCGGTCGTGGTGAACGACGGCTCGAACGTAACGGCTTATCAATTCGACCAGCCGCCGCGCATCTTCGATACGCAGGATCTGCCAAAGATCCCCACCGGCATCAACCTTCCACCAACCGGTATGTTTAAAGCCGAGCTGAGCCACTTTGTCGACTGCATTCAGTCCAACCGGCCATCTGACAAGGTGACCCGCCAGCAGGTGCTGACCGTGATCGGTTTGCTGGAAGAGATCACCGCCGGATCCTGACGAGCTGGGTTCAAAACCGAGGTAAATTAATCGTGTTTTAATAGGTTGTGGGCCCGCTACAAACGCCTGGCCGAAGGGGAGAAAAAAGCAAGCCAATTCGCTTTGGGTTCGCCGCACCAGTGAGAAGCCCAGTCGTTGACGGGGCGATTCGGCTGTGATAAACTGCATTCGTTCAACCAGGCAGCTGCAGTAAACCCGGCTTGAGCAATTTACCTTCACGCTCAGAAAAAGCCCGGCATTTGGTAGCTTCTGGAGGACGGGTTTTGCTGGTTGACGTACCGCAGCCTCATACAGAGGCTTTTTTTGTAGTCAATAGAGAGGTCATCATGGCATTGGACAGCATTACGAAAAACATGCGATATCTCGACGCGCTGAGCAAGCGCGTTCTCATTTATGACGGCGCAATGGGCACCACCCTGCAGACAATGAACTTGAGTGAGCAGGATTTCGGTGGGGCAAAGCTGGTCGGTTGCAATGACTGCCTGGTTCTCAGCGCGGAACATATCATAGCGAATGTTCACCGGGCTTTTTTGGAAGCCGGCGCAGACGTTATTGAAACGGACACATTCCGGGCAAACCGCCTCACCATGCGCGATTACGGTTTGGAGGAGCGCGTTGTGGAGATGAATCGCAAAGCTGCCCAGATTGCACGCCAGGCTGCGGACGCGTTCGCCAGCGCAGAGCAGCCCAAATTTGTGGCAGGTTCTATGGGGCCAACCGGAAAACTGATCTCGACTGATGACCCGCAAATGTCGGATGTGACCTTTGAGGAGCTGGCCGAAGTTTACCGCGAGCAGGCCCGCGGGCTGATCCAAGGCGGTGTGGACCTGCTGCTGATCGAGACTTCCCAAGACATTTTGGAAGTCAAAGCAGCAGTTGAGGGCATCAAACGCGCATTTAAGGATGAAGGCCTGGTGCTGCCAATCCAGGCGCAGGTCACATTGGATGTGAACGGTAAAATGCTGCTGGGGACGGAAATTTCCGCTGCTCTGGCGATTTTGGAGGGGGTCGGCGTCAATATTGTCGGGTTGAATTGTTCCACCGGCCCGGAACACATGCGGCCATCCATTCAATACCTCAGCGAACATGCCACACTGCCAGTTTCCTGCATTCCGAATGCCGGCCTGCCGATGAACGTGAACGGTGAAGCGGTTTACCCGATGCAGCCGGCTGAATTTTCAGATCGGCTGTCAGAATACGTCAGTCAATATGGCGTGCGCGTCGTTGGCGGATGCTGCGGCACCACCCCGGAGCATATCCGTCAGCTGGCAGACAAAGTACACCGTCTGGAACCCGCTTGGTCTGCCAAAGAACCACAGGCCTACCTGGCTTCGCCGACTGAAGCGGTGGCCATCGAGCAGGAGCCCGTGCCGTTTCTGATCGGAGAGCGCCTGAACGCCCAAGGCTCGCGCGCCTTTAAGCGGCTGCTGCTGGCGGAAGATTTTGATGCCATGCTGCAGATTGCACGCGACCAGGTGGAAAGCGGGGCACACGGTCTGGACGTCAGCGTGGCTGTCACCGAGCGCAGCGATGAAGGCGAAATGATGCGCAAGTTGGTAAAGCGCTTGTCGCTGGAAGTGCCGGTGCCGCTGATCATTGACACCACCGAACCCGATGTGGCAGAAGCAGCGCTTCAAACGGCGCCGGGGCGCTGTCTGATCAATTCCACCAACCTGGAGTCCGGGGAAGCAAAGCCGCGAAAAATTTTCGCGTTGGCTAAAAAGTACAGTGCGGCAGTGCTTTGTCTGACGATCGATGAAGAGGGGATGGCCAAGACTGGCGAGAGAAAACTGGCTGTAGCGCAGCGTCTGGTGAGGCTGGCTCAAGATGAATTTGACCTGCGTGCGCAGGATCTGGTGTTCGACGACCTGACTTTCACCCTGGCTACCGGTGAAGAGGCCTACCGCGATTCAGCATTGGAAACCCTGCGCGGAATTCGCCTGATTAAGCAGCACATCCCCGGCGCCCACACCTCCCTGGGCGTGAGCAATGTTTCTTTCGGCCTGTCGCCGGCATCGCGCAAGGTGTTAAACAGTGTTTTCTTGCACCATGCGGTGGAAGCCGGCCTGGATATGGCCATCGTCAACCCGGCCCAGGTCGTGCCTTATGGTGAAATTCCCGGCGAACAGCGCGACCTGGCTGAGGCACTGATTTTTAACCGGTCAGAGCATGCCCTGGCGGATTTTATTGCTTATTTTGATGCCCATGCCGAGGCGGAAGCCGTCGGTGGGCAAAAATCGGACCCCTTTGAGGGGCTGACCCCTGCAGAGCGGCTTTTCAAACGCGTCCTGACCCGAGTCAAAGCCGGCGTTGAAGAAGATATCGACCTCCTGGTGCTATCTGACACCAACCAGCCGAGCGGCGAAGCTGCGGTTGCCGTGTTAAATGAGGTTTTATTGCCGGCCATGAAAGAAGTCGGCGATCGCTTTGGTGCCGGCGAGCTGATCTTGCCGTTTGTGCTCCAATCCGCGGAAGTGATGAAAAAAGCTGTGGCTCACCTTGAAAAATACCTTGACCGGCAGGAGGGTTTGAGCAAAGGCAAATTGGTTTTGGCCACTGTTTTTGGCGACGTGCACGATATCGGCAAGAATTTGGTCAAGACCATCCTGGCCAATAATGGTTATGAAGTTGTAGACCTGGGCAAGCAGGTGCCTGCCGAAAAAATTATTGCTACTGCGATAGAAGAGAACGCTACGGCCATCGGCCTGAGTGCGCTGCTGGTTTCGACCAGCAAGCAGATGCCGTTGATCGTCAACGAACTGCACCGGCGAAAGTTGAATATTCCGGTTTTGATTGGTGGAGCGGCCATCAACCCGCGCTTTGGCTGGCGGATTCTGCGTACTGAAGATGGTGAATATTACCAGCCCGGGGTTTTCTATTGCAAAGACGCCTTTGAGGGGCTGTCAGTGATGGATGCGCTCACCGATGATGCCAAAAAGCAAGCCCTGCTGGCCGAAACCCGGCGCAAGGCCGATCATGAATTCAATGCATCAGCAGCCCGCGAAGCCAAACCAGCGGTTCAACGGCGCTCAGCTTTGGAACCGGCGGAGTTTATTCCGCAGGTCAACAGCTGGGGTCCGCGTGTTGTGCGAGATATCCCACTGCAGCTGGTGGCAGAGCAACTTAACCTGAACGAGCTCTACCGCCTCTCATGGGGAGCCAGAAATGCACATGGAGCGGAATGGGAGGAGCTGCGCAGGCAGTTTGACCTTCGCAGAGTGGCGATGCTGGCACAGGCCCAAAAAGAAGGATGGCTGCAGCCACAAGCCGTCTATGGATATTGGCCAGCCCTGACTGAAGGGGATGAATTGGTGGTCTACGACCCGGAAACAATTAACGCAGCCCATCCGCAGGAACTGGAACGGTTTGCCTTCCCACGCCAAACCATTGGCGAAGGCTTGAGCCTGGCGGATTACTTCCTGCCGGCAGGTTCCGGCCGTTTTGATGTGGTCGCTTTTCAGGTCGTCACTGTTGGCCCGCGAGCAACGGAACGCTTCGAAGCGATGGACAAACAGGCTGACTACTCAGAAGGTTACTATTTGCATGGGCTGGCCGTCCAAATGGCTGAAGCTACGGCAGCCTACCTGCATGATCATATCCGCAAAGAATTGGGCTTGAAACCGGGTCAGGGCCTGCGCTACTCTTGGGGGTACCCAGCCATACCCGAGTTGGCCGATCACCAGAAAGTTTTCAACTTGCTGCCGGCCGAGAGCGCCCTGGGGATGCACCTGACCGCTGCCTATCAATTAGTCCCGGAGGAGTCTACCGCTGCAATTATCATCCATCACCCGCTGGCTCGCTACTTTAATGTGGGCGTCAACCGGGTGGATCAACTGTTGGGCTAAAGCCGCCTTCAAACCTCGCTGAGCGCGGGCCGGCAATCAACCTGACCGCGCAGTGCAGGGCTGCCCCTCCTGGCAGTGCCTCTTTTTTGCTTTAAGCTGATTGTTGCGGTAGTTGCGTGCAGGCGGCAGGCCTGCCAGCTTGGGGATGGAGTAAAATAACGGGGACGGAGGAACATCCTATGACAAAGCGATTCTTAATGGTTCTCAGCGTCGCAGCCCTGCTGCTGGCTGGCTGCGGCGGGCAGACTACCCCAACCCTGACGGATTCTCAGCAGACTGCGGTTTATCAAACCTTGACGGCAATGGCGAGCGAAAACGCCACCGACACGGCGACACCAGCGCCTTCGCCCACCCCGACCCCTGAGCCGACAGCCACGCCCGAGCCTTCCACTTCAGTTGGACCGGATCAATTCCCTGCGGGAGTGAACCCGCTGACCGGTTTAGCCGTAAGCGATGCCGAAATTTTGGACCGCCGGCCGGTGCTCATTAAAGTCTCCAATTTTCCGGTGGAAGGACGGCCCCATTCCGGGCTTTCATTCGCCGATATTGTTTTTGAATATTACATTGGCGCAGGCTCTAACCGTTTTGCAGCCTTGTATTACGGGCAGGACTGCACTCAGGTTAACCCCGTGCGCTCCGTCCGGCGGGTAGATGGCCAGCTGGCGCGTCTCTATCAGGCGGTGTTGGGCTACTCAGGCGGCAATGAAGAGAATGTGCTTCCGGTGATTTATGAGCTGCTCCCCGGACGGACTCTTGCCGAGGGACTTTGCCCGGGCATCTGTGATGATGGGCACCACTGGGTGACCACGGTGTATGGGGACTCAGCCGCTTTGACACGCTACTTCAAGTCAACTGGCGCCGATACCGGGGCAGAAGATTTGACTGGCATGCGCTTTGATGAAAAAGTTCCGGAAGGCGGTCAGCCGGGCGATGATGCCTGGGTGAAATATACCGACTACACCATGAGTGAATGGGTGTATGACCCGACCAGTGGCAAATATCTGCGCTGGACGGAAGACCCGACCCAGGGATATGTCATGATCCCGTTGGTAGACCGCATCACCGGTGAACAACTGGCCTTCTCTAACGTGATTGTGCTCAACACATATGTGACCGAGTACACCACAGTTTTGCATGACATGACCCTCCGCGATAATCAAGAAGGTCAGACTGCCACAATATTCCGCGATGGTCAGGCTTTTGAGGTGACCTGGAAAGCCAGCGACCCGGACAAACCGCTGCAATTTTTTGATGCTCAGGGTCAAGTTTTTCCGCTAAAACCGGGCAACACCTGGATGGCGCTGATTGGAATCACTTCTGATGTGGCGACTGAGGCCGGGGAGTGGGTGTTTAACTTCCGCATCCCCTGATGTCAGATGCGAACACTGGTAATCTCTGACGTTCATTCTAATCTGACAGCACTGGAAGCAGTGATTGCCGCTGCCGGTCAGTTTGAGCGCGTCTGGTGCCTGGGGGATATTGTGGGATATGGCCCGGACCCCAATGAATGCATCGCACTCATCCGAACGCTGCCGGAAGTGACCTCGATTATGGGTAACCACGATGCTGCCATTATGGGGTTCTTGGACCTCAACGCTTTTAACGACGGAGCGCGCCTGGCCATTGAGCAGCAAGCAAACATGCTTACTCAGGAGAGCAGAGATTTTTTGGAGCTGTTGGATGTACGCACAGCCCTCGGGGAGGTATCTTTTGCTCACGGCAGCCCACGCAACCCGATCTGGGAATATATGCTCAGCTACCCGGTGGCAGAGGCCAACTTTGATGCATACGACACCCAGATTTGCCTCTTTGGTCACTCGCATGTACCGATGATTTTTATAGAAAACAAGCCAGCCAAACCGTTAGCCTTGCTGCCTGCGCATGCTGATATGTGGCGTTCCCAGAAGCGGTTTATGCTTAACCCGGGTTCGGTTGGGCAGCCCCGCGATCATAACCCTAAAGCCTCTTTTGTGATCTATGATGATGAAGAGCAAATCTGGCAGTTTCAACGGGTGAGCTACGACATTGACAGCGTGGCCGAGCGCATCATCAAGCGCGGACTGCCAGCTTACTTTGGCAAGCGCCTTTTCCAAGGGGATTGAAAGCCCGCCAGCGATCTTGGGTAGGGGAACAAAAGTGTAAATTTGGCGTCTATAGGTAAGTGAGATAGATGCGATTAGCGCATGCCCAGGTTATTGATGAGGAGAAGAGATGAAAACGAAATTGTTTGTTGTCAGTTTGTGCGCGCTGCTGGTACTGAGTGCCTGTGCACAGGCCAATGATCAAATGGTCGCTCCAACGGAAGCCCTAGCTGTGGATTATGGCTATGATGACAAGAACAACAGCACTGCCACAGAGGCCGAAATTGCCGGGGCGGCGATCCCTGGTGCAGAAGAACAGTCCCAAGATCGTCTAGTGATCCGCCGCGCTGAGATGGAAGTTGCCGTTGTGACCCCGGAGGACGCAATGGCGGAACTTTCCGCCTTGGCTAATTCTATGGGCGGTTATGTCGTGTTTTCCAATAGTTGGTCCGAAACTAACCCGCAGGGGATTACCTTCCGGCGGGCATCCATTACAGTGCGGGTACCCGCGGAACGGCTGGAAGAGGCGATGGCGAAAGTCCGTCTCATGTCAGCCAGCGGAAAAGATGGCATCATCAGCGAAAGTGTCTCTGGTGAAGATGTCACTTCGGACTATGTCGACTCGCAGTCGCGCCTGCGCAACCTTGAAGCTGCCGAAGCCCAACTGACAGAGCTTTTGGACAATACCACCGATCTTGACGCCACCCTAAAAGTTTTCAACGAGCTGACCAGGGTTCGTGAGGAGATTGAGGTTTTGGAAGGCCATATTAAATACCTGGAAGAGTCCTCAGCTCTCTCGTCACTGACGGTTTCGTTTGTTGCCGAAGCTTCCGTGCAACCGATTGAGATTGCCGGTTGGAAGCCGGAAGGGACCGCCAAAAAGGCCGTGCAGCAGCTTATCGTAACCCTGCAAGCCATCGGGTCGGGCCTGATTTGGTTCGGAATCTACTGCCTGCCCTTCCTGATCCCGTTGGGTTTGGTTGTTTACTTCATCGTCAAAGGCGCAAAGAAGCGCAAGGAAGCCCGCAAAATCGAATCGGAAGCGGTTGCCCCAGAAGCTGAAAAGAAGTAACCGGTTTTCCTAAACATAGACTGGAGAGGCTGTCACGCCGGCAGCCTCTCTGTTTATTTAAAGTGCAGGATGATTGGATCCATATCCGGCAGACTGAGAGGCAGGCGGAGCAGCTGCCCGGGCAGCGCTTCGATGCTGAGCGGCTGGCCGGGCTGTTCGATCGCAGTCGGAGCATCTGGGCAGTAGATCATACAGCTCCCCTGGGCGGCACGGCTTACGTCCAAAGTCAATTCCAGGCTATCCCCGTTCCATGCCCAGCGGCTGACTTCCATCCCTTGTGAAAAATGAATATCGCTGCCCAGGTAGAGCGGCTGCCCGTCAAGCGGGCGAAGTCCGAAAAGCCGGCAGCCGTGTGCGGCTACGCTCCTAAAATCTAACCGGCCGCTGCGGATTGTGAAAACCTCACCAGTCCAAAATTCGCGCCCTATCCACTCCTGAGCCGGGTCGAATCCCCATTCGGCCGGGATGAAGGTCAGATCGGCTGGTTTTGCAGACCAATTGAAAAGCGCCAGCAGCCAATATTCGCCGGCCGGACTGGTCAACTTCTGCAACAGGTTGCTGGGCGGGTTTGCTGCAAAGCGACCCCTAATCTGGGCCGCAGACTGCAGGGGCGGCATCAGGCTCTGCGCGATGTGCAGGCGCTCTGCCGGCAGGCGGGTCAGGTCGTCTGAAAGCAGCAGCGCTCCGCCCGTCATTGCAATGGTGGTGGCCAGTGTCTGCACTTCTGCCAGGCTGAGTTCGGAATTTGGTCGGACCAGCAAACAATCCGGGTCATTGCGCCACCAGTACTGGTCCAAATCTGCCCGGGTGAGGATGTTTTGAATGGCATTGCGGGCGCAGGGCATGCTGGGTTCCTTCCGAAAAGGGAAGCGCAGCCCCATGAAATTTGGCTCCCAGCTGGGTGCGACGTCTTCGCTGATGCGCATCAGGTCGACGATCCCGATCGCACTGCCGAGGGGGCAGCCACAGCCCAACAAGGTAGCGTCTGGGCCGGCCTCCTGGCGGATTGCCTCCAACCCTGTGCGCAGAACCTGGGCGCGGGTACGGGTCGGGTCAGCATGTTTTCCGGGGAGGGCTGCCGCGTACAAAAAATCCAGCTTCAAGTAGGGGAAGCCCCATTCACTGACCGCCTTACGGATCACAGCGCGCGTGTATTCCAGCGCTTCGGGGTTGGTCAGGTCAAAAGCGGTGGTGAGCGTGTTCCAGCCAAAGCCAGCATTCACCGGCCGGCCGCGCCTATTGCGCAGCAGCCACTCGGGGTGCCGTTTGATGATGGGAGAGTTGCGCTGCAGGATGAACGGGGCCAGCCAGATGCCAGGGGTGAGGCCGGCTTGGCGGATTTCAGCCGAGAGTTGGTCAAGCCCACGCGGGAAGCGCTCATTGAATTCAAACCAATTGCCAACACTTTGCTCGTAGCCATCGTCAATTTGAAACAAGTTGAGCGGCAGTTCGCTTGCATGGGCGGTCACTTCCTGCAAGTTGGCTCTGAGCACACGCTCATCGATTTTGGTGAAGTATTGGTACCAGGAACACCAGCCGAGGGGCGCCTCCGGCGGGATGCGCGCATGGTTTTCGCGCGCAGCTGCCTGCAGATAGACGGCGAAAGGAGCGGGAGAGGCCAGGTTGGTAAACCCAATCGCCGCCCAATCACTGACCAGCTGAGAGCCGGGGGCCAGCAGCACGCGATCTGCATCGGCCCACATCTGCATCTGGGGCGGATGGGTCAGCTGGGCGGTCAGCGAACCAAATTGTTCTTTCTGTGACAAAAAACCAGCCACAATGCCACACCCACTGCTGCGATCCCCGAGCAGGGCGAACATATCGGAGGAAAAATGACCGCGTTGATGAAAAACTGGCGTTCCCGAATTGTTAATCATGGGTTCAGTTAAGAAGCCCAGGCGCGTGCGCTGTTGACGGTCAGCCGGTTGGTAAACAGCCGCCGGTGACCAGGATTGCCAGCCGTTACTGTAGAAGCACAGCTGTGCCTCCGTGTCGGGTATTGCGGCTCCGAAGCGCAAATTTTGCGTGTCGAAGATCGTCAGGCGCTCAGGGAAGATAGGGTGCTCTGAATTATTTTTAAGGGCCATTCGGCTGAGTAGTAGAGCCTGGTCTTCGAGCAGGCCTAGCTCCACGGTAAACTCCTGCTGGCTGAGGGCTTCGTCGTAAATCAGGCTGGCATAGCTCAACAAACCATTGGGAGTGTGCACTTTGAGGCCAAAATCGGCTTGCCGCAAGCTGAGCCTTAGTGGGCCATGCGGGCCAGGCAATGCAGAAGTGGAAAAGCTGAAATAATAGGAGGCTGGCCCCAGACGGGCCTGTCTGCCGGTCAGGTCACTCAGTGTGAATGTGCACCGTTCGGCGTCAATTTCGAGCTGGAGCCAGGGGCTGCCTAGCGATGAATTCATCGGGACCAGACGTCCAGCAGTGCTTCAAAAGCGATTGGTCCCTGGCGGATGAGTTTTAGGTCTGCCTGACTGCAGTCGACAATCGTTGAAGCCTGGCCGATATTCAGCCGTCCTCCGTCAATCAGCAGGTCAATGCGGCCTGCCAGCTGCTCAAAAACTTCAAGTGCTGTCTGCGGATTGGCAGCGTCAGACCGGTTGGCGCTGGTGACTGCCAGCGGCCCAGTTGCTCGCAGCAGCTCCAGCGCAAAGGGCTCATTGGGCATGCGTACGGCCACGCCCGGGTATGGTGTCAATTCTCGGGGCAGTTCAGCGCGCTTTGGCAGGATGAGTGTTAGGGCTCCCGGCCAAAAGCGGCTCATCAGCCGCTGGGCGCCTTTTGGCAGTACGCTGACCACCTGATCCAGCTGGTCAAGAGCACCCACCAACAGCGGCAGTGCTTTTTCAGTTTGCCGCTCTTTTGCACTGTACACATCCCGCAGAGCCTGGGGGTCAACTGGGTTTGCTGCCAGGCCGTACAGGGTGTCAGTCGGAAACACAACCAAACCTCCGGCAGCCAAAATTGCTTTCGCCCGATCCAATGCCGTCGGGTCTTGGACGGGGAGCATAACGGTTTTGCGCAGGTTCATTGGCCCATCCTTTCCACCCTGACCAGCCGGTCCCGCCCGGCCAGGTCTGACAGGAGTGAAACTTCGGCTTCGGGGAAAGCCCGTTGGGCGCGGCGGACTGTTTCAGCCCCCAAGGCAGCTTCAGTTTCGAGGAGCAGCAACCCGGGGTTTTTTAGCCATTGGGGTGCGGTTGCCAAAAGGCGGCTGATCAGCTGCAGCCCATCTGCGCCGCCATCCAAAGCCAGCCGGGGCTCATACGGCAGGCTGTTGACCTGGCGCACCCTGGCGCTGGGGATGTAAGGAAGGTTGGCGCAAATCAGATCGAGCGGGCTGGGCTGCTCTGGGAGCAAATTGACAGCGATAAATTCAATTTGATTTTCGACGCTGTGCCGGCGGGCATTTTCGGATGCCAGCTCGAGGGCTTCTGTGGAGATATCGCTGGCCACCAGTCTTAATCTGCGATGCCGCGCAGCCAGGCTGATGGCAATGCAGCCTGAACCGGTGCCAACATCGGCTGCCCGCCGGGCCAGCGGGTGAGCGCTTAGCCAGGCATCGGCTTGTTCTACCAACAATTCTGTTTCGGGCCGGGGGATGAGCACTGCCGGGCTCACTTTGAACATCAGGCCCATAAACTCCTGCTGGCCCAAGATGTAGGGCAGGGGTTCACCAGCCAGCAAGCGTTCTGTCAGTTCATCCAACTTTGCTTTTTGGGCGGGGGTAAGGTGAGCTTCGGGATGCGCCAACACCCAGGTTTTTTCGCGCCCCAAGACATGCGCCAACAGGACCAAACTGAGCTGATGGGGGAACTCCAGCGCTGAAAGCTGCCCGCCGAGTTCAGTCAGCGCGCCCGGATCACTGTGCTCAGACATTGGTTTCGAAGTTTGCCAATCTTTCCGCTTCATCCGCCAGCTGGAGCTCGTTAATGAAGGTATCCAGTTCATAGCCGGACATGACACCGGGCAGGTTGTATGATGATACGTTGATGCGGTGATCGGTAACTCGTGACTGGGGGTAATTATAGGTACGGATTTTTTCCGACCGTTCGGCGGTGCCAATTTGCGAGCGGCGGGTGGCATCCAACTCATTTTGCTGTTTTTGCAATTCCATCTCATACAGGCGTGCCCGCAAAACGCTCATTGCCCGCTGGCGATTCTGCAGCTGAGAGCGCTCATCTTGGCAGGCAACAATCAGGCCGGTGGGGAGATGGTGGATGCGGACGGCCGTCATGTTCTTTTGAACGTTCTGGCCGCCAGCCCCGGCGGATTTGTAAACATCCACCTCAATGTCACTCTCGGGAATATCGATTTCAATGTCTTCAACCTCAGCCAAAACCGCAACGGTCACGGTAGAGGTATGAATGCGCCCCTGGGATTCGGTTTCGGGCACACGCTGTACACGGTGAACCCCGGATTCAAATTTGAAGCGGGAATAAGCCCCTTTTCCTTTAACCGAAAAGGTGACTTCCTTATAACCCCCGATGCCCGTTTCACTGGCGGAAATAATTTCGGTTTTGTAATGGTGCAAATCGGCGTATTTGAGGTACATGCGCAGCAAGTCGGCCACAAACAGCGCGGCTTCGTCGCCACCGGTGCCGGCGCGGATCTCGATGATCACATCGCGCTCGTCGCGTGGGTCTTTGGGGACCAGCAGCGTTTTGATCTGCGCCTCCAGCGCATCTTTTTCCTGGCGGAGCTCCTCCAATTCGGTCTTTGCCAGGTCCAAAAGCTCACCTTCGGCACTACTGATCAGGGCTTCGGTCTCCGCGGTGCGGGCAAGGTTCTCCTTGTAACGCCGCGCAAGCAAGACCACGGGTTCAAGCTCGGCCCGTTCTTTTGAAAGTTCTCCCATTAATACGTAGTCAGAGCCGGCATCAGCCAGATGCTGGTCCAGCTCTGCAAAATGTTCAAGGATGGCATCAAGTTTTTCTATCATTCCAATGACTATCTTTCCGATTGATCAGGCGGGTATTATACCATCGCGACCGGCGCTGGCGACTTCTATGCCGATTACAGGGTTACCAGTCCCCCAAGCTTGTTCAACAGCCTTCATTGAGTATAATCATTCTCCGGGAGTGATTATGCAGCTATATTTTATCCGTCATGGGCAGTCCGAAAACAATGCCATCTGGGACGAAAAAAGTTACAGTGCCGCCCGGGTCTCTGACCCGCGCCTAACTGAAAAGGGTGTGCTTCAGGCGAGCTATCTGGCCGAGTTTCTGGCACAATCGCGCGCTACCAGCGGAGATGACTGGATCGATTCGCAGAATTGCGCTGGTTTCAAGCTGACGCATCTTTACTGCAGCTTTATGGAGAGAGCCATTCAGACCGGCAGCATCCTCTCTGAGCGTCTGGGGATTCCCTTGTTTGCCCACCCCGACATGTTTGAAGTCGGCGGGATTTACCTGGAAACATTGGTCGAAGATCAACCAGTGATCAGCACAGAGTACGGTCTGACCCCTGCCGACTTTAAGCAGCGTTATCCAAAGCTGCAGTGGGTGCAGCCCATTGGCGACCAGGGCTGGTGGCAGGGTGGACGTGAAGACCGTCCGGCACGCATGGAACGTGCCAAAAAAGTGATTGCGTATCTTTACGAACAACATGGCGGAACAGAAGACCGCGTGGCAGTAATTACCCACGGCAGTTTTTTTGGGTATCTTTTTCGGGCGTTATTTCATCTCGATCTGGAGTACACTGGCAGTACCGGCAGCTTGCCTTACGGGCTGCTTTTGAACAATTGCGGGATCACGCGCTTTGAAATCAGTGAACAAAAAGCGACTTTGGTTTATCATAACCGTGTGGATTTTATGCCCTGTGAACTGATCACCTAAACTTGCAGCGCGCTTTCTGCTCAGGGCAGCCATTGGCTGTACCGGCTGATAAAAATGAAACAGAAAATCAAATAAAAAAAATTACAACAAGAAAGACAATTAATGCCTGTTTATGCCAATATTTTATTAATAGCGATCCTGTTCTTTTTTAACGCAATTTTCGCCATGTACGAGATTGCAATGGTGGCCGCGCGCAAGCCCCGCCTTCAGCAAAGCGTGGAGGAAGGCGCGAAGGGCGCACAGGACGCATTGGATCTGCTGGCGGACCCTAACCAGCAATACCTTTCCACGGTCCAGATCATGATCACACTGATCGACACGCTGGCGGGCGGCATCGGCGGTGCCAGGTTGGCAAAACCTTTGGCTAATCTGCTGAGTACCATTCCCTGGTTGAGCACCTCCAGTGATACCGTTGCCCTGATCCTGGTGGTGGTGGCGATTACCTATTTCTCGATCGTGATGGGTGAACTGATCCCGAAACGGCTGGCAGTCAGCCAGCCTGAGAATGTCGTCATCAGGCTCTCTCCGCTGGTAAAAACCATGACGCGCATCCTGCGCCCGATCACCAAGCTCCTGGCTGCGTCTACCAACCTGGGGTTGAAGGTGTTCAGGATCAACACCGAGACCGGGCCGGTAATCACCGAGGACGAGATCAAGGTGTTCATCGAACAAGGCCGCGACATTGGGGTCTTTGAAGATACTGAAACCGATATGTTTAGTGGCATTTTTCGCTTGGGCGACCGCCGGGTTGACGCGCTTATGTCACCCCATACTGAACTGACCTGGATTGATCTGGAAGACAGTCGCGAGCAGATTCTGCACGTCCTCACCCATTCCGAGTTTTCGCGGATCCCGGTTGCCCGCGGCAATCTGGATGACATCGTCGGCATGATCAATATTAAGGATTTGGTCGGGGTCGATATTTTTGCCCCGGAATTTAAACTGGAATCCTACATTCAGGAACCGCTGTACGTACCGGAAAATCTGCCGGCATTAAAGCTGTTTGAAAAGTTTAAGTCCAGCGGCATCCATGAGGCCCTGGTGATTGACGAATACGGCGGAGTGCAGGGTATGGTTACCCTCTACGATGTACTGGAAGCGATCGTGGGCTCATTGCCTACGGACGAGTACGACAAAGATCAGGAAGCCGTGCGCCGTCAAGATGGGTCGTGGCTGTTTGACGGGCTGATCGCCATGGATGAGCTGCATGAAATTTTGGACCTGCCTGCCCTGCCGGATGAAGATCGCATTGGCTATCAGACGCTCAGCGGACTGGTGATGAGCCAATTGGGTACGGTCCCGGAGGTGGGGCAGGCGTTTGAGCTGCAAAACTGGCGCTTTGAGGTGGTGGATATGGATGGCCGGCGCGTGGATCGCGTTTTAGTCACTCCGATTGCGCCGGAAGATTCTGCGCCAGAGACCCAAAGCTGAGCTTTGCCTCAAGCATTCCAGCGCGTAAACAATGCATGGCTGATCATGTGACCAGCGCTGGCATCAATGCTCACGAGCTCGCCGCTGGTGAGGCTGCCGCGCGAACCAACAATTTCGTGCACGGCCTGATGGGTCGTGATGGCTGAAGCGTTTATAGCGTAAGCTGTCAAAATAATGAAATCTGCGTCTTCAGCCAGTATGGCCCGACAAGCTTTGAGCAACTCCGGTATTCGTTTGAAAAAATCCCATACTTCACCGCTGGACCCGCGGCCAAATTTGGGCGGGTCCATGACGATCCCTTGATAGGTGTTGCCGCGGCGCGCTTCACGCTGAACGAATTTGAGCACGTCTTCGGCAATCCAGCGCACCGGTTTGCTTTCAAGCCCAGAAAGATGCAGGTTGTAGTTTGCCCAGCTGATGGCGTGCTTTGAAGAGTCAATATGGGTGACTTCAGCGCCGGCACTGGCCGCTGCCAGGGTCGCCAGCCCGGTATACCCGAAAAGGTTTAATACCTTGAAGGGTTTTTTCCCTTTGAGGATGCGTTCCATCAGCCAGTCCCAATGAGCGGCCTGTTCCGGAAAGACGCCCACCTGCCTTGAAGAAGCAATTTGCGCCTGGAACTTCAGTGCGCCATAGCTCATCTGCCATGATTTTTCCATCGGCTGGAGCTGCTTCCAACGGCCCAAATCTTCTTTGTTGTCTTCCATCCAAAGCGCATGGGCCGCGTCCCATTCAGATTTGGGCAACGTTTTGGGCCAGATCGCCTGCGGTCGGGGGCGGATCAGTTTATAAGGGCCGAACCGCTCCAGCGTTTTGCCATCACCGCTGTCGAGCAGCTGGTAATCTTTCCATGAAAGGGATGGCTCAAGCCGAAGTTGGGGCAAGGAAGGGGTCGTGTTCATTTCGGGCTCATTTCATTAAAATATCAATTTGGTCAGCTGGGCCGCCAAAAAGTATACAGCCAGGCTGATGGTAGCGGCCCTTTCAAGCGCCTGGCGGATGGTGGACTGAATCTCGCCCTTGTAAGCCGGCTCGGAGTGCAGCCTGGCAAACAGCGGGAGCAGCATAATCAGGGTCAAGATGATGAACATCACCAGCACCCAGGCTGGCAGAATTTCAAGCGGTGCAAATGCCAGGATGCCGCATGCGACAGCGATGCACAAGAAAACAATCGCCAACATTTGCGACCGGCGATACCCGAGGCTGAGCGCCGTATTTCGAAAGCCGCGCTCCCAATCCAGCGGCATACTGCGAATTTGATGCTCAATTTGCCAGTAGATGCTCAGGAACACCACGAAGGACAGTGGGAATAACAGTGGACTTGAGCTGACGTTCAAAAAAGCGTCGTACGCACTCAGAAATTGAAAACCGCCAAATAGCAGCCCGTGGGAGGCCAGGTCGAGCCCAGCATTTTTTTTGAGCTGAATGCTGTGGTGTGAATACGCCAGACCCAAAACGAGGGTCATAAGCGTATAGAGGAAAGATTGATTACCTAATAAAACACTCAAGCCAAGCGCGCCAAGTGCAAAAACCAGCGCTGCCCGGGTGCCCTGAAGTGGTGTGAGCCCGCCGGAGGCGACCGGGTTCCCTGCAGACCGGCTGGAGTCCAGCGCGTCTTCAGGAGACTCCTCCAGCCTGGCGATCATAAAGGCAAAAGAGAGTGCCAACCCATTTGCCAAAAGGGCAACAACCAGCCGCCAGTCCAACCCGGCACCGGCGGCAGTTGCCCCCAGCAACACTGCAGCCGCAGCCGTAAAGCCGCATTCGCTGATGCCCGAAAAAAGAAATAAAGCCTGTGTTTTGCTTTTCACGTCTGCCATTGGTGCGATGAGTATACCAAACCTGCCATTGCTTGGCAGAGCCTGGCGCTGAACCGGGGCATTTGCCAGACCGCTGGCGGGTGAGTTTGGCTGCGGAATGATTCAGCCCGGCCCGGCCGACGCGGTTTCAAAAACGCCCTTCTCAGCACCTGTGGCGCTTCAGACCGCAGGGCAGCCCGGGTAGATTGTCAGAGGAGCCCTCAAAACCAGCGATAAACGGTAAAATCAAGCGGCTGAAAGGAGCGCGGTTTTATGAATTTCAATGAAATGATTGACCGGCAAAATACAGAAAGCGTCAAGTGGAATTGGTTTGAAAAGGATGTGCTGCCCATGTGGGTAGCGGATATGGACTTCAGAAGCCCGGAAAGTGTAGTGAATGCCTTACACGCGAGGGTGGAGCATGGCGTGTTTGGCTACGGTCTGCCTCCGGCTGGCCTGAGCGAAATTCTCATCAGGCGCATGCACGAACGCTATGGCTGGCAGGTGAGTGAGTCCGAGCTGGCATACGTACCCGGGATTGTCACCGGCTTTAACCTGGCAGTTCGGGCAGTTTGCCAGCCGGGCGACGCGGTCATCTTCAACACCCCAGCTTATCCTCCTTTTTTTAAAGCCCCACAGTATGCCAATTTGACGGCTGTGGCGAACCCTTTATACAAAGACAGCAGTGGCCATTATGAGATAGATTTTGATTTGTTTGAACACCAGATCAGCAGCAACCAGGTCAAAGCTTATATCCTGTGCAACCCCCAAAATCCGACCGGAAGGGTGTTCACTCGAACCGAATTGGAAAAACTGGCTGAAATTTGCCTGCGCCACAACGTGATCATCTGCTCTGATGAAATCCACTGCGATATCGTCTACGATCAGCGCCGGCATATCCCGATCGCCTCTTTGGCTCCGGAAGTGTCTCAAATAACGATGACGTTTATGGCGCCCAGCAAAACCTACAATATTGCCGGGCTGCATGCCTCCGAGGTGATCATTCAAAATGCCGAGTTGAACAAGCGCTATCGCCGAACGCGGGCCGGAATTTCTGAAGACCCCAACATTCTGGCGTTGGTTGCCGCCAAAGCAGCGTATGAGGCAGGGGAAGAATGGCTTCAGCAGGCATTGGAATACCTCCAGGCTAACCGTAACTGGTTGGAAGCGCAGTTCGCCCAGAGAATTCCGGGCATCCGGATGGCTCATGCGGAAGGGACTTTTTTGGCCTGGCTGGATTGCACTGGCCTGGGGCTGGAAGAAAATCCGCAGAAATTTTTTCTCGAAAAAGCGCGGGTGGGAATGAATGACGGCCTCGATTTCGGCGACGAAGGTGCTCGGCATGTGCGTATGAATTTTGGTACGCCGCGTGCCAACCTTGAACTCGCCATACAACGAATGGAATCCGCGCTGATGAGGCTCCAGCAGGCGTAATAAAAACGAACAGACCGGCTCAGCCGGTCTGTTCGTTTGTTTTAGCGTGTTGTCTTAGTCTTCAATGATGACCACGTTGGCGGCCTGTTTGCCTTTGGGTCCTTCTTCAACTGTGAATTCGACCTTCTGGCCATCTTTCAGGCGTTTGTAACCGTCCATCTGGATTGCGGAGAAATGCACAAAAACATCTTCTCCGTTCTCCTGACCGATAAAGCCGTACCCCTTGGGCGCGCTGAACCATTTGATTGTTCCTACACTACGTTCGGACATACTTACTTACTCCACTTTCTGAACTCTATTTGAACCGGTCTGCCCGGCACAACTCATTAATTTATCACCATCAAAGCGCTGCGTCAAGCAGTGCCTGCTTGAGGCTTTAGCCTTTTTTTGGGGTTGGCGGCTTGTAGTCACTAACAGACCCCAGGTTTTCAGGTGAAGCAAAAATCCGCACTGGTGGGCAGCATTTCAGGGTGAATATGTTGGTATAATCGTAAAAAAGTAAGAATTCCATATGGAAAACCCAGAAATGCGTACCTTTGATAGAGAATATTTGCGCCGCGATCAGTATCGTGACTCGAGTAACCTTGGCGCCCGGCAGCTCCTTCACAAGCTCTTCAGCAATGGTGCCCAGAGCTGGAACGATTTTGTTTTTGAACAGCTCAAGCTCAGGGAGGGCATGCGCGTATTGGAGGTGGGCTGTGGTAATGCCGTCCAATGGCGGGTGAACCAACACAACTGCCCGCAGAGTCTGACGGTCGTGCTGACCGATTTTTCTTTGGGCATGTTACGGGAGGCCGGGCTCTCTTTGGGCGATGACCCACGCTTTGCCTACTGCTGTCAAGACGGTATGTCGCTTGGTTTTTCCCAGAACGAGTTTGACCTGGTGATTGCCAACCATATGCTCTATCATGTACCCGATATTGATGCGGCGCTATGGCAAGCCGCGCACGTGCTGCGGCCAGATGGACGCATGGTCTGTGCCACCAATGGGCCGGAACACATGCGAGATTTGGACAAGCTGCTGCATGCGTTTGAACCGCGTTACAGCGGCAGCAACACCATGTCGGATCGCTTTAATCTGGTGAATGGGGAAGCGCAGCTGAATCGCTACTTTAAACGTGTGGATCTGGTACTTTACCCCAGTGATTTGTGGGTCACCGATGCCAGCCTGCTAAGCGATTATGCCTACTCTACGCCACGCGTCAAAGAAGTCCTGAATCTTGCACAGGTGTCCGATCTGACCCGCTTTTTTCAGAAAAAGATTGATTCGGACGGGGGCATTTATATCCGGAAACAGACCGGGGTCTTTATCGGCTCAGAGCCGACAGTTTAATCTGCCCAAGATTCCTGCAAGCATAAAAGCAAATGGTAGGCGTCGCCTTCCGGAACGGCATTCGAAACCGCAACCAGCGGTACTTCCCAAACTAAAGGCTTTTGATCAGGCCCGGTAATCCGCAAGGATTGGTATTCTGGCAGTAAATCAGGCTCTGCGATCAGCGCCAGACTGCCTGGTGTTCCCGCAACCTTGGCCTGCAAGTCCGCTGCGTCCAGCGCCAGGCGGCGCTCAGCCTGCAGGGTTTTACCGCCGAGGAAGGCGTCTTCGGCCCAGGCAGTCAGGTCATGGTAACCCCCAAGGCTAAAGAAAATGAGCGTAGGCAAGGGTGTGCCTGTGGCGGAAGCCTCATCGGCCGGGCGCTCAGTTAACAGCTTTTTGAGAGCCTCCTGGTCGAGGGGGGGCAGCGGGTTTTGCGGGTTTTGAATGGCGACTACCCGCACCGCTCCCGGTACACTGACAAATAGGTCTCCAGTTGGTTTTTGGCCCAGGTAAAACGTCACATCTTCAACCGGCGGCAGGACCTCACTAAAAGGAATTTCGTCGATGACCAGCTCGCTCCCCGCCAGCTGCGCAGCGCAGGCTGACAGCTTACTGCGGATAAGCGCTCCGCCCGGGCTGACGCGCACCGTCAGGGCTTGCTTTTCCGGGATGGGGGTAAGCTGTGCCTGAGGGGCGCAGGCTCCCAAAAGCAGTCCCAAAAGTGTCAGGAGGCAGAGCAGGCGTCTACCGGGCATACGTCACGATGAAAACTGCTGCCGCCAGAAGTGCGCAGTAAACCGCGAAAGGCAGGAGGCTTTTCCGCCGGACGTAGTTGAGCAACCATTGGATGGAGAAATAGCCCGTCAGCGCTGCAGAAATGAAGCCAATGACCAGGGTTGGCCAAAAACTGGCAAACCCGGGTAACGCAAATAAGTCCAGAAGTGCCAGCAAACCGGCGGCAGCCATTATCGGGATGGACATCAGGAAGGAAAAACGGGCCGCTGCCTCGCGGGTGAAGCCTGAAAGCAGCCCACCGGTCATGGTTGAACCCGACCGGCTGATGCCAGGGAAAATTGAGACAGCCTGGAACAAACCGACAACCAGGGCATCTTTGGGCTTGGCCTGATCCAACTCGCGGGTTTTATGTGAAAATCGCTCACTAACGGTCAGGAAGAGTGCCGTCACCAGCAGCATGAAACCCGTGGCGATCGGACTGCTGAAGGCGCCCTCGACGGCATCCTTGAGCAGCAGGCCGGCGAGGCCGGCCGGAATCGTGGCCAGGATGATCAGCCAGCCCAACCGGCTATTACCTTCGGCAAAGGGCTGCTTTTGTTGCAGGCCGCGCAGCATGCTGCCGAGGATGGCAGCCAAATCTTTGCGAAAGAAGAAAATAACCGCTCCGAGGGTGCCCAGCTGAACCAAAACATCAAAGACAAAGGCGGCAGAAGGGTCCAATTGCCAATTGAGAAGGTAGGGCACCAGCACCAGGTGGGCGGAAGAAGAAATCGGCAAGAATTCGGTAAAACCTTGAACAATCCCGAGGATTAACCCTTGAATGATGTTCGTAAGAA
The DNA here is from genome assembly GCA_034430195.1 of Anaerolineaceae bacterium. Lineage (GTDB taxonomy): Bacteria > Chloroflexota > Anaerolineae > Anaerolineales > Anaerolineaceae > Mesolinea. The sequence goes on along the minus strand of DAOUFF010000031.1, from coordinate 24,926 downwards.
AACCTCCGGTTTGTTCTTGCTGTGCAGCCGGTTCAAGGCAGTTTCAGCGTATTGTTGAACCTGACCGCTTTGGATGGCTGCCCGCAGCTCCCGGGCGGTCTGGAGCAGAGAATGCAGGTTGTGGAGAGAGAGCAATGTGGCAGCCAGCATCTCTTTGGCATTGATCAGATGGCGCAGATAAGCCCTTGAAAAGTGCTGGCAAGTGTAGCACTGACAGTCAGAATCAATGGGCTGCGGGTCGTGGGCAAACGCGGCATTCAGCAAATTGATCCGACCGAAACGGGTCAGGGCTGCGCCATGCCGCGCCAAACGGGTCGGCAGCACACAGTCAAAAATATCCACACCGCGCAGGACGCCTTCAATCAAATCTTCGGGGGTGCCGACCCCCATTAAATAGCGGGGTTTATCTTCGGGCAATATAGCATTGACCACCTCAATGGTCTGGTACATGTCCGACTTGCTTTCGCCGACTGAGAGTCCGCCAATAGCAAACCCTTGAAAACCCAGGGTGCTGATAAAGCGGGCAGATTCCTCGCGCAGATCGCGAAAGATTCCCCCTTGGACGATTCCAAACAGAGCCTGGTCATTGCGCTTTTTCGCACCAAGGCTGCGAATCGCCCAGCTGTGGGTGCGCTGCATTGCTTCTGCGGCGTAAGCCTGATCGGTCGGTATGGCACATTCATCAAAAGCCATGATGATGTCTGCTCCGAGCTGCTCCTGAATGCCAACAGAGATTTCGGGGGTTAAGCGGCGCATGGACCCGTCGATATGCGATTTGAAGGTGACTCCGTCAGCGTCGATTTTGCGTGTACCTGCCAGCGAGAAAACCTGAAAACCGCCCGAGTCGGTCAAGATCGGACCGGGCCACTGCATAAACTCATGCAGGCCGCCCATCTCGGCCACCAGGCTTTCTCCGGGGCGGAGGAACAAGTGGTAGGTGTTTGCCAACACCAGCTGAGCTCCCAATTCATTGAGTTGGGCTGGGGTAATAGCTTTCACCGTTGCCTGGGTGCCGACCGGAGCGAAGACCGGGGTCTGCAAAACACCGTGGGGGGTGATCAGCTCACCGGCTCTGGCTGAACCGTCCCGAGCAGAAACAGTCCACTCAAACACAGCGCGTTCCATGAGCAGCCCGGCCTAATGTCAGGGAGAAAATTTCCATCGGTTGATTTTATCGCATTTTAGCTCCAGGCATTACGCTCATCCTTGCGGGAGCGTATCAGCACGGTTATACTTTTGGCCTATGGAAATTAACAGTTATTCCACCTGGTTGGAAATTGACATGAATGCCATCAAGCAAAACGTGGCTCAGGTTAAAGCGATGACCCATGGCGAAGTGATGGCGGTAATTAAAGCCAACGGCTACGGGCACGGTGCCCGCCCGGTGGCGCAGGCCATGGTTGCAGGCGGGGCAGACTGGTGCGGCCTGGCGCGAATTGAAGAAGCGCTTCAGCTGCGGCGGGCTGGCATTTCATGCCGCATGCTGGTGTTGGGCTATACCCCGCCAGCCAAAATTCCGGAAGCTATCGAGCAAAACATTGCCGTGGCGCTGATCGATCCGGAGCTAACCCGCGCCTATCTGGAATATGCCCGAATAAATGGCGGCGTGCTGCATGCCCATGTAAAGGTAGAAACAGGCATGGGCCGTTTGGGAATGCCGCCCGAACAAATAGCATCCTTTTTGCGCGGGCTGCAGGGGAGTGAAATTCAGGTTGATGGAATTTTTACTCATTTCGCCTCCGCCGACGAACCTGCCAGCGGTTCGACACTCCGGCAGCTGAACATCTTTAATCAGCTGTTGGAAGAGCTTGCTGCCGAAGGATTGAAACCGCCAATTGTCCATGCTGCCAACTCGGCTGCCATTTTCAACTTTCCACAGTCATACTACGACCTCGTCCGGCCAGGGGATATCCTTTTTGGCATGGCACCTTCGCCATCCATTAAATTAGGCACGGAGTTTCATCCGGCGCTGACCTGGAAGGCGCGCATCATCTCGCTGCACAACTTTCCTGCCGGACAGGGCATCAGCTATGGTTCAAAGTACGTGACCAGCCACAACGAACGCATCGGGGTTATCCCGATTGGTTATGGCGATGGCTTCCGCCGGATTGACCATCAACAAGTATTGGTGGGTGGGAAGCGTGTCAATGTGGTTGGCAATGTCTGCATGGACCAGTGCATGCTACAGTTGGATGGCGTTCCCGATGCCAAGGTGGGGGATGAAGTGGTTCTGATCGGCAGGCAGGGTGCTGAAGAAATCAGTGTGGACGAAGTCGCTGAGCGCTGGGGAACCATCAACTACGAAGTCGTATGCGGGCTGGCCGATCGGCTGCCCAGGATTTACATCGAATGAATACCAGCTATCGCGTTGAGCTGCACTGCCATTCCTGTTTTTCACCAGACAGCCTGGTCCGCCTGGAAGACCTGCTGAGCACCTGCCGCCAAAAAGGGATCGACCGGGTGGCGATCACTGATCACGGGACGATGGCTGGCGCTTTGCTGGCCAAGGAACTTGACCCCGAAATGGTGATTTTGGGGGAAGAGATCGAAACCACCCAAGGTGAGTTGTTGGGCTACTTTATGACGGAGGAAATCCCGCAGGGGCTGCCTCCGCAGGAAGTCGTCGCGCGCTTGCGCAGCCAGGGAGCGTTCATCAGCGTGGCACACCCCTTCGACCCCAACCGCGGGTCCCACTGGCAGCCGGGCCAGCTTGAAGCGCTTCTGCCGGATTTGGACGGCATCGAGGTGTTTAATGCGCGCTGCGTGCGGGAAGCATACAACGAAAAAGCACATCTATTCGCGGAACGCAACCATAAGGCTGGGCTGGCGGGCTCCGATGCGCATAGTCTGAAGGAGCTGGGAAAAGCGACTCTGATCCTGCCACCTTTTGACAGTGCCGCATCACTGCGCTCAGCGCTGCCTGAAGCCAGAGTGGAGGGCAGTCTTTCATCGAGTGCCGTACACTTGCTGTCAACTTATGCCAAAGCAGCCAAGAAGATTACCCGCTGCCGATAAGACATCTTTCTAAACGCTAACTGAGATATAAAAAGAGCGCTTGAGCGCTCTTTTTGTGTTGGCAGGCCAAAGTCTAGGCGAGCAGCGAATAGAGCAGCCAACCCCCCAGGCTCAAGAAGATGATCGTCATGCCTAATTTGACCGCGGCGGCATGCTTCTTAAGGAAGGCGGTCAGGTCTCTGGATGTCGTTCCATAGTAAGCCAAAATGAAAACGACCACCAGCGGGACGATAAACATCAGGTTGTATAAAACCAGGTACACGATGGCCCGGCCGCGCAGTTCGGGAAGCGTGCTCATGAAGATAATAGTCGGCAGGTAGATTTGACCCGTGCAGGCCAGCTCGAACAGAGAGATTAGCATGCCGGTTACGAACGCACCGATGTAATAGCTGTTGGCGTTACGTCCTTCGCGGATGGTGGCATTGATGCGTTTGCGCAGCGGTTCGGGGAGGTTGAGCGCCATGTCGCCAATCTCGCCTTGGCGCGCTTTGAAATAATCACGAATGCTGATGACGCCCAGCGTCAGGCATACTACTGCTGTCAGTCCATATACGATTCTTCCTGCCACAGCCAGTGATTCTTTTACGACATCTAAAACTTTGTAGAAACCCAGCCCCACCACCAGATAGGCCAAAAACACACCAACGGTGAAGCAAGCACCAGTGATGAGCACCTGGGACCCTTTTCTTCCGCTCAGGGTTAAGTAAGAGATAAAGAAAATGATGGTGGCAAAAGCACAGGGATTGAGGCCGTCGATCAGGCCAGCAAAAACAACAGCCAGCCAGCCCATTGAAGAAAAGCGCGCCACCAGGGCGGAGGTGCCTTCTTGTGCGTTGTAATCTTCCCAAACGGCTGGCGAACCGCTGGCAGTTAAGCTTTGGATGACCGGTTCAAGGTTTTGGGTGGTGATTTCGGCATCTCCGACGAAGGCCTGATCGCCGATAAACACTGCCGGCACTCGAAAATCATTTTCTCGGCCGGTGCGCTGTGCCATCCAGTTGGCAAGGCCAGTATCTTCATAGATATTAAACTCCTGGATCACCAGCTGAGGGTATTGACCCTGGAGGTATTGCAGATCAGCATGGGCACGGCTGCATTCTTTACAGCCCACCTGGTAGAAGTACGCCAAATAGATTGGGTTATCCACTTCGCAGGCGGATGGGTCATCCGTTGAACAGACAGCGAGGGATGCAGGATCGGCGTCCGGCGGGATGCTGACCAGGCTGGCTGGGTCCAGCCCTTCAATTTGAGGGAAGGGAATCCCTTCGCCCTTGACGGCGCCTTCCAGTAGGGAGGGCAGCTCGGCACGGGTGGGTTCATCCCCAAGCAAGATTTTATCGCCCAAGACGACGGTAGGCAGCCCCCTGTCCGCTGAATCCACCTGCCAGGCTTGTTCAACCTTGAGCAAGGCCTGGTAGTATTCCGGCTTTCCCAATTCCAAAAGGCGAATGTCCAGCTGGCCCGGGTAGGCTGCCTGAAGGGGGTAGATTATTTTCTCCAGAATATCAATACAGTGAGTACAGGTATTCGAGTAAAAGTAATAGCCGTGCACCTTGGCTTGAGAATAATCGACCGTGGGGGTTGGCGTTGCCGTCAACGGGCCAATCCCTTGAGTCGGTCCATTTTTTGCCTGCGCTACTTGCGGGATCAATAGGGCAAAAAAAGCAGCCAGGGCAAGAATGATGGAGATGATAAAGGCTTGATGTTGGTTCAGCTTTTTCATAGGTGCGTCGTTAGGTAACCGTATCCTTTTTTAGGGAATAACCGAAGCTCAGACAGCCCACGAATTTTAGCACACACTTTGAAAAAAGAAGGGGAAGACCAGGGCTGGGCGGGTCAAACGATCTCGTAACTCTCCAATGGAAAGCGGCTTTGACTGAGCAGCGTGTTGAGATTGTTCTTTTTGCTCTCATCCATCTCGCTCAGGACCATGCGCAGGTAAAACCGGCCTTCATTGTTGGTGGTGCTGACGGTACGGACAATATTGCCGCCGGCTTCAGAAACCAGCCCGGCCAGGTAAGCCAGTCCGCCCGGACGGTTAAACACACTGGCGCCCTGAATTTCTACGGTGTTCCAATGCAGTGAAGCTTGCGAAATGCCGACCAATTCCAGTGCGTTTTCCAGCTCCTGCAAGTGGATGGACCCTCCGCCGACGGCAGAATAAAGGTCATCCAGGTTAGCGCAGGCCAGCAGGCCTAAAAGTGATTCAATGCTGTTGACATTTAATGAGGCAACATCTTCCAGGTTGAGCAGACCTCGTTTTGCCAGAATCGGGTGAATCAGCTCTTTACCCTTCTTGCTGGCTTCTTTGAGCGCTACCATCGCCAAAACACTGCGCAGGCGGCGGGCGGTTGTGGCGTTGCAATGATTTAACCACTCAGGCTCGGGAGTCTTATGCGGGCCACTAGTGATCACTTCGACCAGATCGCCCGGATTGAGTGTGTCATAAATATGGCGCTCTTCGTTGTTGACCAGTACTTTGCTGACCTTATCCAGGTAAAACTCCTGAATCGCGGCCACACCATCCAGAACGGTACTCCCTTCAGGCAAGAAACGAGTCCCACCAAAGGGGGTCAAGATTTGAACTGGCGAATACTGTGAGATATCTTTGTTATTATTAATGGCATAAATAATTCCCCAGCTATTTTCGCCTTCCATTTCTTCAGTGGCAATTGCCACCTCCACCGCTCCGGCACCCGGAAGCCAGGTGGTAACCTGCAGCGCCCGGTAGCCGTTCTGGGGCGAGGCGATATAGTCGTCAAAACGATCCTGATCCAGGTTGCGGCTGAAGTAGCGGTTGACCCGGCTTAAAAGGCGGTAACAGGCGGTTTCGTCATTTTTTTTCACAATCATACGAAAGCTGACGATATCATTTACTGCGGAGAAATCCTGCAATGAGGTTCTGCGGGCGCGGGCCATCCGCTGCAGTTTATCCCATGCCTGCCAATAGCCGTTCACTGTGAACCGTACAGATCCGTCAATACCTTCCGCTTCCATCAGGTTGGCCAGCTCTCCCAAATAGTAGCGGATAAAATTCAAATTTAGGCGAGGGTCAGAGTCGATCTTGCCCTTAACCATGCTGAAGGCTTCCGGTTCAGCATAGGGGAAAGCCATATCTTCAATCCATCGCCGCCAGCGGTAGCAATTTAAGATGCCGGCCAGCTTCCCATAAGCGCGGATGGCTTCATTTGCTTTTTGCCACTGCTTGCCGCGGGCCTGGTACTGCAGTGTCATCATGTTGTGACTTTTGTCGGCCAATTTGACAATAAAAACCGCCGGGTCGCGGAACATGGCGATTTTTCGCAGTGTCTCCAGCTCACGGGTGCTGCCGTCGCGCGGTGTGCTCATCTTGGTCACGCCATCCACGATGTGCGCTACCTCTTCGCCGAGCGGCCCCGGGAAAAGCGATTGAATTTCCTCGAGCGACTCCCCCTGGTCTTCGACGGTATCATGCAGCAGCGCGGCAATCGTCCAGGCTTCTTTGTGGACCAGCTTGTCTACGAAGGCTGCCACCCAGCCTGAATGCGTTTCAAAATAGGGTTCTCCCGAAAGCCGCAGCTGCCCGGCATGTACCTGTTTGCCCCAGTCATATGCTTTTTGGATGGCCTCCGTGCGGGCGACGAACGGTCCCAGGTCAAATTCATCCGTGATGCGCGGACGGATTTCATTGATGCTTTCCACTGAGACTTTAGCCATCGCAGCCTTTCCTTAAAAATACTTAATTAATTATTATAATATAGCTTGAGAGTACGGGATGAACAGGATTGTTCATTCTGTAATTAATTGCCTTTACCTGTTTAAAATAAGCAGTATACTCAGCTGCGCCAGCGCTGCGAGCGGGAATACCACGCGAAACAAGGTCTTGCGTGTTTTGTGGTGAAAGGCATACATGCCTACGAGGCCGCCAGCGGCGCCACCGATAACACCCAGGGTAAGCAACGTTTTTTCCGGAATGCGCCAATTCTGCTGGATGGCAGCCTGCTTGTCGTAACCAAATACGAAAAATGTAACTACGCTTACACCCAGGAACCACCACAACAATGCGCTCATCAAACCTCCGCTTGGCTTTTGTTTTTGGATGCCGTCGGCGGCGCAGAAAGGCAACGGCAGTCATTGTCCAATTTATTAATTTTAGCTTATCATACTGGAGGAGCGAGGCCAGGTAAATGACAGTAGATTGCTTCACCATCCCACTTGAACCAGCACAGGCGGAACTGCGGGTCGCAAATTCCCGTTTTATTGCCGATCTTGCGCCATGCGTAAGCGTTGAAGCCGCACGTGACTTTCAAAAACAAATCAAGGCGCGCAATCCCGATGCCAATCATCACGTTCCAGCCTTTGTGTTGGGGCATGGCAATTCCGTCATCACACACTGCTCGGATGATGGTGAGCCGTCAGGCACCGCCGGCCGGCCAGCATTGGCGGTGCTGCAGGGCAGCGGGTTGGGCGATGCTGCGGTCGTGGTAACGCGCTATTTTGGCGGTACCAAACTGGGTACCGGCGGTCTGGTCAAAGCCTACGGTGATGCCGTTCGGGAGGTTCTGAAAGTTGTAAAAAAAGGCGTTCGGCGTGCCACCATTACCGCCCAACTTCAAATCCCCTACCTGTTTTATGAGCCGACGCAGCGCGCTGTTTCCGCCAGCGCGGGCGAGGTGCTCCAGGTTACCTTCGGCGCGGAGGTCAGTCTGACCGTACGGGTCTTGGAAGAAGCCTATGCCAGCTTTGCTGAACGCATCCAAACCTTAACGGCTGGGCAGTTTGTGCCTCAGATCCTTGAGCGCCGATCCGACAGTGTGTTCCCACTCTAATTGCGGAGCCATTGGCAGCGCAGGGCGAGGGTCGACCTAACGAAAGCGCTGCTGCACGGTGTAAAGTTTGTAGTATAGGCCTTGTGATTCCAGCAGCTGCTCATGTCTTCCACTTTCGACAATCGTACTGCCTTCCAGGACGACGATCTTATCCGCGCTGCGGATGGTGGAAAGGCGGTGAGCAATCACCAGAGTGGTTCGGCCATAAACCAGACGCTCGAGCGCCTGTTGGATCAGCGCTTCCGTTTCAGTGTCAACGGAAGACGTGGCTTCATCCAGGATGAGGATCGGGCTATTCTTCAAGATGGCCCGGGCGATGGAAATTCGCTGTTTCTGACCGCCGGAAAGCTTTACCCCGCGTTCGCCGATGACCGTCTCCAGCCCTTCGGGCATATGCTGAACGAACTCATCCACGTTGGCGATGTGCATCGCCCGGTCGAGCGCTTCTTCGCTCGCTTCCGGATCGCCGAAAAGGATATTTTCGCGGATGCTGCCATTAAAGAGAAACACATCCTGCAATACAAAACTGATGGCCGAACGCAGATCGTGGGTGCTGAATTCGCGAATGTCAATTCCATCCAGCGTGACCTGCCCTGAACAGACGTCATAAAAGCGCGGGATTAGACTGGCCAGGGTAGATTTACCGACGCCAGTCGGCCCGACCAACGCCACGGTCTGACCCGCCGGGATTTCCAGGTTGATGTCCTTGAGAATGACTTCAGCAGGATTGTAAGAAAAGCTGACATTTTCAAAACGGATCTCTCCGCGCAGGGGCTGCGGCAGCGGCCGTGGCTGGTCGGGTTCGATGATTTCAGGGGTCTCATCCAACACTTCTGCCACGCGTTCAAAGCCGGCCATGGACTCTTGCACTGCCTCCCACGAGTTGCTCAGGTTTCGGATTGGCTGGTAGAAGCTGTCAAGATACAGGAAAAACGCTACCAGGTCTGCAATCTTTAACGCTCCACTGAGCGCCATACGGCTGCCAAAGTAAATAACAATCAACTGCCCGAGGCCGGCGGCGAAGTCATAAATTGGCGTAAATGTGGCCATCAGTCGCAGCGCCCTCAGGTTGGAATGCAGGTAGGTCTCGATATGGCTGCCGACCTTTTCGTATGTCATGTCTTCATGGGCGAAAGCCTTGATTTCACGGATGCCGGAGATGCTGTCGTTAAGCACAGCGTTAAGCTCGCCGAGTTCGCGCTGCCGGAAGCGGAATGCTGGGCGTACCAACTTTGAATAAAGGTAAAGCGTTCCCAGAATGAGCGGAACGGGGATGAGCGTCAGCAACGTCAGCTGCCAGCTCATGCCAACCAGGATGGCCGTGATGCCAATCAGGGTTACGATGTTGACAAAGAATTCGGGCAGTGCATGCGCAATCATCTTCTCGAATAATTCTGTGTCATTGATCACGCGTGACATTAACTGACCGGTCTGCTTATCTTCATAAAAGCGCAGTGAAAGCTGCTGCAGGTGTTGATAAAGCAGCTTGCGGGCATCCGCAACCACGCCCCAGCCGGCAATGTGCGCCTGGTAAGAGCGCACATATTGCATGAGCCCCCGGGCCACAAAGACAATCAGGGCGATCAGTGTCAGGCGTGTGATGAAATCGATGCTGTCAGCTGGCAGCGGGTCAAGCGAGAGGGTGTTGATTAGGGATCGGATGAGCCAGGGGATGAGCAGCTGAGCGCCAACCAGGCCCAGCATGGTGAGGATCGTCAAACCGATCGCCCTCCAGTAAGGTTTTGCCAGTTTGGAAAGCAATTGATAAGGTTTCATATTTCGGTAACTTCTTCTGTTATTTTAGAAATAATAACGGCAGCATGATTTGCCAGCCAGGGAATGGGAAAACCCCAGCCTCGTTTAAAATCCCGATCGGTCATCCAATACAAGCTGGAACCCTGCTCTACCCAGGAGTTCACAAATCCCCAGGGGCTGGGGGAACCCGCTGCGTTGAAATGGCTGGGGTCATAGGCAGCAAACAGCATGGTATGGGCGCCCATCCCGCCGGTGGCATTAAGGTTGTTGGCGTCTTGGCCGTAGTAAATTGCAGGTGCGTGGCCTGGCAGCCAGTAAAGCGTCACCAATGCCAGCAGGCTCCCATCCCCTGCCAGCCCGTGCAGAATTTCAGGACTGAGGTGAAATTTGCGTGCCCTGACCGGCAGGGAATAGCTCGTGGCCAGATAATTGACCAATCGGGCCTGCATTAGCGGCGGCACAGCCCAGCCCGGGGCCAGCCGGAAAAAGTGGCCATGCCACCATAAGTGGTCAGTCTGCCGGATCAATTCTGCCGGTGGCAGCCGGACGCCGCACAACAAATCCAGCGCGGCAGAGATCGCATGCAAGGTGCAATTATTACCGTGCTGCGCGGTCTGGAAAGCGGCAAGCTGCTCTTCTGAAAGCGAGCGGAAACTGAGATTATGCATACTTAAATTTTAACCGCTTTGGGCTATGCCGTGATCATTTTTATCAAAATTTCCTTTTTAATTCTGTTTAAAGCGACAGCTCAAATGGAAATGCACTACCCGCAGCAAGAGCCCAGACTGGTTGGCGGGCAGCTGCGTGGCGGGGAATGAATAACCTTGACCGCTTCAATTGACACCCGGCTGCGCTTGTGATATCTTTTTAGGCGCACATTGACAAGTAAGTTCTGAGGTAACCCGATGCCCGGAAGCCAGGGTTTAATGGTGGAAGCTGGTGCAAGTCCAGCGCTGTACCGCAACTGTAAGTTCGATTAGAACAAGCCAGGATGCCTGCCTCAGTGAAACTGTCCGAAAGACCTTCTCGGCTCAAGGAGGTGGGACCCAGCATGTATTGAATCCCAAAACCCAACCCGAGGCCGAGTTGGGTTTTTTTATTTTCTAAACGAAGAGGCCGAAATGAAAAAAATATTTTTAATAGGTTGTATTTTGATGATTGTCATATTGGCAGCCTGTGAACCGCTGCAGACACCCACCGAGATGATTTCTGATGCTACCGCCGGGCCGATCTACGTGCCGGCCACAGATTTGCCCGCTGAGGTTCACATTGATTATGCCCAAAACTTCACGCTCGAATATCAAGATGGATACAAGATCTTGACGGTAACCCAACCCTGGCCAGGCGCCACCCAAAGCTATACATATTTTTTGGTGCCCGAGGGCGTTCAGCCTCCGGCGAACCCGGGCAGTGCCCAGGTTATCTCCACCCCGATCGACAGCATTGTGACGATGTCGACCACGTACTTTACTTTCCTTGAAGATATCGGCCAACTCGATACGATCAAAGCCGTTGATGATGCCACTTATGTTTATAACGAAACCATTCGGTCTTGGGCAGATTCCGGCCAGATTAAAGTGGTTGGTGGTGGATCCAGCGGGAATGAAGTGGACCTGGAAGCGCTTTTGGAACTACAACCGGACCTCATCATGACCTCTGCCAGCGGAATTGCTGATATGGATGTGCATCCCCGGCTGCTTGAGGCCGGCCTTCCGGTAGTAATCAACGCGGACTACCTTGAAACTACACCCCTTGGCCGGGCGGAATGGGGCAAATTTATTGCAGCATTCTACAATGAAGAAGCGCGTGCCAGCCAGATTTTTGATGAGATGGCGGCACGTTATCAGGCGCTCAAAACCCTAACAGAGGGCGTACAGCCCAAGGTTACCGCCTTTGTAAATTCTGACTATCAGGGCACATGGTACATGCCCGGTAAAGAAAGCTACCCCGCCATTCTGCTTCAGGATGCCGGCGCTGATTACCTCTGGCAAGATCTGGAAGGTTCCAGCGCGCTGCCCCTGAGTACCGAAGTGGTGTTTGAACGGGCACGAAATGCTGACTTTTGGCTGAACGTCGGCTTTGCAACGGATTTGGCGTCTTTGCAGGCGATGGATGAACGTTATGCTGATTTTAAGGCATTTCAAAATGGCCAGGTTTACAACTTCAATGCCCGTGCCAGTGAAAATGGCGGATTGGACTATTACGAAAGCGGCGTAGCCCGGCCGGATGTCGTGCTGGCTGATCTGATTGAAATCTTTTACCCAGAGCTCCAGCCGGATCATGCGTTGTACTATTACCAACAGCTGCGCTGAACGCTCCCAGCAGCAGCCAAAGAAAGCTAAGTGAATCGATCAATGGATGATTCAACGCCGCTGCCAGCAAGGAAGACCTGGCCAGCCCTTTTAGGGCTGGCCGGGCTACTGGTTTTGGTTTTTTGTGCCAGTCTGCTGCTGGGTTCCGCACGCATCCCCGTGGTGCAAATATTGCGAATTTTAACCGGCCAACCGGCTGCCAATCAGAATTGGACCTACATCATCCTTAACTTCCGTTTGGTCAGGTCACTGACGGCATTACTGGCTGGCGCTGCGCTTGCATGGGCGGGCCTGCAAATGCAGACTCTCTTTCGCAACCCACTGGCCGATCCTTTCATCCTCGGTATTAATTCTGGCGCCAGCTTCGGCGTGGCGTTGGTGGTGCTCGGCAGCGGCCTAGCAGGCGCTTCTTTTCTGGCTGGGCTTGGCGTGCTGGGTGACTTGAGCCTGGCCGTGGCAGCCTCATTGGGCGCGGCGCTCGCGCTAGGGATCATCATGCTGGTCGGCCGGCGCGTGCGCAGCAACACCACGCTGCTGATCTTGGGCTTGATGTTTGGCTATGCCACCAGCGCGTTGGTCAGCCTGCTGATTTACTTCAGCGCACCGGAGCGCATTCAGGCCTACACCCTTTGGTCGTATGGCTCGTTCAGCGGGGTCACCTGGAGCCAAATGCGGGTGATGTTGCCGGTTATCCTCTTGGGTCTTTTGGTTTTGTTGGCCCTGCCCAATGTTTTGAACGTGCTGCTTTTGGGTGAAGACTATGCCAAAACCATGGGTCTGAATGCCAACCGCGCCCGAGTGTTCATTCTGCTTAGCGCTTCGCTGCTGGCGGGTACCGTCACGGCTTTTTGCGGCCCGATTGGCTTTTTGGGAGTGGCAGTGCCCCATTTGGCCAGAAACTTGCTTCATACTGCTGATCATAAGGTGCTGATTCTGGCTGTCGGACTCATGGGAGCCATTGCTGCAGTTTTGGCCGATATTTTTGCGCAACTGCCCGGCGCACAGTTTGTGCTGCCGATTAACGTCGTCACGTCACTCTTTGGTGCGCCTTTCGTATTGTGGATCATTTTGCGGCAGAGAAAGGGAGGGACGACATTTTCAGTCTAAACACAGCCCTTCTTTCGACAAAAGAGCTTTCGATTGGGTACCACCCGCGTGGCCGTTTTGCGCTGGTTCTGGCAAAGGGCTTGAACCTGGCGATTCAACCCGGAGAGATGGTCTGCCTGGTGGGGCCCAACGGGGTAGGCAAGTCTACATTGCTGCGGACGCTTACCCGCCTGCAGCAGCCGCTGAGCGGTGAGATCAGCCTTGAAGGCCGGCCACTGAAAGCGTACAGCGACCGGCAACTCGCGAATATCGTGAGTGTCGTCTTGACCGTGCCCGTTCAGACAGGTGCAATGCGCGTTGAAGAATTGGTCGGCCTGGGGCGATTTCCTTTTACTGGTATGTTTTCGGGCTTGAAACCTCAAGATCATCAGGCGATCGTAGAAGCGCTGAAGCTGGTTGGCGCTTTACCGCTAATGGGTCATTTTGTGTATGAGCTCAGCGATGGTGAACGCCAGAGGATCTTGATTGCGCGTGCCCTGGCACAGGAACCACGCCTGCTGATCTTGGATGAACCGACTGCTTTTTTGGACGTGCCCGGCCGGGTGAGTGTGATGAGCCTGTTGGTCGGCCTGGCCCATGAACACGGAAAGGGTGTCTTGACTTCAACGCATGATTTGGACTTAGCCCTGCGCATAGCCGACAGAGTGTGGTTAATGGGTCAGGAAGGCAGCATCGTGGAGGGTGCACCGGAAGACCTGGTGATCTCTGGCCGGTTTGGGCTCGCGTTCGATCGCCCCAACGTTCGCTTTGACGAAACCAGCGGTGATTTTCGCTTGAATGAACAGGCTTCAGGCAGTGTCATTTTGCGCGCCGAAGGGCTGGCCTGGATCTGGACCAAGCGGGCATTGAACCGTGCCGGTTTCAACGTGCAGGAAGCCGGCAGCAGTCAAGATGCGCTGGTAACAGCTGTTGGCCAGGGCAAACAAACCCGGTGGCGCCTGGAGAAAGCCGGTATTATTACGGAACATGAATCAATTTACAGCCTGCTGATGGCATTGAATGATAATAACCTTACAGCCGGCGAAGAACAGTACTCAGAGCAGTTCGCCCGCGAAAAGGACGACCGTCACGATAAAAATGAGCACGGTCATTCCGATTGAGAGCACATTGGCGACGGTGCCATTCTTCCATTTGCCCATCAGCTGATGATCATTCGCCAAAATCAATACCAATATCAGCAACACTGGCAGCAGGATCGCATTGAGGGATTGCGAAAGCACCATGATGCGGAAAAGTGGCAGACCGGGGATGAGCACTACCAGCATGCTGACCATGGTAATAACCCCAAAAATTCCGTAGAAAATGGGCGCATCGCGCATCGGACGGTTGAGTCCGCGTTCAAAGCCAAATGCTTCGCAGAAGGCATAAGTTGTGGCCAGGGGCAAAACCGAAACTGCCAGTAAAGAAGCACCCAACAATCCAATTGCAAACAGTAGCGAAGACCATTCACCAGCCAAAGGTCTAAGTGCCAGCGCGGCGGTCTGGGCGTCATTCACCTGAATTCCGGCTGTGAAAAGCGTTGCGGCAGTCGTGATGATGATGAAGGCCGAAATGATGTTGCCCCAGGCAGAACCGAACATGACATCCAATCGGGTCTGACCATATTTTGCCATGTCGGTGCCCCGGTCGGCGACCGAAGCCTGCAGGTAGAAGATACCCCAGGGGGTAATCGTCGTTCCAATCACCGCCAGGACTGCCAAAATGTAATCGGTCTCAAATTGAATGTTTGGGGTGATCGCATCGCGCAGAATCAGGCCCCAATCGGGTTTAATCAGAAAAACCGTGATCACATAGCTGAGCGAAGACAGGCACAAAATCAGCAGCAGCTTTTCAATGTTTTTATAATTGCCGCGCAAGATTAAGAAACTGATCAGCAAGGCTGCCACGGGGACGGAGATGTAGCGGCTCACACCAAAAAGCTCTCCGGCAGCGGCGACGCCAGCGAACTGGGCGACCGTAGTACCCAGGTTGGCGAGCAGCAGGCACAGCATGGCGAAGGCCGTGATCTTGACGCCGAAACGCTCGCGGATCAGGTCTGCCGTGCCTTTGCCAGTTACAGCTCCCATGCGGGCGGCCATCTCTTGAATGACGACCTCGCCGATGGTGATAACGATAATGATCCAGATGAAAGAATACCCGTATGTGGAACCAGCGGAGGAGTATGTCGCAATGCCTGGGGCATCGTTATCTGCGCTGGCGGTAATCAAACCAGGGCCGAGGATTGTAAAAATCAGCCCGATTTTGCGCAGCCAAAGCGGAAGTTTGAGGTTCTGTTTCTTCATATTTCGCGCTGCTTATCTGCCGGCAAAGCGGGGCAGTTTTTTCTTCCAGGCGGTCGGCAGCACCGTATCGAGCGCGTCATCCACGGTAACAATGCCCAACATCACGTGAGTGGCCGGATCAACCACGGGGATGGCCATCAGGTCGTATTTGGCAATCAGGTACGCGGCTTCCTCCTGTGGGGTAAGTGGGTTTACTACCACTGGGTCATCGTCAAACCAATCTGAAAGCGGTTTGTCCAGGGGGGCAGTTACCAGGTCGCGCAGGCTAATGACGCCCTTCAGGCGGCCCTGCTCGTCAAGGATGTAAACATAGTACATAAACTCGTCTTCCAAGGCGTCTTCAGAGGAGCGCAGGAAGTCGAGCGCCTGGCCCACATTGAAGTCAGCCGGCACATGGGCAAACTCGGTCGTCATGATGCCGCCGGAGGAATCCTCAGGGTACGCCAGCAGGGTGCGCACGTCTTCTTCATCTTCATCTTCCATCAGCCGGAGGAGCTGTTCACTGGTCTGATCGTCCAGGTCGGCCAACAGGTCGGCCGCCTCATCCGGATCCATCTCTTCCAATACGTCGGCAGCACGCTCTGGATGAAGCTGGGAAAGAACAGCTTGCTGCACTTCAGGTGAGCTCTCTTCCAATGTGTCTGCCAGCTCTTCATTGGGGAAGCCCTGAAGCAGTGCTTTGCTGGTATGCCGATCCAGGTCATCTAAAATGGCAGCGATGTCTGCCGGTGGCATCTGGACCAGGCGTGATTGGGAAACGCTCAAACGCAGCGGGTCGTCATGTTCAATAGAGGCAACAAACTCCCAGGGGATGACATGGGTAGCAATTTTTTTATTAATTGCTTTGCCCACCGATTTACTCAATCCCTCCAGGCCGAGGCGCCGCAGCAGACCGCTGCTGCTCGCGTCCACGCCGGTAAGGAAGAATGAATCGCCTTGGCGGGCGATTTGGAGGTCATTAACCCGCACCAGGCGTCTGCCTTCAATATCCACAATTTGCTGATCCAAAACGCGCTTCTTCAGGGGCAGCTCGTGGCCCTTGGGCTGGTAAGGCTCAACTTTAGAGATATCCACCTTCAGGGTGATGCTCGGCCAGAGGCTGGCAATCATTTTGGCGTCAATCAGGCGCAGTTCCGGTC
Organism: Anaerolineaceae bacterium; assembly: GCA_034430195.1. Lineage (GTDB taxonomy): Bacteria > Chloroflexota > Anaerolineae > Anaerolineales > Anaerolineaceae > Mesolinea. The sequence goes on along the minus strand of DAOUFF010000031.1, from coordinate 8,508 downwards.
GCGCTTTGCGCAGTTCCAGCGCGGCCACCGGTGCAATTTGTTTCTCGGTACTATTCACCAGGATGTCATCCAGCAAGCCAACAACATGGCCGAACGCATCCCAAACCTTTTGATTAAGTAGTTGGCTTAAGTAAATCATCGCTCACCTCGCTCAGGTCAGGCTTTAAATTAAATTGTGGGAAGTAAACGATCCAGGGGCTTCGACTGCGTTTCCCCTGGCCATGGTTGATTTACATGGTGAGTAGAGGGCCTGGCAGTGTCAGCCGCGTGGAACTTGCAGGGCCAGGGTCTTCGTCCGCTGGCATGCTTTCACTTCCTGTAGTTAAGTCGGTTTCCATACAGCTCATTTTCTCTTAAAATCTGCCATCATTATAAACCACAAATCTGGAAATTTAGCAGACTGAACAGGTCTCTATTCCAGGCTGAGTTGATGCACGGGGGTCACCAGTTGTGATTTTGAGCCAAACATATCCATCAGCCGGGGCACTTGCTCCAAAAGCCGCGCCTTATCCGTGCGCCAGCCAAAAACTTCGCCCACACCGCCATACTCAAGCGCGACAATCTCAGGGGTGCGCCAGGCTCCTTGAATAATTTGTGCCTGTGCCCAGGCAGCGTAAGCAAAATCTTCATCGGTCAGCTCAAAATGATCCTGGAGGAAGCCGTGATAGAGCTTCAACCCGGTGATGTGTAGTTCCCGCAAGAGGTCGGTCGGCAAGCCACGGATGTATTCTTCTGCTGAAATTCCTAAATTGAAGGCAGTAATCCGGGCATGCGAGAGGTCAAGCAGTAGCTCACAACCGCTCTGTCTGATGACTGAATCAATCAGTTCAGGATCAGCCGAATTGTTAAAGCCTGAGCGGTAGGGCTGCAGGGGCAAATTCTCGGCGGCGATGGGCAGATCGCCAGCCAGGGAATGGAGCGCTTCCAACTCCTTAAGCCAGGTATCCCGCAGGTGAATCCGGTCAGAAGTATTTTGTGGCGAGTAATTTGCGGGCGCGTTCAAATGGCAGTTGAGGTGCGGCGTGGCGGTCCGCTGAACAAGGTCCAAAATTTGACCCTGGTCAAGATGGTCAACCTGCCCCAACCCAACGCCGATATCGAAGTGAATATAGACTGGTCTTAGCGCAGAAGCTGCATTAACGACAGGCGCCCAATCGGGGCATTTAAACAGGTCAACATCAATTTTCTTCTTCTTCAGAAGCTCTTTCGCTGCCGTGAATAATTAACCGCGAATTTCATCATCCACTCCGCTACTCGGCTTCACCGGCTGAGGGAGCGAGATTCGTAAAAGGATCCAGGCTCGATTCGAGCTCGTGGCGGTATTGCTGAGTGTATAGGCGGTAATATTGCCCTTTCAGTTTCATCAGGCTGGCATGATTGCCGGACTCGGCGATTTCCCCGTCTCTGATGACGAAGATCTGATCAGCATGTTTGATCGTCGAAAGACGGTGGGCGATGATAAAGCTCGTCCGGCCTCTCATCAAAGTTTCCATGCCTTTCTGGATCATCGCTTCGGTGAGGGTATCCACCGAGCTGGTCGCTTCATCCATCACAAAAATATCCGGGTTTGCCAGAATTGCGCGGGCGATGCTGATCAGCTGTTTTTGGCCGACCGAAAGCAAATTGCCCCCTTCACCCACGTTTTGGTCATATCCATGTTCAAGGCTTGAGATAAAGTGATCTGCGCCGGCCAAGCGGGCGGCTTCGCGGATCTCCTCATCACTGGCTTCCAGCTTACCGTAGCGCAAGTTTTCGTAAATACTGCCCGAAAAGAGGTGCGGGGTTTGAAGTACAACGCCGATGCGGGATTGGATCTGTTGGGCATCATAATTGAGATAATCATTGCCAGCCAGGCGGATAGTTCCCTCGGTGGGCTCATAAAACCGGCAAAGCAGGTTGACGATGGTTGTTTTACCGCCGCCGGTCGGTCCAACCAGGGCGACCGTCTGCCCCTGGGGGATGTGGAAGCTCAGGTCGCGGATCACCGGTTCGTCGCTGTCATAATGAAAAGACACATGCTCGAAGTCGACATCTCCGACCAGGGAATGGATGGGCAGCAGCTCGGCGCGATTACTGACCGAGGGCTGGGTATCCAGAAGCGAAAAAACACGTTCCGAAGAGGCCAGTGAATTTTGCATCTCCGCGTAAACCCGGGCCAGGTCCTGAATTGGCCAGAGGATCATCATGATATACGAGATGAAAGCTTGCAGACTGCCGATCGAGATGGCTGACTGCGAAACCATAATGCCGCCACGCCAAAGGATCAGCCCCAGGGAAATAGCGCTGATGGTCTGGATCGTTGGCAGAAACAGCGCAGAAAGAAAAGCGGCCCTAAAGCTGGAATCGAACATGGCTGTAGATAAAACCTTGAAATCGCTCAGGTTGCGATCCTCCCGGCGAAGGGCTTTGACCACCCGCACACCCGTGATGTTTTCGTTCAAAGCAGCGGTCATTTTCGAGTTGGCTTTACGCGAGCGGCGGTAGTGGTAAAAAATACGTTTGCGGAACTTGAAAGCCACGTAAATCATTACTGGCAAAGAAAGCACCACAATTAAGGCCAGGCGGCTGTTGATGGAGAACATGAAGACCGAGGCAGTAATAATGTTGGTCAGGGCCCAAACGCTGTCGATGATGCCCCAGGTCAACAGGTCGGCCATCCGCTCCGTATCGGAGGTCACGCGGGCCATGATCCAGCCGATAGGCGTACGGCTGAAATAGGCTAACGATAAATCTTGCAGGTGGTTAAAAAGCTTCTTGCGCAAATCAAAGCGTACTTTTTCACCTTGCAGGCCGATGCTGTAGACAAAAATAAAGGAACCCAGCGCAGAAACCAGAGTCAGTATGGCATTAATCGTGAACAGGCGAACGAGCATTTCGCGATTGTTGGCGAGGATACCTTCATCAATGATCCTTTTATTCAGCAGCGTAAAGTAAGCGTCCAGGATCGAAACCAAGATGATCCCTGAAAGGCCGGCCAGAAGCGTGCGATAATGCGGACGAAGCGTGTCGAAAAGCCGCCTGAAAATATTCTTGCGCAGAGGAATGTTGCTGTCTACCTCATTTTCGTCATAGTAATCAGACATGGTTTAGTTCCTCCTGCAGAGCGGAATCAATCTGGGTTTGAATGTCATAGATTTTGCGGTAGATGCCAGATTGATTGATCAGTGTGTCATGCGTTCCGGACTGCACAATTTTGCCCTCATCGAAGACCAGAATTAAATCGGCACTCATGATGCTCTGGATGCGGTGGGCAACAATAAACGTCGTCCGCCCGATCATCAACTGATTGAGAGCCTGGCGAATCTGAGCCTCAGTTTCCATGTCCACTGAGGAGGTGGAGTCGTCCAGAATCAAAATGCGCGGGTTGATCAACAAGGTGCGGGCGATAGCCACACGCTGCTTTTGACCGCCAGAAAGTGTGACCCCGCGTTCGCCTACCAGCGTGTCATAACCATCCGAAAAGCCCATGATGACATCGTGAATGGCTGCTTCTTTGGCCGCCTGTTCGATTTCTTCCTGAGTGGCGGGCCGGTTGAGGCCATAGGTGATATTGTCACGGATGGAACACGAGAAAAGAAAAGGTTCCTGCTCAACGATGCCAATCTGCGAGCGCAGAAAGTGGCGGGAATATTCATTCAGGTTAATCCCATCCAGCAAAATTCGTCCGGCACTGACATCATAAAAACGGGGCAGGAGGTTCACCAGGGAGGTCTTGCCGGAGCCTGTAGAACCCAACAAAGCGACAACCTGCCCGGATTGACACGCAAATGACACATCGTCCAACACCAGGTGACTTTTTTCGTAACCGAATGAAACATGGTCAAAGATGATATCGCCACGGACGGTATCCTTGGGCTGGTAAGTAGCCTCGGTCAAGTCTTCCTCGGGCGAGCGCAGCACTTCGGAGATGCGCCCAAAAGAAACCAGCGCACGGGAAGTGTCAACAATCAGCCGGCCCAAGTTGCGGATCGGCCAAATCAGCCATCCCAGAAGTCCGTTGAAAGTGATCAGATTGCCGATGGTGATAATGCCATCCATGACCATTGTGGCGGCAATGAAGTTGCTAGTAATTTGCTGAGCGGCGCAAATGATGTCGGATATCGGCCAGAACAAGGCGTGCATGGTATTGAGCTTCTTGCCCAGGCGCAGTTTTTCGAGGTTGTTGTCTTCATACTTGGCCATTTCGTAATCTTGGCGCGCAAACGCTTTGACGACACGGATACCGCTCAGGTTTTCCTGCAGGTTGGTTGAAAGAACCGCTTCCTGTTCCTGGTACGCTTCATAAGCCTTGGAGAGGCGTCTGAAAAACAGGATGGAGACAACCAGAATTACCGGAACGATGATGATCGAAATCCATGCCAGCTGATTGTTGATGCGATAGATGGCGACAAAATTAATGATAAAAAGCATTAGGATCCGACCCACCCCAATCGCCTGGTCTGCGAAAAAGCGACGGAGGGTATCCACATCGGATGAAGCGCGCTCGAGCAGGTCACCGGTTTTGGCCTCTGAGTGATAAGCGTACGAAAGACGCTGGATATGATCGAAAAGGTAGTCGCGCAGGCGGCGGGTGCTGCTTTCTGCGGCCAGGGCGGCCAGCCAGCTGCTCATGAATGAGGACAATGCCTGCAGCATGATCAGACCCATAAACTCCAGGGCAGCGATAACCAACTCATTTCCGAACAGGCCGGCCTTGAGGATGTTATCGATGAAGGAGCCGAGGAACAGATACATGCCCGTGCGCGCCAATGATGAAATACCAAGGAACAGGGTGGCTCCCAGGTAGTGCAGTTGATAACCTTTCATCAGGCGCCATAGGCTGGCGATCCGATTGCTGCTGATCAGACTGTGAAGGTCATATTCTGGGTAGGCGGGCTTTTTTTGATCTGACATTTCTTTCTCTTCAGGCCAAGGGTTGTTTAAAAGCCTGAACCGTAAAGTATAAACAGGGGTTCACGGCGAGTCAACGAAAACCGCAGGAATTGATTGAAATGGACGCCAAACCTGCCGGATGAGCTTGGACAGCTGGCAGTGAGGGCAGCGCTGGGGTGAGGCGGGTCAAGCCTTGTTTTGCAAGACCTGCCTGATGAATTCATCCGCCAGCTGAAAAGCCTGCTCTTTTTCATTGGCCAGCAGCAAAACGTGCGGCGATTCTGGCAGGGTGACGAGCTGCTTTTGCATCGATCCGATGTTCTTAAAGATAATATCCCCAACTTCAGGTGCCACTGTCGCGTCTTTACCGCCCATTACGATCAGCGCGGGTTGGTCAATTTGCGGGAGTTCGCGCCGGACGACGCCCTGGAGCTTGAGCAGTTGGACGGTTCCTTTCAGCGGATAAACGTCATAGCCTTTCCATGGCAGCCCATCTTCGGGCTGGTTTTTCTCCAGATACTTTTTAAAATATTGCAGGAGGTAAGCGCCCGATAGGTTCTTGACCCGCAGGGCTGGGGTAAACATCATCAGGCCATCCACATCGTGGTAGCGGCTGGTAACTAACATGGCCAGCAGTGCGCCCATTGACTCACCACCGACAAAGACTCGTTTGCAGCTCTGGCGCAGTTCCAGATACGTTTGTTCAAAGGCTTCAAACCAGGCCATCCAGCGGGTTTGATTAAGCTCATCCGGGTGGGTGCCATGCCCGGGCAGCAGCGGCGCAGCAACTGTAAACCCATTGGCGTGAAGATGGCTGGCCAACAGGCGAACTTCGGCGGTGGTAGCTGTAAAACCATGAGAAAGAGCGATTCCAATCGAATTACCTTTCCAATAAAAAGAATCGCCATCAAGCTGTGGGTTCTTAATCCAATTTTGGCGCATAATTCCCCTGTTCAATGAAGAGTGGGCAAAAAAAGATCCTGCCATAAGTATAGCAGGATCGGTCCTTAATTTACGAGATTGGTCAATCCAGGTACCAATATTCCAGCTTGTCAACATCCGTGCGGAAGTTGACGGTGCCGGCCGACATGCTCAAAAATCCGCATGTGCCGGCGTCAGGGTAAGCGCTGTCGGAGGCTGTGCCCACTTTGACGCCGTTGATGTAAAACTCGAAATTATCTCCCTGCGCCAAAACGCCGAGACGGTTGGATTCTGAAACGGGGTGAATGGCATCCGAAGTCTGATAATCGCGCAGGTCAACCACCTGGTTGTCAGCGGTATATCGGCTAAAACCCCATTCGCCGCCGCAAGTTAAACCCATAAAATAAAACTGGCTGGTGTTGTTCAGGCGGAAAACCAAGCCAAACCGATCGGCACCCTGACAGTTGACTAAACTGACTGTGGTCTCCAGATAGAAATTCTTCACGGCAGGCGAAACCGTGTACCAGCTGTTCCACCAGGGCGTACCTTTGGAAGTGAGCTGCAATTCTCCATCATTGACCAGTTGCCGGTACCAATCGTCCTCGTAATCCCAGACTGCACCGGAATCGGTGAACTCGTCCGTTTTGTCTGGTTCGCCAAAGCGAACGGCCGGGTCTTCAGGGCTCAGTGTCGCGCTCGGCGAAGGCGTGGTGAGCGGGGCGGATGGGCTGGTTGCGGTAGAGGCAGCCAATGTTTCGGTCGGTATTGGCGGGGTGAGCGATTCCTGAGCGGCGAAGGTTGTTGGTGTAGAGGTGGTAATCACGGGGAAACCGGGCTGAGTTTCGGGTGTTGCCGTCGGAGCGTTGGTAAGGATCATAGCGACATTGGTTGCGACCAGGTCCGGGCTTTCGGTCTGGCGGCCAGGCATGTTGCAGCTTGTCAGGATGAGAAGCAAAGTGGCTAACGCGAAGAATTTTTTCATAACCTTGTCCTTTTTACTTTTTGTTGAGAAAGCTGGTGCAACTTTCGCTCCAGAGATGAGATTCAAATTGGATTTTCTGCCGAAACCAGCGGGAATGCAATGGGTTATAATCTTTGAATCTTCACAATAGTATCAGGTGTGACCCATATTTTAAGATTTGAGGTATCTAAATGGACTTATTCAAGAAATGTTCTGAATTCAATATCGTCAAAGAAGCCAAGGATTCTGGCAGCTATCCTTATTTCATTCCGTTAGACCGCAATGAGGGCACCGAAGTCGTGTATGAGGGCCGGCGCATTATCATGTGCGGCTCCAACAACTACTTGGGTCTGACCACTCATCCTAAGCTGCGCCAGGCCGCCAAAGACGCGATTGATCTTTACGGCACCAGCTGCACCGGCTCCCGTTTTTTGAATGGAAACATGTCCATCATTGAACAGCTTGAGCGTGAGCTGAGCGAGTGGACCGGCAAAGAAGCTGCTTTGGTCTTTTCTACCGGCATGCAGACCAACCTGGGCACCATCAGTGCACTGGTCGGTAAAGATGACATTGTCATCCTGGATAAAGAAGATCATGCCAGCATCTATGATGGGGCGCGCTTGAGTATGGGCAAATTGGAACGCTTCCGCCATAACGACATGAACCACCTTGAGCGCGTATTGAAAAGCCTTCCGGCCGAGGCGGGCAAACTGCTGGTGGTTGATGGATTGTTCAGCATGGAAGGCGACATTGCGCCACTGCCAGAAATTATTCCGTTGTGCAAAAAGTATGGTGTCCGCCTGATGGTCGATGATGCCCACGCCATGGGCGTGTTGGGGGGCGGCCGGGGGACTGCGGCGCACTTTGGCGTGACGGAAGATGTAGATTTGATTATGTCGACCTTCAGCAAATCTTTTGCCTCAATTGGCGGGTTCGTGGCTGGTGATGCGGATGTCATTGACTACATCAAGCACAATGCGCGTAGCCTCATCTTCAGCGCCAGCATCCCACCGGCTAACACCGCAACGGCTTTGGCTGCGTTGGAAGTAATGCGAACTGAACCGGAACGCGTGGAAAAACTGCAGAAAATCGCTGAGTTTATGCGGGCCGGTTTTCACGAGCTAGGTTTTGATACCGGTAATTCAGTCACGCCGGTGATCCCGATCATTATTGGCAATGATGAATTGACCTTTAGGACCTGGAGAGAGTTGTTTGACAATGGTGTGTTTGTGAATCCGGTGATTTCGCCGGCGACAGCGCCTGGGAGGCAGCTGCTGCGCACCAGTTATATGGCGACCCATACGCAAGACCAACTGGAAAAGGTATTGGGCATTTTCAGCCAGGTCGGGCAGAAGCTCGGGTTGATCTAAAGAGGGAATTCAGCCCTGAGGGGTAGAAGGGGCGGGAATGTTGACATTTCCGCCTGATTCGGGTAATATCAGGCGCGTTTGGCGAGGTAGCTCAACGGTGGAGCAGTGGACTCATAAGCCATTGGTTCTGGGTTCAAATCCCAGCCTCGCCATTTTTTGTTTTTGATAACATCCCCAACGTCTCGGCATTGTGATCCCATTATTACTGTCATCGCGAGGAACGAAGCGATCTTGCCTGTTTCTTGTCATAGCACCCTCTGGGTGTTGTGAGAGTCCTTTTTTCTTGTCATCGCGAGCGGAGCGCAATGTGCCCTCTGGGTATGGCGATCTCGGTTGTTAGTGCTGGCGAGCAGAAAAGAGAGATTGCTTAGCAATTAGTTCTGT
>DAOUFF010000030.1:0-60530 GCA_034430195.1 Anaerolineaceae bacterium | reverse complement strand
CTGGTCGAACGCGGCTTTGCCACCGTCGTCACTGACCCGTTTGATTCCGCAGTCGCCGGCTACAGCCCGCTAAAGCTTAAATCCGACGTCGTCACGGTCAGCTCCAGCGATCAGGCGCATAGTTTTACCAAGGCCGTCAAAGGTGATCCGTACGAAATCAACGGCCCAGGTGAATACGAAATTGGGAATGTCTTCATCACCGGCATGCAAACCAGCTCCCACAAATCGGAAGATCAAGCCACGCGCAATACCATGTATGTCTTTGATTATGGCAGCCTCACCGTGGCGCATCTCGGCCGGATGACCCAGGTGCCCAGCCAGTCAGCCATCGAGGAATTGGGAACCATCCATGTTGCCCTGGTTCCGGTTGGCGATGGCAGCAGCCTGAATGCATCCAAAGCCGCTGAAGTGATCAGTCTGATCGAGCCCAACATCGTCATTCCCATGCAGTATGAGACGCCCTATTCCAAAATGGCGCTTGATCCTCTAGAAAAATTCCTCAAGGAAATGGGGTTGACCCAACTGGAAACTTTGGAGAGCTACAAGATCACCGGCGCAAGCCTGCTTTCAGAAGAAGAAACCCACGTCATTGCATTGGAACCTAAGCTGACATCAGGTTGAAATGGCCGCAAAACTCATTCTTACTTGGAATATCAAACCCGGACGTGAGCAGGAATATTTTGGCTTCATGGTGGGCGAATACCTTCCCCAACTCAATCGGCTCGGGCTTGAAATGAGCGATGCCTGGGTGACGGTCTACGGAGATCAGCCGCAGATTTTGGTAGGGGCAGTGTTACCGTCTTTTGCAGAGGCCAAAACCCTGATTGAATCTGAAGCCTGGCAAGAAATTAATGACCGCCTGATTGACTTCGTTGACGACCTGACCATAAAAATCGTAGACGCGCGCGGAGCATTCCAGTTTTGAGCTCAGAAATCGCGAGCAAACTGCTCGATTGGTATGACCACAACGCCAGGGTGCTCCCCTGGCGTTCTGATCCTCAACCCTATCATGTCTGGGTTTCAGAGATGATGCTCCAACAGACTCAGGTCGAGACGGTTGTGCCCTATTACCAGCGCTTCATCCAGCGCTTCCCCGACATCCCAAGTTTGGCCCAAGCTTCACAAGCAGAAGTTCTTCAGGCCTGGGAGGGATTGGGCTACTACAGCCGCGCCCGCAGCCTGCACCGTGCCGCTGGCGAAATCTGTGCGCGCTACAACGGTCAACTGCCCTGCAAAGCAGCCCAACTGCAAAAATTGCCGGGGGTCGGTCCGTACATCGCAGCCGCCATTGCTTCCATCGCTTGCAATCAGCCCGAGCCCGCATTGGATGGCAACCTCAGGCGGGTCTTCACCCGGCTGCTCAACCTGAGTGAGGCAATCGGTACCCCTGCCAGCGAACACTTGCTGCGCCAGTTCGCGCTCGAACAAATCCCGCACGACCGGCCTGGCGATTTTAATCAGGCGCTGATGGACCTGGGGGCGCTGGTCTGCCGCCCAAAAACACCAGCTTGCCCGCTTTGCCCTCTGGCGGAGAGCTGCCTGGCATTTAAGACTGGCACCCAGGCCTCCTTACCCGTGCGCAAGAGCCGCCCGCCAGTGCCGCATTGGGTGGTTACGGCTGCGATCATCCAGGCTGAAGGCAGAGTCCTGATCGCCCAGCGGCCCCCATCCGGTTTGTTGGGGGGCCTGTGGGAATTCCCGGGTGGCAAATTGGAAGATTCCGATGGCAGCCTGGCCGAAGGCCTGCAGCGCGAAATTCAGGAGGAATTGGGTCTGAAAATCATCGTTGGGGCCGCATTTGGGGTTTATCGCCACGCCTACACGCATTTTCGCATCACACTGCATGCATTTCTCTGCGTACCGGCTGCCGGCGAACAGTTAGACAGCGCCGCCCACCCCGAAGCCCGCTGGGTCCTTCTGCAGCAACTGACCGATTTTCCGATGGGCAAAGTGGATCGCCTGATCGCGCGCCGGCTGCAGGCCGCCCCTGATTTATCAGCCTTTCAGCCCAATATTTGAGCGAACCGCCGGGTTTGGTTCGCCGCGCGGCTTGAACCTTTAGGTTTACCCTGGTGTTTACGTGCCAAACTGCCGGTCACCGGCATCACCTAAACCCGGCAGGATGTAACCGTACTCATTCAGGCGCTCGTCGATCGCGGCGATGTGGATCGGCACATCAGGATGCGCCGTATGCAGTGCGTTGATTCCTTCTGGGGCTGCCAGCAAACCAACAAATTTAATCTTGCGAACCCCCCAAGATTTTAAAATGTCCACTGCCGCAACTGCTGACCCGCCGGTTGCCAGCATGGGGTCCAAAATCAGACAAACCGAGACGGTCGGTTCCACCGGCAGACGGTTGTAATAAGCTACCGGTTTCAACGTCCGTTCATCACGGTACAAGCCGATATGCCAAACCTCAGCGCTTGGCATCAGCTCCCAGGCACCTTCAACCATTCCCAAACCTGCCCGCAGGATCGGCACTAGCCCCACCCGCTCAAGCAGAGCCCAGCCGCCCGCCATTGCCAGGGGGGTCTGCACCTCCACTGGCCGGGTAGCCAGGTCCAGCGTTGCTTCGTATGCCAGCATGGCGGCCATCTCCCGAACCAGCTCGCGGAATTTTTTCGGTTCTGTGGCCACATCGCGCAGGATGGTCAGTTTGGCCGAAACCAAAGGGTGTGGGGAAGGAAAAACATTATCCATAATTTTCAACTCCGCGTCCATGCCGGACGGTGAACCAATCAAACCCGGGAATCAGCCAGACCAGCGCTGAGAATACCAAAACAAGTCGAAATGCACTGATATCGCCGCTGAAGCGCAAAGCCAGTAGCGGCAGCAGCAGCGCCAGTGCCAATACATGAGCTGTCTTTCCGACTGGCCGCAGCCCAGCCCAAAGCCACAGCGTCTTCCAGCCCAACAGGCTCAGGCCCATCAGCGTAAAATCCAAAAGCCAGCCCAGCCCCAGCAGCCAAAGTGACAGCTCGGAACCGCGCTCCAGCCAGCCGGTCACCGCTCCTGCCAAAAACAAAACTGTTGCGAAACTGTATCCTATCATCCACTGGCTCCGTCTCACTGACAGCCCCGCGATTCTTCCCTGCGGAGCCGGGAACGCAATCTTTCGAACCAACTCAAGCATATTTTAAACCCAAAAGAGTGCTGACGCGTTAATTTCTGGCCACTTGAAGTAGAGAAGACCGCAGGCCTTCCCCCAAGCAACAGCCGGCAGTGGCTGCCACAAGAAAAGCGTAATTGTTTTACAATTCTGCCATGCGGTACATCATTGATGGCCATAACCTGATCCCGCACATGCCCGGCATGTCTCTGAGCGACCCACAGGATGAGCAGACGCTGATCGATACGCTCATCCGTTTCTGCCGCCAAAAAAACGCCAGAATCACCGTGTTTTTCGATCAAGCGGCACCTGGTTTCGCTGGAGAACGTAATTATGGCCTGGTAAGGGCAATTTTTGTTCCCCGCTCCAGCAGTGCTGATCAGGCTATCGCGAACTTTGTGCGCCAGCTGGCCGGGGAAGCCCGCAACCATACAGTGGTCACTTCCGACCGTATGGTCCAGGCGGCAGCCCGCGCCCATCACGCTCAATTGATGACCAGCGCCGACTTTTCCCGGCTGGTCATGCAAACGGCAGCCGCTGCACCCAGCGCCTCTGCCGCCGAGCAGTCGCTTTCACCCGAGGAGCTGAAAGAGTGGGAGGATTTGTTCCGCCAATATGGCAGCCCTCCGGATGATTTGACCCCTTGACCTCGCGCGGATACTCCTGGTAGATTCTATCCGCCCGCTACTTCAACTGTTTCTCAAAAAAATCCACAACCATCTGAGAAATTTCCATGCGTGACGGCCTGATTGGCCCTCCAACTGGTAAAAACGAATGGCCTGCGTTAACCACTGGTACAAGTTCTGCGGGTACGCCGGCTTCGGTCAGTGCTGCCAGCAAAATTTCAGCCTGTCGGATCGAGACTGTTGTATCCTCTTCACCGTGCAGGATCAAAAAGGGCGGGTCATCAGCAGACACATATGTTACCGGGCTTGCCAGCGCCAAGTCGAAATCTCCGAAAATGTTACGCGCCCGCCGGCCGTCACCAGTCCCCACCGTCAAATCAGCGGGGCCGAACATTACGACCACGGCTTGTACGCGGCTCGAATATTCAAGGTATTCCCCCACGTCAAAGCCGGCGCTTTCATCAGTGGCACCAAGCATTGCAACCAGGTGCCCGCCGGCGCTGGTGCCCCATACGCCAATCCGCTCCGGGTCGAGGTTGTACTGCCCGGCATTTGCGCGCAAATAACGTACCGCACATTTCACATCCTCAATCATGGCGGGGAATTTATATTCGGGCGCAAGCCGGTAATTTACTGAGACTACCAGGAACCCCGCCCTTTGCAAGAAAGGAATATCAGCCTGGCCTGTGCCGGCCCCCTTGTTCCCCGATCTCCACCCGCCGCCATGCACGTACATGGTTACCGGGAATAAGCCGTTGTTGACGGCGGGATAATAAATATCCATTTTTAGCGCGACCCCTTCCATGACGCAATAAGTGACGTCTTCTGCAAGGGTACCCAGTTTGGAAGAATCAAAAATATAAGGCAAGTTTGTGGATTGCTCTTCAGTCTCATCCTCGATTGCAGGCTGGTCAACCATCTCTGTTTCCTGTTGAAGAGTTGGTGTTGAATCGATTCTAACAGGGCCTGCCGGTGAGCGATTGCAAGATGTAATCAAGAAACAACTAGCCATTAGGGACAAGCAGAGCGTTTTTTTCATGGTTGATTGGTAAAAGTGATCCATTGAGTTTCGATAAATTCAATCAGTTTGACGGGAAAATAATATCAACAGGAAAGCTTCGAAGCAAGCCGATAAAAAGAGAAATATAAAGTTTACATTCGGAATAGGGATAAGATCTCCGAACAGTGAACATTTTTTTAACTTGACAAAATGATTCACCCAAAGGAAACCCTGGTCATAAGTTAACGCCGTATTCTTCGTCCATGCCGATGATTTATTCAATATCTTTCTGCCTGTCGAGACCTGCCTCTTGCTTTCCTCTGGCATTTTGAATAGCCAAGGAGGGTGGGTCTCGAGCCTGAGCGGTATGATGACGACGCCGACCGCCTCCCACCAATTGCATTATCAGGACATCAACTCCTGCTACCGTTAGCAAGGCTTGAAACGTTGGCGCTCGGAGTTACCTTGTCCGGTCAGCAATAACCGTTGTGTGGATGTCATCTCTTTTGCCATGATCCCTTTACACCCTCAATATCAGAAGCACTCCCCGGGCGATTGCAATGGGGCTCCTCCCACGATTCCAACTTATAAGAGGACTGCCTCACCCGGTAGACGGCTTATCAAATAGCCTTCGCAGGCTAAACTGAACGAGGCAAGCTCTGCACCGACTGGTTCTTTCGCTGTAAACTGCAACGGGTATTCAACGGCGGGCGTGAGTTGCTCCACTGATTTCACTGGCAAGGTGTGGCCACGAACCAATTCTCAATTTTACGCTCGAGCTATTCCAAAGGTGTCCGAAGAACAGCGACACCCCACCCAACCTTTTTACGAATTGCCGCGCAGACATCAGGCCCCAACTGGTCAACAAGGTTAAGCCCAACCCTAAAAACAAAACCCAATGAGCTTGACAGGCTGCATCTTGTTACGAAAGCGAGCCATCGTGGAGTGCGCGATTGGTTATCCAGCGACCATATCGCGGATGATGCACTCCACTCATCGTTGTGGGACCCACACCCTGGCCTGTCTCAAGGATAATCTGCCGGATCTTTCCCGCTGGGCTAGGAAGACTATCATCCGGAACGGAGACTCTGGCTGGCAAACCAGCCAGACTTGAACTCCCGTGAATTATTTTCCAGCCGTCCGGGCACTTTCGGAAATTAATATTCAACATTCACTAAAAATTTCATCACTTGGATTAGATCTCTGCTTGACTCATTAACAATTTATTATAAATTAGTCATGATGGCTTAAAGTGAATTGTCAGCGGCCTGGCAAAAGCGTATAATCACGAGGTTGTACAAACTTGACGGACTCTATATGACAAAAATTCATGCATCTTCTTCCAATAAAATTCTGGCAGTGCTGGCCCATCCGGATGATGAAGCCTTCGGCATGGGCGGCACGCTCGCCCTCTATAGTTCGCTGGGAGCCCAGGTCTACTTGATCTGCGCCACGTTGGGTGAGGTCGGTGAGGTTCCTGCCGAATTTCAGCAAGCCGGCCAAACCACAGCCCAGCTACGCGAAGCCGAATTACGCTGCTCCGCCGACGCACTTGGCATGCAAAACGTATTCTTGTTGGGCTACCGCGATTCCGGCATGGCCGGTTCACCTGAAAACCATCACCCTCAGGCTCTGGCCGCTCAGCCGCTCGAAGCTGTGGCCGACCGCATTGCAGACATCCTGCGCCAGGTTCAGCCGCAAGTCGTTTTGACTTTCGACCCCTTCGGTGGCTATGGTCATCCGGATCATATCCGCATCCAGCAGGCTACCGTCCGTGCCTTTGAAAATGTCCGCTCAGAGCTCAGTCCTGACCAAAACCATTGGCTGAGCCGGCTCTATTTCCACACCATGCCCAAAGGTTTTCTGAAGATGGGCATCTGGATGATGCGCCTGCAGGGGAAGGACCCACATCGGGCCGGGCTAAACGGCGACATCGATCTGATCGACATCGCCAATCACAGCTACCCTACACATGCACGCATCAATTACAAATTGGTAGAAAAACAGCGCGCCCAGGCGGCAGCCTGCCACGCCAGCCAGGGCGGTGCAGCCAAACCAGCACCGCTCCAGGCCTTCCTCAGCCGCTTCGTTGACCATAAGACCGACCTGTTTATGCAGGCCTGGCCTGCCCCTGGCCCAGGCAAACGCGTTAGCGCCGATCTGTTAGATGGGCTGCCCCAATGAAACACACCAGGCAAGCCTTCGCCTTCACCCCAGCAGGGCTGCTGCGCAGCCTGGTGCTCCTTGGCTTGGCATGCGCTATCGGGGCTTGTTCTGCCGCTGGGACGGCGCTCCAGCCTGCCACACCGACGGCCCAACCGCCGCTGGCCAGCCCAACAGCTCTTGGTACCGCCACGCCCATACCCAGCCCAACGCCTGAGCCCGTACCGCTTACTTTTTGGGCTGACCCCAATCTGCCGGATGAGTTGACTGACGCCATCACTCTGCCCGAAGGCTCCGAATGGGTCAGCAGCGCCGCAGTTGCAAGCTTCCTGCTGCGCCCAGCCGACAGCTCGAACCCAACAGACAAGGTCTTGGCTGAAACAACTTGGACCTACACCCTTGTGGCGCCTTTCCTGACGGTTCAAGACAGCTTCCCCCTGCAGGAGCTGATCAACCTGCTGCGCGGGCTTGAGGTTGACTCTGGCATACTGCCAGCCCCCAGCCTGCTGATCCGTACAGGCGATCTAAACGCCATCTGCCAGGCGCTGGGCCTCAAGCCGGCCGAAACAACTGCTGCAGCCCTGGTTCAGGTTGTACCAGATGATTACTTTGACAGTGGCAGCTACCCGACAGATGGTTCGTGGGCGCTGCTGCCTTTTCACCTGCTGCACCCGGTTTGGAAAGTGCTGAGCGTTGCTGGCACCAACCCATTAGACGCTAAATTCGAAAGCAGCAACGACGCGCTTTCGGTCAAATACCAGCTCAGTGTGCCACGCGAACTAAGCCAGCGCCTGAGCGAAGATCAATTGGCCACACTTCAGTCAGCCCTGCCGGAGGGTAACCGCCAGGCGGATCAATTAACCAGCCTGATTATGACCGGCGTGACGGCCATGGCGCGCGATACCGCCTACGTGATGTCCACAGAAGGGGTCACATTCCCTGCCACTGAAATCGGCGAGGTCTTGCGTTCTGCCGACCTGACCCATATCAGCAATGAAGTTTCCTTCTATGAAGGCTGCCCCTTTCCCAATCCGGATTATCCGGGATATATCTTCTGCAGCGATCCGGAATACATCGGCCTGTTGGACGCAGTCGGGGCTGACATTATCGAATTGACGGGCAACCACAATAACGATGTACGTGCTTTATACAAGGAAGATTCGGTTCCCTTCACGCTTGACCTTTACCGCCAGCACAATATGCGCTGGTACGCCGGCGGGACCAATCTGGCGGAAGCCCGCGCCCCATTGTTATTGGAAAATAATGGGAATAAACTGGCTTTTATCGGATGCAACAGCTATGGGCCTGAAATGGCCTGGGCGACTGAATCCAGCAGTGGCGCCGCGCCCTGCGGCGATTTCGGCTGGATCGGTGACACCATCGCCCAGGTAAAAGCTCAGGGGTATATCCCGATTGTCACCTTCCAATACCAGGAAGATTACTACACCAGCGCCACATCAACCGCCAAGCGCGATTTTCGCCTGGTGGCTGGCATGGGAGCAGCTATCATCAACGGCAGCCAATCGCACGTCAGCAAGGTCATGGAGTTTTATAACGGCGCTTTCGTTGACTACGGTCTGGGCAACCTTTTTTTTGATCAACCCGGCTTTTACATTACTTATCCCAGCATCATTCAACGCCATTTTTTCTATAACGGTCAATACATCAGTACGCAGTTAATTACCGTCACGGTAAAAGAAACAGGCAAACTCAGGCTGATGAATGACGCGGAAAGACAGAACTTTTTGGGAAACCTCTTCGCGGAATCCCGGGCGCTCATGGAGGAAAAATGACATCCATCGCAAGTTACTCTGGTGAACCGCTTTTCACGATCAAAGCCGTGCAAAATCGCACGGGCATAAAACCGGTCACGCTGCGGGCATGGGAGCGTCGTTACGACCTCCTCAGCCCATTGCGCATGCCCAACGGCTACCGTCTCTACTCTGAAAGGGACATCCAACTGCTGCTTTGGGTGCAGCGCCGGCTGGCTGCCGGATTAAACATTAGCCAGGTGGCTGAGCAGTTTAAAGAATTACAGAATCAAAGCCTCTGGCCCGAAAGCATCGAAACCGCAGCGCCCAAACCACGCCGCCGCAAGGCTCCCCGCCCGGCGCGTGACTACGCAGAGATGCTCTATGGCTCGCTGGTCGCGCATAATGAACAGCGCTCGGCCGCCATTTTTAAAGAAATTCAAAATTATTTCGACTTGCTCACCATCTGCGAAGAAGTCTTGACCCCAGCCCTTACCCTCATCGGTGAAGCCTGGTACCGCGGTGAGATTTTTATCGCCACCGAGCACAAGGCTTCAAATTTTATCAAAAGCGAACTGCTGACCATCATGCAAAATCTGCCAGTGGTTAAAGAGGGCCCGCTGATCCTGGTGGGCTGCGGCCCGGAAGAGATGCACGAGCTGGCAGCGCTGATGTTCGCCGTCCTCCTGCGGGAGAAGGGCCACTTCGTCGAATACCTCGGGCCTGATCTGCCAGTGGATGACCTGGTGGATTATGCTGCCCAGGTTCGCCCACGGCTGATCTGCCTGACCATCAATCAAGAAAACACAGCCTTCTTACTCAAAGACCTGGCGCCTCGCCTGGCCAGCCTGCGTGGCCGGCCCAAGCTGGCATATGCCGGCCGCTACCTGGATGAAAACCCTCAGGCTCGGGAAGAGCTCGGTGGAACCTATCTTGGTAAGAATCTGACCGAATCCCTGGAACGCATCAAGCAAATTTTTGCCATTCCCTGACCTTGCTTTTCAGTAAAAGCAAGAGCGCCTGCAAGCTTTGCAGGCGCTCTTCATTTGCGTACGAAACTGGGGCTTAGAAATTTTCCAAAGCTGAGAGGTCCACCAGCGGGGTAAGCAGCGCCACGATCCGCTGCAGCATGCCCAACCGGCTTTGGCGCAGCTGCGCGTCCTCCGCCATCACCAACACCCGATCAAAGAAAAGGTTGATGGGTTCTACAAGCGCCAACACCTGATTAAGCGCCAAATCCAAGTCACCTGACCCCTGCAGGTTCTTTTCCGCAGCACGCAGCTGTTCAAAGAGCGCTTTTTCTTCGCTCTCAACCAGGTCTTCTGCCTCAACTGGCAGCCTCTGATCCAAATCGCGCGTGATGCGGTAAGAACGGCTATAAGCGGGCAGCAATTCCGCCCAATGTGGGCCAGTGACCCATGTGGTGAGGGTTTTGGCATAACACGCTGCCCGGTATGGGTTAGCCGCCTGGGTGTGCAGGACCGCTTCCACAATATCATAACGATAACCAGCGTCGAGCAGCAAGCCTCGCAGCCGGCCAGCGATAAATTCCAGCGCTGCTTTGCCGGTTTCTGCGCTGCTGCTCAGTGGGAGCAGCTCAGCGGCTGCCTGCAAACCCCAAGCCAGGTCAAAATCAATTTTCCGGCCAATCAACAGTTGGGCCAGCCCCAGCGCGCTGCGGCGCAAGGCAAAGGGATCTTTGTTCCCGCTGGGTGCCAACCCAGCTGTAAACAGGCCAATGATTGAATCCAGTCGGTCAGCAATGCCGACAACCATGCCGGCATTCCCCTGCGGCAGGTCATCCTCGGCAGTCCGTGGGAGGTAGTGTTCAAATATCGCGTTGGCTGTGGCTTCTGTTTCCCCTGAGCGCAATGCGTAATAGCGCCCCATTACGCCCTGCAGGCTGGTCATTTCGACCACCATCTCTGTTGCCAGGTCGGCCTTGCACAGCAGCGCGACTCTTTCTGCGGTCAGTCGGTCGGTCGAATCGAGCCCCAAGCGTTCGGCAATGAGCGGCACCAAACGCTGGATGCGCTGCGTTTTATCCAGCATTGAACCGAGCTGTCGCTGGAAGGTTAACTGCTCCAGACGTGGGACAAACGCTTCAAGCGGCTGCTGCAAGTCCTCCTGGATGAAAAATGCGGCATCGGCAAAGCGCGCATGCACCACTTGCAAATTGCCATCTACCACCACATCGGCCCCGTGCGCGTCGCCATTCCGTACCACAATGAAGTATGGGCTGAGCTGCCCATCTCTGGTGAATACCGGGAAATAGCGCTGGTGTTTCTTCATCACCCCAATCAACACTTCTTCTGGCAGGCTTTCCAGATATGTCTTTTCAAAGCTTGCCAACAGAGGCAATGGTTTCTCGGCCAGGTTGGCCACCTCATCCAAAAGCGCAGGGTCTTCTTTTAGACCGCCGCCGGTTTTTTCTGCCAGGGCCTGTGCGCCCTGCCAGATGCGCTGCCGGCGTTCTTCAGGGTTCAGGATGATGCCCTCAGCTTGCATGTAATCCAAATAATCGCCGCTGTCGCGCAGCACCCGGCTGGCTGGCTCAGAGAAGCGCAAGCCGCGCGTCGTCCGTCCGGAGCTCACGCCGGCAA
Source organism: Anaerolineaceae bacterium (assembly GCA_034430195.1). Classification (GTDB taxonomy): domain Bacteria; phylum Chloroflexota; class Anaerolineae; order Anaerolineales; family Anaerolineaceae; genus Mesolinea. Next base: position 49,278 of record DAOUFF010000030.1, on the reverse strand, counting down.
AAGAAAATGGGATCACCGCGCTATCCAAAAGCGCCACAATCCAGCGAACTGGCCGCGAGAAGCTCACACCGGTCTGATTCCAGCGCATACCTTTCGTAAAGCGAATGCTTCCGATCAGGTTAGGGAGCGCTTCAGCCAACAGCTGGCTGGCGGGTTTGCCCTCTTCTTTGACTCGCGCAAACACATAAAGACCGCCCTCCACTTCGCGGGTTTCAAGCTCAGCCGGATTGACGCCGCGGCTGCGGGCAAAGCCCTCAGCCGCCTTGGTGGGCAAACCTGCGGCGTCAAATGCTCGGTCTGCTGAAGGCCCCTTCACCTCCAGGATGCGCTCTTCCTGCCGGGTTTGCAGGGCGCGGATGCGGACATTCAGTCGGCGTGGGGTGCCCTCCACCGTAAGGTCCAGGTAGCCCAGCCGCAAGTCGCGCAGCAGCTGCTCCACTGCGGTCCGCAGCTGTGCCAGGGCGCCATTCAGATCGGCTGTCGGCAGCTCTTCCGTGCCAATTTCCAGCAGAAAGTCAGCGGTTTCAGCGGCTACAACCTCCGCCGGTTCCGAGTTCGCGCTCAGCTCAGGCTGCTCCCCTCTCAGCCAGGGGTGCCCCATCTCAGCCCGCTGAGCCAGGTAGGCTTCCGACACGCGCCGCGAAAGATCACGCATTTTGCCAAACAGCGCCTGTCGCTCAGTAAAGCCGACGGCTCCGCGGGCATCCAGCACGTTAAAGGTGTGAGAACACTTGATGATATTGTCATAGGCCGGCAGTACCAGCCCCCGCTCCAAAGCCAGGTTGGCTTCAGCTTCAAACAGCTGGAACATCTCGCGCATGCGTGCCACATCGGCAACTTCATAGTAATATGTGGAATGTTCCCGCTCAGCCACCTGGTAAATGTCGCCGTAAGAGCGTTCCTCATTCCAGCGAATTTGTTTAAAATCACGCACACGCTGGAGGGTCATGGCGATGCGTTCCAGGCCATAAGTAATTTCAACTGAAGGCACGTCTAAAACAATGCCGCCCGATTGCTGGAAGTAGGTGAATTGGGTAATCTCCTGCCCATCCAGCCAGACTTCCCATCCCAAGCCCCAGGCAGAGAGCGCCGGAGATTCCCAGTTGTCTTCGACAAAACGAATATCGTGCAGTTTGGGGTCAATCCCCAAAGCCACCAACGATTCCAGGTACAGTTCCTGTGGGTTACCCGGGTCGGGTTTGAGGATCACCTGAAATTGATGATGCTGCTGCAGGCGGTTCGGGTTTACGCCATAACGGCCATCGTCCGGCCGAACGGATGGTTCCACATACGCCACCCGCCAGGGTTCGGGGCCTAAAACCCGCAGGAATGTAGATGGGTTCATTGTGCCGGCTCCAACCTGTGAATAATAGGGCTGCCCGATCAGGCAGCCCCGGCTGGCCCAATAAGTCTGTAAAGTAAAAATGATGGATTGAAAATTGAGTGGTGCGGCGTGAGTGCTCATGCGTCATCCTTGCGTTTATAAATTAACACGCTGATTATACTTCACCCCTGCCACAGCTCCGCTGTTATCAACACTCAAGAAATCGCGTCCAAAAATCCGGGGGTGCGCAGCCCATTTTCCAGCAGATAGGTGAGGTACCGCTCCGAGAGCCGTTTCAAGTCTGCCTCTACTTCAGCGGGGATGGCCAATGCCTGCAGCTGCTGCCACGGGCTGCGCTGGAGATGGCGCAGATATTTGAGCACATCCACTGAGACCCGCCAGGCTGCCGGGTCAGCGGCACTGCAGTCCGGGCAAAGCGCACCGCCCAGCCGCGCTGAGAAGTATTGATCGACTGGCTCGATCTTTTTCCCGCAGTGCACACAGACGGTCAGTTCCGGCCTGAAGCCCAACGCGTCCATCAGGCGCAGTTCGTACGCATGTACCACGGTGGGTGCAGGCGCGCTGCTCTGAAGGCGCGAAAGCGTATCCACAAGCAGCTTGAAAAGCTGGCGGTTATCGCTCTCGGCATAAGTAAAGCGATCGAGCAGCTCAACCACATAAGCCGCGTATGCCGTCAGCTTCAAGTCCGCTCTGATGCCGTCGAAGGTTTGAATAGCCTCAGCCTGGGTAACAATATCCAGGTTGCGGCCTTTGGCAAGGTAAAGGGAAACTTGGGTGAACGGTTCCAAATGGCCGGCCTTTCGCGAACGGATGCGCCGGACGCCCCGCACCAACACCTGCATTTTTCCGCGCTCGAGCGTATAAATCGTCAGGATGCGATCGGCTTCACCGTATTCGATGTGCCTCAGTACCACCGCCTGGGCATGATAACTTCTGGGTTCTTTTGGGGGCATGCGCGCCAACCAATCCGGCCAGGGCCGGTCAGTGTGTTAAACCAACAAGTCTTCCGGGCCAAATGAGCGCGGCAGCAGGGTTGCCAGGCTGGTTTCTTCCACCAGATGGCCTTCGGCATCCGCCAGCAGTACGGGCATGTCTTGCTCGCCAAACTCGCGCATCACCTGTCGGCAGGCTCCACAGGGTGAGCCTCCGCCGTGGGTAGCGACCGCAATGGCTTGAATATGTCGGTTTCCTTCGGAAATCGCCTTAAATATGGCCACTCTTTCCGCACACAGCGAGGACGGGTAGGCTGCGTTTTCAATATTTGTGCCGCCATAAATGTGTCCATCTTCTGCCAATACCGCTGCCCCAACCGGAAAATGCGAGTATGGTGAATAGGAGGCTTTACGCGCCGTAAGCGCTTCTGCAATCAGGCGCTGCTTGAGTTCCTCAGTCAGCATGGTTCAACTCTCCTGATGTGTGTTCAGACTGTTGGGAAGCCAGGTGTACGCGTATCTTCAGGATGCGCCGGGCAAGCACTTCTTCAACTGAAAATTCGGCACAGTCGTTGCGGACCGCTTCACCGGGCAGGGGAACATGCCCCAGTTCGCTATAAATGAATCCTCCCAGCGTGTCTGCCACCTCGTCCACCAGCTGACAGCCGGTAATTTCGTTGAATTCTTCGATGGTGGTGCGCCCTAAAAAGATATAAACCCCAGGTTCGACAAGCTGGTAAAGCTGTTCTTCACCCTGGTCATATTCATCTCGAATTTCACCAACAATTTCTTCCACGATGTCTTCCAGGGTGACAACACCCGCCACGCCGCCATATTCATCTACAACCAGCGCCATATGAATACCCCTGGACTGCATTTCGGTCAGCAGCTCGTCAACCTTTTTTGCTTCAGGGACGAAATAAGCTGGCCGAAGCAAGCGCCGCTGTGAGGCGATCGTATCCGAGCCATCCACCACGCTCAGCAGGTCTTTGGCGTAAAGCAAACCGATGACATTGTCGATGGTGTCTTCGTAGACCGGCACGCGCGAATGGCCAGCCTGGATGAACTCCTGGCGGGCTTCACTGATGGTCGTGTTGACATCCAGCGCCAAGAGGTCCATGCGTGGCACCATAATTTCACGTGCCAGAATATTCCCAAAGCGAAAGATGGAAAAAATCATTTCCCGCTCTTCTTTTTCCAGAGTACCACTGCCTTGCTCCAGCTCTACCCAATTGCGCAGCGCTTCCTCAGTAACCGCCAACGTTACGCGCGAAGCCTGTCCCCCGAGCACGGCCGTCATCAGCCACACGGCTGGTGTGTAAAAAACCAGACAGGCCGAGGCCAGGCCGGTCCAGCGCATCGCGGACTTTTCTGGGTCAGTGAGTACCGCCCGCTCAATCCAAAACTCTAAAATGCTCATTACCAGCAGTGCAATCACCAGGCCAAGCAAAACCAGCCAGATGCTTTGAATCTGTGCCGACTTGGTGAAAAGCAGGGTCAGGCTGCCCGCAAACAACACCTGAGTCAGGGTAGAAGCCAGCCTGAGAGCAATCCGCAAGCCGGGCTTCTCCAGCAGGTCAATCGCACGGCTAGCCTGAGGCGTGTTGTTTTCCTTTAACTGAAGCAGCACCGGCAGCCGGACGTACGCAAAACTGGATTTTGCCGCCGAAATCAGCAAATCCAATAAAAGGCTGGCGGCTGTTAAAATCCAAAGCCAATAAATGTCGGACACTATTCCTCTTTCTTTGCCTCACGCGGTTTTGCTGGCACGCCCATCACCAATGTGCCGTCCGGCACATCCCGGGTGACGACGGAACCGGCGCCCGTAATCGCGTTCTTCCCGATCTTTAGCGGCGCCACCAGCATGGTGTCAGAACCAATAAAGGTGTTATCGCCAATCTCGGTAGGGTTCTTGTTTTTGCCATCGAAATTGCAGGTGATGGTGCCCGCACCGATATTGACCTCCCGGCCGATGGTAGCATTCCCAATATAAGAAAAATGACCCATCTTGGTCCCTTCCCCCAATATCGAGTCTTTGACTTCACCAAAATTGCCCAGGTGGACGTGATCTCCCAGCACAGCCCCCGGCCTTAAGTGGCAAAAGGGGCCCATGCTGACGTCATTGCCTAAAACAGCCTGTTCCGTTACAGAATACTGAATGCGGCAGTTTTCACCGACCACGGTATCCGTCAATGTGGTATCGGGGCCAATCTGGCAGTTACGCCCGATGGCGGTGCGCCCACGCAAGTAGGTGTTCGGGAACAGGACGGTATCCTCAGCGATGGTAACATCGCTTTCAACCGTTGTGCTGTCGGGGTCAAGCATGGTCACGCCCGCCCGCATCCACTCGGCATTGATCCGCCGACGCAAAGCCTTTTCACAATCGGCCAGGTCGACGCGGTCATTAATGCCCAGGCCTTCCACTGCGTCCGGCAGCACAAACGAACCGACCGGAAGCCCTTCCGCAACCGCCATGCCGACCAGATCCGTCAGGTAATATTCGCCTTTAGGGGAAGCTTTAAGCTGTGAGAGGTGCTCCCACATCCAGTCCGCGCGGATGACATAAGCCGATGCGTTATATTCCCTAATCGCAAGTTGCTCGGGGGTGGCCACCGCCTCTTCAACGATGGCAAGCACCCGCCCGTTTTCGCCGCGAACCACACGCCCAAAGCCACGGGGGGCGTCTCCGACAACGCTTGTCATGGTTAACACGCTGCCTTCCTGCTGTTGGCGTAAAACAAGCTGCTGCAAGGTGACCGAGCGCAGCAGGGGCATGTCTGCAAAGGTCACCAATACCTGATCGGCCTGACCTTCCAGCAAAGCGCGCGCCTGCAGTACGGCATGGCCGGTGCCCAGCTGCTGTTCCTGCAGCACAAAGCGCACCTGCCCGGCAAAAGCGGCTCCGACCACCTGCTGAACGGCTTCAGCGCCATGGCCAACCACCAACACCGGAGGCAGATCCGCAATTCCGCTTACGGCTTCCAGCGAATGTAAAACCAGGGGCTTTCCCAGCAGTGGGTGCAGCATCTTCGGCAAAGATGAATGCATGCGTTTGCCCAGGCCGGCGGCCAGCAGGATGGATGCGGTTGTCATAAGATGCCTCGGGGAATGTCTGCCCATGCAGTGTTCTTGCCCACACAAAACGTCGTGTTGGCTAAGAGTTCAGGGTCGTCAGAATTACTATTCGTCATCAGTCTCAGGCTGGGGCACCTGGATTCGAACCAAGATCCACGGATTCAAAGTCCGGTGTGCTGCCGTTGCACCATGCCCCAGAGTATGCAGGCGTTATTTTAACATAAAATTGAAGCCCCGTTGAGGCAAATTCATGAACAGCAAAGGTCGTGCCGCCTGTGATCTTCATTATAGCCGATTGTCACGCGTGCACGGAGGTCATTTCTCCTGAAAAATTAAACGTTTTGGCAGCCAGCAAGCTTATAAGGGGGGCTGTTCGGACCCGTCCAGTTCTTTCATCTCACCGGAATACACGTAAATGATCCGCTCGCAGATGTTGGTCACCCGATCCGCCAGTCTTTCCAGGTTGTGGGCTGCCCAAACCAGATAGTCAATACTCTGGGCATGCGGCAGGTCGACCAGCATCATCGAAATCAGTCGGGAGCGGATGCGGTTATATTGCTGGTCCACCAAATCATCGCGGTTAGGGATCTCGCGTGCCTGGATGAGGTCTTTGTTGATAAAAGCATCCAGAGCGTCTTCCAGCATTCCCAGGCCCATGTCGGCCATGCGCTTCAGGTCCTGGATCACCAAGTGCAGATGATCCTCTTCAGTCAGCAGTAATTGGATTTTGCAAATCCCTTTGGCGTAATCTCCGATCCGTTCCAGTTCGGTGATAATTTCGAGAACCGCTGCCAGCATGCGTACATCCCGCCCAACAGGCTGTTGTGTGGCAATTAGAACGATCACGTCATTTTCAATCTGATAGCGCTTGGCGTTGACTTGCTGGTCGGCCAGGATGATTTGCCTTGAAGCCTTTGAATCCATCCTTTCCAGGGCGCTCATGGCGCGGTGCACCGCTTCGGTTACCAGTGAAGAAAGCAGCAGCACATCATCAGTCAAATGCTGCATCTGAGCTTCAAATGTCGATCGCGGAATAGTCATTCTTATACTCCCTGCCCAGCGGCCAATTTAGCCAAACCGCCCGGTAATGTATGCTTCAGTACGCTGGTCGACCGGGTTGGTAAACAGCTTATCGGTCTTGTCATATTCCACCAATATCCCTGAACGGTCATCATCCATCGTAAAAAAGGCTGTGTAATCAGAGGCGCGGGCGGCCTGCTGCATATTATGGGTCACCACGATAATGGTGTACTCGCGTGCCAGATCGCGCATCAACTCCTCGATTTTCAACGTGGCGATCGGGTCCAGCGCTGATGCGGGTTCATCCATTAGGATGATTTCTGGTTGAACGGCAATGGTTCGGGCAATGCACAGCCGCTGCTGCTGACCGCCGGAAAGGGACAGCCCGCTCTGATGCAGTTTGTCTTTAACCTCATCCCACAATGCAGCCTTGCGCAGGCAGATTTCAACCCACTCATCCATTGATGGCCGGCCCAGACCTTCCTTAAAGCCGTTGATGCGGGCACCCCAGGCCACATTCTCATAGATGCTTTTCGGAAAGGGATTCGGCTTCTGGAATACCATCCCGATCCGCTTGCGCACTTCCACCGGATCGATATTCGACTTGTAAATATCCTGACCGAGGAAGTAAATGTGACCTTCCGTTCGGCTGGATGGTATCAATTCGTTCATGCGATTAAAAGACCGCAGCATCGTGGATTTACCACAGCCGGAGGGGCCAATAAATGCAGTCACCATCTTTTGTTTGACAGCCAGGCTGACGCTTTTCACCGCCCGGAAGTCCCCGTAGTAAATATTTAGATTGGAGGCCTCAATGGCATATTCGTTTTTATCAGGCAGACTCATAGCTCTACTTTCGATACCGGTTTCGCATTAGAATGGCGAAACTATTCAATGACAACAATAAAATCAATAAGACCAGGATGGCCGCCCCGGCGATATTTTGAAATTCAGCTTGCGGGCGGGAACTCCACTGATAAATTTGGATGGGCAAGGTCGTAAATTTGGAAAACACATTGTTGGGGTCAAATGTAATGTAAGTGGCCGCGCCAACGACCACCAGTGGCGCCGTTTCGCCAATCGCCCGCGAAATTGCCAAAATCGTTCCAGTCAAAATGCCTGGGATGGCGTTTTTGAGCACATGGTGCCAGATTGTCTGCCATTGGGTCGCCCCCAGGGCGTAGCTGGCCTGACGCAGCGAATCGGGTACGGCTTTGACGGCTTCCTGCGTGTTGATGATGATCAGCGGGAGCACTAACAGTGCCAGGGTCAGCCCGGCGGAAAGCAGCGTGCGGCCGTTGGAAGCATCGCTAACATTGGCATTAAAGACAGCTCCGCTTGTAATGGGCGCCAGCGTGCGGACAAAAATCGCTAACCCCAACATGCCATAAATAATCGAAGGCACGCCGGCCAGGTTATTGATATTGGTTTGGATCAGACGATTAAAGCCAGTGTCACGCGCATATTCCTCAAGGTACAACGCCGCACCCACCCCGATCGGAAACGCGACCAAAATGGTGACCAGGATCGTCCATACGCTTCCAAGCAGGGCTGTGCGCACCCCGGCTTCAAGCGGCTTGGAAGACTGCGGGCTGGAAATAAAGTCGAATGTCAGCCAGTTCTTAAATTGCAGCGTCGCTTCAGGAGCAAGCTCTGCAGCTTCATCACGCACCCGCGCCGGTTGGAAAATTGAGATGAAGAGTGGCCAGGTCTTTACCACCTCTGGTTTAAGGACTTCGTTGGTTACCAATTTTAGCAGGTCAGCTTGGCTACGGTCCACCAGAGCTTTTTCTGCCTCCAGCGTTTTGAGCCGGTTGGCAGAAAGTTTTTCAGTCAAAATTGCGGTCAATTCGGTGCTGTTCAAAGCTTCCAGGGGACGGCCATCACTCACCAACTCAGCCGGGTTGACTTTGGTCTCAATCGCAACATAACCAAAACTTTGATCCAACACGGTACCGAGCAGCAACAACAAAAACAGTACAGACACCGCAGTGGTGATGGCGAGGGCAGCCTGCCAGATCTTGCCCCAAACCTGGCGCGTCTTGATCCTGGGTGAAAAAGATGGCTGAATGCCGGAAGGGTTCATTCGTATTTCTTTCTGTATTTGCGCACAATCCGTTGGCTGAGCATATTCAGCACCAGGGTAAAGCCGAATAAAAGTATGGCAATTGCAAACAAGCTGTTGTAATCAATGGAGTCATAACTCAGGTCACCGCCCGAAATCCGTACGATGTGGCCGGTCATGGTTTCAGCTGATCTGAAGGGGTTAAAGGTGAAGTTTGGTCCGGCGCCGGCTGCCATGGCTGCGATCATCGTCTCGCCGACTGCCCGCGAAAAAGCGACAATCACCGCGGCCGCTACGCCAGAAATGGCAGCTGGCAGCACAATCCTTAGTGCAGTTTCAAAACGGGTCGCTCCCAGTCCATAGGAGGCATCCCGCAGTGACTGTGGCACAGCTGAGAGCGCGTCTTCGCACATCGAAGCCACCAGCGGCAGGATCAAAATGCCCATCACCATCCCGGCTGAGGCTGTGTTGTAAATATTGACCACATCCACGCCGAAGATACTGCGCAGCAGCGGGGTCATAAAAGTCAGTGCAAAATAGCCATAGACCACCGTAGGGATTCCAGCCAGCACTTCCAGAATCGGCTTGAGAATTCCACGGGTTTTTGGCTTGGCGTATTCACTCAGGTAGATCGCAACGCCCATCCCCAAGGGCAGCGCAATCAACATCGCAAACAGGGTGGTAGTAACAGTGGCGTTCACCAGCGGCAAGATGCCAAATTGACCAATTTGGGGTTGCCACTGGGTACCGGTGAAGAAATGCCAGAGATCTACTGCTGGATTGGAGAAAAAAAGCAAGGCTTCTTTCCCAATCTCATAGATGATCCCAATCGTGGTAAAGATGGAAAAAAAGCCACAGAAAAAAAGGAAAATCTTGATCAGGTTTTCAGTAGGTCGGGGTCGCTTGGTGAGGTCCATGTCCACAGCCATTTATGAACATGGGGCCGGCCCGCGGGCCGGCCCCACAGTATCGCTAAAGTTTTTTGTTATTTGAGAGCGTCAGCCAGAGCCTGGCGGGAAGCATTCAACGCTTCTTCTGAGGCCGGGAAGTATCCCACAGCACTGATTTCGTCATTGACATTGGTCAAGAAGAAATCGATGAAGTCAGCTACCTGCGGCTTATCCTTGAGGATGGTCGCATCAGAGTAGATGAAGAGCGGGCGGGCCAGCGGGTAGGTGCCATCTTCAGCCGTGGTCGCGTTCGGTTCGATGCCATTGATCGCAAGGGTCTTCAGGTTGCCCTGGTTCTCCACATAGTAGGCGTACCCGAAGTAACCGATGGCATACTTGGAGCCTTCCACACCGAGCACGAGCACATTGTCGTCCTCAGAGAACTGTGTATTGGCAGCGGCCAACAGATCAGCTTTGCCGGCTTCGATGTCTGCTTTACCTTCAGCATTGGGGTTCAAAGGACCCATCACTACTTCCACGAAGAAGTCAAAGGTGCCCGAGTCAGTGCCAGGAGAGAAGCGCTGGATGGGTTCATTGGGCCATTCAGGACGAACATCAGACCAGTTGGTGACCTTGGATGAGAAAATCTTGCCCAGTTCTTCAATGGTGACGTCGGTTGCAAAATCATTTTCGCTGCTCACGACGACGGCCAGCGCATCGGTGCCAACACGGAACTCGATCGGGGTGCGGCCGATGGCCTTGCAGGACTCAATTTCTGAATCTTTGATAGCACGCGAAGCGTTAGCAATATCAGTCTCGCCAGCGACGCAGAAGCGTTCAAAGCCAGCACCGGAACCAATAGAAGAGATGGTGATTTCTCCAGTGTAGCCTTCGCTCTGATAGCGTTCAACCATAGCCTCAGCCAGCGGGTAAACCGTAGAACTGCCAGCCATCGTGATCGGGCCAGTTACAGGGGCAGCCTCAGTGGTAGGAGCCTCAGTAGGGGCGGCTGTCACTTCGGTGGTGGGTTCAGATGCCGTGCTTTCAGTCGGCGCTGTGGTGACGGTGGGGGTTGCTGTCGTAGTCGTGCAGGCAGCCAAAACCATTCCCGCGATCACAAGAACGGCAACAGGGGTAAAGAACTTACGATTCATTGTTTTCTTCTCCATTTGTAGAATATGTTTTTTGATCAATATGTAATTTATCAGGCAAGCATTAAAAACCCGCGATATGCGGGTTTCGGTCTGCTCAAATGAACGTTAATGTTTTATTAAATTAATGGAATAGTGAAAGAGAAGGTGCTGCCCTCACCCAGGGCACTCACCGCTGTGATATGCCCACCCTGCGCTTCAACCAGGTGTTTGGCAACTGCCAGCCCCAGGCCGGTGCCTTCGCCGGTACGGGATTTGTCCACCTTATAAAACCGCTCGAAGACATGAGGCAAGTCTTCTTCCGCAATGCCGCTGCCCTGATCCTGAACTTCATAGCGCATGTAGGCGTCTTCGGTTTTTGCCCGAATGAAGATTTCACCGCCGGGCTTACTGAATTTGATAGCGTTGTGAACCAGGTTCATCAAAACTTGCTCCAAACGCACCGCATCAGCGCGCACAGCGGGCAAATCGCCTGGGCAGTCCACACGCAGCATTACACCTGCTTTTTCTGCCTGCAGAGCGAGCCTGTCACGGGCATTATTAATAGGCTGGCAGGGGCGCACAGCGCGGGTCTCCAGTTTGAGGTTCCCCGATTCCGCTTTCGAAAGATCCAGCAGCTCGTTCACCATAGCCGTCAGGGTATCTGCCTCTTTTTCAATTTGACTGAGGAAATGCTGCGCGCTTTCCGGGTCAGCGATGGCCCCATCCTGCAGCGTTTCACTTAACATCTTGATCACCGCCACCGGGTTGCGCAGCTCATGCGACACGTTGCTGACAAAATCGCGCCGTAGCGCTTCCACCCGCTTCTGCTCGGTCAGGTCGTGGAAAACCAACAGATACAGCCCGGGTTGGTAAACCTGGGTGGGGATGGCAATCGCCCTAACGGTTTGGCGGGTCTTCAAAATTTCGAACGCCAACGATTGCTGTTGACCGGTATCTTTCACCTTGCGCAGCAGTTCAGCCGGCTGATGCTGACGGGTGAGCTCTATCAGGTTCTTGCTGCCCTCCCCAAGCGGCTCAATCGCAAACATCTCGCAAGCGGCCTGATTGATAATTTGAACATTATCTTGGTCGTCCACCACCAAAACGCCATCGCTCATCGCCTGCAAGATAGCATTCAGTTTGCCTTTTTCCACTTCCAGCCGCTGAATCTTGTCCTGGATGCTGCGCGACATTAAATTGAAAGCTTGGGTCAATGATTGCAGTTCGTCGGTGCTGAAGGTCGGCGCTTGGCCGCTGGTTTCGCCTCCAGCTGCCAGTAAAGTGGATTCGCGGGTTAATTGCCGCAAAGGTTTGGTGATGCGGTTAGAAATTAACACCGCCAAAAGCACTGCCGCCAGTGAGACGCCGGCTGCCACCGCCAGCCAAACCTGCTGCATACGCGAAATAGCCACATCCAGCTGGTCCAACGGGCGGGCCAAACGCACAAACCCCAACAGATTGTCCCCATCGCGTACCGCCACTGCGGTGTAAAGCATATCGTACCCCAGCGTGTGGCTGAAACGAATGCTGCTGCCGCTGCCAGCGTTTTTTGCGGCCACAATTTCCGGCCGCAGGGCGTGGTTGTCCATCCTGGTGATGTCGTCTTCACTGTCCGCCAGCACGGCGCCATCCGGAGCAACAATTGTCAGTCGGGCATCGATCAAACTGCTCCAGTGCGCCGCTTCAGCGGCCAGGCTGGGACTGCCCTCAGCTCCGGCCAGGGCCGGCTGCAGCGAATCGGCCAAAAGGTGCGCTTGCGTAGTCAGACTGCTTTCCGTTTGAGATAAATAACTTTCGCGCAAGGCACGGGTACTATACACACCCACTGCCACCATGACGGCCAAGAGAAGCACAACTGTAGGGAATATAATCCGCCAACGTAGTGATTTAAACATTGTTTTTCAGCCCTCGAAGCGGTAGCCTGAGCCCCGCATTGTAACGATCCGCAGCGGCCTCTGCGGGTCTTCTTCGATCAGTTCGCGCAGCCAATGGATGTGGACATCCACAGTGTGGGTATCGCTGATGTAGCTCCAACCCCAAACTTGTTCAAGCAGCTGCTGTCGCGTCAGCACTTGCGACGGGTGCTGCATCAGGTAAATTAGCAGGTCGTACTCTTTGGGCTTGAGTGCCAGTGGTTTGGTGTCGAGCGTGACTTCTCTTCGCGCCAGGTTAGCTTGCAAATTCCCACTAACAAGCTGTTCCTTGGGCTGCATGTCTGTGCCGTTCTCATTGTTTCGGTCCAATACCAGGCGTTCATGCCGCAAATGCGCTTTGATGCGCGCCAAAAGTTCGCGGGTGCTGAAGGGTTTGGTGATGTAATCATCGGCACCAATTTCCAGCCCCAAAACACGGTCGATTTCTTCTACTTTGGCGGTGAGCATCAGAATCGGGCAGCTCATCTCCTGCCGCAAAATACGGCAGACCTGATACCCATCCAATTCAGGCAGCATCACATCCAACAGAATCAGGTCGGGCATGTTGGTGCGCGCAATTTCAATGGCGCTGGCACCATCACCCGCCCAGCAAACCTCGTATCCCCGGCTGCGCAGATTGTAAATCAATCCATCCCGCAGGGGTGCATCATCCTCGACTACCATGATTTTGGACATACCAGCATTATAGCATGCCAGTTTGGGCTTTTACTGGCTCATCCAACATCCTGCCTGGACTCAGCGCCTGCTCTGCCAAAGCTGGCCGCCTGCCTTCTGACCGCGGGCAAAAAAAGCGGAAGGATTGCTCCTTCCGCTTATGTGCGTGTCAATTTTGATGTGAAGCGTTTTGGTTAGCGAAACCAAATTTGGGTGCAAAATAACAGAAACAAGCCCCAGACTGCGGCAAAGACCAGCACCATCGAAAGCCCAGCCAATAAAGCGCTATAGGTAAAAGAGCGCGTCTCAGCTGCAGACATCTGGTATGCATCGTTGGAAGTGGTCAAACGCAGGGCCCGTTTTTCCTGTCGGACGCGTTTGTCATGCCAGCGCATGCCTTCCACATCCATGTTGCAGATCACGCGACCGTCATCATCATCAAATTGTTTCGGTTTGCGACTCATGGACTTCAGTCCTTTCATTGTATAAGTGGCACGAGACCATATGCCCGGGTTCAATCTCGCGGTTAACTGGCACCACCGTTTTGCAGATCTCCATTGCTGCCGGGCAGCGGGTGTGGAACTTGCAGCCAGAGGGCGGATTGGCAGGCGACGGGATGCTGCCCTGCAATATGATCCGGTTCTTCTTGTAAGAAGGATCGGGTACTGGTGCTGCACTCAGCAGTGCTTGGGTGTATGGGTGCAGCGGGTTGGTGAAAATAGCTTTCTTGCTGGCATGTTCCACCAGATCGCCCAGGTACATCACGCCGACTTCGTCTGAAATGTGTTCCACAACCGAAAGGTCATGAGAAATAAACAGGTAGGCCATTTTATGTTCTATCTGCAAGTCTTTAAGCAGGTTGATAATTTGAGCCTGAATGGAAACATCCAACGCTGAGACGGGTTCGTCACAGACGACAAAATCAGGCTTCAAAGCTAACGCACGGGCAATACAGATGCGTTGACGCTGCCCACCGGAAAATTCATGCGGATAGCGGTCTTTATAGTATGGCTGAAGGCCACACGAATACATGATTTCATCCAGGTAATCCTCAAATTCTCTTTCCGGCACAATCTTATGTTCACGCACCGCTTCGCCAATAATTTCACTCACTGGCATACGTGGAGAAAGGCTGGAGTAAGGATCCTGAAAGATGATTTGCATCCGCGGACGCAAATCCCGCAGTTCCTCGCGACTGACGTCGAAAACATCAGTGCCGTCAAAAATAACATCCCCACTGGTCTTCTGGTTCAGCCGCAAAATTGTTTTTCCGACCGTGGTTTTGCCGCAGCCGGATTCACCGACCAATCCGAGGGTCTTCCCGCGCTTGATCGTAAAGCTGATGCCATCCACTGCTTTGACATAGCCGACCACTTGCTGCATCAGCCCGGCTCTGATCGGGAAATATTGCTTCAGGTTGCGGACTACCAAAAGATCGTCGTTTTGGCGAACAGGGCTTGCGCTTCGTTCCAATTGGAGTTCCATGCTTATACCTCTGCCGGAGTATTGATATAGTGGTAACAGGTGACCATGTGCGTCTCGGTCAGGTAAACTTCTTCCGGATACGCTCCATCACACACCGGCATGCGGCGCTCACAGCGATCCTTGAAATAGCAGTAATTGGGCATGTTGATCGGGTTGGGCACATTCCCCGGGATGCTGTAAAGCCGTTCTACTGACCGGTTGACGACCGGTTTTGAAGCCATCAAGCCCACCGTATAGGGATGCAGCGGGTTGTGGAACACTTCCAGCGCAGTACCTTTTTCGACGATTCGGCCAGCATACATCACCACTACAAAATCAGCCATCTCGGCAATCACGCCCAAATCATGCGTGATCAGCATAATGCTGGAATTGATTTTATCTTTCAGGTTACGCAAAAGATCCAAAATTTGCGCCTGAATGGTCACATCCAGTGCCGTTGTCGGTTCATCCGCAATGATCAGCTTCGGATTACAAGCCAAGGCCATGGCGATCATAATCCTCTGGCGCATGCCGCCTGACAATTCGTGGGGGTACATTTCGTAGACGCCGGTATTGTTGGCAATCCCAACCAGATCAATCATTGCCAGTGTCTGCTGTTTGACCTGTTCTTCGGTCATTTCTGGGTTGTGCAGCATGATGACTTCATCGATTTGCTCACCAGCCTTAAAGACCGGATTGAGGCTTGTCATTGGCTCCTGAAAGATCATTGAGATCTTGCTGCCGCGGATCTTCTCCATCACATAAGTCGGAGTTTTGGCAATATCGTAAACCTTTTCACCAGAGTCAAAGCGGATCGCGCCCTCGACAATTTGACCTTGCGGGCGCTGCACCAGCTGCATCAATGAGAGGCTGGTTACCGACTTGCCACAGCCGGATTCACCCACAACCCCCACGGTCTTCCCTTTGGGGATGTCAAATGTCACGCCATCCACGGCTTTTACAGTGCCAATATCAGTGAAAAAGTAAGTGTGCAGGTTGTCAAATTCCACCACATTTTCAGGGTTTTTCATCGTGGTGAGATATTCGCTTTCAGGTACGTTGCGACGCCTGCGCTGTTTTTCAATAGCATCTGTGATCCGCCGGTTCTCCCGGGTGATGCGGGCAGATTCGCGCGCCGAAATATGGATGCTGTCTTTTGCCTTCTTCTTCGCTTGAGTAGCGATTGTAGAATTGATTTGCTTTTCTTCACTCATCGTTTTTTCCTATCTCTTCATCTTGGGATCAAACGCATCGCGCAGCCCGTCGCCTACAAAGTTGAAACCGAGTACTGTGAGCAAAATGAGCATGCCAGCTGGCAGCCACATGAACCAGAAATTGGTCATCACGTAAGCATCCGAGGCCACGTTGATAATGCTGCCCCATGAAGCCAAAGGATATTTGATGCCAAGCCCTAAGAAACCAAGGGTGGCTTCGGTAATAATAATGCCGCCCAGGCCAGCCGTGGCCTGAACAATCAGCAGTGGCATCACGTTTGGAACCAGGTGCCTGAAAATGCGGCGTGAGGTGGGGATGCCCGTGGCTTCGGTGGCGACCATAAAGTCCTGCTCGCGCAGAGAAAGAATTTGTCCGCGGACCACTCGGGCAACACCCGTCCAGCCTAAAATTCCAAGCACACCCATCAGCAAAAAGATGCGGACGATCGGGTCAACCTGGAGGGCATCCATCACTGAGCCAAAGATCAATACCATCGGGTAAAACGGAATGCTGTTAAAGAGGTCGACAAAACGCATCAAAGCAGTATCTACCCAGCCGCCAAAGTATCCGGAAATGCCGCCGACGATGACGCCCAAAAACATTTCAAGGAAGATAACGACAAAACCTACCATCAACGAAACCTGGCCACCATACATCAAGCGCGTCATCAGGTCCATTCCGTTGTTATCCAACCCGAGTAGGTGTTCACTGGATGGATTCTCGTACATCCGGATCAGTTCGAGCGGTGTTTCTTTTTTGATGTTGTAGATAGTATTGACGCGCACAATATCATATTCAATATTCTTGCCGTCCGGATCGGGGAAGGTGAAGCTGTTCTGACGGTTGTCAATCGCCTGACGGATCGCAGTTTTAAAATCGACGCTCAGAAATTCGCCCTGATCAAGAGGATTGACGATAATGTCGGAAACAACAGCAAAATCGTTGCCATTAAAGTCAAGTATTTTGAACTGTCCCTCATTTTCTTCCACCTTAAAGTATTCATCTCCGACTTTAAAGCTGGACAATCCACTGGCGATAGCATTACCACTGGCAAGCTTGAACTCATAAGAATTGACCTTTGCAGTGTTCTCGGGCTCATAGGGGTCAAACACCATCAGGCTGCCAATGGCCACATCATGTTCGGTCGCAATTTGGGTCGACTTCTTTTTGCTGACCAGCCGGTATTTCACTCCGTCCAGTGAAAAGCTTGTTTGGCCAGCCTCCTTGGCAGCATAATATGCGGCAATCAGCTCGTCTGAAATTTCAGCGCCATTCAAGGGGTTTACTTTCCCTAAAAGTTCTTCGGCAATCGGATCCAGCTGCAAAATGCGGTAGAAATTTTCACCTTCCGTGGAAATGTAAAAAGCATCGGTGCCGACCGTGAAAGTGTCCGTATTTTTTCCCAAAGCCAGCAAAAACTGCGCCCGCTCAGCCGGGGTAAAAGTTTCACCCTCAGCAACGGTGTAGCGCAGCTCGGTGTTATAGGTGGCGCTGGCGTAATCCTTAGACATGGAGCCGATGCCCTTAAAAACCTGGGTTTGGGTATAAGGCGATAGCACCGGTCCGACGAACGCGAACAAAAACATTACCACCAAAATGCCCAGGCCGACGACGGCCAGGCGATTGCGGATAAACCGTTTAAAAACTAACATCCCAGGTGAAAGCACTTTTACGCGGCGGGCATCGTCAAGTGCCATTTCTTCCGCTTCAGGAGCGGGTGCGGGGTATTTCACTTCGTTTGGATCGTTAGGGTTGAGATTTTCAGTCATGAGTCACCGCCACTTAATTTACTCTAACACGCGGGTCAACCACGGCATACATAATATCCGCGACGAGCAGGCTGACCTGGGTCAGGAGGATTAAAAATGTCGTGTAGAACATGGCAAAGGGGATATCACCGCGCGTAATTGCCTGAAATGAGATATAACCAATCCCCGGGATCTGAAACAGCGTTTCGGTAATCAACGCGCCTCCAAACATGCTGGGCAGCAGGTAACTCATATAAGAAACCAGTGGAATCAAGGTGTTTCGGAAGGCATGTTTATTCACCACTGCCTTCTCGGGAAGCCCTTTTGCCCGGGCGGTGCGGATGTAATCAGAATTTAAAACCTCAAGCATATTCGTGCGGGTATAGCGCATCAGGCCGCCAATCGAAAGCATCGTCAGCGTGACGATTGGCAAAACCATATGATAGGCCATATCCCAGACTTGCTGCCAGGGGGTCATTGTCGAATGAAAGCGGCCGGTCAGGCCGTAAAGATCGAACCATCCTAATTTAATTGAGAATACATATTTTAGGATGGTCGCCAAAAAAAATGTTGGCAGCGAAATACCCATCAACGCGAATATGGTGATGGCGTAATCCGTCCGGCTATACTGCTTGGTTGCTGCCAATATGCCCAATGGTATCGCGATAAAAATCTCCACCATTAATGTAATAATGTTGATAATAAATGAGTACCAGACGACTTCATTAAACTTTTGAGTCACAGGGATGCCAAAATGCCATGAGTCGCCAAAATCGCCTTGGACGGCGTTCCCCACCCAGCCAAAAAAGCCCGGGATAATACCTTTATCCAGGCCGTAGATTTGATTAAGCTGATCCAACCATTCCTGGTAGGTTTTTGTGCTCAGCGGATTCGTGGCACGCTGCCTGGCAACAGTTTCAACGTACGAAGTCGGCAGGCTGCGAATAACGGTATAAACCACCATTGCCCCAAAGAAGGTAATAAACAGACCTAAAAATAATCTCCGGAGTATAAAGTTACGCATCTCGTTCCCTCAATCTACTGCAGCAATACATAAACAATTAGCCTGGTTGAAAATGTGAGCCCACCCCAAGGTGGGCTCACTCTTCCTACCTTGAAATCAATATTTCACAGTTAGTTCATTTCCAACAGTTCGATATCATTCATCCAACCCCAGAAGGTGGTGATGTCAGGGGTCAGGGTGCTGATATTGACACGTTCAGTGCTGAACACGGTGCAGTTCTGGCGCTGATAGGTCGGGATCTCGACAGCCCAGTCAATGATGATATCCAGTGCCTGCTTGTAGATGGCCTTGCGGTAGTTCTGGTCATCGCTCTTGCGGGCATCCAGGATCAGTTGATCGAGTTGTTCGTCGCGGATGTGATAGTGGTTCGAATCTGAACCGCCTGCACCAACCACGCCACTGCTGTGGTAAACCTGGTACATATCAGGATCGATGGTCGCACCCCAGGCTGCAGTCCAAAGTTCCTGCGTGCCGGCATCCAGCTTGTCCCAAAGGACGTTGCTGTCAGCGGGGTCGTTGATGATCAGTTCAATGCCGAGTTTGGCCAGGGATTCCTTAGCGCCGGTCAAAATTGCAAAGGCCGGGTGGTCGCCAGTGCCGCCGCCAGGGACAATGACCTCATAGGTCAGTTTTGCGCCTTCAGGGGCAGCAGTGATTACACCATTTTCAACCGTAAAGCCGGCAGCCTCAAAGAAGCCCAAAGCAGCCTGTTCCGCTGCAACGTACTTCTCTTCAGGGGTCATTTCCGCGGTGTAGATCGGCTCGCCATTCACATCCACCGAGAAGGCCACCTGATAGTCTTCGTCAGTCGGCTGGGGAGCAGCCCAGGAAGTGTTGGAGATCGGGTAGTTGATAACGGAAGCAGCCTCACCGTAGTAACTGGCAACCGCGACTTCGCGGTAAGCAGCCAGAACGGTCGCAAGGCCCTTGCGCATATTCTTGGAAGCGTCAGAACCGGGTTCGCCAGCCACGTTCACGGTGTCAGCATTGATGCCAACATAACCGTAGCCAAGGTTGTCAACCTTGATGGTGGTGATGACGTCACCAGTGATTTCGCCATTGGTGTTGTATGAAGCGACTTCATCAAAGCGCGCACGGGTGCCGCTCAGCTCACCACCATCCACAGTTCCAGTCTGGACGGCTGAAGGAACTTCAGCTGAAGTAGTTTCCTTGAACTGGACTTCGCGAATCTTGGGGCAGCCGCGATAGTAGTTTTCGTTGGCTTCGAAGTACACGACCTTGTTGTCATATTTGACAAATTTATAGGGGCCAGCGCCCATGGGGGTGGCACTCAGGCTTTCCTGTTTTGACAGATCGCCGAAATCGAAACCGAACTTATTATTCTCGTAATCGTACTTGGCCACATCACCATAGTAATGCAGCGGGGTTACGTTCAAACCCAGGATTGAATAAACAGCAGGCGCTGAGAAACCGTTCACGGTGACTTCGACGGTGTAATCGTCAACTTTGACGATGCCGGCGATGTTCGGTACACCCTCACCGCCCATGCTCTCATCCAGTGGGCCCCAATAGCCAATGAAGGCACCCTTCACATTGCCGAAGACGTCAGTGCCATTCGGGGATTCAACCGAGGCGTAAGCCACCGGGTCGCCTTCGTAGGCAAGGTAGGTCTCGTTGTAGTAATCTTCAATGGTCGGGAAGGTGGTAACCAGATCCCATTCTTTTCCGGACGGGGCAACCAGCTTGCCATCAGTAACTTCGCCGTAACCCCAGAGGGCCATGCCAAGGGCGATCTTCAGATCATCGCTGGCAGCAACTTCTTCGGGGGTCTTGCCGATCGTATCCAGAGCATAAGCATCACGGTAGTTGGCATCCACATAGTCTACAATGGATTGAACATCAGCCAACCAGGCTTCCTTCAAGCGAGCCCAGAAGTCATCCTGCTGTTCCTTGGTCCAGCTATCTGCAGAGGTCCATTCGTGATCGGGGCCTGCAGCAAAGATGGCATCCACCATTGCAGCATACTTGTCGTAAACTTCGCTCGTGGTTTGGGTCTGATAGTCCTTCAGGCCGACAATGTCATAGGAAGACAGTGTGGTTGAGCCAGTATAGGAAGGATCCAGGAACGTGTAATAGGTAAAGATGAGATCGTCAGCAGTGACAGGCGTGCCGTCAGAGAATTTCATGCCGACGCGCAGCTTGGCGGTGTACTTGGTAGTATCCGTTGCTTCGTCATACTCAACCTTGGTGTCAGCGGCGCCTTTGTAAAGATAATCGGTGCCGTTATAATTGCGGGTCTCTCCCTCAATCGCATTGGAGATAATGCCGCCCTGACGGTCTGTCGTCAGCACAGAAATCTGGGTCATCGAGACAACGTCCATGTCATAGCCGGTGTCCGCGAAGAATGGGCTGAACTTTTGGGAGAAGTCTTCATAAGCGATCACGAGCGGAGTATCGATCGTGGGAGCTGTTGGAAGATTTTCCCCAAAAGGTTCTTCCTCGTATACCACTTCGGTCGGCGCAGCGGTGGCTTCCTCAGTGGGGGCCTCTGTAGTTGCAGGGGCTTCGGTGATTTCTGCCGGTGTCTCAGATGGTGTTGGGGTGGGGGCGCAAGCCGCCACAGCGACGCCGATCATGATAAACGCGATCAGAAGGGAAAGGGTTTTGGTAAATTTGGTCATTTCTTTTCTCCTAATCTGAACACAAATTTTAAAAACATTATAATTGAATTAATAAACTTCCGTCAATGCAATAAATCCCCATCGTCTGCCCTCAGACACCCTCTGGGTTATCTTCAAGCCGGACATTAATTTTTCTTGTACGAATAAAAATAACCACTGCTGACCCCAGAGCAAGCGCTTGCAGTAGCAGTAAGAGCAAATCCCACTCCAGCGCTTCCCCTCCGCTCAAAAAGATCAGAAACGCGATTTGGCCTAAAAAACCAATCCCAAGAAAGATCACCAGCAGCAAGCTGGTGGTCCGGATGCGGTCAAAGGACAGCCCAACCTCATCACGGCGCAGGTGAGCGTTCTTGGTGGGCAGGCGGACCACACCAGTCAACAGATAGAGCAGTGGGAAGTAACAAACGACATATGGGATGGCAACATAAGCCAGATATAACCCGCGGCTGGGCAAGAACCCGGCCCCAACCAACAGAGAGACCATCACCAGAGTCAAAGCAATCATCAACGCCCTGAAGCTTTGCAGGCTGGCCTTATCCAGGTCCAGGCTGAAGTATTCGCCCCGATAAACCACGCTGGTTTTTTCGCGGCCGCGTTCATCGACTGTGCGTACATTTTCATAATCATCAGCATATCGTTTCATCTTCTTCACTCCGCAAAATCCTCTGCGCAGCACCGCCCGATCAAAGTGCCACTCAGTGCAGTCTGCTTAATCTAGATTAAAAATCTCCAGCTTATCCCAGTTTAGTCCGGGGTCAATTCCTGCACCTGGCCGGCTAAGCCATACGCGCGGGTGCGGCAGCAGGGGTACAGCCGGCAGTGCTTGCTCCAGCCCGCTGCTGCTTACACCAGGGCGATCAGCTGCCGCGGAGGCGCTCAAATCTGCGCAGGCCAGATCAAAACCCGGGTCCTGGTATCCGGCGATGTTCGTGCCAATCCAATAATTCCCGCTCGCTGGGAAATCGCTGCTGCCATAAAGTGCACAGGCCGGGGCTGCCCCACTTTGCCAGGTGATCAGCGCCAGATCAAAATTGCGGCCAAAGAGCGGTCCTTCTGGCCCAGGCGCATAGAGCGCCTCCACTGGCAGTGCCTGCCATGAAACCCCTACGCCACATGCCCCCAGCCTTTCTACGATCACCCCGGCCGCCAGTGCGTCCAGGCGCGAAAGGCCGCTCAGAAGCTCCAATTGAAACGGCGTGCCATCCGGCACGTTAGCCACGCCCTGTGCCGAGCGCACCCCATCGGCACTGCCTTCTGGAACACGCCAGCCTGCTTCCTCCAAGATTGAGGCGCCATCAGTCGGCAGGCTGGTCCAGCTGGCCAGCTGTAGCGGCGTACCCTGCGGCAGCCACGCGTTGAGGGTCCGCTCCGCCGTCAGGCGTGGATCCAAGCACGCGCTCAGCGCCTGCCGAATGCGCTGCTCGCCAAAGTAATCTGGCCGGTCGCCAGCCCATAAAGAAAAACCATCATCATAGCTGGCCGGCCAAACCCCAAAGACCAGTTGTTCCACAGCCTCCCAGTCCTGCCAATGCAGCTCAGCCCGCTGCGAAAGCGCAGTCAGTCCGGCTTGGTCCAGCGATTCCCAGGCATAAGAACTGTCGAGCAGGTCACAGTCGCCGCTGTCAAGCTGCGTCAGCGCCGCATTACCATCGGGAACAATCCGGAAAACCAGTTGGTCAATTGCCGGAAGGCCCTCTTCCAACCGAAAGTAATACGGGTTGCGTTCCAGTCGGATTTCACCTTCACTTCGCTCCAGCCAGCGGAAGGCGCCCCACCCCAGGGGGGTCTCCGCAGCCAGACCGTCTGCAGCCAGGTTTTCCGGCGCCACGCCGGAGAGCTGCTGACTGGGCAGCGGCAGCCACAGAAAAGCCGCTGCATCGGCAGTCGCAAACCCTGGGATGCTTGTCCACAAAACCGTCAGGTCGCTCTCTGCCTTCAGCTCAGCGGTACGTTCGGCTTCCCAACTGCGCCCGGGGTGCCCGAGCGCCGCACTCACCTGAAAGGCATACTGAAAGTCACTTGCCGTCAGGGGCGTGCCATCAGACCAAAGCAGGCCGCTGCGCAGCGTGTAGCGAATTTCTGTTTGATCCATGCGGAATCGAGCTGAGCCGTCCCATTCCACGGCGCAAGCGCTGCTCTGGCAGCCCGCCGGCCGGACCAGCAGTCCGGGTTTGAGCACCGTTTGGTTGCTGTAGGCGTCGATGACAATGCTGCCGGCAGACACCTCTGTGGCCATGGTCTGAATTCCGTTGTTGATCGCGGTCGGCACTGCCTCCAAAAAGCCCGGGTTTAGACTGCCGTCGACCGGGTCAGCCTCAAACGGGCCGTCATAGATGGCCGCAAACAGTGATTCCCTTGCCCGCGATCCGTTAGGTGCATAGCGGAACAAACCACCGGGGTCTTCTGCCAGGCAGACCGTCAGGGTCTTGAGAGGGGTGGGCTGCGGGCTGGGTGTCGCGCTCGGCATGACGCTGGTCTGTGAAGCGCTGGGGAGCGCTGTCAGCTGAGCGCTGCCGGAACAAGCGCTCAGCAAAATCACACTCAGCCCCAATGCCGCCAGCACGCGGGTCAGTTTGTTACTCTGGCAAGAGCTGCTCATCTTCATCTTCTTCACTGTTCCAATCATCCGGCGGTCCGCCAAAACGCAGCCGCAAATATGAATCGTAGCGGCCAGGGTCAATTTGACCGTTCTCAACCGCTGCCCGCACCGCGCAGCCCGGTTCATGGCTGTGGGTGCAGTCATTAAATTGACACTTTGGCACCAATGGCGCCATCTCGCGGAAGTAGGCGTCCAGTTCTTCACCCTGAATATCCCAAAAGGCCAGGGTGCGCAAGCCCGGGATGTCAGCGATATACCCCCCACCTGGCAGGTCAAACAGCTGGCGCACCTGAGTGGTATGCCGGCCCTTGCCTTTTTGCCCGGCGCTGCTCAGCGCTCCTACCGATAGGTTTAGGCCTGGCCGCAGTTGATTGATCAGGCTCGATTTTCCCACTCCGGAGGGCCCGGCCAAAGTGGTCAGCTTATGGCTTAGGCAGGCACTCAGTTCGTCCAACCCCTCACCAGTGACCACACTGGTATAGATGAGCGGGTATCCGATGCGGGCATAGACTGAAAATATCTGCTGAGCTGCTGCCAGGCCGATTAAGTCCACCTTATTAGCCACAATCACTGCAGGGATTTTCGCTTGTTCCGCTAACACCAAAAAACGATCCAGCATACGCAGGTTGGGGGTTGGCCGGGTGCAGGCGAATACCACCAAAACCTGATCCGGGTTGGCCAGTAAAATTTGTTGGTAGGTGTAGTTGACTCCGGAAAGCTGGCGTGAGAAGACAGATTTGCGCGGCAAAACCTGGTCAATGCTGCCGCTGCCATCCGCGTGGATGCTGATGACCACCTGGTCACCAACCGCCACCCGGTCCCCCTGGGCCCGCCCGCGCTGCAGCCGACCACGCAACCGGCAGATCACGTCGCCATCTGCCGTGCGGACGGTGAGATAGCCTGCCTGTGACCGGATGACCAGCCCTTGTGCGTTATCAGCCATCAATGCGCTGCACACTTCCACTCATGGTGTCTCGCTGGGTTCCGGTGTAGCCGGCACGTAAGGGTCTTCTTCCCAGGGCATGGTGCCGCCCGGATTGCTGCCGTTGGAGAAATAGAGCGATACCACCCGCCGGAAAAGCGGTGCGGCCATCTCGGAGCCTTCGCCAGCATTTTCGAGTACGATGGCCACGGCGATATCAGGCCGGTTGGGGTCTTCATTGAACGTATACCCGGCAAACCAGGCGTGGGTATTGCCCAGGGGGTTCTCGGCTGTTCCGGTTTTGCCGGCAATGTTGGCACTGACCGAGCGAAACTGGTAGGTTGCAGTTCCGCTAGGGTTGCGCACCACCATCACCATGGCTTCCTGGATGGCCTTCAGGTTATCTTCAGTGACCGGCAGTTTACCGATTGCTTCCGGTTCAAAACTGTACAGCGGCTCGCCATCCAATCGGGCTACATGATCCACCACCGTTGGCCGGTAAAGCGTCCCGCCATTGCCGACCGCCGCCACAAAGCTAGCCACCTGAAGCGGGCTTACCTGCAGCGTGCTTTGGCCGATGGCCATTTGGACGTAGTCATTAACCGTTGTAGGATATTCCACGCGGCCGTTAAAGTCAGGAATTTCGATGCCGGTGATCTTGCCCAAGCCAAAGCCCAACGCCAGGTCGGGTATTGCTGTTTGATACCCCTGATTCCAAAGTGTGTAAGCAATATGCCAAAACCATGGGTTGCAGGAACGCATCAGCCCCTGCTGGAGGGTCAGCAAGCCGGAAGAAGCATAACCTTTGTCATAGGTCCAATCTTTACCAGTCCAACCGGGCATTTCCGTCCACAGGCTGTCGCACATATACGGATAATCCGGCGTAAAAACTCCGGTTTCAAGCGCTGCTGCCATGGTGATAATCTTAAATACCGACCCCGGTGGATAGACTCCCTGGGCGGCGCGATTATAGAGCGGGTTGAGCGGATCCTGAGTGACCTCGGCGATCGAATAGCTGCTGTAAATCATCGCATTGAAGACATTCGGATCGAAACCGGGTTTGGAAGCCATCGCAATAACTTTGCCGCTATCTCTCTCCAGGACTACAATCGCTCCGACGTTATCGCCGAATGAGCGCTGCAGGTCGTACTGCAGGGCGCTGTCAATCGTCGTATAAATCGAAGCTGCCGGCACAGCCGCACTGGACCCCAGCCGGGTTAAAATCTGGCCCTGCGGGTCTTTGACATACACGTCAATGCCATGGGTGCCGGCCAGATATGATTCTCCCCAGGCTTCCAGACCGGTCGCCCCCACTTTCTCATCACCGCTGTAACCCATGCGCTGATATTTTTCCAATTCTTCCGGTGAGATGCTGAGTACATACCCGGTGACATGCGGCGCAATTCCACCATCATAATAATAGCGCGAGCGGAAGTCCATCAAGGTAATGCCATCATACCTTCCGAGCTCTCCGCTATTTTCATTGGCGGTCTCAGCGGTGATGTCGCCAATAATGGCATATTGATCAGCCGGCGTATTTTCGTATTTGGCGCGGACCTGTTCTTCAGTTTGTCCGGTCAAATCTGCCAGAAGAGTCACCATGCCGTCTTCCGTGTCGGGGTCAATCTGCCCGGGAATGACGCGGATGGATACTGCGTCTGCCTGTGCCACCAGCGGGTAGCCACTGGAGGAATAGATATTGCCGCGCGCCGGCACTTCCAATACTTTTTCCAGGTAGTTGCCACCGGCCAGCTCTGGCAGCATCATGCCGGCTTCCCATTGCACATGCCAGGTGCCATCTTCCAGAATGAGATTCATGAGCGTGGTTCGGGTAATGGTATCCAGCAGCGCGGTCTCGTAGCGAATCTCATAACTGACCTGCGCCGTGGCGGGGTTAATCATTTTTGAAAGGATGGAATAATCCATGGCCGTCATGGTCAGGTTGACCGCGGTCGCCTTATGCTGGGCGATGAAATCTTCAAGGCTCAGCGCTTCCCGCGTCAGGACACTCAGCTGCGCGTACATGCTTTCGTAGTCTTCCGCTTTCCAGGCCTCCAGGTAGGCGGCAGCGCTGGCTTCAACATCCGGCGCCGTGTTCACGCTGAGATGCGGGGTGGGCAGGCCGGCTGTAGGGGTGGCGTCGCTGCTGACGCCGGGGCCAGTTTGGCAGGCGGCGGCCGTCAGTGCGATAACAATCAGGACCAAAAGCAGTTTGTGCAGTTTCATGAGATTGAGGTTTCTGCCGCTGTTTCAGCAGGCAATATCTGTGAATAGACCGGGCAGTCAATTGCCAGTTCCTTTTGGCAGCGGGCGGCGATGCCAGCGGTAAGCTCCAGGCCGGCCTGGGCGATCAGGCGCCAGAGGTGACATAGCGGCAAGCCCATCACATTGGCGTAACAGCCCTGCACTTCTGCGGCCGGATGAAAATCGCCATTTTGGATGGCGTAAGCGCCGGCTTTGTCGCGCTGATCGCCGCTGGCAAGGTAGGCCGCCAGCTCTTCCTCCGGGTAATCTCGCATCCAGACGGTGGTCGTACATTCGTCCGTCCAAAAGCGCCCAACCGCTGCGTCTCGCAAAACGATGGCGGTGTGCACCTGATGCGGCTTTCCGCGCATGGCCAGCAGCATCCGGTGGGCATCCTGAGTGTCTCGTGGTTTGCCCAGAATTTCGCCATTCAGGTCCACCGTGGTATCTGCCGTCAGGATCCAACGCGCACCCTCCGACCGGCAGGCGGCATTTTTTTGCAGCGCAATGTGCTGGACGTAATCCAGTGGCGTTTCGCCGGCCAGGGGTTGTTCGTCGATGTTCGCGGCAGCCGTCGAGAAGCTTAAACCAAGTAAGCTCAAAAGCTGTCTGCGCCGCGGGGACGCGGATGCCAAAACAAAGTCTGCATTAGACATATCAGCTTGAAATTCTAACATGATTTGAAATGCTGACCTGCCCAGCTAAAGGCGGCTGGCGGTGCTTTAAGCTTCGCTGTGCGCCATCTGACGGGCAGTAAAGGCATCAAAGTCATGCGCCAAACTGCTATTGGGGAACACGCCGCGCGCCTCATCAAGGATATCCTCATCCCGGTAGCGCCGCGAGACATGCGTCAGGATCAACTGACCAACACCGGCTTCCCGTGCCAAGCCAGCAACCGCCGCAGCAGTTGTGTGCCCAAATTCAGCCGCCATGGCTGCTTCTTCGCTCAAGTAGGTGGATTCGATCACGAGCACATCCGCGCCGCGCACCTCGTCCAGCAATTTTTCTGGCCGGCCGACGTCGCCTACGACCACCAGGCGCGTGCCTGCCTTCTCCTCGCCCAAGACCTGGTCGGGTTGAATCACCCGCCCATCAGGCAGCTGCCCGGGTTTGCCATCCACCAGCTCTTTGCGCCACGGGCCGGGCGGGATGCCTAGCGCTTCAGCTTTTTCCGGCAAAAAAGGCCGGCGCGGCAATTCTTCAAAACGGTAGCCCAGTGAGGACGACCCGCGGTGTTCAACGCTGAAGGCATGGATTTGAAAGTCATCAGCCTGAAAGATTAGCCCGGGCTTGATATCCAGCAAGTTCAGTGGCATCGGTGGCCGGGCACCGCGCAAAACGACACCATTCACCAGGTCGTCCACCCGTTCCATGGTATGCCGGCTGCCAT
This sequence comes from Anaerolineaceae bacterium, assembly GCA_034430195.1. Classification (GTDB taxonomy): domain Bacteria; phylum Chloroflexota; class Anaerolineae; order Anaerolineales; family Anaerolineaceae; genus Mesolinea. The sequence continues at coordinate 20,982 of DAOUFF010000030.1, read as the reverse complement.
AGATATTGATCTCGTCGATGGCTTCCCAGCGAATGAAGGTGGAAAGCAAACCGGCCAACCCAAGGATGTGATCGAGATGTCCGTGCGTTAACAAAATATGATTGAGGTGCTTAAAACCTACACCGGCCTTTAAGATCTGGCGCTGAGTCCCCTCGCCACAGTCAATTAAAAAACGGTATTCCGCGTGTTTGACAATTAATGCTGAAAGTCCGCGCTTGATGGACGGCGCGGACGCAGAGGTACCCAAAAAGACAAGCTCAAACAAGAGAGGCCAAAACCCTTCAGATTAGGATTTTGACTTACTGATCGTGTCGATCTGTTTGAGCGCACCCAGAGCAGTAATCCCCAACTGAAAGCCTTGTGATGCGGAAATGGGAGCTTTGCTTTCACTCTCCGATTGTTTAACAAAGTCGTTGGCAACTTTGTACCCAAGCAAGGCACCAATCACTGTGCCGATGATTAATGTCAGGGTTTTTGCTGAAGAATTCATAATCACTTTCCTTTTACGCTGAAATATCGAACAAAACTGCGAAACACCTGGCTCAGGCGGGTCGCTCCGCTATGGACCGCAAAAACCGGCTGCACTGCGCGGTCGCTGCCGGTGCGGACGGCGTTCAATACCTGCTCAGAAAATTGCCAGGCCTTTTCAGCTGCACCTGGGAGGGCAGCATGAATCCGGCTCATCAAAAATATGAAACCGGCCAACAGAACAACAACCGCACCAGCGCCAAAGATTGCCGGTAAAACAAGCAGCACGGTCGCTGCCTGGCTGAAGGCCGTGATGCTCGCCGTGGCTTGGTCGGGGAGGGCAATTAGCCAAATCAGCACTGCCACGACAGCCAGGACAGCTGCGGTCACCGGCAGAAGAATGGCAACCCGAAACTGCCTACGGTGAGCTTTTTCGGCATCTGCGAATTGTGCTTCTGGCATCGCGCCTGATCTTTCCATACGACAATTTTAGCATGTAAAACGGACTGCGTTTGGCTCAATATAACTTGCCCGCACCTAAAAATAAATCTATGTGCAATTCTATATTATTAAAGTATAATAACAATATTAAAGGATATTTGCTTACGCGCCATGCTCTCGAATTAAGAGCAGGCTTTGGCGCTTAAGATCGGTGATGATCTTGCTCGATGAGGTAGTGCCGGCAACTCCGGCTTAGTATCTTGGCTTATTTGAAGATGTGCAGTTTGGAACGGCTGGATGGTAAATTGAAGACGCAAACAAGGAAAGGCTGGCTGCGGGCAGGCTTTGCCCGGACCACTTAAACAAGCCCATCCACCCGGGTTCCGCTAACCCGTCGGAAAACGGCCAGGACAATCTATCTTTTTCGTGCTGCTACACGCTGCAGCAGCTGCACAAGAGTCGATGTGATCAGTTGATCTTAAGGGCCATGCCGTGGCGCATGGCTTTTTTGATGCAATGGCTGGAACAATAACTAACATTACTGCCCAAAAACGTGGACGGCGGGTGAATATCTACCTGGACGGCGAATACGCGTTTTCACTTGATCGGCTGACCGCTGCCTGGCTCAAGCGCGGTAGCGTTCTTTCTGACGCCGAAATCAGTCAACTGCGCTCGCGCGACCAAAATGAAACTGCCTACGCCAAAACGCTGCATTTTCTCAGCTTTCGTGTCCGCTCAGTTAAAGAAGTCCAAGGCTACTTGAACCGCAGCGGCCTTTCGGCTGAGGAAAGCGCAGTCATTCTAAACCGGCTGCAAGACGAGGGCTTCTTGGATGACAGCCGCTTCAGCCGCGATTGGATTGAGAACCGCGTCACATTTCGTCCCCGCAGCAGCCGCCAGCTCCGTCTGGAATTGCTTCAAAAAGGCGTGACCGCTGAACAGGCAGACGAAGCGCTCGAGGTGGCAAATCTGGATGAAGCCAGCCTGGCCAAAGCGGCAGCCGGACGTATGGCGCGCCGTTGGGCAGAGCTGAACCAGCAGGAATTTCTGAGCAAAACATCCGACTTCCTCCTGCGCCGCGGGTTCACCCGCGCCCTGGCCCGCGAGACCGCCCGTGAACTTTGGGCAGAGCATGCAAAAAGCCAGCATGTCTCTGAAAACAATGAGAATATGGAGTAATTGAAAAAATGAGAAACAACTTAATTTGGATAGCCATTGTCCTGGCAGCCTGTGCCGTGACGGCCCTGATCACTTACCTGATCATCCACAGCAGCCAGCGCCGCAAGCAGGAAAAATTGGAACTGGAAGCCCGAGATGTGATCTCGCAGGCCCAGGAAAAAGCTCGCCAGACTGAACTTCAGGCGAAAGACGAAGCGCTGCGCATCACCCGCGAAGCAGAAACTGAGCTGGCGCATCGCCGCAGCGAGCTGAACAAAGAAGATGACCGCCTGGTTAAACGCCGTGAAGAACTGGACCGCCGTTTTGACCAGATGCAGCAGCGCGAAGCTACCTTGAACAAGCGCCAGAGCAGCATCGACCGGCGCGCCAACGAAATCGAAGGGCTCTACACGGAACGCCTGGCTGAATTGCAGCGTGTTTCGTCCATGACCGTTCAAGAAGCACAAGAGCTGCTTTTGAGCGAAGTGGAAAAAACCGCTCGCGCCGACATGGCCCGCATCATCCGCCAAATTGAAACAGAAGCGCGCGAGACCGGCAACGAAAAAGCCCGTGAACTGATCGCAGACGCGATCCAGCGGGTCGCTTCCGACCGCGTCGCCGAGATTACCACTTCAGTGGTTGTGCTCCCCAATGAAGAAATGAAAGGGCGTATCGTTGGACGGAACGGCCGCAACATTCGCTCCTTTGAACAGGCTGCCGGTGTTGATGTGATTGTGGACGACACCCCCGAAGCGGTGACCATTTCCTGCTTCGATTCGGTCCGGCGCGAAATCGCCCGACGCACGCTCTCGCGGCTGGTGGTCGATGGCCGCATTCATCCGGCATATATCGAAAAAATATTGGAAGAAGAACGCTCCCAGATGGACGAGGATATCGCCAAAGCGGGCAGCGAAGCGGCCTATGAAGCCGGCGTCCACGGATTGCACCCTGAAATTATCAAGAAGCTTGGCCGGCTAAAATATCGCACGTCTTATGGCCAAAACCAGCTGGCCCATGCCGTGGAAACCTCCCGCATCGCCAGCGTTTTGGCAGCTGAGCTGGGCGCGGATGTTGAAGCCGCCAAAGCCGGTGCTTTGCTTCACGACCTGGGCAAAGCCATGGATCATAACACCGAAGGTACGCACGCCCTGATTGGTGCGGAATTTGCCAAAAGGCATGGCGTCAGCCCGAAGGTGGTCAACATCATCGGCTCTCACCATCATGAAATTGAGCAAACTTCGGTCGAGGCGGTCATTGTCGAAGCCGCCGACGCCATCTCGGGCGCACGGCCTGGGGCCCGGCGTGAAGATCTGGAACAGTACATCAAACGCCTCAAAGCGCTCGAGACTATTGCCAACGCCCATCAGGGGGTAGAACAGAGCTTCGCCATCCAGGCCGGGCGTGAAGTGCGGATCATCGTTCGCCCCGATGAGGTGGACGACGTCGAGGCGCATAACATTGCCAAGAGCATTGCCAACGAAATTGAAGAAACCATGCAGTACCCGGGTCAAATTCGCGTCACCGTGATCCGCGAGACCCGCGCCGTCAGTTACGCCAAGTAAGGGTTGTGCTTCTTTTCAAAACCGACACTGCTCTCCGGTCCATGACCGGGGAGCAGTTTTGTTTCATCCGGCAGACTGAAGATTTGAGTGCGGATGCTTTCCAAGAGGGTCGCCAGGCTGCCCCCCGGCAGGTCAGTGCGGCCAATGCTCTCGCGGAAGATCACATCTCCCACAAAAGCGATCTGCAGCTGCGCCACATAAAAAATAACAGAGCCCGGGCAATGACCGGGCGCTTCGCGCACCTCAGCTACCGGCTGCGCTCCATCAGTTTCCAGGCTTAAGAGTTGGCCTTGCCGCAGCGGCATGTCCATCCGCGGCAAAGGTTCGCTGGCCAAACCCCAAGTGGCGCTTGCCGGCTGAGAGCCAGCCCAGGCAAAGGAATCCGGGTGAACACCAATCCGCAGCGGGGGCAAATACGCGCGGCTGAGCGCGGCTGCGCCAGCCGTATGGTCGAAATGTGCATGCGTAATCCAAATTTGGCTAGGCGCCAGATGCTTTGCCCGCAGGAATGTCACCAGCTTTTCAGGCTCGAATGAGGGATCAATGATGGCGGCACTGCGGCTCTGCGCATCAGACAAGATGTAGACATTATTGGCCAGCGGTCCAAGTACAAGCTTTTCCACTTGCAGCTCTCTGCTGGCAGGTGCCTGAGGAAGTGCGTCCACGAAGGTCTAACCCCACATACTTTCCAGCGGGCGGACTTCGCGCGGCAGGTCGGTGAGGCTCACAAGCCCGCTCTCCGAGACGACCACATCGTCCTCAATCCGCACCCCTCCCTGCTCTGGCAGGTAGATGCCCGGCTCCACCGTGAAGGTCATACCGGGCTGCAGGCGCAGGCTGTTCGCAGAATGAATGTAGGGAGCTTCATGAGCTTCTATCCCCAGGCCATGCCCCAGGCGATGCGTAAACCAGGGGCCATATCCAGCGTGTTCAATGACCTCTCGCGCAGCCTGGTCGACCTGCCCAGCGGTGATGCCTGGCCGGCCGGTTTCTCTGCCGCGGGCGTTAGCCGCCTGTACAATTTCGCCGATATGCCGTAGTTCCTCAGAAACCGTACCGATGGTGAAAGTACGGGTGATATCAGAAAAGTAACCCCGGTAGCCAGCCCCCCAGTCCAGCAACAAAAGATCGCCGTCACGTAGTTCGCGCTCAGAAGGGGAAGCATGCGGGTTGGCGGTGTTGCTGCCGCTGCTGACGATTGGCTCGAATGGAAGTTCCACGTCGGACCCGCAGCGGAAGAGGTTAATGACCAGTTCCGCAGCGACCTGTTTCTCGGTCATCCCGGGTTTGGTGATGCGCAGCGTGCGCAAGAGCGCTTCCTGAGCGATTTCTGCTGCCCGGCGCATTTTGCTGATTTCAGCCTGGTCTTTGCACATTCGCAGCGCCTCTAGCACGGCGCTCCCATCAGTCCAGACTGCATCAGGGGCAGCCGGCTGCATCAGCATCAGTTCCAGGTAGCGCAAACGGTTAGGTTCCACAGCGCAGCGTGCAGCGGGAGCAATCAGCCGGCCAAAGGCGGTCTGAAAGACTTGCCCCCACCCGGCCGGGTCATCCTCAAAGCTAAAAACCTGCAGCGGGAATGACAGGCCTTCTAATTTTTGTTTCTCCAAAGCCGGAAGGATCAACCCGGTTTCACCGGCTGCCGTAAAAATGGCCAAAGTCGGTCTTTCCATCAGGTGAAATTGCAAGCCGGTCAGGTAAGTTAGCGTGGGCCCCGGGTTCAACACCATTGCATCCAGCTGGTGTTGTTTCAGTAGACTGCGCAAACGCGTGAGACGATCTTCCATGTCAGGCACCTCGTTTTTCGTTGATTATATCAGCCTGACGACCTTGCCCGGCCCACAGGGGGGCTTCCCAAAAAGGCCAACCCCGCCAGCCTTGTCCAAACCTGCGATTGACTCACGCCAAAGCACAGCTATAATTTTTGCCAATGAAAAACACTGGTTCGCAATGCATTCACTTCAACAGGTCTCTGACCTGCTCGTGTTATCGGCGGGGTTGTTGACCGCCTTTCTGTAATTTCTCTTTCCCAAAATTCACAAAAAGACGGCCACATCCCCGCATCTTCGCTGAGCTCGGGCTGCTTTATTAACTATTAAATTTTTTAAGGAGCGAAATGATGAACATTTATGACAACCTTACACAATTAACGGGAAATACACCGCTGGTAAAGCTGCGCCGCATTGCCCCGGCTGGCAGTGCGCAAATTTTGGGCAAGCTGGAATTCTTCAACCCCACCCACAGCGTTAAAGATCGCATCGCTGTTGCAATTATTGATGACGCCGAACAAAAAGGTCTATTGAACCCCGATTCAATTATTTTGGAAGCCACCAGTGGCAACACCGGCATCGGTCTGGCGTTTGTGGCCGCAGCCCGCGGCTATCAATGCACCATCGTCATGCCCGAGACTGCCAGCCTGGAGCGCAAACTGCTGATGAAAGCTCTGGGTGCGCGTCTGATCCTCACCCCCGCTGCCCAGGGGATGGGCGGAGCCATTGCCAAAACCGAGGACCTGCTCTCCAGCGATCGGCGCTACTTCTTCGCCGATCAATTCAACAATCCTGCCAATCCCGAAGTCCATCGCCGGACCACCGCTGAGGAAATCTGGCGTGATACCGCCGGCCAGGTGGATATCCTCGTCGCAGGCGTTGGGACCGGCGGCACGATCACCGGCGCTGGTGAAAAGTTGCGCAGCTATAACCCCGGGCTGCGCATTGTGGCCGTGGAACCGGCTGCCTCAGCTGTGCTCTCGGGCAAACCCAAAGGGCCGCATCCCCTGCAGGGGATCGGGGCTGGCTTCATCCCCGGGGTATTAAATACAGCCATTCTGGATGAGGTCATCCCCGTTGAAGCTGATGCGGCTTTTGAAACTTCGCGGCGAATGGCCTTGGAAGAAGGAATCGCGGTGGGCATTTCCTCAGGTGCTGCGGTTTGGGCTGCGCTGCAGGTTGCCAACCGGCCAGAAAGCGCGGGCAAAAATATTGTCGTCATCATCCCCAGCTTTGCCGAGCGCTATCTGAGCACCGATTTGTTTGCACCTTACCGGGATGTTGACCATGACCGCGCTTGAACCTGCGATGAATGAAGAAAGGGAACCGCGCCTGCGCACGGCAGACCGTCCCGGCCTGTTTAGCCTGATGGCTGAAGATGTGCGCGCCGCTCTGGAGCGCGACCCCGCTGCCCGTGGAGCGGCTGAGGTGATCTTCAGCTACGCCGGGGTTCATGCCATTTGGGCTCACCGGCTGGAGCATTGGCTCTGGGCACGTCACCTCTACTGGTTGGCCCGGGTTTGCGCCCAGGTAAGTCGCTTTATGACCGGCATCGAGATTCACCCGGGGGCACAGTTGGGCCGCCGGCTGTTCATTGACCACGGGATGGGAGTAGTCATTGGCGAAACCGCTGAAATTGGAAATGATGTAACCATTTATCACGGGGTTACTATGGGCGGGGTCAGCCTGGAAAAAACTAAACGTCACCCTACCCTTGAGGATGATGTCGTGGTCGGGGCCGGAGCTAAAATCCTAGGGAACATCACCATCGGCAGCCACAGCCGGATTGGCGCAAACGCGGTCGTGGTCAAACCGGTCCCTCCACAGTCTGTTGTGGTGGGGGTCCCCGGGCAGATCATTCGACGCCGGCATGAAACCCCGGGAGCAGCTGCCGACCTTTCCCACACCGACATCCCGGACGCCATTACCGACAGCCTGATTGACCTGATGTACCGCATGGCCGAAGTGGAAGCCAAGCTTGGCCTCCCGGGAGAAGCCCACGAGCATTTGCACCGCGAGGAGAATGGCGTCTGGCAGTACGATGACCAGGCGGATTACAGCATCTAAAAGTTCGCGGCAGCCGGCGCCGCGCTCAGCCTCTGTGGCGGTTATCGCTGTGGGGCGTTTTTTTACGGGCCAACACGGCTTCGCGCACCAAGGCAGCCAACACCACCAAGACCAGTACCCCGCCTAAAACAACCAGGCCCGTGATGCTGATAAAAGGGATGGCGACCGGTGGAACTAGCGGGGCTTGCGGCGTGCCGGCTGCTCCAGTCGGCAGCAGCACGGCGGTGGGGGTGTTGAGCAGAACAGCTGACTGAGGTTGATCGCTGGAAGAGATGACCAGCAGCATCATCGCTACCGTCAGCAGTGCAATCAGCACCAACGTCAATATATAACCCGTAAATCGATCGATGCGCTTAAATTTCAAGGCAAACTCTCCACTGCCTGAAGCGCAGTCTGCTGCGGATCGGCGTTATCGCGCAGGATCAGCAGTGTGGCATTGCGTAAAACCGGCCCAATGATATTGAGCACATCTTCGCGCGGCAGGATAACTGCCGCCTGAGCAATTTGTTCCAACACTGGCTTCTTTTCGGCTTGAGTCCACAGGTTGAGTGCCGAAGAGCGCGCCGGCAGATCCCGCATTTCCTCCGTCCAGGTCGCTAAAAACTCAGGCTCGGTTAAATATTCAGCCAGACTGACCGCGAGTTCTGCCCGGGCTGAGGCGGGCGTTGCCACCGCCCACGACCAGGCAGAGGTAACAGTAATATCAGGGGCTATCAGTTCGGGCAGCGGCTGGTCCACACGGCCCGGTGTATAGGCGAGCACGTCCGAAACCAAGACAAAAGCAGTGTTTAGCTTCCAGTCCAAAAAAGCTGTCCACACCTGGGTGGAGGTCTGGAAGCCTGTCACCAAATTGCTCATATGGCGAGAGGCGTTGGCGTCTTTCAGCAGCTGTAGTGCCAAAGTGAGTGGTTCGGTTTCCAGCATCGGGCGACCCTGCGGGTCTTCCACCTTTCCACCTGCTTCCAGATAGAGAGTCAGCAGGAAGATGCCCTGCGGATCGTCAGCAGCGAAGCCAAAGAAACCAAAATTTTCCTTGATTGCGGTCCAGTCGCCAACCGGCGTCAGCTGAGAATTGCCATCGTGAACCATTGCATATGGGTCGGCCATAAATGGCACCCCAAACACACTGCCGTTCCAACTGGCCGCCTGGCGGGCAAAGGCATACCAATCGGCCTGATCCAACAAACCGCTCAGTGCCTCACTGGAATAAATCAGTCCCAGCTGGGCAGCCCGATCCAAATCTGCCTTGGGCAGTGCGATCAGGTCCGGAGAAACAGCCGGAGCAGCAACCCTGGCGGCATGCAGCGCATCCAGCAGGCTGCCAGGCCCGCTGCTGCTTTTCACCCGGACGATAATTTCAATGCCCTGCTCGCGGGCAAAGTCGTCCAGGCGGGTTTTTAAAAGCCTGGCCGAAGGCAGGCTGCTTTCGGGGTCAAATAGTGGCGGGACCCACACGATCAGCGGCGAAAGCGCAGCCTCAGTGCTGGGCGGCGTTTCGGGCGTCTCACTTTGAGGGGGCTCTGGGGTTTGGGGGAAGGCACTTGTCTTGGAAGGCTGCGGCGTATTGGTCAGCCAGGGGACATCCATATTGAAGCTTACCCCCTGACAGGCCCCGAGTAGCAGCGTAAGGCAGAGTCCCAGGCAGATCAAGGCGATCAGGCGCGGCCGGCGGGCTGTCTTGCTTTGGCTGGCAGCTTTCGTTTTCATGAAAGTAACGCTTTCATCTCACCGGCGGGTTACAGCCAGTCCACTGGCTTGGAGAGTAGACCTACCAGCAGACGAATCGCATTTTCGAGGTCTTCACGGTCAATCATCTCTGATGGGGTGTGCACATAGCGGCAGCCCAACGAAAGGCAGCCCGCCGGCACGCCCGCCCGCGCCATTTGAATGGCCCGGCCATCGGTTCCGCCTGCCTCCAACACTTCCATCTGATACGGGATGTGCTGAGCCTCCGCCTCCCGGATCATCCAGTTCACAACCCGCGGGTCAGCGATGAACGAAGAATCGCGCACCTTGATGGCCGGCCCCTTCCCCAAAGTCACATCCATCCGGGCTGAGCGTGGGGTATCACCGGTGCGGGTAACATCCAAAGCCAGGCCGAGTTCGGGGTCCACCCCATAGGCAGCCGTAATCGCGCCCCGCAGACCGACTTCTTCTTGAACGCTGAAGACAAAATAAACCTCATGCGGGCTTTCTTTCAATGCCCGCAGGGTCTCAATGGCAACAACCGCGGAAATACGGTTATCCATGGATTTCGCCACCAGCCGCTTCCCCAAGTCGATAAATGGTCGCTCAAAGCCGCATACATCCCCCACTTGGACCGCTGATTCCGCTGCGGAAGCCGCACCAGTATCGATGAACATCTTTTCCAATGTGGGCAGCGCATTGCCTTCCAGCCGCTCCATCCCGATCACACCCCGCGCGCCGTTCATAAACAAAACGCGTCCTCCCAGGCATGTCAGGGGGCTGACCCCGCCGATCATCAAAAAGCGGGCAAAACCGTTTTCGTCCACATGCGTCACCATCAGGCCAATTTCGTCAATGTGCGCGGAGATCATTATCCGCTGGCCTCCTTCGGTTTTACGGCCTTTGCGCGCAATTAAGTTGCCCAAGGCGTCCGTCCGGACTTCATCGGCCAGGCCGCTGATCTGATCTATAACCGCCGCCCGAATTCGGTGTTCAGCACCGGAGGGCCCGGGAGTTTCGGTCAGCAATTTCACCAGGTCGGTCAGATGTTCCGCGGGCGCTTGTTGAATGTTATTCATTTTAATTCTCCTGCCTGTTCAGAATGGACGCGTCCAGACGCGTCAGGGCGCCATAAACCAGGCGCAAAGTATTGATGCAATCATCCATCCGCACCAGACCAGCGGCTGAATGAAGATAGCGTTGGGGGACTGAAACTGACACGCTTGGTACCCCAGCCCGGATCTTATGGATGGAGCCGGCATCGGTTCCGCCCTTGTTGGGCTGGCGGTATTGCCAGGGGATGCCTTCTGCTTGCGCGCTTTCCACAAGCCAACGCACCAGCCGCCGATCCGCAATGGTGGCGCCGTCCATCAGGTAAATGGCGGGTCCACCGTCCAGATGGGTGTTGTACCGGTAGTTTTCTTCACCATCAAAATGGGGCAAGTCGTGCGCCGGTGTTGAGTCCAGCGCAATCCCAATCTGCGGATCAAAATGATAAGAGGCCACTTTGGCTCCACGCAGGCCGACCTCTTCCTGTACTGTAAAAGCTGCCAGCAAGTCCACATTTTCCGGGGCATGCAGCACCAGCTGAATCAGGTTGAAAACGCCCAGCCGGTCATCCAACGCCTTTGATAAGATACTCGGGCCAGCCACTTTCAGTTGGGTTGCAAACGTGGCCCGGTCACCCACCTTTGCCAGGCTGCTGCCACCCGGGCCCAGGTCGATGCGCAGCTGCTCGCTTCCCAGCGTCCGTTTCCGTTCCTCGGGCGTGGTCAGGTGGATGGCTTTGGTGCCAATTACACCCGGGATGTGCTGCCGGCCAACGATCACGCTCTTGCCGGCCAGCTGACGCTCATCTATCCCTCCGACAACTTCAAACTGGAAAATGCCATCGCCTTCATCCCGGATGAGCATGAACCCAACCTCATCCATATGCGCAGCGATCATGACCCGCGGCAGGTTTTCTCCTTTGCCTCGTTTGGTAACCAGCAGGTTGCCCAGCGCATCCGTTTCTACCTGGTCTGCTGCCGGGCTGACAACTTCCCTGACAATCTCCCGGACTTCTTGCTCATCGCCCGAAACAGCCAGTGCGCTTGTCAGGCGCCGCAGCAACACCAACTCCTGCTCTTCCAATACAGGCTTAAAATCGGAGGCGGTATTCTCTTGATTTGTCATCGCCTACTCCCATAACACTTTGGACATAAAGTCCAGCGGTAAATCTGCAATGAATTCTGCCATCAAACGCCCTGCACGGCGGATGTCCTTCAGCGCTACCATCTCCACGGGTGTGTGCATATATCGCAGCGGAATGCCGACTTCGACCACCGGGATACCGCTCTCCACAACCTGGATACTGTAGGCATCCGTGCCTGAGCCACGGGGGGCCAGGTCTTTTTCGATCGGGATGTCCAATTCTTCCGCACAGCTTGTCAGCGCTTGATAAAGCGCGGGATGGTCGTTGATTCCCCAGGTGAGCGGTACGCCCTTGCCCAGTTCAAATTTCCGCCAGCCGCTGCCACCAGGCCCGTTGGCAAAGGTCACATCAATAACGATGGCAAAGTCCGGGTGAATCGCGACGGGGTCAACTGCTGCGCCAATGGCGCCAACTTCCTCCTGGACGGTGGCCACGGCGGCCACATCCCACAGGTGTGTTCGGCGCGAGAGCAGGTCCAGGCAGACGCTAACCGCAGCCACACTGGCCCGATTATCCAGCGTATGCCCTGCCACAGTGTCTCCTGAAAGCTCAAGAGGCTCTTGGGCAAAAGAAATGACATCGCCAACGCGCACCAAAGCTGCGATTTCATCTGCACGCAATCCGGTGTCTACCAATAAATGATTTAGAGGCGGGGTCTCGTGGCCGGCCTCAGCAGGCAGCAGAAAATCAGCCGGCAGCACGACCATGCCCGGGATTTCAACCGGCTGGTTACGCGTGGCGTGTACCGTGACCATTTGGCCCGGCAGGATGCGCGAGTCCACACCGCCAATCTGGGTAGTTCGCAGGAATCCAGAGTCAATTTGGGTAACCATCAGGCCGATGGCATCCATATGTGCTGCCAGCATTACCGTTGGCCGGGGAGCTGCGCCACTGCCATGGCGAACCGCCTTCAAACTGCCCAAATTCGTAATGGTGAGTTCATCACTAAGGGGTCGCCAGGTTTCAGCAATTAGATCCCTTACCGGTTTTTCATAACCGGAGGGCCCTCCGATGCTGATCAGCGCTTTCAAATGTTTATTGAGGTCCAGTGTCATGAGGCTGCCTTTATGGTGTGGGTTGCACATTTTCATCCGGAGGCGTGGCGGTTGCTGTCTCGGTTGGAATGTCGGTATGGGTTGGGAGTGGTGTTTCGGAGGGCTCAGGCGTCGGACTGGCGGTTGCAGTCTGAGTTGGGGTCTGGGTGATGGTGGGAGTGGCGCTGGCTGTGGGTGTGACGGTGGCCGTACGCGTCAGGTAAGGCGTCAGTGTAATGGTGGCGGTGGAGGTAATCGTTCCGGTCAGTGTGATTGTGGGCGTGGGTTCCAGAGGCCCACGGTCCAGGCGCAGCAAAATAAACCCCAAAAGATAACAGGGAATGGTGATCAAAATTAAGAGCGTCAGCATATATCGCGTTCTGGTCCGTTTAGAGAGTTCTTCCAAAGCCTCCGCCTCCACGGAAAGACAGTTGCACCACCAATGGCGTCAAACAGCCTAATGATACCATCAGCCCGAACCCTGGTTAAAGAAATACGCTATAATAGGCACGGGATTACCTATTCGTTCCCCAGGAGGTTACTATGGCAAGCAAGGATAAAGCAGGCAAAGAAGAACGCAAGAAGCCCAAATTGACCATTAAAGAAAAACGCAAAGTTAAAGAAGAAAAGAAAAAAGCCGGCACGACAGTCACCACCGGCGGATAACATCACATGTTGATCCTCTCAGGCACCTTCGGGTGCCTGATTTTTTTGCCCCATTGGCATCCACTGGAATGCATCCGACTCTCAGCAGCAGCAAGCAGTGGCGCAGGCCCGCTCGGCCGGCAAATCAGCATCCCGGATGTACGTTTCTGCACGATTTAATCACAAATGTATTATGATTTTGCCCAACCAAATTAAGCTTGAGCCGTACCAGCCGGTTGGAGCAGCAGTTTTTGCTTGGATGAGCTTCGCCGGCAGGCACAGCCAGTAAAGGAGAACAGTCAAATTTCATGACAACTTTAACCAGGGGGGTAAGCATTTTGGTCTGTTACTACAATGCCAGGGACCGTTTGCCAGAGACGCTCGACCATTTGTCCCGGCTCATCAGCATACCCGGACTCCCAACCGAGATCATTTTTGTAGACAATGCGTCCACTGATGGCAGCACCGACTTCATCCGCCAAAGTTGGAGCGGGCCCGCGGTACCGGTTTTTATAGCTGAGAGCCGTCCGGGGGTCAGTTGGGCCCGACGAACCGGGCTGCAAGCCTGCCATTATGACTGCGTAGGAATTGTAGATGATGACAACTGGGTTGCACCCGATTGGGCCATCCAAGGGTTGCAATACCTGGATGCGCATCCCGAAGCTGGCGGTGTTGGCGGTTTGAACCAGGCCGTATTTGAGGTGCCTGCGCCATCATGGTATGAGCGCTACCAGGGCAGCTATGCGGTCGGCCCTCAAACCGGGGTCAAAGCCAACACCAATCAGCTCGGGCTGATTTGGGGGGCGGGCAGCTTCTTGAGGAAAGCTGCAGTCGATCAGGCACTGGCGTTGGGCATTGACCCTTTGGTCGCAAGCCGGCAAGGCGGAAGCCTGCTCGCCGGTGACGAGAGCGAGATCATGCTGCAAATGCAGCTTTTTGGTTGGCGCTTTTTCTATGAACCAAGCATTCAAATCTCACATTTCATGCCCAAGGAACGGCTCAGTTGGGCTTACTATTTGCGCCTACGGGAAGGGATCGGCCGCAGCGCAGTCTATCTGGACATGTACCGCCGTCTGGCGGATCATTACCTGCTTGGCCACCCTCTGAAGGAGTACGACTGGAAAAAAGAACAACATCAGGCTAAAAGCAAACTTTTGCGCGATGTGCCCGGCCTCGTGTCCACATTGCTCCCCGGCTTTGAAGGTAATTACCGCGCAGCTCTGGCGCAATCGAACCTGGGAATTTTCCGTGAAAGGAAGGCGCGGGGCGCCTCCCTGGCACACATTTTTTACGCCCTGCGTGAAAAAGTGGCAGCACAATTTGGCCCTTAGCACGCTTTCCGCGGATCGCCCTCCTCTGCGCGAATGATTGCGCAGCAGCCGGCAGTGTTGCTGATGAAGCGCACCGCTGCCAGCCCAATCGACGCATTTTTATAGTTTTTTAATACTTTCCTGGCATACTCAAGGAAACAATCCATTGAAACCGGTCAGGTTAAACCTGGCAGGGTCAGCTTTTTGAGGGCTCGCAGTCACCTGACCGGTGCCTAAACCAAGGAGGAATGAGATGAAAACATTTTTACGTGTCTTGCTGCTGCTTTCCGGAATCATTACCGGCGCAGTCGGTATTTACAGCATCCTGAACCCGGGGGTCACGCTGCTCTCACTTTCCCTCGCCATCGGACTGGCACTGCTTTTCTCCGGCATTATCGGGATCATTGCCTTCTTCCGCGTGCGTAAGCAGATGTATAAACCGGGCTGGCTGCTCGTCACTTCGCTCTTGGACTTGCTGATGGGGATGCTTGTCCTCTTCACTCCTGCCGGTGCCGCTTTGGCTGCTTCGCTTCCGTTGGCGCTTTCCCTGTGGATCATCTTCCGCGGCATATTCGTCATCGTTGAATCCTTTAGCCTGAAAGGGATGCACGAGTCAGAGTGGTGGGTCAGCCTGCTATTCGGCATCTTAAGCACTGCTGCAGGCGTCATCTCGTTGATGAACCCGGTAATTGCAGCCGTCACGATCAGCGTCTTGGTAGGGATTGAGCTAATTACAATGGCCATTACCACCCTCGTGGTTTGGTGGCGTTGGGTGCAGGCACACCGTGCAGTAAAAAAGCTGCAAAAGGCCGCCCGCGAAGATTGGGACACTTTTGCCCGCAAATACCCGGAAAGCACCGATTTTATCCGCAGCATCATCGACCAAGAGTTTCTGGACCTGTAAATTAACAGACTTTCACTCCGCAGCGGTACTAAAAGGGCTACAGTAAATGCTGTGGCCTTTTTTTGCCCTGCTTCCGGTTCTTAAACCGCTGCTGTAAAGCACCGAAACAAAATTATGTCAAATCAGTCCTGCTGCTTTCGGATATTATCATTTTGCGCTTGCACTGCTAAAAAGGCTGATTCGTGGTTCCACGCCCAAATTCGTACTTAGAAAAATTGTTAATACTTACTGACATACAATTGCGGAACAAAAAAACAACCTTGAAATAACGGACCGCAACTCTGATTATACAAGGTATGATAGACCCATGATATAGAGAAGGGATTACCTCATTCGACTGAAAACGGCTCTTGAGCGCTCGCCTGTAACTGCCCTGCTGGGTCCACGGCAGTGTGGAAAAACCACCCTGGTACGGCAGCTCAGTGAACATCAAAAAATCCACATTCTTTGATCTCGAATCGCTTCCCGACCGGCGCCGGCTGCAAAATCCAGAATTAATGTTAGGAAGTTTAACCAATCTGGTCGTTCTCGACGAAGTACAGGAGATGCCTGAGCTGTTCCAGGTGCTACGGGTTTCGGTTGACCGCCCTGATAACCAAACCCGGTTTCTCATTCTGGGTAGTGCTTCGCCAGAAATCATCAAATCCGCCTCTGAGTCACTTGCAGGCAGGCTTGAATTCGTTGAGCTGCAAGGCTTTGATCTGTCTGAAAAAGGAACCGGTTCCTGGAAGAGGCTCTGGCTGCGCGGCGGTTTTCCTCACTCTTTTCTTGCTGATTCTGAAGAAGATAGCCTGGCGTAAAGAGAGGGGTTGATCCGGACCTTTCTGAAAACCAACATTCCCCAGTTGGGGATTAGTATTCCAGCCGTTACGATGCGGCGCTTCTGGACAATGCTTGCCCATTATCACGGACAAACATGGAACGCCGCCGAAATTGGCCGCTCGATGGGTCTTTCGGATAAAACAGTTCGATCCTATCTCGACATTCTGATCGGCACATTCATGATTCGCCAACTTCAACCCTGGTTTGAGAATTTGGGCAAACGGCAGGTCAAATCTCCAAAGATTTATATCCGAGATACGGGGTTATCGCACAGCCTTCTGGATATTCCCGACGGACACAACCTGCTTGGGCATCCCAAGGTGGGTGCTTCATGGGAAGGTTTTGTGTTAGAACAGGCGCTGCAAATCCTGCATCCCAATGCGGCATATTTTTGGGATACACATGCCGGCGACGAACTCGACCTGCTCTTTCAGTCCGGAGGTAACCGATACGGAATTGAAATCAAGTTTAACGAGGCTCCCACTCTGACGCCTTCGATGCGGATCGCTTCATCAGAACTATCTCTTGAACATCTTTGGGTTGTTTATCCAGGAAATGAAACGTGCCCGGTAATGAAGAATATTACCGTCATACCGCTAAAAGATTTGGAAACGATCCGGGATAAAATCAAATAAAACTTGAACTGCTAACGAGATGCTGTCGGGGAAGTATTTCTTTGACTTTGAATCCTTTTTTACATTTTCCTTGCAGATCGCGCCAAGCAAATGCGTAATGACTCAAAAAATGTTACTTTGCGGTGATCGTTGCCTCATAGAGAGATGTTACCAAACGATTTTCCATAATTGAGCGACTTTTGCAGTGATCTGACAGGGTTCAGCTGCATATGCTGGGCTGTCAAATGGGCTTTGACCTCCCCGGGGATACTCCCATGGCCAGCACGCGACGGGACGGTGTCTGAGCTTGATCATACATGCGCAGCAAAACCAGTTCCTCGCTGGTTTCCAAACGATCGTACCAATCGTATGGCGGACAATTGGCCATTTCTCTCTAGGAAAAAATCATTTCTGAGCCACCACTCTTCCCTATAGATAGTAAGATTAATTTTTGAGGCAATTCGCACTTGACACATCTCGTGATTCCTATGATATACTAAGTCTTCGCGTCCCCAAAAGACAGGACGAGTAACATCGTAAGTGAGGAAGTAATCATGAATCATACAGAATTATTAAAATCTGTCGAAGCTGAAGAAAATGCCAGTATCCCCGACATCTTCCCTGGCGATTCCGTCAGTGTACACTACAAAATCAAGGAAGGTGACCGCGAGCGCATCCAGGAATTTAAAGGTGTGGTTTTGTATGTGCGCGGAAAAGGCAATGACAAGAGTTTTACCGTTCGCCGGGTTGCCAGCAATGGCATCGGCGTAGAACGCAGCTTTTTGATCAAGTCCCCCCGCATCGCCAAAGTTGTCGTCGAACGGCACAATAAGGTTCGCCGTGCCCGGCTTTACTTCCTGCGCGAACGCACCGGCAAGAGCGCCCGCCTCAAGCAGCGCTTCTAAACCGAATAAAACGGAGGCCTACGGGTTCTCCTATGCATCCAAGAGCCTTTTGTGAAACACTAACCCTGTTTCAGAAAAGGCTCTTCGCTTTTCTGAGATTGGACGACCCATGCCCAGTACTGCCAAGCCCCTGATCGCTCTGCCTGCCGGCTTGACCGCCCGCCGCAGCTCTCCCGGGGGATATGAGATCAAACAAGCTTACATCCAGGCCGTCACTCGGGCTGGTGGCATTCCGGTCATCTTGCCGGCTTCGATCCCTGCAGAGGAACTGCCGCGCCTGGCCGCCGTTTTTGATGGTTTCCTTTTTTCAGGCGGTGCGGATTTAGACCCGGCACACTATGGCGGTGAGCTGCAGCCCAACACTTACGGCATTAACCCGGAAAGAGATGCCTTTGAATTGACATTGCTGTGTCTGGTTGTAGACGCTCAAAAACCGGTTTTTACCATTTGCCGCGGCACCCAGGCCCTGAATGTAGCCCTGGGCGGGTCGCTGATCGGCGATATTGCCACGCAGCAGCCCCAGGCACTGAAACATGATTGGTTTCCGGGCTTCCGGCGCGACAAGCTGGTTCACCAGGTCCAGATCGACCCGTCGTCCCGAATTGGCGCCATCATTGGTGCTCAAAATATTTTGACCAACAGCCTGCACCATCAGGCAATTGACCGGCCAGCGCCGGGGCTGCGCGTCACTGCCCGCGCCACCGACGGCATCATCGAAGCTGTGGAAGAGCCTACATTGCCTTTCGTCGTCGGAGTGCAATGGCACCCGGAATGCCTGCCGGAAGTGGCATCGATGCGCGCCTTGTTTACGGCATTCGTTGCCAGCTGCTAAGGGCGCTCCGGCCGCAGCGCTGCTGTGCCACCCCCAGCCAAAGCAAAACTCACCTGCCGCGCCGCCCGGCACACCAATCGGGCCGAAGGGTATCTCCCCAAAATGGCGGCGGCTGTCAATTCCTACTTCAGCCAGGCCTGGTTCAGTCGGAGGTGTTAAAATAAACGCATGAGCGATGCAGCCCGATCCAACTTACCGATCGGCGTTTACGATTCCGGCATTGGCGGTTTATCCGTGCTGCGGGTCATTCAAAGCCGCATGCCTGCCGAAAACATCATTTACGTGGCCGACCAGGCCCACGTCCCCTATGGAAACCGGCCGATGGAAGAAATCCGCAGCCTGGCTGAGGGCGTTACGCGCTTTTTACTTTCACAAGGTGCCAAATTGATCGTGATCGCCTGCAACACAGCCTCAGCAGCCGCACTCAAGGATTTGCGCGTCCGCTACCCGCAGGTGCTTTTCGTTGGGATGGAACCCGCAGTCAAACCAGCCGCCGAACAAACTCTTTCTGGCCACGTCGGGGTGCTGGCAACACCATCCACCTTCCAAGGGGAGCTTTACGCCTCCGTGGTCGAACGTTTCGCCCAGGATGTGACCCTGCATCAAGCAACCTGCCCGGGCCTGGTCTCTCAGATTGAGAAGGGCTTTCTGCGGAGTGCAAAAACAAAGCGGATTCTGCAGGATGCCGTCGAACCGATGCTCTCAGCCGGGGTAGATACCCTGGTGATGGGCTGTACTCACTTTCCGTTTGTCATTCCCGTCATCGATGAAATTAGCCATGGCCAGGCTCGGGTGATTGACCCGGCGCCAGCAATCGCACGTCAGGTGGAGCGCGTGCTCAGCCAAAATGGCTTACTGAACAGCGCCGCAGCTTCTGGCCAGGTGGCGTATCTTACCAGTGGCGACCCGCTGAGGATGAAGAAGCAAATTGCTCTGCTGCTGGGGGCTGCAGCGGACCCGCGCGCGCTGCGCTGGTCAGCGGGCACGCTGCTGCTCGCCGAGCCGCTTTAGCCTTTGCTGCTCAAGCCGGGCAGAAGCCGGTCAGCTTTCCTCAGGCGCAGCTTACTTATGCCACCAGCTCCAGCGGATTGCCTTCCGGGTCAAGCAGACTGACTTCAAAATACCCATCCCCCGTCCGGCGCGGCCCGCTTATCAAATGACAGCCAGCAGCGGTCAAGCGCCGGCTCAGGTCCTCCATCGCGGCGGCGCTGCCAACCCGAAAAGCCAGGTGGGCATAGCCAGCGGCATGCTCCTGCGGAGGCCGGTCCGAAAGCTCCGGCCAGCTCATTAACTCCAGCCTGGCACCGCCATCAAACATCAAGAAATAAGTCTGCAGGCCGGTGCGCAGGTTTTGGTAGCGTTGGGAAGCGTGCCCGCCAAAGTAGCGGACGTAGAAATCTTTCATCATCTCCAGATCACGAACGTTGAGCGCAAGATGGCTGATCTGCATACTGGATCTCCTTAAGCGGTTTTATCTTTGCAATGATGATACCTCAAGGCACACAGGCTGCGCCTGCCCCCTACCTTGAAAGGGGCACGAAAACCTGCCGGTCGAAGTTAACCCGGCATGACCAAGAGCCGCCCGGGTGCCGCTGTCCGCATGATTAAGAGAAAACTCAGCCATCAAACCCAGGATCATGCCGCCACGCCACAGCCAAATTCGCCTCCACAGTGGAGGGCCCGAGGCAGATCAGTTGATTTTAAAACGGAAATGACCCTGCTGGGACTCGAACCCAGAACCTAACGCTTAAGAGGCGCTTGCTCTGCCAATTGAGCTACAGGGCCAATCTGATTGCATTATAGCATACGCCGCCTGACAAAAAATCTCTGGGAACCCAGAGATCATTCAGGAGGTAAGCTCCCCGGAGAGGACTCGAACCTCTAACCTAGCGGTTAACAGCCGCCCGCTCTGCCGATTGAGCTACCAGGGAAGGCAAGGAAATATTATAAGGAAAATAAGCGGGGGTGTCAAGCAATGCCGGCACAATCTCCATACCGCGGCAACCGCCATCAGCGCCTAAACCTGCCAGTCGCCGATGCCTTTCCAGCAATGATCCAAATGTTCGGCCAACACCGGCCCCAACTTGCGTTGAATCGTCCTGCGCACAGCCGCCATCAGTGCCACGCCGCCCATACTGTGCAAGCGCTTGCCAATGTCACGCGCTTCGCGATGATGGTATTGAAGGTCAAAAGGCCCGCCCGGCTGCAAGCTGAGAAAATCGTCCTGTCTGCCAATTCGGACCAATTGGCTGATCATTTGATTGACCTCATCCCGGTTATGTTGGTCCAATGCCCGGATTTCCGGCTCCCCGAACAATCTTGAAAAAAGGCTCATCCTGTTTCCCTTCCGATAACGGTATACTCATTATAAGTGATTTGTATTGATTTTTATGTCCCGAGGGTTTGCCATTGTATGTCGAGGGTTTGCCATTGTATGTCAAGGCTAATTAGAAATGTCCTAATGCTGGCAATTTAGAAATGTCCTATTCAGTTGATAAAGTAGTCAGTATAGGTTTGCCATTGATCTTCTTGCCATAGGTCCTCCATGGGTGGTTGTAAGCAGGGACTACG
>DAOUFF010000029.1:0-9843 GCA_034430195.1 Anaerolineaceae bacterium | reverse complement strand
ACTCCTTTAGATTCAATGAAAGCGGACAGGTTACGAACAGTGGAGATAGTATAGCACTGACGGGGAAATTTGTGTAAAAAGTAACAAATACGGTACTATCCTACTTACTGGTTATGGACTGGCAGTCTCTGGTTGGCTTATTACAATGCGTAACATTATCTCAGTGGACGTCGACTCAAAAGCCAGCATTTGCCGTTTTGTTCAAATGATCCTGCGACCCACGGTCGGAGGATGGCAGAAGGGTCTATGCGATTTAATATTTCTGTTTTCTCTGAAATACTTTTGCGGGCGGGGAAAGAATCGTGAGTGGGCTTGAGAGTCAACGGCTGGATGTATCATCAAAAAAATCTGATTTCCAGCATAAATTCAGGCGCCTTTAGCCCCCTCCATCTAAATACCGCGGCACCATAAAGCGCGATTCGAAGCGTGCCAAAATATCCTTGAATTCATCAGGCAGCCTGGCTAAAACTTCCTGCCGAATGTTGCCAGTAAGGTCGCCATAAAAGGCCTGTGCCATGCCGCCGGCAATGCAGGCGATGGTGTCGCTGTCGCCGCCGATGGATATTGCCAGGCGGATGCAATCCTCATAGTTTACGGATTCTAAAAAAACACTGATTGCCTTAGGAACTGAACCCTGGCAGGTTTGATCAAAGCGATTGATCTGGCGGATCAATCGGACAGGCCGGGTAAGATCATAGCCGAAGCGTTTGGTGACTTCGCCTTTGATCGTTTTCTTGTCTGCGCCCTGACGGGCCAGCAAAATACACAGCGCCGTCGCCTGAGCTCCTTTGATGCCTTCCGGGTGGTTGTGAGTGACTTCTGCGCTGCGCCTGGCTTCGGTTAGAGTGGTCTCAAGGTCATCAAAAGCGAAGCCGACCGGGCTGACGCGCATCGCCGAGCCATTCCCAAAGCTGTGATATGGTCGCGGGTCTTCTGAAACAGCCCAGCGGTAAAAGTGACTTCCGTAACCGCGCCCCGGGTAGCGCCGGGCAAAGGTACGATAAGCCGCCGCGTAGCTGCCGCCTTCCAACAGCACTTGGGCAGTGGCAAAGGTGAGGACGGTGTCATCGCTGAATGTAGAGCGGGCAGAAAAAAGCGGAAAGTTTGGGGTTTGAAGGTCGTCGGGGCTGATGCCAGACCCGATGATGTCTCCTGCTATGGCTCCTAGCATTTTCCTCCGATTGGACTGGCGCAAAAAGCCGCTGGCCCGCGCTGCTCTTGGCGCTTCGGGTTAGCGCTGGCCGTACCACTCCGCCTGAAGCTGCTCAAAAAAGGCGGCCAAAAAGGCATCCCGCTGGCGGGCAATCTCGCGGCCGGTTGCCGTAAAAAGCTGATCCTTGACCCGGCTCAGCTTGAACAAATATTCATGATACGCGCTGTGGGGTTCGCCTTCTTGCGTGTGACCGGTGGCTAAAAATTGTGCCGAAGGTTCGGCGTAAGGGGGTTGCCCGGCCAGTGCGGCATAAGCGATGGTACGGGCGGCGCCAATCGCACCCAACACGTCCAGCTTATCGGCGTCAAAAAGACACTGCGCTTCAATCGTCTCCGGGCGCTCTCCCGTATGGCGAAAGCGGTGCGCGCGGATGCAGTGCTGCACCTGGGCGATCCGGTCAGAAGGCCAGCCTTCCGCCTGGAGCACCTCACCGGCGAAGTCAGCGGAGGTCAGGTGGTGCTCGCGGCGAGCCTGGCTGCCGGAGCCGGGGGTGGCGCCTTTGGAATCATGCAGGAGGGCGGCGGCGTGAACAACCTCCAAATCTGCTGCTTCAGCCTGGGCAATTCTCTCGGAGAGGCGGTAAACACGCAGGACATGCTCAAAGTCATGCACCGGGTCGGCGTCCAGGTACCAGTTACGGGCGGTTTCAATGGTGATAGGCATGGGCGGAATTATATGCCTAAAGAAAGCTAATGTGGATCCAGCCGAAAATCTCCCCTAAAATGACCAGCAGTGCCAGTAGAATCAAGAGCAGTCGAATGATCTTCCAGGTGATTTTGAAGACATCCCGCAATACAAACACTACTGCGGCGCAGCCCAGTGCAAGGATGGCGTAGTTGACGATTTGACGCCCCATTTCGAAGGTTTGAGTGCTGTCCATTCATCGCACCACGTCATGCGGTCCGATACATGACGCCTTTCTTGAAGACGGTAGATACAAGATTTGTGCCGAAGCGGTACGAGAGCATGCGGTAGTCTGGCACGCTCAGGATGAGCAAGTCCGCTTGTTTTCCTGCCTCAATGGAGCCGAGGCGCTGCTCCAGCCGGAGCGCCGCCGCTGCATTGATGGTGCTGGCGGCCAGCGCTTGGGCTGGCGTCAGCTCCAGGTAGCGGCAAGCCAGCGCCTGAATGAATTGCATGGATTCGTTCCAGCTGGTGCCTGGGTTCAGGTCGGTAGCCAAGGCCAGCAGGCCGCCGGCGGCGATGATGGCTTTGGCAGGCGTAAATTCGTGCTGCCCCAGGCCAAAAGGCGTGCCGGGCAGGGCTATGGCTACGCTGGTGCTGTTGGCTAAAGCCTGAATGTCAGCTTCTGAAGTCCGCACCAGGTGATCGGCTGAGGCAGCGCTCAGCTCTGCGGCCAGCCGGGCACCGCCCAGGTTCTCAAATTCGTCTGCATGCAGTTTGAGCGGAAAGCCAAGCTCACGGGCAGCCAGCAGAATGGTGCGGGTCTGCTCCAGGCTAAAGACCCCTTTTTCGCAGAAGACGTCTACAAAGGGCAGCGGCCGTTCGGCTGCATGCGCCAGCCACCAGCGCCGGGTTTCAGGCAGGGCGGTTTCGACCAAGAAGCGGGTGTAGCCTGGGGCATCGCCTGCAAACTCGGGTGGGATGGCGTGCGCGCCCAGGTAAGTGGGCACAATTTCTACCGGGCTGAGCATATCGACGCGCAGCAGCGCTTCGAGTTGTTTGAACTCACTTTCCAGGTCAAGGCCATATCCGGTTTTTGCCTCGAGCGTGGTGGTGCCGTAGCGGAAAGCGGTGTTGGCCCGCTGGAGCGATTGTTCCACCAATTCGTCCAGGCTGGCTGAACGGGTGGCTTGCAGGGTGGCCAAGATTCCGCCACCGGCCGCCATGATTTCCATATAGCTTTTGCCCTGCAGGCGCATTTCAAACTCTGAAACGCGCTCCCCGGCCCAAACCAGATGGGTATGCGGGTCTACCAGCCCAGGGATGACGGCCATGCCGCCCGCATCAATCCGTTCTGCCTGGGGGAATTCCTCCAAGAGGCTGCCCGCCGGACCGACGCGCAAAATCCGTTCCCCTTCGAAAAGCACACCCCCCTGGGGGATGAGCCCTAGGGTCCCCAAGGCGCTGCCCCGCTGCGGAGAGCCAGCCAGCGTAACTACTTGCGAGGTATTGCAGATCAGTTTCATGATCCAATTTTACCGAAAAACTGCGGCACAGTCAGAAAGCGTCCGGCTGCCATCAGGCCGGCTGCGCTTTTTGCTTTTTCAGCCAGTGAAGGCGTCCATGGTGATGATCATGCTGGTGCCCTGGCCGCTGCCGGCGGACTCGGCCCGGATGGAACAGTTCATTGCCTGGGTAAAGGCTTTGCAAATCGCCAGCCCAAGGCCCATTTTGCCCTTGCTGCCGGTGCGTGCCTTGTCTGTTTGGTAGAAGCGATCAAACACATATGGCAGATCCTCCTGGGCAATGCCCTGACCGCTGTCGCGGACGATCAGGCTCACTTTGCCTTCGGCTTCAAGCCGGCTTTCCAGCCAGATGGTTCCACCCTCGGGGGTGTATCGCAGGGCATTATCCAGCAGGTTTTTAAGCACCTGCAGCATACGCCATTCATCCACCAACACTTTTCGGTCCAGTACGTTCTGATCCAACTGCAGTCTGATGCCCTGCCGGTGGGCGATTGGCTCATAGGTCTGATAAACCTGCCGCAGCAACTCATTTGGGTCAACAGGCAAAAAGTTCATTTCTAACCCGCCCGCTTCCGCCTGTGAAAGGGTGGTCAGGTCGCCAACCAGATGGCGCAGGTGTTCCACTTCGCCCTTGATGATCTCGAGACGCTCGGGAGAGATGGCCACATCGCCTTCCTCAAACATCTCCAGGTAGCCGGAGATAATCTGCAGCGGGGTGCTCAGGTCGTGGGTGATGTCTGCGGTCAGCCGGCGCCTTTCCTGATCGGCATGGTCCAAATCTGCGCTCATCTGATTGAAGGTGCGCGTCAGCAGCCCCAGTTCATCTTTTGATTTGACCGGAACCTGTTTGCCAAAACCGCCTTGAGCGAGCTCCTGCGAGGCGCTGGTAAGCGTGCGGATGGGTTTGAGCAGGCTGCCTGCCAGCATGACACCTAAAATCACTGCGGTCAAGACGCCGGCCCCGGCGGCGGCGCCAATAGCCAGGTTAGTACGCTGGACATAACGCTGCTCTTCGGGGCTCAGCTCAAACTCCGGTTGCGCATCGCGGATGACATACGCAATGGTGACGCCATCCAAATTGATGGGCTCCGCATTTTGGACCAGCTCGGTTGGCACTTTTTCGCCGATCTGGTAATCCTTCATTGGAAAAACAGCGATGTAGTTGGCGTCGATCAGGCCGGCCAACCCGCGCAAATCTTCCCGGCGTAAAGTCAGCGGGGCAGGGCCCTCACTGGCAGCCCACTGGTTCAGGAGGGAATAGTTCATGTAATAGAAGAAGAAGCCATCCAGGCTGCCAATGGAGGCATAATAACGCTGAGCTTCCTGACTTACCTGGGCAATTTGTTGGTCCACCACCATGTTTCGCAGCGATTCGTCGGAAGTGAAGCTGATGACGGCAAGAACGACAGAGACAGTTACCAGCGCTACCGCCAGATATGTCAAAATTAATTTAGTTGCCAGGGAGCTCTTCATGCTTCCCCCTCCAAAAAACGGTAACCGATTCCGAAAACCGTTTCAATGTAATGCGGTTCCGCCAGATCGTCCCCCAGTTTTTGTCTGAGGTTGCGGATGTGGATCTTAATCGTGCTCTCGGAGCCGGTAAAACCATAATCCATCAGCTTGAGGGATAAATCCGGCCGTTTGACAACCTTGCCGGCTGCCTCCATCATCGTGCGAAGGAGCAAAAATTCGAGCGGAGTTAGGTCCAACGGAGTGGCCCCCTGCCTGGCCTCATGGCGCGAGCTATCCAGCGTGATGTCAGCAACGGTCAGAAGGTCAGCTCCGTTTTCGGTGGCCGAAGCCCGGCGCATTACCGCCCGAATGCGCATGAGCAGTTCACGCAGACGGAATGGTTTGGTGATGTAGTCATCCGCGCCCAGCTCAAAGCCCCGAACAATGTCCGCTTCCTGCTGTTTGGCGGTGATCATAATGACTGGCACATCGCTTTCACTCCGCAGCCTGGCAAGAAGCTGGTAGCCGTCCATATTGGGCATCATGATATCCAAAAGAATTAAATCGGGGTGCTGCTCATGATAAATTCGCCAGCCTTCAAGGCCATCATAGGCTGGCAAAGCCTCAAACCCCTGGTTTTGCAGGTATTCTTTGAGCATTAGCTGAACATTGGGCGTGTCGTCGACAACTAAAACTTTGCGGGACATGATGAAATTATAGCTTTCTTTACAGGTGGAGGTACGCCTGGCTGGCCAGCCTGTGCCTCAGGCTGCAGCTGTGCTGTTACGGCTCGCTCAGCTCCACAGGCTATTCCTCAATGGCCGGCAGGCAGTTCCATCCATTCTGACCAGTTTCTCCGCAAAAAACCAGCAGATCGACGGTGTCATGCAGGAAGTCGATCTTACCAATTTGTACCCGGCGGATGTTCAAGCCGATGCGCGCTTTCAGATCGGCCAACAGTTCGGATTGCCGTTCAGGCACGATCAAATCTATTTTTTCGTAAGTAATGCGTTTGCTGACTTCGTAGGCAAAGCCCCATTCTTTTTCGAGTACCCATAACAGCAGCACGGTGGCAGCGTCGGCAATCAGAAGCTGCGGCCAGTGGTCTTCAAGCATGCCGGCAGAATTCATGATGGGGAGTGCCATAAAAACGAACAGGTAGGTCATTTCGCGTACGGGCATCGGATCAGTACGGTAGCGCAGCACTCTAAAAATTGCGAACAAGCCGAATCCGACCCCGATGCCAATGGTGATGCTGCTCATCAGGCTGAACACGAAATAGACCACGGTGTTGAAAGCCAGGTAGGTAAAAACGTAACGCTTGTCGCGCGTCTGTGGGTAATAGATGGCCCGCGCGATAGTGGTCGCAGCCGCGGCGTTCAGCAGGAAACCCAGGGCAAATGATGTCAGATCACTCATGATTGATTTTCTCCATCCAAAGCATTTTGCTTTTTAAATTATTTTTCTTTACTTGCCCGTAAAGCAAGGCAACACCAACACTAAATTTGCTGAATCCCATTGGGCCCAGGTGATTTTGGTGCATCAACTCCATAAAAGCTGACGGCTGCTGGTACGAACAGCGTTTAACTTCAGCGATAACCAAAGAGCCGGTTTCTGCTGAGTGGTTGTTGGTGTTGAACTGAATGCCAAAGTCGAACGTCACCCGCTCCTGCATGTTTTTTTCAACGAAGATCAGGCGTTGGAAGTTATTCATCAGCACCGGCTCAAGCGGCCAAAAATCGGCAGGGATGCGGTCCAAAACCCAATTTGCTGCTTCAGCGTCCATGATCGGAAAGTTGCTGTCTAAAGGAATGCGATCTTTAATGGTGCGGCGTTTTGGATTTTTGTGTTTGATCTCCAGAAAAGTAGCATTGGTGCTGAGGTAGCGCCTGATTCTCACCTTGTATTGATTGCTGCGCTCATTCACGTGCAGCCGATAAAGATCAAAATTTGGAGTATCAAAATACAGGGTCTGGTAAGGCTGTATGCCCCGCCCGATCACACGTACCAGCCGGTAATTCTTTGCCAGTGCGGGTAGCAGGTGATAAAACATTTGCTGCGAAAACCCAAACTTGGTGTCGACGCGATCCTGTAGGTCTGCTGTGGTGTCTAACTGCTCAAGACTGATGGTTTCAAAGGCAGAAGTCATGAACGCCAGCTTTGCTGCCGCGGGCAACGCACGCGAATGCGGGTTGGCGGTTATTTTGGTTGGCATTAGGGCTGCCATCTGGAGGTTAACTTCGGTCAGTAGGTCTGTCATGTTGGTCTCCTTACTATGCCAGCATGATAACGGTGCGGGAGCCGCCATTGGTTTATTTCCTGTATAAACCCAGCTATACCCAGGGCTACTGGCTGTACCTGCATATTTAAAAGAGCAGGCCGCCTGTGAACAGACGGCCTGTCTTCCCACTTGGTGGGGGTTCGAAGGAGGAGAAAGAAGAAAAAGCCTAACGTCTGCCGCCGGGGCGCAGAAAACCAGGGTTCGAGCCACTGAGAGTAACCATGCTGCTCAGGCTCACTTCCGCGGCGCTGCTCCCCCCTGAGAGCGTGCCGCTGGCAATCAGGCCGTCACTGGCGCTGCCGCTGGAGCTGCCGCCCAATACGGCACTATAGGTTGACCCAATCGTGAGCAGAGGGGATGAGATCACCATGCTCTGATAAGCTTTAGAGGGGGCATATGCAATCAGTGCTTCTCCAGCCTCTGTTTGCAGGCTGAAGAGGGTGCCCGCTGGCTGGGTTTGATCGAACACCAGCAAAATAGCCGGCTGAGTGGAGGTTTCACCGGGGGCCTGTGCCATTCCAGCACTGCCAGCTGCGATGAGCAGGCCGCCGTTGATGCTAAAGCTGCCCATATAGTCCAGTGCGCCATTGCCGTCATTGGTGGGGCCATCTACCAGCACGGTGCCACCATTCATCACGATCGATCCGTTCGAATCCAATCCGTCTCCGCCGGCACTCACATAAACATAGCCGCCGTTGATTGTCAGCCACATTGTGCTGGTTTCGCCGCTGTTCATGCCCTGTTCACCAGGGCGGCCGCCTGGCTGGCCCCAGCCCGTGCCGCCGAAGCCGGAACTATCCGCGCCTCCAGCCACGTTAATGCCATCATCTGAGGCCAGAATGTGGATGCTGCCGTTGTTGATCGTGATTTGCATGCTTTCAAGGCCCTCATAGCAATAAGAAATATCAATGGTGCCGCCGTTGATCGTCAACGCGCTGTCTGCATGGATGCCATCATCTGCGCTGGCAAGCTGCAAATTACCTGAATTGATTTCAATGGTCCCATTCGAATGGATGGCGTCGTCAGCGGTATCAATACTGGCGGTTACCCCGTCAATCAGCACTCCGGTTAGCCCCTTAATGCCCTTGGCTGAATCTGCGTCACTGGCCGCACTGGAACTGCCGGAGCGGGTCTGGATGTTCATGTTGCCCGACAAAATTTCAACCAGACCCTCCGCGCTGATCGCGTCGCCATCAGCGTGAATGCTGAGGTCGCTGCTGATGATTTGAATGCTCCCAAGGCTGTCTACATTGTCATTATCAGACTTTAACCCATCACCGCCTGAGGTCACTGAAAGGGTGCTGTCAGCGATGACCAGATAATCTTTGCCGCGGATGCCATCATCGAAGGCGTTCACAGTGATATTCGCGTCCCGGATCACCAGGCCGTCTTTGCTGGCAATGGCGTCATTGGTATTCCCTTGAACAGTCAGGGTACCAGAACCGCTGATGCTCATATCGGTCTTACTGAAAAGCGCCGCATTAGGTTCATCCACATCCGCTGAAGGATAGATGTAAGTGCTGGCATCGCTCAGCTGATTCTGGCTGCCCTCAGCCAGGATGATGATCACCTTTTCGGCTTTTTCAATGTTGACGGCAGCGCTGCTCTGGCTGGAAATGTTGACCCCGTTAAAAATGAGCCGGACTGGGCTTTCGCTTTCGGTCGACACCAGGATCTGGCCGTCGCTCAGGGTACCGCTCAGCCGGTAGGTTCCGCTGGAGTTAAGGGTGATTTGGTTACCAGTGATCGTTACCAGCTCTGAGCTGCTTTTACTGGCGTTATCTGCCAGGGAGATTTCGATCACGCTATTTTCATCCCAGGTGTAATCTGCATCAGCTTCGTGCGTCTCAAGGTCAGACCATTCCAGCAGGTTAGCAGTGCTGGAGGTGGCCGGGGTTTCAGTTGGTGCGCTGACACTCTGCCCGGTGGAGGTCGCCGAAGCCTCAGGCTGTGAAACCTGGGCAGTGGAGTTGACACCTGCCTGGCTGGCATCCGTCGGGCTGCAGGCGGCTGTGGCCAGCAAAGTTAAAATCATCAGAAAAACATAGATTCTGGTTTTCATTTTTTATCCATCGCTTCTTCAAGATTGCTGCCAGTATAAAAGAGGCTGCTGCCAGTTTGGTATAGAGCAGGTATAGGTACCTTTATGGCTGCGCCAGCTCAAGATGTTAGGCACAGCCTCAGGTAAAGGTAGGGCCGGGGTTGGAGTGGAAGCCTGCAGCGAGCTTTATTTGCGGCGCTTACGCGTTGGTGCGCATTGCAGCATTTAGCTCTGAGCCATCAGGCGGCAAGTAGCGCGTTGCCGGCTACGGAACCGGGCTCATCCATGATACACTTCAGAACTGATGAACCCCAAAAGTTTGATTTTGCTCGAATACCCCAAGGTTTTGGCGCGCTTAAAGTCATACGCCGCCTTCAGCGGTTCGGCTGCCCTGGCAGAAAGCCTGCGGCCCACCAGCAGCCTGGAAAAAGCGCTCAGCCTGCAGCAGCAGACCCGTGAGGCACGGCTGCTGCTCTCCAAGCATTCGGAGCTCACTTTTGAGGGCGCGCAGGATATCCGTCTGATGGTAGAGCAAACCACCCGCGGGGTGATCCTCGAAGCCCCAGAACTACTGACGGTGCGCACGACACTGATCGTCTCACGCGACGCGAAGCGTGTGTTTCTTGATCACAGCAGCGATGCCCCGACGCTGGCGGCGGAAGCCGAAGCTCTTTCTGAAGGCGAGGGGCTGATCGATGTCATCTCG
>DAOUFF010000028.1:0-45943 GCA_034430195.1 Anaerolineaceae bacterium | reverse complement strand
AGGCTCGCAATGACAAACAGGGCTGTCATCGCGAGGGAACAATTTGTCATCGCGAGGCACGAAGCGATCTCGCCTGTCGTGTGCTGGCAAACAGAAAAGTAAGATTGCTTCGCAGGCTCGCAAGGACAGGAAAAAAAAGATTGCTTAGTGCCTCGCAACCCCTCAAAGAGGCAAGTCACCCATAGGGTGCTTTGACAGATGAATTTAAGCTCGCAATCCCTTTGGCCTCTCACCCCCTTTCCCTTGCCACGGCTCAGTCCGGCAAAACCTCCGGCAGCAGCCTGAAGCTGCGGCGATGCAGCGGGCACGGCCCGCACTGCCGCAGCGCCGCCCGGTGCGCCGCGCTGCCATAACCCTTATTTTGCGCAAACCCATACCCCGGAAACTGCCGGTCTGCCTCCCGCATCCAGGCATCCCGCTGCGTCTTGGCGATCACCGATGCGCAGGCAATCGTCAGACTGCGCTGGTCGCCCTTCACAAGCCCCTGTTGGGGCAAGCTCACTTGCGGCAGCTTAAAATAATCAATCAGCAGCTGCTGCGGGGCCGGCGCCAGCTTCCGGACGGCACGCTCAAGCACCAGCCGGCCGGCCTTTCCCATTCCCAGCTCGTCCACCTCGGCTGCGCTGCACCAGCCCACGCCGACCGCCAGCGCGACCTGCCAGACCTTCGCGGCTAAATTTTCGCGGCGGGCCGGGCTAAGCTGCTTTGAATCGCGCACGCCGTACAGACTCACAGGGAACTCCCCATCCGACCGCGGCAAGATGACCGCCGCGGCGCAGACCGGGCCAGCCAGCGCTCCCCGGCCGGCTTCGTCCAGGCCGGCCACGAGCTCAAACCCCGCCCGCCAGAGGGCCTGCTCAAATTCAAGGGTAGGGGCAGGCGGCAGCAACGCCGGATCAAAGCGGGGGGTCACGGTAGACTCCGCGCTTTAGCGCCCGCCGGACGCGCCACAGGTCACGCGCCATCAATGCCGAATCGCGCAGTACGTTCACCCGGCTGCCGGGGTCATAAACCCAGGTGACCGGTACTTCACGGATTGAAAAACCTAGCGTGCGGGCCAGCGCCAAGACCTCCACGTCAAAGCTCCATCCGGTCATCCTCTGCCGGCTAAATACCGCCTGCGCGGCTTCCGCCCGGAAGCATTTGAAACCACATTGCGAATCCTGTATCCCGGGCAATGCTGCCAGGCGCACCATCCCATTAAACACCCGCCCAATCAGATGGCGGTAAAACGGTTCATCGATGCGCCGGGCACCGGCAACCTCGCGCGAACCAATCGCCACGTCGCAATCCGGCAGCGCCGGCGGTAAAAAACGATTGATCTCCTCCACGGGCATGGAAAAGTCGGCATCGGCCATAAAGCGATAGACCCCCTCTGCCGCCAGCATTCCGGCTCGCACCGCCCCGCCTTTACCCGGCTCATCCAGGCTGATCACGCGCAGGCCCGGAAGCTGTGCCTGGTACGCCCGGGCGACAGCCAGCGTATTGTCGCTACTGGCATTCTCGACCACCAGCACCTCGCTAGCATAGGGTTGGGCCGCGCAAAACTGTTTCAGCTTCTCTAAAGAAGTTGGCAGGCGCTTCTCTTCATTGTGAGCCGGAATGATGATTGAGAGGTAAGGTTTGGCCACCGGTATCCTCCCCGCGCTTCAGGCGGGCTGCGGGCAGTTAAACTTATGGTCGGGGTGGACGGACTCGAACCGTCGACCTCTGCGTCCCAAACGCAGCGCGCTAGCCGACTGCGCTACACCCCGGCAGCCCAAAAGTATAACCTGTTGACAGCTGCTCCGTCAAGTTTTGCTGCAGCCAGAAGGTGGCCTTTCCGTTGAAAGTTAGCTGCGCAGCAGCAGCACGCCAATTCGGTGTTTGAAGTAAAATTAGGATGTGCCCCGGCACGCAGACAACCTTTAGCCACCGCAAACTCGACCCACAACGAAAGGACCCCCATGTACCAAAAAATAATCCTGATCGGAAATCTGGGCAAAGACCCTGAAATGCACTTCAATCCAGACGGCAAAGCCATCACTGGCTTCAACGTGGCCACCAGCCGTAAATATCGTGATACCACTGAAACCACCTGGTTCCGCGTGTCCGTTTTTGGACAGCAGGCGGAATCTTGCGCCCAATACCTGAAAAAAGGCTCGCGGGTTTTGGTCGAAGGTCGTCTTTCTCCGGACCCCAAAAATGGAAACCCGAAAGTCTTCCAGAGAAAAGACGGATCCTGGGGCAGCAGCTATGAAGTCTACGCCGACACTGTGCGCTTCCTCAGCTCCCGCTCTGAAGACTCAACTGCAGAACCAGCCCCCAGCGAAGATGACGATATCCCATTTTGAGTGGGGTGGCAATGCCTGAAATCAAACCACTGAATATCCGCGTTCCGCAGGATCTGCAGGCTTTGTTCGTCAATATGGTGCGCATTTCTCACACCCCCGGGGAGTTCATTTTGGATTTCTCATCCATCCTCCCCGGGCTGACCGACCCCAAAGTGGACGCCCGTCTGGTGCTTTCACCGCTGGGCTTCAAGATGGTAACGGCTGCTCTTAATGAGAACTTGCGCCGCTTCGAGAGCACTTTTGGCGAAATCAAAGTCCCGACCGGCGGCCATACCCTGGCTGACGAGCTTTTCAAAGGTCCCGGTGAGCCCGAACCTCCTCAGCCACGGAGCTAAAATGGACCAGCTGGACGAAATTTGTGAGCAGATTCGCTCTGATTTTAACTGTAAAACCACCCGGCGCGATACCGCCCTGGCCCAGGCACGCGAGCTGACCCGCCATTCCTCGCTGGCCATTCGCGCCATCCACCGCGAGGAACAACCCGAAGCCGAAGCAGAGCTTGCCGCAGCCCGCGCCCTTGCGCAAACCCTGCGCGACAGCCTGAGCGCCGATCCGGATTTGTATTTTGCGGGCTATACACAGGACGCCATCAAAGAGTATTGCGAGGCCACCCTCACCGTCGCCATAATCCGCGGTGACCCCCTCCCGACCCCTCAGGACCTGGGCGCGGAATCCGCCGCCTATGTCAACGGAATGACCGAAACCCTGGGCGAACTGCGCCGGCGCTGCCTGGACCTGCTGCGGCCAGGCTATTCAGCCGAAGTGGAACGCCTCTTGAGCTGCATGGATGACATCTTCACCCAGCTGGTCACCATGGACTACCCCGATGCAATCACCGACGGTCTGCGCCGGCGCACCGACCTGGCCCGCGGGATTATTGAGCGCACCCGGGCCGATATCACCCTCTCGTTCCGCCAGAACGAGCTGGAATCGGCGATTTCGCGCCTTTCGCAGCAGCTCTCGGCGCCGGCCGAGTGATGCGCAAACTGCGCGCCTCTGAGCTGGCAGCCTTCAGCTATTGCCAGCGCGCCTGGTGGTACCAAAACCAGGGTTACCCTTCTGAGAATCAAACTCAGCTGAGCGGAGGAACGCAATTCCACCGCGCGCATGCTGCCAACCTTTGGCAGGCGCGCTGGCTCAGGCTGGCCGCAGCCGCAGCCGCCATCCTGGCCCTGGTCTTGGCACTTTTAAAGGTATTGTTATGAGCGAATGGCTGCCAGTGATCGCCCTGCTTGCGCTGGCGCTGCTGTTGCTAGCGCTCAGCTGGCTGCGCCGCACCCGCTCGGGCCTGCCCGAAGCGCGGGTGGTTTACGCAGACGATGCGCACTTCCAAAGGCTATCAGCGCCGCTGTCAGATGCACAGCTTGGCCTGATTGGCAAACCCGACTACATCCTGAAGCTTCGCGACGGCACGGCAATACCGGTGGAGGTCAAGAGCACCCGCGCCCCCAACCAGCCTTACGAAACCCATCTGATTCAGCTGGCCGCCTACTGCCGCCTGGTAGAAGCTTCGATGGGCGCTCGCCCGCCTTACGGTTTGCTGCGCTACGCCGACCGAACCTTCCAGGTGGACTATACCCCTGAGCTGGAAACGCGCCTGCGCACCCTGATCGGGCAGGCCCGCGCGGCAGAGGGAGACCGCTCGGCACCAAACCGCAGCCACCACCAGCCTGGCCGCTGCCAGGGCTGCGGGTTCCGCAGCGTTTGCGATCAAAAGCTCTGACGGGCCGTCAGGCTAAGGCCAACCAAAGCACCCCTGCCGCTCAGAGCTGCCCAGGGCCGAACCGGTCCTCTGGCTCCCCGTCCTGCTCGTGGTTGGGTTGTTCCTCACCTTGCATGCCTGCTGCGGCAGGCGTTTGAGGGCGACCTGCCTGCCGCACACGGCTCACCAGATTAATGATCAACCAGACGACCGCCAAAAAAACAGCGGTAAATGCCAAGAAGAACGCCGGTACACCAAAGTAATATCCAATCATCCTGTCTCTTTTCAGCCTGGAACCGGTCAAAGTTCGCTGCACTGCCTGAGATGCGGCTGCAGCGCATTTAAGCCTTCATTGCTCTTTAATTTAGCGGCAGCGCGTTTTGGTCAATCTAATGGCACTGTTCCAAATTTAAGAATCATTGGCAAAAATGAGGGGTGGTATTGAACCTCATAAGCACCCATATCCACAATAGGAGCGGATAAGCCAAACCCGCTATCCGGCACGGTCAATACGTCGACAAACCGCGACCGGCCGGCAATATCGGTGGTAATCGAGGTCGGCAGGGGGGTGTTATCGCCGGCGTCGATGACTGGGGAATATATCGCCGGGCTCCAGTCTCCTCCCTCAGTGTCCACGAAGAATGGGTCTTTATCAATATTGCCCATATTGATTGGCCCGCATTCCGGGTTCCAATCCGAAGTGCCCCCGCAGCCCTCAATATCACTGCGGGTGATAACCGGGTTGCTGTACTGGTTGAAAATTTCCTTGCCGTCGGCAACATCGTCATCCCAGATAATGACGTTGGTGAGCACAGCATCGCTGTAATAGTTGTTGATGCCGCCAGCTGTCGTGCTGACATTCCCGCTGATGGTAACATTAACCAGCTTGACCGGGCTGTAAAGGTTAGTCATCGCTCCACCTGCAGAGGAAGCTTCGTTATTGACGATCACACCATTGATGACGATTGGAGTGCTGTTTTCATTGCCCATTCCGCCGCCAGCCGAGTTGGAACGGTTACCGCTCACCCAAACATTGATCAACATGGGCCCACCAAGCTTGGTATAGATCGCTCCCCCGATTCCAGAGCTTCGGTTTCCGCAAATGATCAAGTTTGCAAAATTGGCAGCGCTATCGTTGGTATAGATTGCTGCCCCAAAACAATCTGGCGCGCTGCCATAAGCCAAGCCTCCGGTGATGTAAAACCCATCCAAAACCGCCAGAGAGCTTACCCCTTGTGCTGTGACGATGTGATAGGAATTGGCCCCGCGAATATCCGTATAGACTTCCGAGATTGAGTTGCCATCCAGGTTCAAATCATTCTGATCAATATCCCCACTCAAAATAGTCGGGTTTTCGCGGAAGTTGCGTTGGTTCTTGTTGGTTTCATAACCGTCGAAACCGCCCAAGATGGCCACCCCATCAACCAACACGAACGAAGCGGCTTTATCTGTTGAAGGCACAGCTGTCGGGTAATGAACACCCTCCTTGACCCAAATTTCGTCCCCGGAATGTACCTTGGAGAGGGCTGTCTGCAGGGTGCAGGCATTCCCCCAGCTGAAGCAGTCCCCCGTTCCGGAGGCAGCCGCTGCGGCATAGTGGGTCACACCAGGCGTCTGTACCGAGGCTGCCCAAGTTGCATTCGCCGCAGCTGCATTCCATAACAAGATACAAAACATTGCCGAAGCAAACAACTTTTTGGTAATCATGGGTAAACCTCCTTCTCATCAGGAACATTTCTTTACTATGGCTGCCTGCCGCAGGCATAGCCAATAGCCGACCTGCCGCGACAGTAAGCGGTTAGATCAATTGAAGTGGATACCTTCAGTATAGACGGCGCCGGACAAGATTACAAGCTTTCAGGGCCCAAAAAGCCTTCGGGTGACTGGCTTAGCGGTTGCGCTGCTTTCACCCGCGCCAGATTGACATCCACCGCCCTCTCGGTTATCCTTACTTTGCGTTCGGGCGGGACCGGCGCGGCGAAACCCTGCGAACCCCGTCAGGTCCGAGAGGAAGCAGCGGTAAGGAGGTCTCTTCGGGTGTTGCCGGCAAACCTGCCCGACGCATTTGGATTAAAAAATGGACACACCTACCCCTTCCCTGCCACCGGTCTGCTCTTATGAGGGCTCCGATTACCAATCCTCCTTTTGGGAGGCAGGTGAGCGCCGCTATGAAGATGAAGTTGAAGCGATTGCCCTGCGGCGCCTGATTAACCGCGGTGGGCGTTTGCTTTTAGAACTGGGCGCCGGAGCTGGCCGCAACACCCCGCGCTATGCCCAATGGCAACGCGTGGTCCTGCTGGATTATTCACGCACACAGCTGCTGCAGGCGCGCCAGCGCCTGGGTGAAAACCAACGTTATGTGTATGTCACCGCTGATATCTACCAGCTTCCGTTTGTTAATGACCTTTTTGACGGGGCGACCATGATCCGCACGCTGCATCATATGGCCAACCCAGCCCTGGCCCTCAGCAATGTGCAGCAGGTGCTGGCTGCCAACGCCCTTTTCATCCTTGAGTTTGCCAATAAACGCAACCTCAAGTCGGTGGCTCGATTTTTGCTGAGAAAACAATCCTGGAATCCTTTCGATCAAGATCCGGTGGAGTTCGCAGCGCTCAACTTCGATTTTCATCCCCGTTACGTCCGCCGTCTGCTCGCCGAAACCGGCTTTAAGCTTGAAAAACAACTGAGCGTTTCTCACTTTCGGGCCGCCTGGATGAAGCACCGCCTGCCGCTCGGTTTTTTGGTGGCGCTGGATTCTTTCCTGCAGCCCAGCGGGGCCTGGTGCCAATATTCCCCCAGCGTCTTTTCGCGCGCACGGGTGGTCAAAACGGAAAGGCCTGCCCCCGATGGGGATTT
This sequence comes from Anaerolineaceae bacterium, assembly GCA_034430195.1. GTDB lineage: Bacteria > Chloroflexota > Anaerolineae > Anaerolineales > Anaerolineaceae > Mesolinea. Next base: position 39,052 of record DAOUFF010000028.1, on the reverse strand, counting down.
CTTTGCTTGCCCGGTCTGCCGCCACCCTCTACCCGAAGCGCATGCTACCCAGGTTTGTCCAGGCTGTGGCCATACCTGGGAATATCGCGACGGCATTTACGAATTCCGCCCCAATCCCGAAAGCTAACTTGCTGCGCTCAGCCAGGCTGCCGCCCGGCGCAAATATACTTATGACCGCCCGGTTTGGATGGCCTCTGGCTCAGCTGCCAGCGCGCTGCCAGGCTTAGGTGCTTTTCGCCAAAACCAGGCGAAGTACATCCAGGTGGCAAGAATGTAAGTGACGATGGTGACCAGGAAGGCCGGTCCGAAGCCGTAATTCAATTGCAAGTAACCGCTGATAGTTGGGCTGAATGCCCAGCCAAAGGTAGATGCCATGTTGGTCAGGCTGGCCACCATGGCCCTTGAGTTGGGGTCTACCCTTTCCAACACAAACGTCGAATAGACCGGCCCGCTCATATTCATCAAAGTCAGCCGGATGTAGTAAGCCGCCAGGCTGACCCCAAACCAGGGTGAAAAGCCCAACAACGCCAGAAATGGGATCGAAAGCGCCTGAGTAGCTACGACAATTTCAATTTTGCCAAACTTTTCGGCGAGGGCTGGCGCAATCATCAGTCCGATGCCCATCGCCAGGCTGCCCCAGGCAAACAGCACCCCAATGGCTGCGTCTGTCTGATGGTGCACGGTTCGGAAAAAGACATTCATAAAGGGCATTATCATCCCGGCTCCAATCGAGATGATCAGTGAGGGGATAATTAGCTTGCCGAGCTTGCCCGGATTGTTTTTCATATACGAGACTGGCGCAAAAACCGCACGGGAGGCTTGCGGCTGCCGGTTTTCGGTCATCAACAGGTTAGGCAGCAGGGAAAGCAGGGTCAACAGCACCATGGCGCCCAGAGCCCATTGGTAGGCCTGAGGGCTGACCGCGCTCACCCCAACCATGGATGCAAACATCGCCGGCAGCGTGCCGCCCATCCATTCGCCGATGGAAGTGGCGGTCATTCGTAAGCCGGAGGCATAGCTGAAAAGGTAAGTGCGCTCTTTTTCTCCACTATTTTCCATCAGGAATGGCCCCATCGCCACTGCAGAGAGCGATTGGGCGACCCCCAGCAGCAGGTTCATGCTGGTAAAAACCGCCACACTCGGAAACACCACCATCATCAGCGACGAAAGTGCGACCGCAGCCGTGCCGGCAATGAAAGCATTCTTTCGGCCGATCCGATCTGTCAGATAACCCATTGGCAGGGCGGCAACGAGCGAGGCTGCGCTGCGGGCGGTAACCAAATTGCCCAACACTGCTTCATTGAAACCCAGACTGAGCACATAAAAATTGAAAAGGAGCTGGTTAATCCCCATGGCTGCACCAAAAATCATGATGCTGACCAGATACAAGCGCGCATTGGGGCTGAATGCACGCAGGCGCTCCAAATACACGCGCAGGGCTGGAGCCTTGCCCGGGCTGTCAGGTGTGGCGTGAGACTTCAAGCCTAATCTCCGTGGATAAACAGATTGAGCAGATCCTTAAGCGATGAAAACCCATCATAACGGGTGGCATATTGCCGTTCGCCTTCCGGGTTCACAATCACCTGTACCAGACCTGCCATGCGCAGCTCGTTCAGATGATGGGCAACGGTCGGCGGGCGCAGGCGCAGCGAGCGTGAAAGCTGCGCGGCGGTTTCAGGTGATTGGGCAATGTAGCGCAAAATACGCAGCCGGGTCGGGTCGGCCAACGCTTTTAACCCCCTGAGCAGAGAATCGGGGACAACTTCGCCCGGAATGAGCGCCATATCGTCCGGGCGAGCACCGAAGAGCATCAGCAGCGCGCCGGAGTGATTGACGTTTTCAATAAAAAGCAGCGGCGCGCCCCAAAACGAAGGTGCCAAATAAAGATCCGACACTTTGTCCAGGTCTTTATAACGCACACCAGAGGAGAGTTCTTCGAGCATTTTCGGCAGCGGCAGACTGCCAGCCCGCATTTGGGCATGGGATAAGCCCTTGCGCAAAACAGGCAAGAGCCGCTGTTCTTCTTCCAAAAAGAAATGCGAAACGAAACTTTGGAGCGCGGCCAAATAGCTTTCGCCAAATTCCCGGCGATTGGACCAAACCTGGCGCAGCAGTTCGAGGTAGGGCAGGTTTACGGGTTGGTCGCGAAATCGGCTGGTCGAATGCAAGACCTCCACCTCAGCTTCGCTCCACTTTCGCCCGGCGCTCGCGCCCAATAAAATCGCTTTGTAATCTTCAGGCGTGTCATAATGGAACGAGAGCGCGCTCAGCCGCTGCTCAGCAGGCAGCGCCTGAAGAGCCTTCAACACTTCTGCAGAGCCTTTGGGTTTGGGCAGGTTAAACACAAACCAAATATGCCCGTTGATGACCTGATCGGCCGTTTCCAACACTTTGCGCTGTTCAGCGGGGAGCCGGGAACGCACGCCGGCTGCCCAGGATGGGCGCAGGCTGAAGCGCTCGGGGTTATGTAGCGCTCTCAGGCAAATGAAAAGGTCGTACGCGGTTCCAATTTCCCAATGCAGTTTGGTTGGAATGGTTGAAGGCATGGCGTTATCCTTGGGTGTAAGATGTTTGTCTATTTTATTAGATATTCGTCTACTGTCAAGTCCCTTTCCGCCAGCCGTAGGCAGCTGCCCCCCCCCTGCTGCGCTCAGGCCATCACGGCTGACCCGGCCAAAGCACAGCCTGCCGGGGTGCTATGGTATGATTACGAATATACAGCCGCATGAAAGGAGCCGTCATGTCTCAACCGCCAGCCAGGGATTACTCCAAAGAAGAAAAAATCGCCGGGCTGATTGATCAAATCAGCGCCTATATCGAACAATACCACAACGGATCGGTGGAACTGGTTGCCATCAATGGCGATGAAGTTCAGGTGCGGTTGGGAGGGGCTTGTTTGGGCTGCCCGCTCTCGATCCAAACCCTTCAGGGCTGGGTAGCAGGGACCCTGCACCAGTTTTTTCCGGAACTGGAAATCAAAGCGGTGGAGTAAATCAACAGGCTTCCTTCGCGCATCCATCACTCGCAGCAGACCCGGCAAAATTGATTAATTTAGCCCTCCGGGCTGCATCGGCACACCCCTGGTAGGCTTTGATCCCCCATCGGATGGCGCAGCCGGCTGGCTGCCTCAGCGCTGCGGCTGCCTCTAACCGCGCCCTTCTGCCACCCCGGGGCTAAACATTTCTTTCTGGACGGTTTGGTAGAGCACATCCCCGCGCAGGTCTTCTACCGTGTAACAAACAGCGCCCATCTGGTCCGCCAGTTGTTGAGCCAAGCCCTGGTCAAAAACTTTTTGTTCCATGTTGATCACCACGCTGTGAATCGCTTCCGCCTGGAACAGCGCGGCCAGGGATGCCACTTCTTGCGCTACCGGTTTGCCAGAAACGGACACATTGCCCGCGCCGTCAGTCAAAATAATCAAGAGGGGCTGCACATCTGGATGCAGAATCTTTTCGCGCTGAATAACTTCATAGGCCATCTTAAGGCCAGCCGGCAGTGGGGTTTTGCCACCCACGGGAATGTTGACCAGCGCCCTCTGGGCCAAAAGCACTGAATTGGTAGGCGAGAGTACCAGCGTGGCGCGATCCTTTTGGAACACCACCAGACCTACCCGGTCGCGCCGCTGGTATGCATCCGTCAGAAGCGACAAAATAGCTGCCTTGGTGGCCGACATGCGTTCTGCTACAGCCATCGACCACGATCCGTCCACCAGGAACAAAATTAAATTGGCGGTTTTACGCACACGCACTTTCTTCTGATAATCGGAAGCCTGGATGGCAAAAGCGACTTGCCGTTTTCGTTTCAAACCTGCACGGCGGGTTTGAAATGGCGAGGCAGCACGGATCGTGGCGTCGAAGGCAATATCAGACACGTCACCCGGGGCTGGCCGCGCCTGAATATAACGGCCCCGCCGCGTTTTGGAACGTGTCTGTGAACGCCGTCCCCCCTGCTTGCGCACCATCGCGTCCAAGGGGGTGTCCAGTTGACGCGGCGTGTAAGTTTCGCCGGGTGCAACCACCTTCCCACCATCCCACCAGTTTGGGTTGAGGTTAGTGAAAATGTTCTGCTGCGCTTCTCCGACCGGAATGTCATCCGGGTCCAGAGCCGCATCCTGATCTAACCGTTTAGATTGATCGCTTTTTTTTTACCTTGAGGGTCTTCTTCGATTTCAGAATCATCTTCGGAAGAAATGGTGGTTTGGGCCTTCAGCTGGTCAATCTTTGCATCCAGCGCCTCCACCCCCAGATTGGACTTGCGGAACGGCCCCGACTTGACCCGGTGAGGCAGGGCCAATTCGGCAGCCAGGGCGATGTCGCGCGGGGTGACGCGGTCCCGTCCCTCAAAAGCGGCCTGAGCACGGGCGCCTTTCAGGATCACCAGATCGGAGCGGTGGCCGTCAACCTCCATCGATGAGGTTAAATCGGCAATGGTCAAAAGATCGCGTGAGGTGTAGCGCACCCCGTCTACCAGTTCCCGTCCACGCTGAATCTGGCGGGAGAGTTCTTCCTCCTGCAACTGCCATTCTTCCCGGAAGGCTTCAGGGTCAGCTTCGAAGGCAATATTACGCCGCATGATCTCGACTCGCTGGCGGGGGTCGAGGATGCCATGAATTTCGACCGAGAAGGCAAAGCGGTCCAAAAGCTGTGGCCGCAGGTCGCCCTCTTCCGGGTTCATCGTACCTACCAGGATGAAACGCGCCGGGTGGCTGAAGGAAATCCCTTCGCGTTCCACCACATTAACGCCCATGGCAGCAGAGTCCAGCAGAATGTCGACCACATGGTCATCCAACAGATTGACTTCATCAATGTAAAGCAAACCGCGGTTGGCGGCAGCCAACACCCCGGGTTCAAAATGCCGTTCACCTTTTTGAATCGCTTTTTCAATGTCGAGCGTGCCAACCACCCGATCTTCAGTCGCTGAGACCGGCAGGTCAATAAACGGGGTCGGGCGCATCTCCACCGGTAGTGGGGTTTCGCCTGAGGCAGCGCGCTCACGGCATTCGGTGCACCAGGTAGCTGGAGAGAACGGGTCGCAGCCGAAGCGGCAGCCTTTGACGACCGGTACTTCGGGTAGCAACGCTGCCAAAGCCCGTGCTGCGGTCGATTTTGCCGTTCCGCGTTCACCTCGAATGAGCACTCCGCCAATGCGGGGGTCGACGGCATTCAGGATGAGGGCGCGTAGCATGCGTTCCTGGCCAACGATGGCGGTGAATGGGAAAATGGCACGATGATTCATGTAAGCGAATTCCTTTGCAAAATTAAAGTCTACCACGATCCACCAATCAGCCGACCTTCGTGTCTATGGACTGCAAGTATCAGCATGTTTTGACGGTTTTTTTTCGAACCGACCAGCAACTCTGACTGTCATTGCGTGTCTATTCCGTCATTGCGAGCCTGCGAAGCAATCACTACTGTCATTGCAAATCTATTCTGTCATTGCGAGGCACGAAGCAATCTCTCCTTTTCTTTTTTTTCCTGCGCAAAAAACCGAGATCGCAACGCTGCGCTCGCGATGACAAAATGGCTGTCGAATCCCCTTTGAGGGGTTGCGAGCTTGCGAAGCAATCTCTCTTTTCTCCTTACCAGCAGCGACAACCGAGATCGCCGCGCTGCGCTCGCGATGACAGGATAGGGTTTGCCAGCACCGACAACCGAGATCGCCACGCTGCGCTCGCGATGACAAGAGGGTGGCTCGCTGAGACAGGGGGAAAAGGCGAGATCGCTTCGTACCTCGCGATGACATAAAACCACGTTCCTCGCGATGACAAAACAGGGCTGCGCTCGCGATGATAATGAAGCCCCGCAGCCAAGTCGGAGACGGGGCAGGCTGCCCCCTACTTCTTTTGACTCATCCGCAGTTTTCTTTCCTGCAAGAAACGATGCGTCCCATCGCACAATGGCTTGTTCATTGAACTCCCGCAGCGGCAGAGCGTCACCCGATTGCGCGGCTCAAACGGCTGCCCGTCCGCCCGTTCAATCGGAATGTATCCCATCACCCACAGCGGCCCTTCAATCGGACCATACGAAGTTATCTCAATCGTATCGGCAATCTGCATAGGCAAATCCGGTTCGATATCATGGTCGGCCGGCTCCAGCCGGTAGGTCAGCGATCCGGAGGGGCAGTCTTCCACCATCTTGATCGCCCGAGCCTTCTTAACCGGATCGGCCGCCTTGCGGGTCAATTCATCCACGCCAGTATCGCGCAAGTAACAAAAACCGGAAGCCATGCATAAATTCACCTGCTTGTGCACTACCAGATTGCTGTTGCCATGGTAATCCAACTGCCTTCCGGAAGGCCCGGCGGTGATGGCCGTTTCTGTTCCTGTAAAATTTGCCTGCAAATGAGATCCGTCACAAAACGGCTTATGTGAAGATTTACCGCAGCGGCACAGCCTGTACTCCTCTGTGTCTACCGGGATCAGCCCAAGATCGCGCCACTCGAGCGGCTCTCCCCACTCCGATGTGATTTGGGTCAATCGGCGCAGGGGAACGTTGCCAGTGACGATATACGGCCCGTTGGGCGTGATGGTGATTTTTGCTTTTGGTTGAGCTGGTGGGTTGTTTTCTTCGGTCACGGCTGTCCTCTTTTCCAAGTCCCCGATATTATAGCCTTTTACTCAGAAAAGACGGACACTAATCCAGTCGCTGCAGGATATGGGTCACAGCGGTGGAACCCGTAGCAGCCAGCGTCTGCACCATGGCTCTCTGTGCGCCGGCGACCTGACAGCCACCCGCCTCAGCGCGCAGCTGAAGGCAGGCTTCTACTGCCTGATACACCCCCGCTGCGCCCAGGGGGTACCCACGAGCCTTGTGCCCTCCCATGGTCGCCACTGGCAAATAGCCATCGCGTGCCAGCGACCCATCGCTTGCCAGCTGCCAGCCCTGGCCGCGCGGAGCCAAACCGGCTGCCTCCAATGACAAGATGGCATGCAGTGTTGTATTGTCAGAGTATTCAAACAGATCCATTGCGCTCATTGGCATACCTGCTGACTGACTGGCTCGCTGCACCGAAACCGCTGCAGCTCCGAAGAACAACGGGTCTGCCCGGTCATGCAGTGCCAGGCGGTCGCTGATCAGGCTGGATGCCACCAACTGAACCGCAGGATGTGCCAGCTTCTGTGGCAGTAAGTCGCGCCGGGTCAAAATCAGGGCCGCGGCCCCGTCTGCAACGGGTGCCACGTCAAAAAGGTTCAGCGGGTCTGCCACCATGCCGGAGCGCATGTAAGCCGCGCTGTCGATGGCTTTACGGTACATGGCATATGGGTTTGCCACGGCATTGGCATGGGCAATTTTCGGAAATTCAGCCAACGCTTCACGTGGGGGCTTGTTTTCGTGCATGTAGCGCTGCAGCAGCAAAGCCGCTTGGGAGATGGTCGTCATGCCCTCGCCAGCTTCATAATCCGAGTCTAACGTGCGCGCCAAGACGCTTTCAACGCTGCTCCCGACCACATCCGTCACTTTTTCTACCCCGACAACGGCCGCGCAAGAAACCAGCCCGGAGCGGATGGCCAGATAGGCCAGGTAAATCGCAGCTGCGCCAGAGGCTTCCCCGGCTTCGGCGGTTACACCCTCAGCAATGCCCGCCAGCCCGGAATACTCGGAGATGAGCGCGCCCAAATTCGCCTGATGCGAAGCCGACGCCGCCAGCATATTCCCCACATAGATGGCTTCAGGGCGCATTCCTGCGGCATCTTCGCGGGCTGCGCGCAGAGCGCGCACTGCCAGGTCCCTTAACGAAACATCCCAAAGCTCTCCGACGGGCTGTTGACCAACACCGACAATTACGACTTCTGGCTGCGGGTTCATCGCTACTTCACCACAATTTCACCGCGGAAGCGCACATAAGTGGCATAGTCAATTTCTGTCCGCTGACGAATATAGTCTTGAGTGCTGCGGGCCTTCCCCTGGCGCTCCGTGATTGCTTCCTGAACGCTGAGGATGAATGAGTCTGAGCCGGCGCCTGAGCCGTAAGAGGTCATCAGGATGCGATCGCCGGGCTTGGCAATATCCAAAATCGCGGTCAGACCGATTAATGATGCTCCTGAATAGGTATTGCCAATGACTGGCGAAAGCAGACCGGTTTTGATCTGCTCCGCTGTAAAGCCCAGCATCTTCCCAACTCGTGACGGAAATTTGGCATTGGGCTGATGAAAAACCGCATATGTAAAATCCTGCGCTTTTAATCCGGCTGCCTCCATGATGGTCTGGGCAGAAGCGCTGACATGCTGAAAGTAGGCCGGCTCGCCGGTAAAACGCTGCCCATGTTCCGGGTAAACGGCATGTGCCCGCCGCCAGAAATCCGGCGTGTCAGAGACGTATGAATAGGCGGCCTCGATCACCGCCAGCGATTCCTCAGCCGGGCCGAAGATATAACCCGCCCCGCCAGAAGAGGCAGTAAATTCAAGTGCGTCGCCAGGTTTGCCTTGGGCTGTATCCATACCAATCGCCATGGCATAGCGGCCCATGCCCGAGCCGACCAGCCCGATGGCCGCCACCATCGCTTCGCTTCCGGCTTTACAGGCAAACTCCCAATCGCCAGCCGAAATGTTGCGAGACGCTCCAATGGCCTCAGCCACAACCGTCCCGCTCGGTTTTACGGCGTACGGGTGCGATTCAGAACCGACCCACACCGCGCGCAGTTCCATCGGGTCAATGCCGGCCCGAAGCAGTGCGTTGCGAGCAGCTTCGATCGACATCGTGATGACGTCTTCGTCCAGCCCTGCCACTGCTTTTTCGATGATCGGCAGCCCTTCTTCACTGCCGCCCCAGATGCGCGCCACTTCTTTGGCGGGCAGGCGGTAACGCGGCACATAGGCACCATAACCAACAATCCCTACCGGCAGCTTTGGCCGCAAGAGCAGGCTTTCGGCTTGAAAATCTTCGCTCATAACGCATTCCTCCACTCCGCCAGGATCTCTCCGGCGCGGTCGCTGTGAATATTTTTTTCTAAAACCAGCTGATTGGCCAATCGATCCACCTCATCCGCTGCTGCACCAGCGGCGATGGCCACCTGGCGGGCATGCAAAGCCATATGGCCGCGTTGGATGCCTTCGGTCGCCAGCGCGCGCAGTGCCGCCAGGTTTTGCGCCAGTCCAACGGCAGCAATAATTTCGCCCAACTCAGACGCCCGCTTAACCCCCATCAATTTGAGGTTGGCCTGGGCGGTGGGATGCACTCTGGTGGCCCCGCCGACAATGCCAACCGCCATGGGCAGCTCAAGCTCTCCGTGCAAATCTCCCGAGTCGGTCACCGACCAGGTGCTCAAACTGGTATAACGGCCAGAGCGGGCTGCGTAAGCATGCGCGCCGGCCTCAACCGCCCGCCAGTCATTCGCAGTGGCAATTACAACCGCATCCACGCCATTCATGATGCCCTTGTTATGCGTAGCCGCACGATAGGGGTCAACCGCAGCAAAAGCCCAAGCCTCAATGATTCCGTCGCGTACGCGTTCGCCGCTGAAGTCGTCAAAAGCCAATGTGTCTTTAGGAATGGTGACGGAAGCGCGCGCCAGGCGTCGGTCTGCCAGGTTAGAAAGAATTTTGAGATGGACTCGCCCACCGGTCAGTTCCTCCAGGGGCTGCGCCAGGTTTTCCACCGCCGTGTTAACGGCGTTGGCGCCCATCACATCCTGCACGTCAAATATGAGGTGAACGACCAGGAAAGGCCCAATGACTGGCGATGAGATCAGCCGCACCTCCAAGCCGCGCGGCCCGCCGCCATGTTTGCTCAACAGCGGGTCAGTATGGGAAGCTCTTGCAAGCAATTCGGCCCGGTGAGCCTCAATCACTTCCTGTGCACCTAGCGGGTCTGCCAGGTCCAAAATCTGGATCTGGCCGATCATTTCCGGCGCCGTCATGCTGGCCCGGAAACCTCCGCCGGCTTGAGCCAGCTTCGCCATGAATGAAGCGCCTGCCACCACCGAAGGTTCTTCAATGACCATCGGAACCAACACCGGCCGGTCGTTGATCACAAAGTTTTGGGCAATGCCCAGGGGCAGGCTGTAGAGCCCAACCACATTTTCAACCATAAGGCCAGCCACTTCCTGGCTGAGGCCGCCGGCAGGGGTGTAAGTTGCCACGTCGGCAGCGTCCAGAAATTGGCCGGCTTTCAGCCATGCCTTCCGTTCCTTTACAGATAACTGGTAGAATTTTTTAGTCATAACCATCCATAAGTCTCAAATTCTTGCCTTTTATATCCCGGCAAGCCTCTAAAAAACTATCAGATTAAGCCAAAAAGAGGCTTCAGGCAGGACGCGCCGCCTTGAGGTAATATTACCCCATTCGCCAGCCGGGGTTATACGAAGCTGCTTAAGCCGGCTGGACGAAAGTTAATATTAGCGGAATATTACTGGCCGGGGTGATACATTCCGGCTGAAACGGAGTCTGGATGACGGAATCAAACCAAGAGGCCTTTGATGTAATCATCATTGGCGGCGGCCCGGCCGGAGCGAGCGCTGGTATCTATGCAGCCCGTGCCGGCCTGAAAACAGCCATCCTGGATAAAGGCCTGACCACAGGTGCGCTTGGAATCACCAGCAAGATTGCAAACTACCCCGGCATTGAGGGCGACATCAGCGGCGCAGAGCTGCTCGAAATTATGCGCCGGCAGGCCGCCAGTTTTGGCGCCGTTTTTATCAATGACAAAGCAGTGGGGACTGAACTCCGTGGCGAGCTTAAACAGGTTTATGGCAACCAGGGCGTCTATGCTGCCCGGGCAGTGGTCATTGCCACCGGCTCGATGGGACGCGGCAACCGGATCAAAGGCGAAACTGAATTGCTTGGCCGGGGAGTTTCATATTGCGCGGTCTGCGATGCAGCATTTTTTAAAAATGCCAGCGTTGCTGTGACCGGCAGTACTGATGAAGCCGTGGACGAAGCGCTTTACCTGACCCATTTTGCCGACCAGGTGCATTTCTTTTCCCCAACAGTCGAGCTGAACGCGCCGCCAGCCCTGGTGGACGAGCTGCTGAAGCGCCCAAACGTGGTCTTTTATCCCGGCGGAGCCCTGCGAGAGATCGTTGGCAAAGAGCATGTGGAAGCCGTCCGCTTCAATCAGCGTGAACGCGGGAGCGGCGAATTGGCAGTGCAGGGCGCCTTTGTTTATTTGCAGGGGGGCGCTCCAATCACTGATTTTTTGCAGGGTCAGCTCGAACTGACCCCCAGCGGCTGCCTGAGGGTGGACGAAGAATACCAGACCGCCATCCCAGGCGTCTTTGCTGTTGGCGATGTGCTCTGTGAGCATATTAAACAGGCTGTGATTGCCGCAGCGGATGGCGCCACCGCCGGAATTGCTGTGGAAAAATTCTTGCGCGGCCGAAAACAAATGGGCTTTGATTGGTCCAAGTAACTTGCAATTCCATCCGTTCGCGTCAGGCGGCTGCGTTTGCGGGTAAAATAGCGCCATGCCGCATGTGATACCCGAAAATCTGGAAAAAGCCGCCCAGCGCGGAGAGCCCTCGCACGTCTGGCGAGCCGGCCAACAGCGCCGCTTCGAAATGCTCAAAACCGCCGCTGCCTCCCGCCTTGGCGGTGCCGTACTTGTAGATGGCTGCGGCGTGGGCACCTACCTTGCGCGCCTGGTGCCCATCTCGGGTCAGGCAATCGGGCTGGATATCGAACTGCCTCGCGTGCAAGACAGCCAGGCGTTTACACCGGATGTCATTTGCGGAGCCGGAGAATATCTGCCTTTGCCGGACGAAAGCATGGACCTGGTCTTCAGCCATGAAGTGCTGGAACATGTTCAGGATGACGAAAAAGCCATTCAGGAAATTGTGCGGGTGCTGAAAGTCGGCGGGCGGCTGGTATTGTTTTGCCCCAACCGCGGCTACCCCTTTGAGACTCATGGTGCCTATTGGGGTGGGAAGTATCATTTTGGCAACATCCCGCTGATCAATTATTTGCCGCGTCGCTGGCGCGATAAGCTGGCTCCGCATGTGCAGATTTACACCCGCAGTGACCTCACCCGGCTGTTCACCAACCTTCCGGTCAAGTTCATTGAACGTCGGACGGTCTTCGGCGCTTACGACAACATCATCGAACGCCATCCCAGCGCCGGGCGTGTGCTGCGCGCTGTGCTGCAGTGGCTGGAACGCACCCCTCTGCAGCGTTTGGGCTTGTCTCATTTTTGGGTGGTAGAGAAAACTTAAGCCGCCGAAAGTTAGCTCTCCCTCTAACTTGCCCGCCGCAAAACAAATTGACAGGCATTAACGGGCAATGCAGAGACTTGCTTTTCTGTTCACACCCAGCTTTTGGCGGGCGGAAACCACAGCTTGAGGGTCACCATGGCTGAAGAAGTGGATAACACACAAAAATTTAGCGGCAAGGCCGAAATTTATCAGAAATCTCGGCCGGGTTACGCTCCGCAATTCTTTCGCTTTTTACGGGATGAACTTCAGGTAGGTCCGGGTTGGAGCGTGGCCGACGTCGGGTCGGGAACAGGCATTTTCACGCGTCAGCTTTTGGGCTTGGGCGTGGAAGTTTTCGCAGTGGAACCCAACCCGGATATGCGTAGCCTATGCCAGGCTTGCCTGGGCCAGCAGCCCGGCTTTCATTCCATCAACGGTACGGCCAGTGCTACCAGCTTGCCTGATCGCTCCGTCCGGATGGTTACTGCTGCCCAAGCCTTCCATTGGTTCGACGGGCCAGCTTTTCGGGCAGAATGCGTTCGCATCCTGCAGCCCGCTGGGCTGGTATGCCTTGTGTGGAATCAGCGCGACCCTTCCCAACCAGTCAATCAGGCCTCCGCCAGTGTTTTTCGCGAATACTGCCCGGGGTTTAAAGGCTTCAGCGGTGGAATGGCCGGCCGCCAGGAGGATATTGAACTTTTTTTCAGCGGGCATTATCAGACCCGCCGCTTTGCGCACCCGCTGTCCTACGACCTGGATGGCTTCCTGGGGCGATCCAATTCCGCATCTTACGCGCTCAAAGCAGAAGAACCGAACTTTGCAGCTTTTGAAAACGCCCTGCGCACCGTCTTTGAAGATTGCGCGGAAGGGGGGCAGTTGGTTATGGGGAATGAGACCGTAGTGTACTTCGCAGCTTTGGAGTGAAATCAGGTTCAAGCCCTGAACCCTGTGGGTCTCAGCCAGAACGGCTTCTGGAGCTACGATTTTGCGGCTTTCAGTCTGCCTTTACGCCCGGCGCGATGCTTCGTACCCGCGGATGTAGTCTTCAACTGCGGTTCTGGTAATGATTTCGCCGATTTTTTTCAACGGAAGCTCCTCAGGCCGCTTGAACCGCAGGCAAGACTTTCCCATGTCCGCTTTCAGCCCATCCTGGGAAAATGCTTCCATCAGCTCTGCAAACTGAGCCGGATCCTGATAAATACTCATCAGGTAGAGCGAATTCTTTTGTTTTTGAGCCGCCAGGCCAACATAATTGAGCGGCTGACCATTATATGTGTGCGGGTAAACCGAGAGTGGGACTTCGTAGCTCAACATGCCCCAGCGCATCGCTTCCACATAACCGGAAGGCAAATGCTCCAATATTAATTGGCGCAGCACGGCAATGGCCGAGCAGCGGTCATCAGGCAAAGCGGATAGATATTCTGCAGGAGTAGCAGCACTGCTGGTGGTCATGTTCAGTTCTTATTAGTGTTATCGGGCTTGAGAATCTCGCGTTCGATCTCTGGCAGCGACTCGATCAACATACGCGTTTCAGCTTTCAGCTCTGCCGATGCAGCCGGAGAATACTGAATCAGCTTCACCAGCTCAAACGCCTGCTTCAGCAGGTCTTTTACCTGAGCAGTGTAACTAAAATATTCCCAGCCGGCAGAATCTGGGGCCTGAAGTTGGCGCGCATCCACGATCAGCTGGCGAGCTTTTGCGATCCGTTCAGGGGTAGTCATCATTTTGGACATAGCATCATTTTACCAGTGAAATAAAGCAGCGATTTCCTCCGCCGGCATAAGCCAGGGGGCAAAAATCAAGAGAAGGCTAAAGCGCCGCCAGTCCCATCGACCTGGCGCCCGGCAGGCGCGCCATTCCTCTTGACAGCCGCGGCTTTCTTTATATAATTTGAGTCAATTGAACTTTGAAAGACGTTGACGAGGACTAGTAAACGCCGCAGCGGCGGCACAGAGAGCAGGAGGCGCTGAGAACCTGCCCGAACGACTGCGTTGAATGGACCTCCGAGTTGCCAGGCGAACCCATAGGGCAGTAGCCTGTGCCGGACCTGCCGCCGTTATCAGGGTAAAGGGTATCGCTTTGAGCTGTACCCGCAAAGAGTGAGGCTGGCTTTCCGTTGTGTTCATCACCGGAAAGTTTTTTTATAAAGGGACAGCCTAAGTTGGGTGGCACCGCGGATTCTAAACACATCCGTCCCAGAGTGGACGGGTGTGTTTTTGTTTATTCGGAGGAACCTGAAGGTGTCAATGAGCCAGCAATTTACTTCAAACCATTTCAGCCTGACAACAGCCGTGCTGGAGGGGTGCGCCCCTAACAACCGTCATTTCCGCCGCTTGGCCGCCGCATTTCGCAGCGCCGTAATCTATTGATTCAATTTTGAGGAGGCCTTTCATGACTGAAAACCATCAAATCCGCTTTGAACTTTCTGAGAACGACATCCCGCACTTCTGGTACAACATCCTGGCTGAAAATCTGTTTGAGGCTCCGCCAGCCTTTAACCCGTCCTCCCGGCAGCCGCTCACGCCAGAAGACCTGTTAGCGCTTTTCCCCATGCCGCTGATTGAACAGGAAGCCACCCATGAGCGCTATGTTCCCATCCCGCAGGAGGTGCGGGATGCCTACAAGCTCTACCGACCCACGCCATTGATCCGTGCAGCCCGGCTGGAAAAAGCACTGCAGACCCCCGCCCATATTTATTTTAAGTACGAAGGCGCATCCCCAGCCGGCAGTCATAAACTTAATTCCGCCATTCCGCAGGCTTTTTATAACAAAATCAGCGGCACCAAAGCCATGACTACCGAGACCGGCGCTGGCCAGTGGGGGTCAGCGCTGGCGATGGCCGGTCAGATGTTCGACATTAACGTCGAAGTTTACATGGTCAGCGCTTCATATCTGGGCAAACCTTACCGCCGCATTTTGATGCAGACCTACGGCGCGGATATTTACCCCAGCCCTTCCGACCGCACACGCATCGGCCGCGAATACCTTGCCAAAGATCCGCAGCATCCTGGCTCGTTGGGGATAGCCATCTCAGAAGCCGTGGAAGTAGCTATCGAATCGCACGGAGCCAAGAAATATGGGCTGGGGTCCGTGCTTAACCACGTGCTGCTGCACCAAAGCATCATTGGCGAGGAAGCGCTCAAACAAATGGACCTGGCCGGAGAATACCCAGATGTGGTTATCGGCTGCGTCGGCGGAGGGTCCAACTTTGGCGGAATTGCGACGCCTTTCCTGCGTAGCAACCTGACGGACGGGAAAAAGACGCGCTTTGTAGCGGTTGAACCCAGCTCCACTCCGTCATTGACACGGGGTGTCTACGGCTTTGACTACGGTGACTCCGCCGGCATTGTGCCGATCCTGAAGATGTATACGCTCGGCAGTGACTTTGTCCCCGACCCGATTCACGCCGGCGGGCTGCGCTACCACGGCATGTCTCCAATTATCAGTGGGCTCTATCACGCTGGCCTGTTGGAAGCGCTGGCAGTTGGCCAGCGCGAGGTGTTTGCGGCCGCAGTCCAGTTCGCCCGCACGGAAGGCATCTTGCCGGCCCCGGAATCCGCCCATGCCATTCTTGCTGCCATCAATGAAGCCCGCGATGCCCGGGAAAAAGGCGAAAAAAGGGTGATCTTGTTCAATCTTTCGGGGCACGGCTTTTTGGACCTCTCCGCTTACGACCAATACCTGCATAACGGAATGATCGACGGACAGGTGAAGAAGGAACAGCTGGAGGGGCTGGAGGCGCGCCTGCCAAAAGTAAACCTCTGATTATCGTTAGCCCTTGGGCGTGTGGCCAAAATCAATCTGCCCGCGCGGCAATTCGCGTGGGCAGATTGATCATTTTATAGCCAGCTGAGAACCAACCAGCCAGCGCGTTGCGGGTTTACTGCAGAGGAATATTGGAATCAAACAAGCAGTTGAATACCAGAGGAAAGGTGTTCACCGGATCAATCCCGTCGGTGAGAGGCATATTGGGGCATGCCGGTGCATATACTGCGTACAAAATAGAGGTCCGGTATATATCCGGGTAATTGATCAGACTACGTTCTCCATTGCCGTTATCCCCCAGGTTGCGGGCGCCATGATCCGACTGGAGGATGATGATGGGCGGGTTGTCAGGGTCGGCAGCCTCCATTATCGTCTGGACGGTGCGATCAATAATCTTCAGCGTGAACTGGTATTGGCCAAAATAATAGTTCCAATCATGGTACGCGGAGGGCTGCAAATAACTGCCATTCTCAGCGAACATAAATGGCATATGCGGGAGAAGTAAGTGAGAGTAAACAAACTTGGGTTGGGGTAAATCCAGCTTACCCAGCTCATCAGCCACAAAGTAGACCGTATCGCGGTGTTTTTCGAGGTCGACATTTTCAATGTCGTAGTTTTGGGTGAATGGTAGCAGCATGGTTCTCTCTGCCACCAGCAGGCTGAATGGGTTAAAAACCATCTCGGGCGCAGCCTGGCCGCTCACCAGCGTATCCTCCAGCAAGATATCGGCCTGGATTGCGGTTTTAGCCTGGAAGGCAAACGATGCGGATCGGGCCTCATCCATCACGACGGTAGTGTACCCCTTGCTCTTGAGCAGGTGCATCACTTTATTGTCGGAGATTTTTTGATAATATGCGAGCTCATCCAGATCGGCGGGCAGCTGCTCATAGTTCAGGCGGGTTGCAATCTGGTGCAGTGTCAGATATGAACTGCTGTGCGAGCCTTCAACCACCTGAAAACCCATTTGCTGCAAGTGCTCTGAAAATTGATCGATCTCGGGGTAATTAAAGTAATCGCTGGCCACATCAAAACCCGAAAACTCATCAAAAATCAGCCAATAGATATCTGGATATACCTGGGCACCAGCGGCAGGCTTCGCGGAAGCCGCAGCGGAAGCTGTGGAGCCATTGGCAGCCTGAGATTTTTTTTGCAATTCAGCCGGCACAATTTTGACAAAATTCAAGACCAACAGGATGGCAGCCATGCTGGTGAGAATGAGCCAAACCTTTTTGCCGGCCTCTGCTGGAATCTTTGAAACCAGCCAGCCCAGATATCCGCCCAGGATCACGGCCGCCGGCAGCAGGCTGAAGTGATAGACTGGCAGCAGGTCGATTTTGATCAGCAGCTGGTAAATACTCCCATAGGTAAGAAATAAAAGCACAAAGCAAAGGGCTGCCAATGCTGCCGAAAATGGCTTTTTCTTCAATACAAGGACCCAAATCAGGTAAACGAGCAGGTTGATGGCTGCAAAAATCCCCAAGATTCGCCAGAGACTGGCCATGGTCAAAATGGAGACATTGTTGGCATAGGTAAAGACAATCGGATAAAGGACCGCCAGCAGTGGCAGAAGCGCTGCCAGCAGATAATCCGTCAATTTGTGTTGAGCAGAATTCTCGGTCATGGCTAATCTTCCCCAAGGGAGATGACCGCAGTGTTGGCAGTGCGGTCTAAAACAAATTTCGAATCCAACCGGGCTTGAGTGCCATCTGGCAACGTAAAAAGCAATGCGATGCTGTAGCGAGCCTGGGGCAAGGCCTCAATATTAAATGATACCGAATAGCCGGCGTTCTTTAAATTAAGACCCAGGTCCTTAAAAACCGCAGCGACGTCAGCCCGTGGAACAGAGGAAGCTGGCAAGGCAAAAACATGTTGATCCGAGACGAGCAGCACGCTGCGATCATAATCATCGGGCGCCAGGTTCACCGGTTCAGTCAAAAAGCCCCAGCCTTCCAGACGGTACAAATGCTCGGTTTCGTCGACTTCGCGAAGGGCATCCACATACATTTTGGCATCAGCCGTGACTTGCGGCAATGCGCCCTCAAACTGCGGCAAGGGTGAATTGCGCTGAATATGCATCCGATAGACCAGGGGAGAGACAATAACGAGCAGACCCAAGCTCAGCCAAACAATAACATGAACTTTATTTTTTTTGAACCACACAGACAAGATCTCTTTTTCTAATTAAACTCCGCTTTCAGTGGCACTGATAATACCCCTTTTGGCCCCAAGCGCAAGCCGGTAAAGCTGCAGATAGAAAAAAGCTTCCTGTTCCACTGTGGGAACAAAAGTGTTCAGCCGGATATCTAACTTGAATTGATTTAACCGTCTAGTGTCTTCGATCAAAATCTGCATTTTTTGGCGCAAGCTATCCGGGTTCCCGGGCGCAAAAATGAATCCGTTTTCGCCATCCACGATCTTCTCGGTCATCCCGCCCAAATCGGAAACGATCACGGGGACCTCGCTGACCAGGGCTTCGTGGACCACAAGTGAATACGTCTCATAACATACCGATGGCGCCACAAGCACATCTAACTGTTCCAGAACAGAGCTGAGCTCACCTGCAGTGTAGGCCCCTCTGAATTCAATCCGCCGATCCTCCCCAGCCAGGTGCCTCAATTCTTTTTCATACGCAGCTTCGCCAGCCCCGAATACTATAAGGCGTGCATCCACATCTGTCAGACCTCTGAAGGCCTCAATGAGGACATGTACACCTTTATGGTACGCCAGGTTCCCCAGGTAACCGAAGGTAATGCGCTCTCCACCCTGATAGACCCGTCGAACTGGTGTTAACTGCTGATAGCGAATCCCGTGGTTGTTTACCCAGGGCTTGAGGCCTTCCACTTCTTTGGCAAGCATTTGCGCCGAGAAACGGCTGGGGACCACGACTGCGGAGGCATTCTTCAGAATCCCGAAGCCAGTAGCAAGTCTCTTGTCAATGAATTCAGGCTTCAGTTCAGGGCAGAGCTGCCGGCAGGCCACACCGTTTTGAGGCCCCCCACAAACAGTATCGCGGTTGGGGGAGAGAATCACTTTGGGGCAGATGAGAAAAAAATCGGTGGCGGTCACAATGTAGGGAATCCCTAGCTCCATGGCTGCAAGAATGAACGGATATACTCGCATGGAATGTCCCACATGGATCAGGTCTGGCGCTTCATTCTTCAGCCACTGGCGCGCAAAATCCAGGCCACCACCGTCTCGCAAACTGTAGTTAAGATCGAAAGGTTCACTCTTGTAATGAAAAGCTGTAACCGGCACACCTTTATAAAAGTAATCCAAGATATGAACATTACTGATCTGATAATCCGGTTCAGGGATGTTGGCGACACTATAGGTCAGCACACGCACAGAATGCCCGCTTTTTTGTGTCATGTTAGCGGTGTTGTAGACAAACCGCTCGGTGCCGGCCTGAAATTCGGGAAAAAATTGATGCACAAGGTAAAGAATTTTCATCTTCAAACGCCTTCCTTGAGCAGCAAATGAAGCTGTTCCATCGTCGCAGAATTTTCAGCAGAACCGGTGCGGTAACAATACGCCAGGTATGCCCCGGTCAGGATGCAAAAGGCCTTATGCAGACAGATTTTAACTTCTTCTAACAACTCTTTGGTTACCGCTTCG
Organism: Anaerolineaceae bacterium; assembly: GCA_034430195.1. Lineage (GTDB taxonomy): Bacteria > Chloroflexota > Anaerolineae > Anaerolineales > Anaerolineaceae > Mesolinea. The sequence continues at coordinate 19,549 of DAOUFF010000028.1, read as the reverse complement.
TACGAATTTTCTAGGTAACTGGTTGTAATGTCTACATAGCCTTGAAATGAGCTCAAGAAAAAGCTACTGTAAGATCTGCCCGCCCTGCCCAAGCCCCACCTGGACATCAAATCCAACAGCAGATCCTTCGCCTGAGGGTCCAGGTAAGCCGACTGCAGAGCCGGTAATGAAGCCGGGTACTCCCCGTGCCTTGTGTTCGCAAAGGTTTGTGACACCATTCCGGCAAAGGCTCCGGTGCTGGTAGGAAAGCGGGTTTTGTCCAGCCGGATAATCAAATCCGTAAGAAATTGATACGTGTGAATAACATCCGGGATCAACTCCTCGAGCGTGACCCTTGGAAGTACAAAATCCGAAAACATATCGGAAAGGAACAGGTTATCTACATAGCCTCGTTTTAAGAAATAGTAGGGCGAGCGGTTATGAGAATGGATAACGCGGGTACTCCCCAAAAAAGCGATCCGGTGGCCATCCTGAATCAGACGCAGACCCAGGTCCAGGTCTTCGGCATAATCTCGGCGGTAGCCATATTGCAGAAACAGTTCGCGCGGAATCAGGCATGCCAGATCTGAAAGCTGTGCGTTTTGCCGCAAAGAAATGTGGTCCTTTTTCTCGGGCATACTGAAAATCCGATCTGATTGATTGATGCCGAGGAAATTGTAATGATTCCAGCAAATTTGGCGGTAAAAAAGGTCTGCATCTTCCCGAGGGGATTCCGCACATGAAACAGCCGAGACTTCGTTCTGCTGCAATACCTGTAGCATCTCCCACACCCAGGTCGCGTTGGGCGGCAGAGCGTCCTGCACCATAAAAAGCAGTAAATCGCCTCTGGCCTGCTGGGCGCCTAAATTACGTGCGTGAGAATGAGAAAATGTTTCCGGAGGAATCTGTATGATTTGCGCGCCGAATTGTTCCGCGATGATCAGGGTTTCATCCTGACTGCCTGAATCTACAACAATGATTTCAATGGCTTTTAAACCTTGCTGAGCGTTCAGCACCTTGAGAAGTGGGACCATGTCGGCCCCGGCATTTTTAGTGGGAATAACCACGGAAACGGTCACATCCGCGGCTGGCAGCAGCTCCTGCGCAATGTCTGGAAGTCTGACTGGTTCCTGCGGGATGGTATTACTGGCGTGTGATCTATCTGGATGTCCAAAATCAGATTTCGGGATGAGTTTCTCCCGGGCCTTTCTCAACGCCCCGGCCAGCCCATAAATTTTGGCATAACCGAAGGCTAGGCGTAGAGTGATGCTCTGACGCGGCTTATTCTTTTTGCGCGATGAAAAGTGGATTTCTCTGGGAACCTTCTTGCCAGGAAGTGCCTGCCGTCCCTCAGCCCGGCCAACAAGCAGGTAATGCACCAAAGGGTTCATGTTCTTTTCGCGCACATCAGGGTAGGATTTAAGATAAAACGAGACGCTAAACCGGGGTGATGGATCGCGCAGCTCTTTCCAGCCATAACGCATGAAATGCCGGAGTGGGTCAATATCTTCCACGCGCACTTCCGGATTTTTTAACAAGTAATAAACTGGGTCAAAAAAGCCACTTTTTTTCACTAGTTGGTAAGAAGATATGAGGCGCTTCAATTTTCTCTCCGCAGCTTTTTTGTGATCTTTCGTAGCGGGCGGGTAATCCTCCAGCTGGTGCTCAGGGTGTAATTCACAGCTTCTAGTTTTGCCTCTTTAAGATCATTTTGCAGGGCAGCTTCTCGAGCCTGCCATACTGACCGTTCATGGCCTAATAACCGGACCAGCCGATTTAGTGCTAATGTAGAGCGCAATGTTTGATTGTGTAGGAGCCTGATGGTATTTTCTTGTTTGGAACGAAACTCTTCCATTTGTATAATCACCCGGTCCAAAGCATCAATGATGGCTTGTTTCTGAATGCTTGCTATGGGCGGGCTGGCACAAATCTCGTTATAGGCCTCTTGCCACTCACCGCCATGGAGCGCCATCAGCGCGGAAGAGCTGATGCTTTCTTGCGCGGTTTGGACCATCCTCTTTCTTAGGTTCTCATCTTCCAATAGCAGGTGTATTTTCTGGTACCACTCTTCCGGATCACGCGCTAAAAACCCATCAGCGCCATCCCGAATGACATCCGAGTAGGGAGGCATGTCAGCATAGACCCCGGCAATACCCATGGCGGTATATTCATAAAACTTGATCGGGCTCTTGCTGCGGTTGAAGGAGTTATCTCTCAGTGGCGCAATACATACATCCGCCTGGATACTTGTCATCAGCCTAACAAAGTCCTGGTAATTGTAGGTCAGCACCGGTTGATAACTTACTTGCCCAAACTTTCCCAGCTCGGCTGGGGGGCTAATGCCATAGAACATAAAATTTACTTGCTTGCCATATTCCTGTGCAATTTTCAAAAGCGGACCGGTCACTGAATCGGCATCCGGCTGATGAGTAGTAGAACCCATATAAAGCACTGTCAGAGGTTCGCCGGCTGGCGTGTCTTTTATCTGGCGAAAGTTCCACAGAGTTTCGTCCAGGTAATTGGGCAGCAGCCAGACGTTTGGATTGAGCTCGCGAACAGCTTCCATCAGTGGCCTGGTCGTAACAGTCAGCGCATCAGCTTGAATGATGGCATGCAGGATGGCTGGCAGACGACTGGCGTAGTAGGTGGCTACTCGATCCGGGTGATCCGGGGGGAGCGACAAAAGGTCATCATCCAAATCCAGCACAACCGGCTTTTTGTACATTCGTGCCCGCCTTGTCACAGCTTGGTAGGCAGGAAAATGATTGGCAAAATCTCTTTGTATCAATACCAGGTCACTCTGATCTACTGCAGAAAGATCAGGCTCACCTTGAATGATCCCTTCGCGGATTTGGATGCCGGCATGGCCTAGCGGCCCGTAGACCCGGTATTCTTCCAAGGCAGATCTTGTCGGGCTGAAGGTGAAATATGCAACCTGTTCCATCATTTTGATATCCAGTTGGTCTCGCTCAATGCCCTGCATAAAACCTTGTTCAATCTTCCAAAACAAGCTGAAGTGCCTGTTCCCAGGGTGGCAGCCTTAACCCAAAAACCTGTTCCAGCCGGTCACAATTCAAGACCGAAACCAGGGGCCGGTCGGCAGGCACCGGAAAATCAGCACTCTTCGCCGGCAGCAGCGCCTTCACTTTTTGTTCCTCGGCGCGCGGGTCCAGAGCCAGGATGCGCTGTGCCCACTCAAACCGGCTGCAAGCGCCATCGCCAGCGCAGTGGTAAACCCCGCCCTTTTCCAACCACCGGTCATACGCATCCGGGCCGCTCTTTGCCAGCAGCAGCGCCGTCACCTCTGCCAGCTGACGGGCCGAAGTTGGCCCGCTAATCTGGTCATCAACGATATGCAGCGTTTCCTGTTGGCGCGCCCACTGCAGCACCTTGTTGACGAACCCGCCCACCCGGTTGGAGTATACCCAGCTGGTCCGCAGGATCACGGCCGCCGTGCCACTTTCCACGACCGCCTGGTCACCTTCCAACTTGCTCTGTCCATAGACGTTCAACGGATGGGTCGTATCGCTTTCGACATAAGGGCTTCCTTTGCGGCCGTCAAAGACATAATCAGTAGAATAATGTACGAGTGGCGCACGCAGCCGGCGGGATTCTTCCGCCAACACCCGGACTGAGTCGCGATTGATGAGGAAGGCTTTTTCGGGCTCTGCTTCTGCTTTATCAACGGCAGTATATGCTGCCGGATTGACGATGAGATCGGGCTTCAACTCGCGAACCACCTGGCGGAGCGCTTCGGGCTGGCTAAAATCCACCTGCGGGTAATCCAAGGCAACCACCTCACCCAATGGCGCCAGACTGCGCTGGAGCTCCCACCCCAGTTGGCCGTTCTTTGCAAAAAGTAAGATCTTCTTCATTTTTCCCTGCTCAGTTGCGGCTCACTGGCCATTGGCCAACCGCAACAAGTACTGTCCATATTCATTGCCAGCCATTTCAGCTGAACATTCTATCAGCTGCTGCTGATTGATAAAACCCAGACGGTAGGCAATCTCTTCCACGCAAGAAATCATCATGCCCTGCCGTTCTTCCACCGCCTGCACAAACAAAGCGGCCTGCAGCAGCGATTCGTGCGTGCCAGCGTCCAACCAGGCTACCCCGCGGCCCAATACCTTCACTTGCAGATTACCTTCCTGCATATAACGGCGGTTCAAGTCGGTGATCTCAATTTCACCGCGGGCTGAAGGCTGCAGCTCAGCGGCGTAGGTGCTGACATGTTCGTCGTAGAAGTAAACCCCGGGCACAGCGAAATTTGACTTGGGCTGCTGCGGCTTTTCCTCCAGGCTCACTGCCCGGCCATTCGGATCGAATGCCACCACACCGTAACGCTGCGGGTCGCGCACCGGATAGGCAAACACCACCGCGCCGCTGGCGAGGCTGGCCGCATCCCGCAAGACTTCAGGCAAGCCATGCCCAAAAAAGATATTATCGCCCAAAATGAGGCAAGCTTTTTCGCCTCCCAAAAAATCCTGCCCGACAATAAAGGCATCGGCCAGGCCGCGGGGCGCATCTTGCACGGCATAGGCAAAAGTCAGCCCCCACTGGCTGCCATCCTTCAACAGCCTCTGGTAAAGCTGTTGGTCTTCGGGCGTCGTAATCACCAATATCTCCCGGATCCCAGCCAACATGAGCATGGAAAGCGGATAATAAATCATCGGTTTGTCATACACAGGCAGGAGTTGTTTACTGATGGTCTTCGTGAGCGGATAAAGCCGGGTGCCTTTACCGCCTGCCAGTATTATGCCTTTCATCATTGCTCCTTTTTTTCGTGGCTCAATAACAGGTTCTTCAAGCTGCGCAGCGGACGGGTGATCCGCCAACTGCTGCTGGATTAATCGCCAGGTTTTCTTCATGCAACGCAGCACATTCACCCTGCAGCTGCCCTGCCTGGGTGCAACTGGCGTTCAAAACACTGGCCCGGTTCAATCGGGTGCGAATGATGTTGGCGATAGCGCTGAAAAAAACAAGCCGTTCTGCGGACTGCTGGTAAGGAGTGCCCAAAGTCATGCGTGCGATACCACTCGCCAAATTTGCACCCGATTCGGTCATTTTATCAGCCTGCGCGCCCGCCATAATTCTTTTTCAGCCAGGTGCCATAATCCGGCTGACCGGTAATGGCCTGCACCCACTGCGGGTTTTCCAGGTACCAGCGTACTGTGTCCGCCAGGCCTTCCTGGAGGGAGTGAAGCGGGCTCCAGCCCAGCTCCTGCTGGATTTTTTCAATCGTGATGTCATAGCGGCGGTCATGGCCGGGCCGATCGGTGACGTGTGTAATAAGCTGGTCGTGCGGGCTGAAGGGCGAATTGGGTTGAAGTTCGTCCAAAACCTTGCAGATCGTTTGCACAATTTCGATATTTGCGGGCTGGTTATTTCCCCCGATGCAATAGGTTTCACCCACTTTTCCGGCGGTAATCACCTTCCAGATGGCGGCACAATGATCATCGACATACAGCCAATCGCGAATCTGCATCCCGTCACCATAGACCGGCAGGGGTTTGCCCTGCGTCGCATTCAAAATCATCAACGGAATCAGCTTTTCGGGGAATTGGCGCGGGCCGTAATTATTGGAACAATTGCTGATGGTCACCGGCAGCCCAAAAGTGGTATGGTAAGCGCGCACAAAATGGTCACTGGCTGCCTTTGAAGCGGCATAAGGCGAGCGCGGCTGGTAGGCGGTACTCTCCGAAAAAGGCGGATCCCCGGCCCGCAGGGTGCCAAAAACTTCGTCGGTTGAAACATGATGAAAGCGGGCGGCTTCCAGCGGGACGATCCGGTCTTCCAACCAGGCCTGGCGGGCTGCTTCCAAAAGCGTGAAAGTTCCGATCACGTTGGTGCGAACAAAGATGCCTGGGTCCAAAATGGAGCGATCCACATGCGACTCGGCGGCAAAATGCACAACGGTCTCAATTTCATATTGCCTAAAGAGCTGGTCCAAAAGTGAACGGTCGTTGATGTCGCCTTGGATAAAGACATGCCGCTCGGGGTCAGGCAGGTTTTTTAAGTTTTCCGGACTGCCAGCGTAGGTCAGGGCATCCAGGTTAATCACAAAAACGTCGGGCTCGGCTGCCAAAAGAAAATGAATAAAATTGGAGCCTATGAAGCCGGCGCCGCCAGTCACCAGAATGCGTTTCATTGCTCCTCCTTAGAAAACTGCGCTGGCTGCCAGTCTGGCCCAAACACCTCAGCCTGAGCCAATAGCGGAGCCTGGGCATCCTTGTTGGAAAGTAAGGGCGCCTGGCCATTGACTAACGGCCAGGGGATGGCCAGCGCCGGGTCGTCCCAGCGCAGGCTGCGCTCCCATTCGGGCGCATAATAATCGGTGGCCTTATAGACCAGTTCAGCCCAGGGGCTGATGGTATAAAACCCATGGGCAAAGCCGGCCGGCACCCACAATTCATGCCGGTTTTCCGCCGAAAGGTGATAGCCCACCCACTTCCCAAAGGTTGCTGAGCCACGCCGAATGTCGACAGCCACATCAAAAATTTCTCCGGCTACAACCCGGAGCAGCTTGCCCTGAGTCTGGCGCAGCTGATAATGCAACCCGCGCAGAATGCCTTGGGTTGATCCGGAGTGGTTGTCTTGTACAAATAGAACCGGACCGGCAAATGCTTCCAGTTCTTTCTGGCGAAAGGTTTCCATGAAGAAACCGCGCTCATCACCAAACACCTGCGGAACAATCAGCACCACATCCGAGATCTCACTGCGCGTGTATTCCATCTCAGCCGCGGCCTTTCCGATACGATTCAATCACCTCATCAGGGCTGCCAACCTGCATCAGCTGGCCATGCTCCAGCCAGGCAACCCGGTTGCACATCCCTGCCAGGCGGTCCAAGGCGTGCGACACAATCAGCACTGTGGCACCCTGTTCCCTGAAATTAAGCATACGCTGGTTGCATTTTAGCTGGAAAGCTTCGTCCCCAACGCTTAAGATTTCATCCACGATCAGGATTTCAGGAAAATGAGCGGTCGCCACGGCAAACCCCAGGCGGGCGTACATACCCGAGGAGTAAGTGCGGATCGGGGCGTCGATGAAGGCTTCCAGTTCAGAAAAAGCAACAATTTCATCAAAGACTTCATCCATCTGCCCGCGGTTGTACCCCAGTAAGGCGCCGTTCAGGTAAACATTCTCCCGCCCAGAAAGTTCCGGGTGAAAACCTGCTCCCAACTCAAGCAGGGGCGCGATTTTGCCATAGACGGCTACCCGGCCGCTCGTCGGGCGCAGCACCCGTGAAATCACCTTGAGCATGGTGCTCTTTCCGGCCCCATTATTCCCGACAATTCCAAAAACTTCCCCACGGTTCACGCTCAGGTTCACGTCATCCAACGCTTGAAACTTCTTAAATGAAACCCGCCGCTGCACTAAGCGGATCATATATTCTTTAAAAGTACCAATCCGCTCCGAGGGAATGCGGTACTGCACTCCGACGTGCTCCAGCTGGATCATGGGACGGGAGGCCTCAGTGCACTCCAGGGCAACCTTCTCAGACACGGTAGGCATATTGATCCGATCTGGAAGTAAAAAATAACCATCCCAACAGCAGCACTGCCAGGCTCCAGGCCAGCGCCGGAAGCAGCTCCGGCCAGGTCGGGATGCGACCTTCATAAATTGGCAGGCGGAACATTTTAATCAGGTGATAGAGTGGATTGATCCGGTAGATCCCCAACCATTGTTCCGGGATGATATTTTCGGGGTAAATCACCGGTGAAAGATACATCCAGGCAAACAGGGCGATCTGATACATTTCAGCCACGTCTGGGTAGTAAACCGCCAGCGATGATATAAACAGCCCAAAGCCGAGCGCGAAAGCCGCCAGCAGCAAAATGGAAACCGGCAAAAATACCACCGTCCAGGGAATGGGCGTGCGCGTGACGAGCATGACCAGCGCCAGGGGGACGAGCGAAATCAACAGGTTGACCAATGCCGTACCGATGGCGGAGACGCCAAAGATGGTTCGGGGAATATAGATGCGCTGCAGCAGGCTGCCGCCCCAAACCAGACCGCTCATGGCCGCGTTAGTGCCCTGAGAGAAAAAATTCCAGACAATCAACCCACTCAGCACATACACCGGGTAGGACTCTACCGTTTTGAACAGCTGCGAAAAAACCAACGCCAAAATGAGCATGGTCCCCAAAGGGTTGAGCATCGTCCAGGCGACGCCCAAAACCGAGCGCTTATAGCGTGTAACGATATCCCGCCGCACCAATTGTGCCAAAAGATAGCGGTAGTTTTTTAGCTCTTTTACCTCTGAGAGCGCCGGCACAGTCTGGCGGGCGGAATCATAGGCCGGGTTGACAGATGAATTCAACGCACGTTCCTCGTTTATGCATTAAAATTTATTGACACATAATAGTACCATATCCGTGTAACGCATCCCAATCCTCTGGAACCGGGGAATATTAATGAAGCCTTTTTTCTCGATATTGATCCTAAGCTGGAACGACGGGCACTTCCTTTCAGAATGTCTGCAGTGCCTCGAAAACCAGACTTTTAAGAAATTTGAAGTTCTGTTGTTGGATAATGGTTCCAGCCCACCTCTGAGGGATAGCCTGCATGAAGAATTTCCTGCGCTTCGCCTGACCCAAACCCGGATGGCTGATAACATCGGCTTTGCCGCTGGCAATAACTGTCTGGCGGATATGGCCATCGGCGAGTACCTCGTCTTATTAAATTCGGACGCCTTTCCGGACCCGGACTGGCTCGAACAGCTTTATGAAGCCGCTCAACACCACCCTGGAGCATTTTTTGCTTCCCGCCTGTTAATGGCATCTGACCTGAACCGCCTGGACGGGGAATGGAACGTCTACCACGCCAGCGGCATGGCCTGGCGCCGCTCCCATGGTAAGCAGCTGGCGCAAGCCTACCTTTCCGAAAAAGAAGTATGGGGGGCATGTGCCGCAGCGGCGGCTTACCCTCGCAGTGCTTTTCAATCCGTTGGCGGCTTCGACCCCGATTATTTCGCCTACATGGAAGATATCGACCTGGACTTCCGCTTGAAGCTGCAAGGGGTTCCCTGTTTTTACCTGCCGCAAGCCGTGGTGCGGCATGTGGGAGCAGGAAGCACTTCCACCCGCAGCGAGCTGGCGGTGCTTGCCGGCCACCGCAACCTGATCTGGACTTTCATCAAAGACATGCCTGGTGTTTTGTTTTGGCTGCTGCTGCCCGCCCATATCCTGATAAACTTGCTCTATTTGCTCGCGGCAATTTTTGTACCTTTTGGCCGGCATATTGCCCGGGGGGAGTTTCAGGCCATTGAAGCGCTGCCCAAAGTTTTGGCAAAGCGAAAAATCGTCCAGCGCAGCCGCAAAGTTTCAGCGTTTCAAATTGCGAAAGCCCTGGATTGGAATCCATTCAGTCCCCTGATAAAATTAACATTCAAATAAGGGTGGCGGGCGCGCTGAAACGCATAAGCCTGGTTACCCCCAACGCAGTGAGGTAAAACTTGGACGTGCAACCTTCGGTAAGATACTTCATCATTGACCCGGCAGGCAACCTTTCGCTCACCTCAACCCTGAGCGATGCTTTGGCTGGTGCAGACCACGGCGGATATCTCTGGGCCGATTACCTTGACCCGACCAACGAGTCTCTGGCAGAATTAGCCACACAGCTTAAAATCCATCCGCTGTCGCTGGAAGACTGCCTGAATGAGGAACAGCTGCCTAAGTTAGACGTCTTCCCCGATTACTCTTTCATGATCTTTAATTATTTCGAAATCACAACCGACATACTGATCGCGCATGAGCTGGATTTGTTCCTGGGCTCCCGGTTTCTAATTACCGTCTCGCGCCGCGATAGTCAAGGCCGGTCATTGTTGGCCGACCTTCACAAGGGGATTGAAAGAGACAATCTGAAAATACGCCAGGGGCCATCGTTTCTAATGCATCTGATCATTGATAATGTGGTGGACCGCAAATTTAATGCCCTGGAAATGCTTGAAGAAAAGCTGGACGAAGACGAGGATGAAATCCTCAATCGCACTGGGCGTTTCGACCCGGCATCGCTGATGGCTACCCGCCGGCAGCTGCTGGTGGTACGAAAAGCTGTTTTTTACGAACGTGAGGTGCTTGGCAAACTGATCCGGATGGATTCTCCCTTCATTGCAGATAAATCCATCATTTATTTCCGCGACATTTATGATCACCTGTCCAAATACTATGAAATCTCAGAGACGGCGCGTGATCTTGTCACCAGCCTGCTCGATATTCACCTCTCCATCGCCAGCAACCGCATGGCTGAAACCGCCAACCGCACCAACGCCATCATGCGCCGCCTGACGTTGATTACTACCATTTTCATGCCGCTCACGCTTATCTCCGGGATTGGCGGTATGTCCGAATACACGATGATGATCGGGCAGGAAAATTGGAAATGGGGCTATGTGCTGCTCCTGGTACTGATGGGTGTAATTGCAACGGTCAATTACCTGTTTTTGGCCCGCATGGAAAAGCAGCTGCCTGAAGATGGCAATTAGACCAGGTGCTCTAATCCTCTGAGTGTGGCTGCTCGCTCTCCTGCGGGGCCTCCCCTGCTTCAGGCTGAAAGCCGGCTTCCGGTTTGCCAGCCTGCATCCGCATTGCCAGCAGCGTTTGTTCCAGGTCAAACGGAGCGTTAATCAGCTTCAGCAAGTTTTCAAAAGTATCCTGCTGCTTCACTTTTTCCCAGCGAGCAATAAAACTGGCATATACAGCCTCACGCTGCACGCTGCGGGTCTGCTGAAACCAGCGCAAGCCGGGAAGCAGCCGCCTCAGCGGGCCATCCGTCCCATAGTAAGCGCGGATGCGTTCCTGTTCTTCGCTGGTAAAGCGTGGAATCATGGCAATCCAGACGTCCAGGTCATGCAGCGTCCCCAAATCATCCTGCAGGTCTTTGGTCAAGTTAATGTAGGGCTTTAGCCGGCCGCTGTAAAGGTCGTCAAAGGCCTCCATGGTATAACGCAGCCGCTTAGCGCTGATGCGCATGGCATGCAGCTGTGTCACTTCCTGCGGGTCATAAATATAAGGCTCATGCGCGAGAAGCTCCTCAACACGTTTACGGATGCTGGTGAAGGCCAGCTCGTACAACGCTGGTGAGAAAAGATAAACATTGCGGCCACTGATCAGGTATGGATTGATCCATTCCTGCAGGGTCTCAACGGTCTGTTCCATGCTGAAACGATCCATGGCCAGACTGACATGCGACTGTGCTTCAGCTCGCTGCTGCTTCAGGCGCAGCTGCAGGCGGCGCAGCCCCGGCAGGGCGCGCTGCGGAGGGGCTTCCTGGAATACTTTTTCGAGCAAGGCCAACTGCACGTCAAGGTCACGCGCTTCACCCAGCGAGCTGGTAACCGTACGCATGGTTTTGATAATCTTTTTGTGTTTTTTATCAGGAAAGAAACCGCTGAACAAACTCAACGCGGTGCGCATCCGGCGGGAAGCGACCCGCATGCGGTGAACATACTCAATATCACTCCCCTGCCTGACCCCTTCCACTTCAGCGCGCATGGCGCTCAAATGTTTGTCGATCTCCCTTGCACCGTAGAAGCAAACGGATTCAGAGGCAGTCGCTGACATCAGTCACCTCCGCAGAATGGTTTTGGCCGGCGATATTGCCGGCTTTCAGGTCTAAAGCGGCCGCTTTTCTTTCGTCAAGCGATTGTGCAGCAGCTGCAGGATTGGCTCTTTAAGCTCTTCAAAGATTTCATCAACAGGCCGGTCGGCATTTACCGTCAAAAAATTGTATTCTCTGGCCAGTTCATCAAATTCTTTCAGGATCAACCCCTGATACACCACAAAGCTGTCGTAAAGGTTGTCTGAAAGGTGCAGATCCATACCTGCTTCCCAATAGTTTAATCCCCTACCATAAATCAGACGGCTGACCAAGCTCTCCACGCTAGCCTGCAGATACATCACCAGATCTGGTTTGAGGGCGATGCCATACACGCCGCGAGCCCAGTTTTTATCCACGCCACGAATGCTGTCGCGCGCAATTACAGAATAAAAATAGCGATCAGAGAGGACAACGAAACCGGCCTGAAGGGCTGGGATGATCTGGTTTTCTAACCGGTCGGCAAAGTCGGCCGCATAAAAAAGGCTCATCGTCAGCGGCCCGAGCGTATGACCGCTCTTGGCCTTATCCAGGCCCGCCTGGGTCAGCTCAGAACGGGTCAGCCCGGTATCTGAAACTGCATAGCCCTCTTCTTCAAGCCAGCTGCGCAGCAGCCGGATTTGGGTCGAGCGGCCGACGCCATCCGGTCCTTCCAACACAATCAATTTCCCACTCAGCTTCTGGAAAGTGCGATAAGGGAAACCGGCACCGTAAAAGACAGGCTCTTTCATTTCTTTTCTCCTTTGTCTTTGGCGGCCAGCGGGTTGGAGACCGTAATGGCAACCTTGTTGGGGTTGGGCAACCCTTCCCAGCCCTCCAGAGCTTTGCGGACGAGCGCACGCACCTTTCTCTGCTGGTCTTTTACCGGTTGGGTGCCGTCGATTTGGACCAGACCGAACTCGTCCGTCATCTGGTCATACTGCTCCAGAATTCTGCCCTGGAACAGCTTGAAACTTTCTTGAATATCCGGGGAAAGGTTCAGATCCATCCCTGCTTCGTAATACTTGAGATTGGCCCGGGCACTAGTAATCCGGCCGACGGCGATATCGAGCGGCACCCTGAAATAGAGGGCCACATCTGGTTTGACGGCAAAGGAGTACATATTGCGCACCCAGGCTGGGTCGACACCGCGGGCGACATCTCGTGCAAAAGCGGTGAATACATAGCGGTCTGCCAGGACGATGACCCCCGCTTTAAGCAAAGGCAGGATGCTGTTTTCCCAACGGTCGGCAAAATCAGTACAATGCAGGATGCTGAAGGTGGTCGGAGTAAAACTTTGGTTTTTCTTAGCCATCTTTGTGGTGCTTTTAACCAGCGCAGAGCTGTTCCATTCACTGAAATAGACTGAATATCCGCGGGAGAGTAGCCATTTGTACAGCAGGTCAATTTGGGTAGACTTGCCCGACCCATCGATCCCCTCAACGATGATCAGTTTACCTTTGGTGGTATTCGATTTTAACATGGTGTTCTCCTTCGCCGGTTCATGATTTTGTTGAGGGCATCTCCAGCTCGCCTGCTGACAAATCACAAACACGGCTGCAGGGGTTGCTGCGGGCTAGAATTCTAGCTGAGGTCATCGCCTTCATCGTCTTCATCATCGCTGCTGTCCATCTCGAGCAGCTCGCCAGAGTTGATGAATACGATGCGTTCACAGATGTTGGTCACACGGTCTGCTGTTCGCTCCAGGTTGTGGATTACCCACAGGATCTGGTTGGTATGGTCAATGATGCTCGGATCGTTGATCATGTTGGTGATCAACTTGCGATAAACGACATGATAGAGTTCGTCTACCTGATTATCTTCCGTTGGGATTTCGCGGGCAGATGCCACATCCTCGGCAATAAAGGCGCTCAGAGCCCGATGGAGCATCGAAATGGAAATATCGGCCATAGCCATGATCTCGCGGATTGGTATCGGGATTTCATCATCCGCAATTTGAACGGCCACTTTGGCAATACCTTTGGCATAGTCCCCGATGCGCTCCAGTTCGGTGATAACTTCCAACATTGCCGCCAGCAAGCGAAGATCGTGTGCCATCGGAGACTGTGTCGCCAATAAGATGAGAATGCGGTTTTCAATTGCGAAGCGTTTGTTGTTAATCACCCGGTCACGGTGCTGGACGCGTACCGCTGCATTCACATCGCGCCGGCGCAGGGCATCCACGGAGCTCAAAACCGCCTGTTCCACCAGGCTTCCCAAAAGCAGAATTTCGTCCTGAACTAATCTTATTTCACGGTCTAATGTCAGCCGGGCCATTCTCACTCCAATCACCACCCTGAGGCGGATTATCTGAAACAGGGCAGATCATCTCGGACAAATATGGGTACGCCTTAAATATATCATTTTTCCATAAAAAAAACGCATCTTTAGGTTGCTGTATACTTTCCAACCCAGCCTCCCGACTTAAGACGGTGCGACCGGTATGGTGAAGAAAAAGCGGCTGCCGCTATCCTCTTCGCTCTCAGCCCAAATCTTGCCGCCGTGGGCTTCGACCATATGCCGGCTGATGGAAAGGCCCAGCCCGGTGCCCCCGCCGGCCCGGGCCCTGTCAGCTTTATAAAACCTTTCGAAAATTCGGTTAATTTCACCCGGAGAAATTCCCACACCGCTGTCAGCCACCCTAAAGACAACCTTGTCTCCATCTTGCCAGGCGCTCACCTGAATGTGCCCTCCGGAGGGTGTGAATTTAATGGCGTTATGGATCAGGTTGAGCAACACCTGAGAGATGCGGTCAGGATCCGCAATAATTAATGGCAGATTTTCACCGCAATCCTGCCCAAACGTCAGGCCAACACGCTCTGCCTGCAAACTCATCCGCTCGCAGGCCTTGCCCACCAATTCACAGGGAGCGACACGCTGGAACTCGAAGTTTGTCCGCCCGGATTCAATCCGCGAGAGCTCCAAAAGCTCATTCACCAGCTGCGTCAGGTTGTCCACCTCAGTGTCCATGCGCACGACAAACCGGCGGGCGGCGGGTGGGTCATCCAGGGCACCATCCAATAGGGTTTCACTGAGTGCTTTCAAGCTCGCCATGGGTGTACGCAGCTCGTGCGAAATGTTGGAGATAAAATCCTGTCGAACGACTTCCAGCCGGTGGGTCTGGGTCAGGTCCTGAAACAGGAACATGGTCCGCCGTGGCTGGATGCCAGCCAATGGCAGGCCGATAACCTGCAGGTAAGTATGATTGCTTCCCATTTCAAGAGTGACGCTTTCAGATTTGCCCCGGCTCACATTTTCCCAAAGCTCTACCAGAGCATGGTGCCGCATAACTTCCACAATTGAGCGCCCGATGGCCTTTTCTTGTGAAATCCGGAAAAGCTTTTCCGCCATTTTGTTAAGCAGCCGCACCCGTCCGGTTTCATCTGCAATTAATAAACCATCGGTCATCTGGCTCAAGACGGTCGAAAGCATAGCTCGCTCATCGGAAAGCTCTGCAATCTGCTTCTGGATTTGTTCAGCGGCGTTCCTCAGGGCATCGCCCACGCCAGCAAGTTCTTCAGGCAGGCTTTCTGCCTCGGGAATGCCTTCCAGGTCGAACTGCCCCTTACCCAAACCTTCGGCGGCATCTGAAAGTCGTAAGATTGCCATCCGGTAGGCCCGATGAGCTTGCAGATCAACAATGAAACCAGCCAACAGACCCGCACCGGCCAAAGCGAATCCGCCGGCGATAATCGGCAGCGGGTTGAAAGGCTGCCCCAGGGCTTGCGCTTCAGCCTGGGCCTGCCGGACCCAGGCCGGTGCTCCCAACCCGGCAGCCAGGGCAAATATCACCAGAATAATAAAATAGGGCAAAAATTCCCGCAAGCGGGGGCGCGTGTCCAACTTTACCCCTCAAAACGATAGCCTGCTCCGCGCACTGTGATAATGCGTTGCGGTTTATCCGGTACACTCTCAATTTTTTCTCTCAGCCAGCGCACGTGCACATCTACGGTGCGCGAATCGCCGACAAAGCCCCAGCCCCAAACCCGTTCCAGGATCAACTCCCGACTGAGTACGCGGCCCTTGTTGGAGCCCATGAAGCTCAACAGTTCGTATTCTTTGGGCTTGAGTGCGATCACCTGACCATCCAACAAAACCTCCCTCCGGCCGGTGTCGATGGTCAAGTTGCCAAACGCCATCACCTGGGGCTGGCCACCTTCAGTAGCGCTGGTGCCCACTTCTTCGCGAATCAGTCGCACCCGCCGCAGCAGGGCTTTGACCCGTGCGATCAATTCGCGCATGCTGAAAGGTTTGGGCAGATAGTCATCCGCCCCGACTTCCAGGCCTACCACCCGGTCGATTTCATCATCACGCGCGGTCAGCATCAGCACTGGCGTGTTGGTCTCCTGCCGCAAAATCCGACAGACCTCAAACCCATCCAAACCTGGCAGCATGACATCCAGGATAATCAAGTCTGGTTTCAGCGTGCGGGCCAATTCCAACCCTGCGTCTCCATCGCCAGCCACTTCTACCTGATACCCTTCTTTGGTCAGACTGTATGAAACGGTCTCTTGCAGAGAAATCTCATCATCAACCACCAATATCTTTTCTTCCATTCATCCTCCATATCCATCTTGCGGGATCTCCGCCGCTGAGCCGTCAGCTGACCGCCGTTTAGCTCTTGCTTGTTAACATTGATTTTAACGTATCCTGAAGCGTGTGGATGGATACGTACACTGCCTGCTTGACTGCAAAGCCGCGGCGCTGCCGGCCCCGGGTATAGCCCAGGCAGCCGTGGGAGCTTCAATTCTGGTAGAATCCCAGGAACGGAAGAGAGTAAAGATGAGTAAAGACATTGTCACAGCCCGGGACGACTTCCCGATTTTGAAAACTCTCGTCAATGAACATCCCTTGACCTATCTGGATAATGCGGCAACCACCCAAAAACCCCAGACAGTCATCGACGCACTGACCGAGTTTTATAGCACTTACAACAGTAACATCCACCGCGGCAACCACACCCTGGCCGCCCGAGCAACGCAAGCCCATGAAGAGGTCCGTGCCCGGGTTGCCCGCTACATTGGCGCCGCTCACCCCCACGAAGTAATCTTTACCCGCAATACCACCGAGTCCATCAACTTGGTGGCTTACGCCTTTGGCGACGCCTTTGTACACGAAGACGATGAAATCGTTGTTACCCAGCTGGAACATCACAGCAATTACGTGCCCTGGCAGCTGCTTTGCCAACGCAAAAACGCCCATTTCAGAGTGGTGCCTTTTGACTCCAATGGCGACCTTGATCTGCAGGTACTGGGCAGCTTGCTGACCGAAAAAACCCGCCTGCTAGCGATCAATCACATCTCAAACTCGCTGGGAACGGTGAACCCGTTGGAAAATATCATTCCGCTGGCCCACTCCCACGGAATTCCGGTACTGGTAGACGCAGCCCAATCGGTGCAGCACATTGCGCATAACGTCCAAGAGCTGGATGCCGATTTTTACGCCTTTTCAGGGCATAAGATTTACGGCCCCACCGGCATTGGCGTACTCTATGGCAAAGAAGTATGGCTGGAAAAAATGCCCCCCTTCCTTTCGGGCGGCGAAATGATCGATCAGGTCACTGCAGAACGGACTACCTTCAATCAGCTGCCGTTTAAATTTGAAGCGGGAACCCCCAACATTGCCGGGGCCATCGGCCTGGGGGCTGCCATTTCCTATCTGGAGCAGTTCGACTTTGCCGACCTCATGGCGTACGAAGAAGCCTTGCTGGCTTATGGCCTCACTCAGCTGTCGCAAATCCCCGGTTTGATTTTGTATGGAAATCCGCGGCGCCGGTCAGGCATCCTTCCCTTCAATATTGAAGGGCTGCAGCATTACGACGTAGGGGTCTTGCTCGATACGCTGGGTGTGGCAGTTCGCACCGGGCAACACTGCACCCAGCCGATTATGGACGCGCTCTGCGTCAGTGGTACCATCCGCGCCTCTTTGGCGCTCTACTCCAGCCGCGAAGACATTGACGCGCTGACAGACGCACTGCGCCGGGTATTAAAGATGTTAAAGAGGCACAAATGACCCCCGTCAACGAAATTGAAAAACAACTCATCGATGACTTTAACCTGCTCGATACCTGGGAAGAACGCTACGACTATCTGATCGAATTGGGCCAAAACCTGCCTGAAATGCCGGATGCACTCAAAACCGACCTCAACCTGGTCAGGGGATGTCAGTCCAGCGTGTGGTTCGATATTCGCTGCGAACAAGGTCGACTTTGGTTTCAGGCCGATAGTGACTCGCTGATTGTAAAAGGCATGGTAGCCATCCTCACCCAGGTCTTAAATGGCCGACCAGCCTCGGAAGTCCTCCAGTTTGACCTGACTTTGTTTGAGACGCTCGGACTCTGGCGCCATTTGTCCTCACAGCGCACCAACGGACTGACGGCCATGGTCACTCACCTGAAGGCGGCTGCTGCCGGGTGTGTCGAACCCGGCCCCGACCTGTAGGTCAATCAGGAGGGGTGTTGTTATGCCACTCAGTTACCGCATGCTCCAGATTGCAGGCTCTCCGGCCGGGCTGCTCGGCCTTGATGAGCTTTTTAACGAGTTGACAGCCGCCGGGATCGACCCCGCCGACTCACAGCTGGCCTCATTGCTCTTGGATGGCATCAAAAAGCACAATTACATTCCCAAACCCGCTGAGAACGATTATTCTGACGTCCTCAAGAGAGAGTATGAGCGTTTCTGGCAGCGCCAGCAAAGCGGAAAGCCAATCGCCCCGCGCAATTATGGCACCTGGCGCGGATACCCGCGCGAGCAAATCCCCTGGTTCCCGACGATCACCCGGGAATTGTGCAACGACTGCGGGGCCTGCATGGAAATTTGCGCCCGGAATGTCTTTGAAAGAGACCAGGAAAATCATGTGTGGGTGGCTGAGCCGTTCCTGTGCATGGTAGGCTGCTGTTTCTGCAAGAGCGCCTGTGAACCCAAGGCACTCTTCTTCCCCAAGCAGGAGATGCTTAAAGACTATCGGGAAAAAATGTAACACCCTTCGACAAGAGCGACATCAAGGCGCACCCTGGGGATGGAATCTGATACAATCGCGCTGATATGAACTCCTCAGAAAAACCTCAAATCTTGTTGACAAATGATGACAGCATCAATTCTCCCGGTTTGTGGGCGGCCGCCGAGGCGCTGGCTCCGTTGGGCTATGTGCATGTGGTCGCTCCGCGGGTGCAGCAAACTTCCATGGGCCGCGCCCTGCCCAGGGAGTCGGACGGGTTGGTAAACCCCCAGACGATGATCGTACATGGCAAACCATGGGAAGTATTTGCCGTAGGCGGCTCACCTGCCCAGTCTGTGCTCCACGGGTTGTTGGAAGTGATGCAGCACAAACCAGATTTGGTAGTCTCGGGGATCAACTACGGAGAGAACATTGCTTCCGGGCTGATGGTCAGCGGAACCATCGGCGCTGCAGTGGAAGCGGCCACAATGGGCGTGCCGGCATTGGCGGTATCACTGCAGACGCCCATGGAGTACCACTTTAACCTCTCACGGGATGTGGATTTTTCGGTGGCAGGGCATTTTGCCGCTCTTTTTGCAGCAAAGATGCTGAATTCGCAGCTGCCTTTTGATGTGGATGTGCTCAAGGTAGATATTCCGCAGAGCGCCACAGTGGAGACCCCCTGGGTGCTCACCCGCCAGTCGCGTCAGCGCTATTTCTTTCCGGTTCCTCGTGAAGGGGATGATGGCCACGGATCTCGAAACATGGGTTACATCACTCGCGTAGATAAGGAAAAGGCCGAGCCGGAGAGCGACTTGCGCACGGTGGTGTTGGAGCAGAAGGTCTCGGTCACACCGTTGAGTTTTGATATGACTTCTCGGGTTGATTTTATCGCCCTGCGGGATTTGCTTTCCGGTAATTAACAGGCATTAAGATAGCGCGCCGATCTCAGTCGTAACGTGAGGTGGCTGCAGTTTATTGGACACAAGCCTCCCTTATTTCAAACTCCAATGGACTGAGGTAACTCAAGGTCGAATGGAGCCTTTTGCGATTGTACCA
>DAOUFF010000027.1:0-7070 GCA_034430195.1 Anaerolineaceae bacterium | reverse complement strand
GAGGACCGGAGTGGACAGACCTCTGGTGTGCCAGCTGTCGTGCCAACGGCATTGCTGGGTAGCTACGTCTGGCAGAGATAACCGCTGAAAGCATCTAAGTGGGAAACTTGCCTCGAGATTAGATCACTTTTATCGTTAAGGTAGTAAGATCGCAGGTAGACCACCTGCTTGATAGGCAGTATGTGTAAGCGCAGCAATGCGTTGAGCTAAACTGTACTAATGATCGAGCGCTTCACACGTGGTGTGGAGAACTCGGTGCTTTTCGCTAAACGATATTTCTTACCTACAAATGTTATTCGAA
This sequence comes from Anaerolineaceae bacterium, assembly GCA_034430195.1. Taxonomy (GTDB): domain Bacteria; phylum Chloroflexota; class Anaerolineae; order Anaerolineales; family Anaerolineaceae; genus Mesolinea. Next base: position 6,769 of record DAOUFF010000027.1, on the reverse strand, counting down.
TGACGAGCATAGAAATATGTCTCTTGGTGATTGGAGCGACGAGGGTACACCCGGTAACATCTCGAACCCGGAAGTTAAGGTCGTCAGCGCTGATGGTACTTGGGGGGCAGCCCCCTGGGAGAGTAGGTCATTGCCAAGAGACTTTTCATTTAATTTTCTTTAAATCCCGATGGTATTTGCCATTTTTGCCGCCACTGGCGGCAGGAACAGGCGCCTTCCAGCGGGATTTGTCATTTAATTTTGTCATCGCGAGCGAAGCACTTTTGTCATCGCGAGCGAAGCGCAATGTGCCCTCTGGGTATGGCGATCTCGGTTGTCCGGAACAGACAAACAGAGAAAAGAGAGATTGCTTCGCGGGCTCGCAATGACAAAAAATGTCAACGCGAGCGAAGCGCAATGTGCCCTCTGGGTATGGCGATCTCGCTTGTTCAGGGATGGCAAACCCAAAGGAGAGATTGCTTCGCAGGCTCGCAATGACAGATTAACACAGGCTCGCAACCCCCAAAGGGGGCTTTGACAGATGATGGGGTCGCGAGCGCAGCTCTTTTGTCATCGCGAGCGAAGCGTGGCGATCTCGCTTGTTCAGGGATGGCAAACCCAAAAGAGAGATTGCTTCGCAGGCTCGCAATGACAGATTAACACAGGCTCGCAATGACAAATAACAGGCTCGCAATAACAGTCAATCGGCTCGCGATGCCAAATATGAGAATTGGCAACTTCTTAATCGCGAGGGGCGTGTTGACTACCGGTGATCTTTAGGCAAATGACAGGTGTCATTGAGGCTCAACAGAGAAAAGCGCCCATTAATTTCAGTACGGATCACGTTGATTGCACAGTTATCCTGACCGATATACCAAAACTGATCATCCGCAATGCCCAGCGTTTCCATCAATATTGCTCGGTTGCTGACATTATGCCCAACCAGGACGACGCTTTCACCCGCATGGCGCGCGGCCAGCTCCTGCATCGTCGCTTGAGCCCGTTCGCGCAGGACGCCCAGGCTTTCTCCACCCGGAAGCTTGAGTTGACCGGGGTGGTGGATCCATTGATCAAATTCCACCGGCCAACGCCGGCTGACCTCGTCCATCGGGAGGCCGGTCCATTCGCCAAAATCAATGTCTATCAGCCCGGGGTGCGCCGTGACAGTCAAAGCGCAGCGTTCTGCAATGGCCTGCGCGGTTTGCATTGCCCGATAAACCGGGCTGGCATAGACTGCTTTTGGCTGCCATTCGCGGGCAATCCGCGCGGCTACAGCCTCGGCTTGCGCCTTTCCATTCTCATTCAGGGGTGAATCCGTCCGTCCGCGAAAAGTATTGCCAACATTGGCAGGTGTTTCTCCGTGACGTACCAGGATAAAAAACCCGGGAGATTTACGCGGCTGCTCAATTGAATCAGAGGTCATGAAACTTGCTCCTTTCATTCCAAATGCTTCGGCAGTATCTTACCACAGGCAAAAACCTGAAATTCCATTCTGGTACAATATTGCCAAAAGGGGAATCGAGCGGTTTCTGCATTGCAGACGGGCAAATCCAAACCGCTAAAAGTTGAGGAGGCTGATATGTACATGATTCTGTTCGTTTTGGATAACCCTGAAAGACTGATGGAAGTGCTGGAGGCATGGGAAAATGCCGGTGTACGGGGGGTGACCATCCTGGAAAGCACAGGCTTGCAGCGCATGAAACGTAAGCACCTGCCAATGCGCTTTTTGGCGGACTTTTACACCCCGCAAGAAGAGAGCCACCTGACCCTTTTGGCTGTGGTGGAAGATGAAGAACTCATTCATGCCTGCCTGGCTGCCACAGAAGCCTTGATTGGGGATCTGTGTTCAGCGGATACCGGCATTTTTACTGCCTGGCCGCTTCAGCTGGTCAAGGGCGGCATCTTCGGCGCCGGTGAATGAGATGGTGTGGCTCGAATTTTTTATCAGCGCTGCGCTGATCACCTTTGCCTCTTTTCAGCTGGCCAGGTATGGCGATGTGATCGGCCTGCGTACTCCCTTGGGAGGGATGTTTGCGGGTACGCTGCTTCTGGCAACAGCAACCTCACTGCCTGAGCTTTTGACCACCATTTCAGCGGTTCGCTCCGGCTTACCTGACCTGGCAGCTGGCAACCTCTTTGGCAGCAATATGTTTAACATGCTTCTACTGGCAGTGTTAGATATGATGCACACCCGCCGCCGGCTGGGGCGCAAAACCGCCGAAAAGCATGCATTGGCCGGCTCTCTGACGGTATTGCTGATGAGCCTGGCCATTTTCTTCCTGGTGGCAAACTTGCCCTACAGCCTGCATTTGGGTTCGCTCACGCTTGGGTTGGATGGTATTGCCATGCTGGCTGCTTACTTTTTCGCCATGTCGGTGTTGCGCCGGCAAAGCCGACAGCCCTCCAGCTTGCAAGCCTCAGCAGATGGTTCTGTACAGACCGAATTGCCCGAAAACCTGCCTTCGCTCAAAACGGCTGTGCTCTGGTTTGCCGCAGCGACCTTGCTGCTGGTCTTGGTCACCCCGCGGATGGTCGCCAGCAGTGGCCAGATTGCCGAGATAACCGGGCTGGGTGCAACATTTATTGGCTCTACACTGGTTGCCTTCATTACCTCGCTGCCCGAAATGGTCACTACCGTAACGGCAGCGCGGGCCGGTGCAGATGATTTGGCGATCGGCAACCTTTTTGGCAGCAACATGTTCAACATGTTTTCATTGGGCCTGGCTGATATTTTTATGGTGGGGGGCCGATTCTTCAGCGCTATTGACCCTTCTTTTCTTTTGATCGCCACGATGGGGCTGCTGATGACCGTCTTTGGGCTGATCGGAACGTTGGCCAGATTGGAGCGCAAGTTTTTATTCATTGAATTGGATGCGCTTATCCTGATTTTGGTTTATTTTGGGGGGATGGCTCTGCTCTATTCGCGTGGCATTGCGCCGTAAGCCCGATCGCATAAAAAAACGGAGCGGTTTCTCGCCGCTCCGTTTGAGCCCTATCTAAAAGATTACCTGAAGATCAACGGCAGCCAGCTCCAATACCCGAGGGTCGTGAAGGACCAGCTGTAGGGCACTTGCTGGGCATCGCCATTAACGTCTACCAGCCCCGCTGCCGCTGCACTGTAGAGTGTCAGGCCCGTCAGGGGTTCGGTCGGTGTAAAGGTATGCGTAAAGGTCAGTTCGTCGTAGCTGCAGCTGCCGCCGACTGGCTGCATGCTGGCATCCTGCAGGGCCGGGCAGGCATCGGCTGGCATGGCTTGGCTCCAGGTCACGCTCAGGGCAGTCTCGAAGGGAAGGTCGATGGCTCCATCCAGTGGTTGAACTTCCGTTACCAGCGGATCGCGCCAGTTTAATACGGTGTATTCGAACGTTTGGGTGCCATTTTCACCATAATCGGCAATCAGCGAAAGGTTGGCCAATTCTTCATTTCCGTCCAAGCCCTTCATGACCGTATCCCAGCTGCCCCGGGCAAATTTAAACTCGAATGTCGTACCGTCGAGCAAACTAACAGAACCGGTCCAGAGGGTGGCATTTTCCGGGCTGAGGGCTGTGCCGGCCGGGTTCCAATCCCCAACCGTCCCGTCGGCATTGATGACCCGCGTCAGGTAGACCGTTGGCGGCGTAAATTCTGGCACGCTGATGGCAAAGTTGACGGTAACCATCTTGGGTTCAGCTGCATGATTGACAGTGTTGGAAGGTTGGCTGAAATTAAAGCTGGTATCGACAGCGAGCATGTAGTAATAGTAGGTGAGGGCGCTTTCAACTGAAGTGTCTCTGAAGCTGAGCTCCGAGGCGGGCAAGCGCACCAGTCGGGTAAACGCGACCCCGTCAGTAGAACGGTAGAGGTCATAGGCATGGAGGGCGGTTTCGTCTGTTGCTGCTACCCACTCCAGGTCGATGAAGGAGGCGGACCAGTTGGTCAAGCTTAGGATCGGCGCGCTGGGTGGGGTGGTGTCGGTGGAAGGCAAAACGGTCAGCGAACCAGCCTGGTCAGCGGCGTAACCATTGTTGGTACCGTCCTTGTCGGCGTAGGTCCAGCTCAGGCCGCCGTTCGTGGTGTAGCGATAAGCGTAATCGAAGGTCCCAATTGCTTCGGGCAGAAGCGTGCCCATAAATTCGTCATTTTCGCCCGAGTCGGTGTTATAAACCGCGTCTAACCAGACCCAGGCCGGGTTGTCAAGCGGCTCCGAACCGTCTGGGCCATAACCAACTTGGGCAAAAAGTGTTGGCGTCTGGCCCGGGTGCAGGGTCACTCCGTCAATCCACACCTGGCCGTAGATATTTTCGGTGGGCGTCACCCCAATGGTATGGGTAATAGTGGCAGGCCACTGCAAATTTGCCCACCCGATGGCATAAGCTGGCAGGGCAGTCACTTCGTTGGAAGGCCCTGAAACCAGGCCGGTAGTCGTATTGTACGCGATGACGATGTAGTAATAACGTGTTCCGACCGTAACCTCAGTATCTGTGTAATCTGAGGTGTTGCTCGTATCGATTTTTTCGTAGCCTCCGCCGGTCAAGTAACTGCGAAAGACCTGATACTGATTTGCGCCGGATGTGTCGGGCCAATCCAGATAGATCGTTCCAGGGTTGGCATCGTGCACTTCGAGGCCGGTCACGGTTTCTGGCGGGGCGGTCAAGGTTTCATCGTTCAAAACCAACACGGTCACGCCATTGGCTGGCACAGCTACCCACTCAAGCGCAGTATGAACCGGCGGAATGGTATAGAGCTGCTCGGTAAAGACATCCCTGAAAGTGGCTCCATGGGGAAGCAGTCCGCTGACATCCAGTGTCACCTGATGAGCTATACTGTCGCGGTTCACCAATACGACCGCAGCGTCTTCTCCGGGAATGAGCCTGAGGTAAGCGTAATAGCCGTATTCATCCGAGCTCAGCAGGGTGTGGTAGTTGCCCGTGCGCAGAGCTGGATGGTCAGCGCGGGCAGCGGTGAGCGTGGCATAGTAATCGTAGATTTCATCCTGTGCGGTTTGGCTCTGCAAGTGGCTGTAGAAGGGTGTACCGCTCTCGTCCAGCCAGGGGAAGGGCTGGCGGTTATAGGGATCATCTTCCCACTTTCCAGCAGCGTAAGCCATCGGGCCCACCAGGCCCACTTCATCACCGTAATAGATGGTGGGAGCTCCCGGCATGGTCATTTGAATGGCAGCCGCACCCTTCAGGCGGTTGATCGCGTCTGACCAGTCGTAATTTGGGTTGGCGTAAAGCGTAGGGTCCGCCTGGTCAGCGTTATGGTCAAGCATGAACAGCACGCGACTGGTATCGTGACTGTCGAACAGGTTGAGCATCGCCTGGAGGCTTTCCGGGTTGTAGCGCTCCATCAGGTTTTGGATGCGTTCATCGAACTGAGTTGGGCTAAGCGGCGTCAATTCCCCCGCGGAAGAGCCAGCCGAGTGGTCGTTATCGGTGAAGGGCTCATCACGCCAAAGGGAGAGCACGGCTGAGCTGAACTGATAATTCATCACCGCGTCCCATTCGCCGCCCAATAGCCACGAGTTGGCAATCCCCCATTCTTCTCCAGCGATATACGCACGCGGGTTGACGGTTTTTACGGTGCGGCGGAAGCCCTCCCAGTAATCATTGGTGGGGTCGCCGACTGTTCCCGGGTCCACGTCTCCGCCCACGTCCAGGCGCCAGCCGTCAGCGCTTTGCATATAGCTGCCGGCCACTGTTGCGGTGGGATTGGAAGAATTATCCCAAATGAGCGCCCGAACTTCGGAGTTGGTGGAATTAAGTTTGGGCAGGCTGTCGTACCCCCACCAGGAATCATAGGTAGCACCGCCAGCGGTACCGTCACTGCCGACGCAAGGCCCGCTGCCGGCGGGAACGTCGTGGAAGGTATACCACTCACGGTAGGGGGAATCTGGACTTTCGCAGGCACCCAGCGCATCATAGCGGCTGTAACGGTCAAAATAAAGGCTGTCTGAAGACGTGTGGTTGAATACACCATCCAGGATGAGATGCATGTTTCGGGTGGCAAGTTCTTCGGTCAGCGTGTTGAACAAATCAGCATCCCCAAAAATGGGGTTGATGCTCATATAGTTGGTGGTATCGTAGCCGTGGTTGGACGGAGAGTCAAAGATCGGGTTGAGGTAAACGGTGGTGATGCCCAAACTCTGCAGATAGTCCAGCTTATCGATCAGGCCTTGCAAGTCGCCGCCATAGAAGTTTTTGCTGTATGTGCCGGCGCATTCGCCGGTTTCTCGGGGGTCGCACACGGCTTCATTCCAGTTCTGAGTTAATGATCGATAAACCGTGCCGCCGGCCTCGTCATAGAAAAAGCTGCCGGCGGGTTTGTCATTGGTGCTGTCGCCGTCGCGAAAGCGGTCGGGGAAAACCTGGTAGACCACCGCGTTTTTAATCCAATCGGGGGTTTGAAATGCCGGGTCATAGACCGTAATTTGATATGAATAATCGGGGCTTTCATCAAAAGGCTGACCCCAACCCATAGTACGGGCCTGGTCATCTTCATAATAATCGCTGTCGCTACCATCGATGGCAATGAAGCGATACCACAAGACGGTCGGATCGCTGCTGGCAGGAAGCACGGCCTGCCACCAGTCATAGGTGCCGTCGCTGTACGCAATGCTCATCGGCAGCAATGTCTGCTGGTTGAGACGGTCATTCCAAACGCGCACTTTTGCTTCCGTTAGGTCTCCCTGAGCTGCGCGCAGCCTGAGGGTTACCGGCATGCCGGCGACGACCGGCCCACCCGGAGTGCGGTAGAGCGTATCGCGGCTGTTGTGCCCCAATTCATTCCACCAGACGGTATCATCATGGCC
>DAOUFF010000026.1:0-1611 GCA_034430195.1 Anaerolineaceae bacterium | reverse complement strand
TTGACCTTTTTCGGTATTGTCCAGCCGGACATTGTACTATTGGACAGGTGACAATGGACTGCAAGATAGATGACGAGGTGAGCCGTTTTTTGTAAACTGTAGTCAATCTGGTTTACTTTGTGAGGAAGATACCATGTCATCAGCAATTGAAGTTCAGAATCTGTACAAAAGTTTTGGCGATCTACACGCCGTGCAGGGCGTTAGTTTTGAGGTGCAACAGGGAGAAATTTTTAGCCTGCTCGGTCCGAATGGGGCTGGAAAAACAACCACTATCTCCATGCTCTCTGGCTTGCTGCGCCCCGACCAGGGAGATGCTCTGATTATGTCCCACTCAATTACCCGTGATGTTATGTCGGTCAAGAAAGCCCTGGGCGTGGTACCGCAGGATATCGCGCTCTACGATGATTTATCCGCGCGCGAAAACCTGACCTTTTGGGGAAAAATGTACGGGCTGCGCGGCGCTGCCCTCCATAAGCGCGTCGATGAAGTGCTTGACCTGATTGGCCTGACGGAGCGCGCCAAAGACCGGGTGGGGAAATATTCCGGCGGCATGAAGCGCCGGGTGAACATTGGCGTGGCGCTGCTGCATAAACCCAAGGTCGTCTATATGGATGAACCCACGGTGGGCATTGATCCCCAATCGCGCCGCAGCATATTGGACGGCGTTGTTGATCTAAAGAACCAGGGCATGACCGTGCTTTACACCACCCATTACATGGAAGAGGCTCAGGAACTTTCGGATCACATCGCGATTATGGATCATGGTAAGGTGATTGCTTGCGGCACACACGACCAATTGATTGATCTGGTTGGGCAGAAAGACCGCATCACGCTCACCATCAATGCTGAAGGCGAACGTGTGCTCGACAAATGGCGCGCCGCGCCTGGGGTAGCGAGCATTCTCGCGGAAGACGGTACCCTCCAACTTCTGGTGGATGACTCAAACCGCGTGCTGCCGCGCCTGTTCGAGATTGCCTCGGCGGATGGGGTGCGCGTTAACTCGGTAGATATCCGGTCTCCGAACCTTGAGGCGGTCTTCCTGCACCTGACTGGCCGCGCTCTGAGAGATAAGTAAAAAAGGATCGCCCCAATGAAAATCCTTGATATTGCCTTCAAAGATTTTATCAGTGCTTACCGCAGCTTTTTCTCGCTGGTATTCATGTTTGGTATCCCATTCCTGATTGCGGGAATGTTCTACTTCATGTTTGGCAACATAAAAGGTAGTGAAGGTTTTAGCCTGCCAAGCACCAAAGTTGTGATCGCAAATCTGGATGCGGGCCATGACCAGATTGGACAGCTCGGGGAAGAGATTGTCAAAGCCCTCAAAGGTGAAGAATTCTCTGGCCTGATGGAAGTTACCACAGCCGCCGATGCTGCAGCTGCACGCCAGGCGGTAGACACGCAACAGGCCGGTGTTGCCATCGTTATCCCGGAAAATTTTTCATCGTCTTTTGCCAATACAGGCGTTGAAACCGGGCTGGAAATCTACAAAGATCCCACGCTCACCATCGGCCCGAATATCGTCGAGGCAGTGATAAAACAAATTACGGATGGCTTCGCGGGCGTCAAGATTGCCACAAACCTGGCATTGAAGCGTGCCGAGGCAGGGGA